>JAZKCF010000052.1:14990-79755 GCA_040388195.1 Pseudomonadota bacterium
TGGTGTTAATGGTGTTTTTCAGTTCGAGAATTTCACCTTTCACGTCCACGGTAATTTTTCTGGAAAGATCACCTTTTGCCACGGCAGTCGTTACGTCGGCGATGTTCCGTACCTGCGCGGTCAAGTTACTTGCCATGGAGTTCACACTATCGGTCAAGTCCTTCCAGGTACCTGCCACACCTTGCACGTCCGCCTGACCGCCCAATCGACCTTCGGTACCCACTTCACGCGCCACCCGCGTCACTTCAGCCGCGAAGGAACTCAACTGGTCCACCATGGTGTTAATGGTGTTTTTCAGTTCGAGAATTTCACCTTTCACGTCCACGGTAATCTTTCTGGAAAGATCACCCTTTGCCACAGCGGTCGTCACGTCGGCGATGTTCCGCACCTGGGCCGTTAAGTTACCGGCCATGAAGTTCACACTATCGGTCAAATCCTTCCACGTTCCCGCCACGCCTTGTACGTCCGCCTGACCGCCCAATCGACCTTCGGTACCCACTTCTCGCGCTACCCGCGTTACCTCCGCGGCGAAGGATCGCAATTGATCCACCATGGTGTTCACGGTGTTTTTTAGTTCGAGAATTTCACCCTTTACGTCCACCGTGATCTTCTTCGACAAATCGCCCTTTGCCACAGCAGTCGTCACGTCAGCGATGTTCCGCACCTGGGCCGTTAAGTTACCGGCCATGAAGTTCACACTATCGGTCAAATCTTTCCAGGTACCTGCCACACCTTGCACGTCCGCCTGACCGCCCAAGCGACCTTCCGTACCCACCTCTCGGGCTACCCGCGTCACCTCCGCCGCGAAGGATCGCAATTGATCCACCATCGTATTAATGGTGTTTTTCAGTTCAAGAATTTCGCCCTTGGTATCAACGGTAATTTTCTTTGAAAGGTCGCCTCTCGCTACCGCCGTCGTCACGTCGGCGATGTTCCGCACCTGTGCGGTCAAGTTACTCGCCATCGAGTTCACACTATCGGTCAAGTCTTTCCAGGTACCGGCCACGCCTCGCACATCTGCTTGTCCACCCAGCCTTCCTTCCGTACCCACCTCTCGCGCTACCCGCGTCACCTCCGCCGCGAAGGAACTTAACTGATCCACCATGGTGTTCACAGTGTTTTTGAGTTCGAGAATTTCGCCTTTTACGTCCACCGTGATCTTGCGAGAGAGATCGCCTCTCGCCACCGCAGTCGTCACGTCGGCTATGTTTCGCACCTGTGCGGTCAAGTTACTCGCCATCGAGTTCACACTATCGGTCAAATCTTTCCAGGTACCGGACACGCCTTCCACCATCGCCTGGCCGCCGAGCTTACCTTCCGTTCCTACCTCTCGCGCTACCCGCGTTACTTCCGATGCGAATGAACGCAGCTGATCCACCATGGTGTTGATGGTGTTTTTCAATTCAAGGAACTCGCCCTTGACGTCCACGGTGATCTTCTTTGAAAGGTCACCCTTCGCTACAGCGGTGGTCACGTCAGCGATGTTCCGCACCTGACCGGTCAAGTTGCCGGCCATGGAGTTCACGCTATCGGTCAAATCTTTCCAAGTGCCAGCCACGCCTTTTACCTTCGCTTGGCCGCCTAGTTTTCCTTCGGTGCCGACCTCACGCGCTACCCGCGTCACTTCAGAAGCGAATGAGCCGAGCTGGTCCACCATTTTGTTAATGGTTCTAGCTGTGCGTAAAAACTCGCCTTCAAGTGGGCGGTCTTCGACTTCAAGCGCCATGGTTTGCGACAAATCGCCTTGTGCTACCGCGCCGATCACGCGGGCCGTTTCGCTTGTTGGGTGGACGAGATCGTCGATCAAGGCGTTGACGTAATCGATGGAGTCTTTCCAGAAGCCTCTGACGTCACCAAGCGATGCTCGTTGCTTGAGCTTACCTTCCTTACCCACGGTCTTTCTGAGACTGGCCAATTCCTCTGTCATTCGCTCATTCAGCTCGACAACATCATTGAATACCTCGGCAACCTTGCCTGGTAGACCAGTCCACTCGATCGGCAATCTTACAGAGCCGTCACCTTTTTTAAGTGAGACTAACGCGGACAAGATGGCTCTCATTTCCTGCTCGGTAACAAATTGTTGTTCGTGCTCGATGAGTTCCATTGCAGCCTCCCCTAAAAAATTGATGTGTGGACAGTGGTTCAAGACCAGTTGTCTTGACGAGACTGTCGTCTAATATTAAAGAATGATTCTTTGCTAATACCTAAGCCCGAGACTTAAGGCCTTGATGGCTCAAGCTGGATACACAATGTTCTAAATTAGCGGGCGCATAGAACAAATTTTAAAGGTCGTTCTATGAACCAATAATGTTGGGCGCGAAGCGTCAGTGTCGAAAAAATATTTCAAGCTTCACAGCCATGGCAGCTTTTAAAGCACCTTCTTAGAGCCGTGTAAGCAGCGTCGAGCTAAAGTAAATTAAATATAGTTCAATGCGTAATCCCATTGCGGGCACCTTTAAAACACGCATTGAGCAGGATTGAATACGTGCTCAGATAATTAATAGTTTGATGAAATTATTATGACTGGGCTTGTAGAGGCCGTGCCAGAATAACTGTGGCGAGAGAGCATCTAAGTAAGTGGAATGATGCGTAAAACTATGCATCATTCCACTCGTCATGTAAAGCTACTTTACATGACGAAAAAATAGATACCGTGGGTTGTTAATTGTCAGGGAATTGCGAGTACGGCAGACTAATTTCTGAGACGAGAAATTGCTTTATTAGGACTTACGCAAAACCGCCCCAGCGGCGTTCCCCTTGCAGGGCGCATCTGCGCTTATACGCGCAGATCGTTTCGCAGGCTCGCAGCGTGCTGCTCGAAACGCCTGCTCAACCCTTGCTGGGACGATTTTGCATAAGTCCTATTTATCTGTATTTCAACGGCCGGTAACGATTAATACAAGAGAAATATCAATTTACCAGCCCCCGGTCGCTAGCCATTTTTCTACTTGATCCATCCGATCCGAACCATGAAAAGGTTCGCCATCAACGATGAAATATGGCGAACCGAACACTCCTTTAGCTAAAGCAGAGTTTACTGCGGCTTTTAAACGTTCTTTGATCGCAGTGTCGTCAAAGCTGGCCTCTACAGCCGCGCTTTCAAGGCCCATATCAACAGCAATCGCCAATGTATTTTTCGGGCGAGAAATATCGATATCTTCAATAAAGTAAGCGCGATACAAGCGTTTGGCCAATTCCTTTGCTTGCTGCGGATCATGGTCTTGTAGCCAATAGAAAGCCCTGCTTGGTGCAAGACTGGCAATCGGAAAAACACTCGGAAATGTAAAGGGCACGCCAAACCATCGCGCAGTGCGCGGGAAATCGTGTTTGGCGTATTCACCCTTGATCGGGATAGTCGGTAATGGCGCGCTGCCGGTGACCTTAAAGATCGCGCCAAGAAGGACAGGGCGCCAATCTACTTCACGGTTGTGACGGGTTGCTATTTCGTCGATCTTAGTGCTGGCGAAATAGCCGTAAGGTGAGGAAAAATCAAAATAGAACTCGATGGGTTGTGTCATTGGTATGAAATCCGACCTAGCTCCAAGCAAGTTGTTTAACCACGGACCGGCAAAAAAATGGGGAACTAGTCAGAGAAGTGCTTTCTGTCTAATTCCCCATGTCTTGTCTTTGCCGTCTTGTAATTAAAGCCGGCTCGACAACAATTTTCTACTGCTTGTTGTGAGTTTCCACTTGCACTAATTGTTCCGCTTCAAGAGAGCGCGAAGGCCGTTCTCGAACGCGACGAGGTGGGCGTGCCGAACTTTGGTCGTTGTTCGGCGTTAAAGTCATCGCTTTTTCAGGATGAGTTTCAACCATTACCAATCCCGCCGCGGCCAAGTCGATTTTGATATCCACTACCGGAGCAGCTTCGGGAGCGGCTGTTTGTGCCGGCTGAGCAATTCGCAACTCATCAGCCTTTGTTTGCACAAAGGCTTTGGCTTGTGGTTCCTCGGTGGCGGCTATGAATTGAATCGGCGGCGCGGCCACTATATGTGGTCGTGGGAACGATGGAACATTATCAACGACGGCTTTTTCAATTTCCACAGCATTACTTATCGGGCGCACTTCCTCAACTGGAGCAGGTTGAACGCTCTTTACCACGGCAAACGTTTCGACTGTAGTGTCTATGTCTACTTTGTTTGACGCGGTTGAATTTGTATCAAATACAAATTCCGGCTGATGTGTCGCCTCAATCGCGAATGCCGGTTCGTTGGCTGGCGGATTCGCGGCGACATCGACAGCAGTGCCATCAGCGGACTGCAAGGTATCTGCGTGCACGCGTGGCGGACGATCGCCTCGCTCGCGTCGGCCACCCCGGCGACCGCGTCGGCTACGACCTTCGCGTGCCTCTCCATTACCAATGGTGCCCTCGGGACGAATTTCATCTCCTATTGGCGTTTCAATCACAGCCTCCTGAGAGGCTAGTAGTTGTACTGCTTCTTCTTGTGGCTTGATTTCGCGTTCAGGACGATTTTCCTGCGGAGCAGCTCGGGTTTGACGCTCTGGCCGAGGCTCGCGATCACCACGCTCTTTACGCTCTCCTTTTGGGGGGCGAGGAGCGCGTTCCTGTTTCGGAGCAGGATCACGTTCTGGTTTTTCGGGACGACGACTACGTTCTTGACGGTCTTGGTCCTGACGTGGACGGTTATCCTTGCGCTCGCCGCGCTCGCGCCGTGGGTGATCACGTTTGGCAGGTTTGGACTCTGTGGATGCAGTCGTGGCAGATTCGAGTTGCGTGCCTTTAAACCAGGCAACAATTTTTGTAATTAGCGAAGCGCGTGGTGCCTCCGCCAGCGCCGCTTCCCGCGCGGCCACTAGAGGGGCCGGTTGCGCCGGCGTAATACCTCTTACTACCGGTTGTGGGCGTTCAGGAATCTCCACCTTGGTTTGCTGTGGCTGCCAAAGATTTACATTCTCGACTGGTGCCGCAGCAAGCTTGTAGCTTGGTATGTGTTCGTCCGGCTTGTCAGAATCACTTCGAATTCGCTCAACCGTGTAGTTAGGCGTTTCCAAATGAATATTGGGAATCAGCACAATCTCGACGCGTAGGCGCGATTCAATACTATGGATCTCGCTACGTTTTTCATTGAGCAGAAACGTTGCTACATCCACTGGAACTTGCGCATGGATGGAAGCGGTGTTTTCCTTCATTGCTTCTTCTTGCAAGATGCGCAGAATGTGCAGCGCCGACGACTCCGTATCGCGGATATGGCCGGTGCCAGAGCAACGAGGGCACGGGATATGGCTGGTTTCGCCCAGGCTTGGTTGCAAGCGTTGGCGAGACAGCTCTAAAAGGCCAAAGCGAGAAATTTTGCCGGTTTGCACACGAGCGCGGTCAGGGCGCAGTGCATCGCGCAAGCGATTTTCCACTTCCCGCTGATTTTTGGTGGACTCCATATCGATGAAGTCGATAACTACCAGCCCGCCCAAATCGCGTAGACGTAGCTGACGAGCGATTTCGTCGGCTGCTTCCACGTTTGTATTCAGCGCTGTTTGTTCAATATCGGCGCCCTTGGTTGCGCGCGCCGAATTGACGTCGATAGATACCAGAGCTTCCGTATGATCGATGATGATGGCACCGCCGGAAGGCAGGCTTACATCACGTCGATAAGCAGTTTCGATCTGGTGTTCAATCTGAAAACGCGAGAAAAGCGGCACGTCGTCGCGATACAGTTTTACCTTGTGGACATTGCCCGGCATCACTGTGGTCATGAACGCACGTGCTTGCTCGTAAATTTCCGGCGTATCGATGAGAATTTCGCCGATGTCTGGCGTGAAAAGATCGCGAATTGCACGAACAACCAAACTGGATTCAAGGTAGATGAGGCAGGGTGGCGGCTCGGTTTGCGCGGCATTTTCGATGGCTCGCCAAAGTTGCAGTAGGTAATTCAAGTCCCATTGCAATTCTTCCAAGGTGCGGCCGATGCCGGCGGTGCGGGCAATCAAGCTTGTGCCAGCTGGAACTTCGAGCTGATCCATCAATTCGCGCAATTCGGCGCGGTCATCGCCTTCCACTCGACGGGATACACCACCACCGCGTGGGTTGTTTGGCATCAGCACAAGATAACGGCCAGCCAGGCTGATAAACGTCGTAAGTGCCGCGCCTTTGTTGCCGCGTTCGTCCTTATCTACCTGGACGATAATTTCCTGTTTTTCTCTGAGGAGGCCGGCGATACGTGAACGGGAAAACTCGCCGTCTTCGTTTTGCAAATACTGCTTGGCGATTTCCTTGAAAGGAAGGAAGCCATGCCGCTCAGAGCCGTAATCCAGGAAAACGGCTTCGAGAGAGGGCTCGACCCGGGTGATGATGCCTTTATAGATGTTGCTCTTGCGTTGTTCCTTACCTGCGTGTTCTATATCCAGATCGATGAGTTTTTGCCCATCGACGATGGCCACTCGGAGTTCTTCCGATTGTGTGGCATTAAACAACATACGTTTCATTGTTATCTCCCGCGCTCTTCTAGACGAGGGAGGACAAACCGATTCCGTCCATGCTGCCTGAAAACTTGTTGTTAGGCAGCAGGGCGCTAGGCTTACAGATTTAGGGCATTTGAATCATGCAATAAATAGATCCGTAGCATTTGTTTTGAAAAGGTCTGTCATTTGCATTGCTGCGCTGCTGGAGGCGGCGAATAAATCTATTTCTACTGCGCGGCCCTCAAATATTCTTGGTCCTGCTTTGTTCACCGTACTATTTTTGTACGGTAGTGCTTCTCGATCCAAGCTGGGCCTGCCGCTACGATTTATTTCACAACCTTGTTTTAGCGCAACAACAGAAAACCGGGTGTCCTAGAGCGCGTTATTCATTTACCATCACTACTTTTCTGGGTGAGTGACTTAACCCTGGTCGATTCGGCAAGCATGTGTTCTGTCGCTCGAAGACTAGGGCTGGACGTAAATTTTAAAAACGTCGCTGCGACCGCAGTCTACACTCGATGCAACCGAATATTTGCTTGGGGAATCATGTTGATGGCGGGATCAGCTTTTGGGGCGCCGCTATTGATCGCAAGTTGGGCGGTAGATTACTTCGCTCTTGCGCTTCGAGGCGTTGCCTTGAGGGCCGAGCTTCACTGCTCTCCCATTTTCAAATCAACGGCTTGAAGTATATGAGAATTAGACTGGCCGCGCAAAATAAATTTCCCTGGAAATAAACGCTTAATAAACGGTACCTTAAATAACATTTTTTATTAAATACCTCCGAAACTACTTGTGAAGCGCAATACCTCTATATACAGCCGGCCCGATTCCGCTCCATCGAAGCCCTTGCAATCCAAGCCATCGACCACCAATGCTGTTACTTGGGTTGTGGTCGATGAGTCTGGAGAAGATCAGCGGATCGACAATTTTTTGCTTAAAACGCTTAAAGGAGTTCCTAAAAGCCATATCTACCGCATTTTGCGCAGTGGGGAGGTGCGCGTGAACAGCAAGCGGGTGAGTGCTGAATACCGTTTGACGTTAGAGGATCGAATCCGCATTCCGCCGGTGCGAGTCGCGGAAACGGTGGAGCGGAAAGTCAGAATTCCTCCTGTTGGGCAGCGGTTGGCTGAGCGTATTTTGTTTGAAGACGAGGGCCTTTTGGTAATCGATAAACCGGCCGGCCTTGCTGTCCACGGCGGTAGCGGGATAAGTCAGGGTGTTATCGAGCAGTTGCGAGCCGAATTCCCTCAGTGCCGTTTCCTCGAATTGGCGCATCGGCTGGATCGTGAGACGTCCGGGGTACTACTGTTGGCGAAAAAGCGTAGCGCGCTAACCGGGCTTCACACCATGATGCGCGATGGTGCTATGGATAAACGGTATTTGACGTTGGTCTCTGGGCAATGGAAGAACGCGCGCCAATCAGTCAAGTTGTCACTGACCAAATATTTGACTGCTGACGGCGAGCGGCGAGTATCAGTGGATAAGGAAGGGCAATCGGCGCATACGATTTTTAGATTGATCGAGAATTTTGAGAATTTCACCCTCCTCGAAGCGGAGCTCAAAACGGGCCGTACACATCAGATACGCGTGCATTTGGCACATACCGGTTTTCCGATCGCTTGTGACGATAAATACGGTGACTTTGCCTTGAACAAGATGCTCATCAAGCAGGGGTTGAAACGAATGTTTCTTCATGCGTATCGAATAACGTTCTCGCATCCCTTGTCCGGACAGGCTATGGAAATCACAGCACCGCTACCCGCCGAGCTGGAAGCATTTTTGCGCTCATTGCGAGGCAATCAATGAGCGCCAATTCGTCGATGATTTGCATCGCTGAGCAAATAGAGGAGGGGGGTAAAGGCGCACGATTCAAGGTTGTGATTGGTGGAAAACCACAAGCTGCATTTGTGATCCGTTTTGATGGCAAAGCGCATGCGTTCGTAAACTGCTGTCCTCATGTCGGTACCGAGTTGGACTGGGAGCCTGGGGAGTTCTTCGATTTCTCCGGGTTATACTTAGTCTGCGCGACTCACGGCGCGGCTTTTATGCCGAACAGCGGTTATTGCACAAGTGGGCCGTGCAAAGGACAACGATTAACTAATATCCCCGTGACGGAACGTGACGGTGCCATTTTTTTAAATGAAGGATTTACTTTATATGTCGAATGAAACCGGACAATCTCCGGGCGGAACAGGCCCTAACCCAACCCCGGTATGGGCGCAAAATGTGCTGGAGAAATTAGCTTTGGAAGGCATTCAAGAGCAACGCAGAGCACGGCGATGGGGTATCTTTTTTAAGAGCCTAACCTTTATTTTATTATTTCTACTGGTGTTCATGATCTTAGGGCTCCTTGGCAAGAAAGAACCCGCCGCCGCCGCCCGTCATACTGCATTAGTGGAGCTTCATGGCGTGATTGATACTGATGGAAAAGCATCCGCCGATAAAGTTATTAGTGGACTGCAAGAAGCCTTTAAAGATACCAAGACGCAAGGGATCGTTTTACGTATCAACAGCCCAGGCGGCAGTCCGGTTCAATCTGGCCGTATCAATGATGAAATTCGTCGGCTGCGCAAGCTTCATCCGACTGTCCCGGTTTATGTGGTCGTGGAAGATATTTGTGCTTCTGGCGGTTATTACGTCGCGGTCGCGGCCGACAAGATATTCGTAGACAAGGCGAGTCTTATCGGTTCTGTCGGAGTATTAATGGATGGCTTTGGTTTTACTGGTGCAATGGAGAAGTTTGGAGTGGAACGTCGGTTGCTGGCGGCTGGGGAAAACAAAGGTTTTCTTGATCCATTCTCGCCTTTGAACCAATCGCAAAAAGAATACGCGCAAAAAATGCTGGCGGAGATTCATCAGCAATTTATTAGCGTTGTTCGCGAAGGTCGCGGAAAGCGACTTAAGGAAACGCCGGATATGTTCAGTGGCTTGGTTTGGACTGGGGAAAAAAGCGTAGAGCTTGGTCTCGCGGATGGTTACGGTAGCCTTCAACAAGTGGCTCGTGATGTCATTAAAGCGGAAGAAATCATTGACTTTACTGCCGAAGATAATCTCGCTGAGAAAGTGGCTCGTCGACTGGGTGCGGCAGGCGCTGACGCGATGGCTAAAGCATTAGTAGGAAAGGAAGCGGCGTTTCGTTAGTCATCGGATAAATTTTTTGTGCGCAATTTAAGATCTGTCGCGGGTGCTGTTAAAGCACAGTGCCCGCGAAGATTTTGAATCACTCTTTAAGCCAAGAATAAAAACACTGTAGGTCGCTTGTTCAAATCGGGCGGTGATTTCCGCCAATCTGCAATTGTCCGGCTATATACTGCTTCGGTAGGTAATGTGAGATCAGCGCCTACGCAAAGCCGAGTGCGTAAATTTAAAGTGGCCAGCAGATCCCCAAGCAACGCGTTATTGCGATAAGGCGTCTCGATAAAGATTTGCGTTTGTGTATAGCGAGCGGATTCTTTTTCCAATTCCCCGATGCGTTTCACCCTACCGGTTTTTTCGGCGGGGAGATAACCGTGAAAAGCGAAACGTTGACCGTCGAGTCCAGACGCCATCAACCCTAGCAGAATAGATGACGGCCCGACGAGAGGTCGTACGGTAATTCCCTTGGCGTGTGCTAGAGCTACTAACGTCGCTCCTGGATCCGCGACTCCCGGACATCCTGCTTCCGACATTAGCCCGACATCCTTTCCGGTGAGCAGTGGTTGCAAAAGACTCTCCACTTGATTCGCCGGGGTATGTTCGTCAAGAACTTCAATTTGAAGAGATTGCAAAGCGGTTTGCACGCCAATTTGCTTTAAAAAATGGCGTGCAGTTTTAGGATGCTCGACGACGAAGTGTTCTAAGCCGCTCGCCAATGTTCGAACTGTCGGTGGTAGCGCGACATCGACACCACTTTCACCAAGAGGTACGGGTATCAGGAAAAGCGTTCCTAGCTTAGTCGCTTCATGCATCAGATAACCTCGATACCTTCGTTTTTCAGCATGCTAACTAGTTCTATAAGCGGTAGGCCAACCAAGGCATTGGGGTCCATTGTTTCCATGCTCATGAGAAGCGCAATGCCTAGTCCTTCGGACTTAGCACTGCCCGCACAGTTATAGGGTTGTTCGCGGCAAAGATAATCTTCGATCTGCGCGTCACTGAAATCGCGAAAATGAACTGTCGTCGGAACAATTTTGGATTGGGTGCGACCACTAAGTCCGTCGACTAATGCAAGTGCGGTATGAAACACCACCGATTTGCCTCGCATCCGACGCAACTGCTGAACCGCATTTTCATGCGTAATAGGTTTGCCAATGTGTTCACCGGCGAGTTCCGCTACCTGGTCAGAGCCGATAATGAGCGCGTCGGGAAATGCCTGAAGGACGGCTTTAGCCTTTGCTTCCGCGAGTCGTATTGCAGTCGCTGGCGCCAGTTCATGTGGCAAAGCTGTTTCGTCAAGCTGTGGTGCCCTGACCTCAAAAGGAATTCCCAATTTGGACAGCAGCTCGCGGCGGAATGGGGAGGTGGAAGCTAAAACAAGTTTTCTTTTCAAAATCAAATCTTTTGACACTGAATTTCAAAAAGAATATCATGCCGGGCTCGTAACTGGCCAGATTATTTCAGCGGCTACAATGCAATCAATTGATATAAAAGATTTTACTCGTCTCGGAAGCGTTCTCGTAGGTGACGTCAAGGTTAGCGATCTATCACGATTGCAGAACTTGATTGTGCCTGGGCAGGAGGAATTGCGTTACGAATTACAAGGCGGCTTTAGTGCGAGGCATGAGCCTCAGATTACGTGTATAATGCGCGGCGCTATTTCGTTGCAGTGTCAGCGCTGTCTTGGCAGTTTCAGTTATCTAGTCGACATTGACGCTACGCTCGTGTTTGTGGGCAGTGAAAGCGAATTGCCAGCGATTGAGGAAGAAAACGAATCTGTTGATTACATGGTCGCGCAAGAGAAATTGGACCTCGTAGATCTCATCGAGGAAGAAGTTATTTTGGCTTTACCCTTCGCCCCCCGGCATGATGAGGGAGAGTGCGACGAGTGGTTGGAGCAGGAAGCGGCATCAGATAAGCCCTCACCTTTTGCGGCACTAACAAAATTGAAACGGTCTTAATAGTTTCTAAAGTTGTTCGTGGTAATTCTTAAAGCTATATAAAAAATACTAAAAATTGAAGAGTAAGCGCGTAGCAAATTGAGAGCGCGCAATACGGTACGTGTTGCGAAAAATGTTGTAGTGGTGTGTGTAAGCGGTAAGTGAGCGGTCGAAGCCGCAACATTTGTTAAAAATTTAGTAAGCGCTTCTAGGCCGCTTAAAGAAATATTCAAGGAGTATACGATTATGGCAGTTCAGCAAAATAAAAAGTCCCCTTCCAAGCGTGATATGCGCCGGTCGCATGACCGTTTATCCGCGCCTCCGTTGGCTATTGAGCCTACGACGGGTGAAGTGCATTTGCGTCATCATATTAGTCCCAGTGGCTATTACCGCGGTCGTAAAGTCCTCAACGTTAAGGGCGAGTAACCTCGTTTCTTTTTCATTCCTGTCTTTTTGAATGATTGTTTACCCGTGAGCGTCACCGTTGCCATTGACGCCATGGGGGGTGACTTCGGCCCAAGAGTTACGGTTGTGGCCGCGATCGATTACCTTCATCGTAATCCCGACGTTAAGGTATTGTTGGTCGGTAAGCGAGATGAAATTGAAGCGGAGTTGCGCCGATCCAAACCAGTCGGTGGCCAGCTAGAAATTCGTGACGCCACAGAAATTGTTGAAATGGATGAGCCTCCCGCACAGGCGTTACGAGGCAAAAAAAAATCGTCCATGAGAGTGGCCATTAATTTGGTAAAAGACGGTACTGCCGACGCCTGTATCAGCGCTGGCAACACCGGCGCATTGATGGCTATTGCGCGGTTCGTATTGAAAACTTTACCGGGTATTGATCGCCCGGCAATTTGCTCTGCGTTGCCGACAATCAAAGGTCATACCTATGTGCTTGATCTGGGCGCCAATGTTGATTGCACGGGAGAGCATTTACTGCAATTTGGTATTATGGGTGCAATGCTTGCTTCAGCCATTGATGGCACGACGCGCCCCAGCGTTGGATTGCTGAATATCGGCGAGGAAAAAATCAAAGGTGACGCCGTTGTGAAGCAAGCTGCTGATTTACTTCGTGCTAGCAGCTTGAATTTTTACGGCAATGTAGAAGGCGATGACATTTATAAAGGTACAACAGACGTTGTCGTATGCGATGGATTTGTTGGCAATGTTGCACTGAAAACCTCTGAAGGGTTGGCGAAAATGGTGCGCGGTATTTTGAAAGAAGAGTTTGAACGTAACTTTCTAGCCAAAATAGCTGCGTTGGTCGCACTTCCTGTATTGAAAAAAATCAAGAATCGAGTAGATAACCGACGGTACAACGGCGCGACGCTTGTTGGTTTGAAGGGCGTAGTTATCAAAAGTCATGGCTCTGCTGACTGTTATGCTTTTGAATGTGCTATTGACCGCGCTGTTCGAGAAGTACGCCAGGGGGTCCTTACCCGTATTTCAACGGAAATAGAACAAAAACGTACCGGCCTTCTCGGTCCACAGCCGGTCGCGCAACAGGCACCGGTATGATTTATTCGCGAATCACTGGCACCGGAAGCTATCTTCCAGAAAAAATTCTTACAAACCATGATCTCGAAAAGATCATGGATACGTCGGATGAGTGGATTCATTCCCGTACAGGCATTCGTCAACGGCATATTGCTGCCAATGACGAATTTACAAGCGACCTTGCGCTGAAGGCCGCCGAGCGAGCTATACAGGCAGCGGGTGTCGCGCGCGAAGAAATTGACCTCATCATCTTTGCCACAAGCACGCCAGACATGATTTTCCCAAGCACTGCTTGCATTTTGCAAGACAAACTTGGAATTAAGAATGGGGCTGCTTTCGATATTCAAGCGGTATGCACCGGTTTTATCTATGCGTTAACGATCGCGGATAAATTCATCCGTAGCGGGCAGAATCGATGTGCGCTGGTCATTGGTGCGGAAATTTTCTCCCGTATTTTGGATTGGAACGACCGCGGCACCTGCGTGCTGTTCGGGGACGGCGCTGGCGCCGTCGTGCTACAGGCTTCTGACACCCCCGGTATCCTTTCCAGCCATTTGCATGCAGATGGTAGCTACCGCGATATTTTATGCGTACCAGGTTCTGTCGCTGGCGGCAAAATTCAAGGCCATCCTTTTTTGAAAATGGAAGGTAATGCCGTATTCAAGTTTGCGGTGCGTGTCTTAGAAAAAGTCGCACTCGAAGCAATCGAGAGTAGCGGTTTGGATAAATCCGCGATTGACTGGTTGGTTCCTCACCAAGCGAATACTCGAATTATCTATGCGACGGCGCGGAAGCTTGACTTGCCGACAGAGAAAGTAATCGTCACTGTCGATCGACATGGCAATACTTCGGCCGCCTCTATTCCATTGGCTCTTGACGAAGCGGTCCGTGATGGGCGTATTAAGTCTGGTAATCATGTTCTACTTGAGGGCGTTGGGGGCGGTTTTACCTGGGGTTCGGTTTTATTGAAGTGGTAGCAACATGCTTTCTATCACTCGTGATAGGTAGCTTAATTTCGATGCGGCGCTTACATTAGTAACGATAAACCATTCATGACTTTCGCATTAATATTCCCAGGACAAGGTTCCCAATCGGTAGGTATGCTGAAAGCCTACGAAGGAGTGGCTGAAATACGTGATGTATTTGCCGAGGCGTCCGACGTATTAGATCAGGACCTGTGGAAAATGGTGGCGGAAGGCCCTGCTGAGTCACTGAATCAGACAACGAATACGCAACCAGTGATGCTTACAGCAGGATATGCCGTTTTCCGCGCATGGCAAAATGCCGGTGGCAAGACCCCCACTTTTTTTGCCGGCCATAGTCTCGGCGAATATACGGCCCTCGTGGCCGCCGGCGTGCTGACCTTTAAGGATGCGCTACCTTTAGTGCGCTTTCGCGCGCAGGCTATGCAAGCGTCAGTAAAAGAGGGCGAGGGTGGAATGGCGGCAATCCTCGGTCTTGAAGAAGGCCCCGTGGTAGAGGCGTGTCTTGAAGCTGCGCAAGGTCAGGTGTTAGAAGCGGTCAATCTTAATTCGCCGGGACAAATCGTGATTGCTGGTCACCGTGAGGCAGTATTGCGAGGTTGTGAGGTGGCGAAGGCCAAAGGCGCTAAGCGCGCGGTAATGCTACCCGTTAGTGTGCCTTCTCATTGTGCGTTGATGAAACCGGCGGCTGACAAGTTGCGTGATTATCTTGGCAGCGTGCAACTGAAGACAGCATTGATCCCTGTTATTCAAAATGCCGATGTGTCCGCACATACAGATCCATTGGTAGTTAAAGAAGCCCTTGTGCGTCAACTTTATTCGCCAGTGCGATGGATCGAAACCATCAGACACTTTGCGCTGCATGGGATTACGGCGGTAATCGAATGCGGACCTGGTAAAATATTGGGTCCGCTGACCAAGCGCATTGCCGGCAATTTGCAGTCGATGACTTTGCACGATGCAACCTCATTGCGAGAAACAGCTGCGCAGTTGTAATAAACAATTATTCATTTTATTTCGAGCATATGACTGAAATAGCACTTGTAACCGGCGCGAGCCGTGGTATTGGTCAGGCAATAGCGTTGACGCTTGCGAAGCAAGGCGTAACGGTGATCGGCACGGCTACTACCGATGCGGGCGCGCTGAGCATTGAAAAGTATTTGCAAGAAGCTGAAGTCAAGGGGGAGGGCGTTGCGTTGAACGTAAACGATGCGGCGGGTGTCCAAGCCGTCGTCGACGATATTCAAACCCGTTATGGCCCAATTTTCGCCCTCGTTAATAATGCTGGCATTACCCGTGACAATCTGCTCGCGCGGATGAAGGATGAAGAGTGGGATGAAGTGATGGATACTAATTTGCGATCCATTTTTAGACTTTCCCGAGCAGTTATGCGCGGTATGATGAAAGCCAGGCGTGGGCGCATTATTAACATAACATCGGTCGTCGGTGCAGCAGGTAATGCGGGGCAGACAAATTACGCTGCCGCGAAAGCCGGCATCATCGGCTTTACCAAGTCGCTGGCACGCGAAGTCGGCAGCCGTGGTATTACTATAAATTGTGTCGCTCCTGGTTTTATCGATACCGATATGACTCGTGCTTTACCGGAAGCGCAACAGCAAGCTTTGCTACAAAATATTCCGCTCGGGCGGTTAGGTCATGTGGATGATATAGCTGCGGCAGTGGCGTTTCTTGCCTCTCCAGGTGCTAGTTATATCACCGGTACTACGCTGCATGTTAATGGTGGCATGTATATGGGCTGAGCGTCTTTGAAGACGTCTTACCAAATTGTTAACTGAAATACCGCAATAGAAATTTTTTGTAAGTTCTAATTCTAGTTTTCGATGCTTGTTGTTAAATGATAGGAGACTAGAATTTTGATAGAATCACGCCACTTTAAGCTCAGGAAGGAGAGTTAGGTACATGGATAATTTCGAACAACGCGTCAAAAAAATCGTCGCTGAACAGTTGGGGGTCAACGAAGCCGAGGTAAAGAACGAATCGTCATTTGTAAACGATTTGGGGGCCGATTCCCTTGATACCGTTGAATTGGTGATGGCGCTGGAAGAAGAGTTTGAGTGCGAAATTCCGGACGAGGAAGCTGAAAAAATTACCACCGTCCAGCAAGCGATTGATTACGTGCAAGGCCACGTCAAGGTTTAATCGTTCTCCTGCTAACGCCGCGTTTTTAACTTAAAAAGCGTTTTCTTCAGAAGGTTATTATTCCCCGTGTCTAAACGTCGTGTGGTCGTTACCGGCCTCGGCATAATTTCGCCGGTTGGTATTGGTGTAGCTGAAGCTTGGAACAATTTACTGGCCGGCAAAAGTGGCATCGCCCGGGTTAGCCGGTTCGATCCATCGGAATTGCCTGTGCAGTTTGCTGGTGAGGTTAAAAACTTTGATGTCACCAAATATCTATCGCCGAAAGAAGCCCGCAGAATGGATACTTTTATCCAGTACGGAATTGCGGCAGCTATGGAGGCAATCCAGGATTCGGGGCTTACTGTAACTGAAGCGAACGCAGAGCGGATTGGCGTTAATATCGGTTCGGGTATTGGCGGGTTGCCGTTGATCGAGGAAACCAATGTTGCAATGCAGGCGGGGGGGTGGCGTAAGGTTTCGCCATTTTTTATCCCTGGCAGCATTATCAATTTGATTTCCGGCAATCTCTCGATTCACTATGGATTCAAAGGCCCCAATGTAGCTATGGTGTCGGCATGTACGACGTCTACACACTGTATCGGTGATGCTGGTCGAATGATCGAATACGGTGATGCGGACGTTATGGTTGCCGGGGGCGCAGAATCTACGATTTCCCGTCTTGCGATTGCAGGGTTTGCCGCATCGCGGGCATTATCTACGCGCAACGACGACCCAGCCACGGCAAGCCGTCCATTTGATAAAGATCGAGATGGTTTTGTTCTTGGTGAGGGGGGCGGTGTTCTGGTGCTTGAGGAATACGAGCATGCTAAGGCACGCGGCGCGAAGATCTACTGTGAGTTAGCTGGTTTTGGCATGAGCAGCGATGCGCATCACATTACAGCACCGCTGGAAGATGGCGACGGCGCACGCCGTTCGATGGCAAACGCATTGAAAAATGCCGCCATCAATAGCGACGAAGTGGATGCCATTAATCCCCATGCAACCTCTACGCCATTAGGTGATATCGCCGAGACAATTGCTGTTAAACGGCAGTTTGGGGATCATGCAAAAAAGATCGCCATTAGCGCGACGAAATCCATGACCGGCCATTTGCTTGGCGCTGCAGGCGGAGTGGAAGCGGTATTTTCCGTGCTTAGCTTGCACCATAATATAGCACCGCCGACCATCAATATTTTTGATCGGGACCCGCAATGTGATCTCGATTACGTGCCTAATACACCGCGAGAAATGAAGATCGATATTGTGGTCTCCAATTCATTCGGTTTTGGCGGTACTAACGGCACTTTAGTATTTCGTCGCATATAAATAAGGCGTTTTACTAATTGCACGCAGTGTGCTTTGTGGTTTATTCCGCGTCTAAGTTTGTTTAATATCTATTGTAAGCAGCAGGGGTAATATTTCAGCAGTTTTGCCCATATTGGGCGCGAAAGGCGCAGCTGTGCAAGAAAGTGGCACTGTCGGCATTCCGAGCGTAAGATGGCTCGCGCAGTAGCAGCTTGAACAGTTTCTAATTCAAATATGTCCTTTGATGGGGGGGTGCTGTGCTACTTGTACTACCTCGTGCGGCTGCTTTACCTTGCAAACTGTTTCTTGAATTAAGCTCTAGAAATGCTTAGGCGGTTTCTTGTTTTCCTACTAGCGTCTGCTGTCATTGGGTTAACCGTTTTTGCAGGTTGGCTTGTATTGTTTGTCCATAAATCTGTTGTTCCTCCCACGGCACCCTTCGAGATTTCAATCGAACATGGTAGTACCTTAAAGGGGGCTGCCCGGGAAATCGCCGCCAGCGGAATGCCCATATCAGCCTGGCAGTTCGAATTGATGGCGCGTCTTATGGGGAAGCAGCGAAATATCAAAGCCGGAACTTATGAAGTAGAGGGGCCAATCACACCCTTTCAGCTACTTAGCAAAATACGGCGCGGTGACGCCACGCAAAGTGAAATAACCTTCATCGAAGGCAGCACCTTCGTTCAAATACGTAAGCTCCTCGCTAATAATCCCGGCGTCAAGCAAGTCACTGCGGGCTTAGCCAATGATGCGATTTTGAAGGCCATCGGTGCACACGAAACAAATCCTGAAGGTTTGTTTTTCCCCGATACCTATATATTTAGCAGTGGCATGAGCGATATTGCAATTCTCAAGCGCGCTTATCATGCTATGCAAACCCGAATGGCCAAGGAATGGGACAAGCGAGCAACTAACCTTCCTTACAAAACGTCTTACGAAGCGTTGATTATGGCTTCCATCGTTGAAAAAGAAACAGGCAAACCCGAGGAACGCCGACGTATCGCTGGTGTGTTCGTGAATCGCCTTAAGCGTGGGATGAAACTGCAAACCGATCCCACCGTCATTTACGGGATGGGGGCGGCCTATGACGGCAATATTCATAAGCGCAATTTGACTACCGACACGGCTTACAATACCTATACTCGTTTAGGTTTGCCACCTACGCCTATTGCTATGCCCGGGCTTGGCGCTATCGAGGCGGCATTGCGGCCAGCGCTTACCGAAGAGCTTTATTTTGTGTCTAAGGGCGACGGTTCGCATTATTTCTCTAAGTCATTGGAAGAGCACAATCGGGCGGTGGCTAAGTATCAAAAATAGGCTGGGGGTTAAAAATCTTGAGCCACAGAAGACGCAGAGCGCACATAGAGAAAATGCAAAAGCTTTTCATGTGGCTTTTTCCTGTCAGGGGTTAGCTTGTCCGCATGGTCGCTTCTCTCACTTGATCTTTTTTCTGTGGCTCAAGATTTGCAATTCATGTTTACTCTCTAGATAACTAAGGCTAAAAGTTGATTCGCGGCAAATTCATCACGTTTGAAGGCATTGACGGCGCTGGCAAGAGTACCCATTTGTTATGGCTAACAGCATATCTTGAGGCGCAAGGCAAAGAAGTTCTTTGCACGCGAGAGCCGGGGGGGACGCCGCTAGGGGAAAAGCTACGCGTAATACTGTTGTCCGAGTCTATGCAGCCGGAAACCGAAGCGTTGCTCATGTTCGCTGCCCGTGCGGAGCATTTGAAAACCGTTATCGAGCCAGCGCTCGAGCGAGGTGCCTGGGTAGTCTCCGATCGTTTTACCGATGCGAGCTTTGCTTATCAATGTGGTGGCCGAGGTTTGGCGGAGGAAAAACTAGTCACTCTCGAGTGCTGGGTGCAAGATGGATTGCAGCCGGACTTAACCCTGTTATTCGATGTGCCGTTGGAGATTTCTCAGCAGCGTTTAGCGCAGACCGGAAAGTCGCCTGATCGTTTTGAGCAGGAGAAGGCAGAATTTTTTGTCCGCGTGCGTAGCGCTTATCTGAAACGTGCTGCCGAAGCACCGAACCGAATCAAAGTAATCGACAGCAGCCAATCAGTCGCTATTGTTCAGAGCCAGCTTGAAGGATTTTTCAAATGATTTATGCATGGCATGAACCCGCGTGGGCTCAACTGCGTGCGGGACGTGTAAATCAACACCATGCATTATTGCTGCACGGGCCGGTTGGTACAGGGAAGCGTCGCTTCGCTAACCTATTCGCGCAAGCGCTGCTATGTGTAAACTCAAAAGAGACGGGCCTCCCCTGCGACAAATGTGCCGATTGTCATTGGTTTAGCCAAGGAACACACCCCGATTTTCGTCTGCTAACACCCGATGCGCTTCGTTTGGAAGCGGAGGCTGCTAGCGAAGGTGCGACCGAAGAAAGCACACGAGGGGAAAAAAAAGCGGCGGTTCAGATAACGATCGATCAAGTTCGAGAGCTGCAAAATTTTGTTTCGCTGACGACTCACCGCAACGGCGGTAAGCGAGTGGTGCTGATTCACCCAGCCGAGGCGATGAACATTTTTGCGGGCAACGCGCTGCTGAAAATGCTGGAAGAGCCCTCCGCTGAAACCGTATTCTTGCTTATCACTGACGACACACGGCGTCTTTTGCCGACGATTATTAGCCGTTGCCGGCGCTTTCCTTTACCCGGAGTCGCGCGTGCTGAGGCGCTTGCTTGGTTGCGGCAGCAAGGTATACCGGAAGCGGAGGTCTTGCTTGCGCAAGCTGGTGGCGCTCCATTGGCCGCATTAGCGATGGCGGAGACAGGGGAAACTGAAGAGCGCCGCCGTTTCCTCGATCAGCTGGCCAGACTTAGCGCCCCTGATACGGCGCTGGAATTGGCGGCGCTGTCGCAGAAAACGGCACTGTTTACCGTGGTGCGATGGCTTTCTACCTGGTGTTATGACTTGATGGCAATTCGCCTGACCGGAACTATTCGCTACCATCTCGATTACAGTGAGGCGATCAAAACACTGGCCCAGCGGCTTTCGTTAGATCAGTTACTGATTTATCAAGATTTGCTTAAAGCAGCTGCTCGGTCTTACACTCATCCGCTGAATCCAAGACTTTTTTTGGAGCAGTTGTTACTATCTTATTGTCAAACTATAGCGGGCAAGCCTAATCAGTGAATACGCTGGATACCATTGTTAACGAGTTTTCCCGCCCAGCGGTAGTTGCGTTGACTATACGTAACAAGGCCTCGCTATACGCGGCTTATATTCCCTGGGTGCGCAATGGGGGTATTTTTTTACCGGTGGATAAACCCGTGCATCTTGGCGATGATGTCTTGTTGATCCTGACGCTAATGGACGAGCCGGCGAAAATATCGGTTGCGGGTCATGTGGCTTGGATTACACCGCTGAATGCGCATGGCAATCGGCCGGCGGGGTTGGGTGTGCAGTTTTCCGATAATTTACCGATGCGAGAGCTCAGAAAGCGCATCGAAAACCTGTTGGCGGGGGCGCTACAATCCTCCAAACCCACCCACACCCTTTAAAACACGTTCTTGTTGGCTACGGCCAACATCTATAACTTCCCCCGCATTTATAAAGTGTCTCCTCATGTTCATCGACTCCCATTGCCATATTGATTTTCCCGAATTTACCTCTCGCATCGATGAAGTACTAGGGAATATGGCATCGAACAAAGTGACTCACGCATTATGTGTCTGCGTGAATTTGGAAGATTGGCCGCGAGTCCAAGCCTTGGCCGCAGGGCATGACAATCTCTATGCTTCTGTCGGTGTTCATCCGGACCACGCCGAAGGCGCACCGTTGGCGGAACAGGAATTACTAACTCGCGCTACCGATCCAAAAGTCGTTGCAATTGGCGAAACAGGCCTCGATTACTTCCGTCTTACCGGCGATTTGACTTGGCAGCAACAGCGCTTTCGTACGCATATCCAAGCCGCTCGTGTTTGCCGGAAGCCGCTTATCATCCACACCCGCGAAGCGGCCGCAGATACCTTGCGACTAATGCGCGAAGAGAATGCGCAAGATGTCGGCGGTGTGATGCATTGTTTTACTGAAGCCTGGGAGGTAGCCCAGCAAGCGATGGAGCTGGGATTTTATATTTCCCTTTCCGGTATTGTGACCTTCAAAAATGCGGTCGCGCTTAAAGAGGTGGCTCGGCAGCTACCCCTTGATCGCATGCTGATCGAAACCGATTCCCCATACCTTGCGCCAGTACCATATCGAGGTAAAACGAATGAGCCTGCTTTCGTTAAACACGTGGCTGAAGAAGTTGCGCGTATTAAAGGGATATCGGTCGAAGAGGTGGCCGAGGCAACGACGGCTAATTTTTTTCGGTTATTTAATGTTGCGCCAAAGCGTCTTTCATAACGCTTCCGCCCACGTCTAAAACTGAAACAGCACACAAAAATTTCTGATTTTTAAAACAGCTCGACGTCGCTGTCATCAACCGCGACATTTAGTTTCTTCTCCTCCACCAGATTTTCATATACGCGAATTTGATTCCGTCCGTTGTTCTTGGCGTAATACAGCGCTTTATCTGCACGATCGATTACCGTGGATGGTAAATCCGTCCCCGTAATCATGGACACGCCTCCACTGGCGGTGATTTGGCCAACTTGCGGGAAAGGGAACGTTTCAATAGTTTGACGAAATCGTTCCAACACCGCTAAGGAGCGATTCAAATCGACATCTTTCAAAACGACCACGAATTCCTCGCCGCCGATACGAAACAATAAATCGCCCCCGCGAAACGCATCCACCATCGCACGGGCGAATAACAGCAGCACTTCGTCGCCATATAAATGGCCGAATTTATCGTTTACTCTTTTAAAGTGATCGACATCCAATATTGCCAAGCAGTAACCGCCACGCCCGTCCGCGCTAACTTCTACAGAACGTTGAGAAGCAATAATTTTTAATACTTTTTCGTCGAACGTTTTTCTATTGAGTAGACCCGTTAATTTGTCGCGCTGACTAGCCGTAAGCAGGGAAATATAATTTTTATAGAAGCTAAGGAGAATGGTAACAAGTTCTTGTTCTCTAGAATTATTGCTATCGCATTCAACGAGTAGAAATCCAATGATCCCACTTGCTGCTTTTACCGGATGAATAACCAGGACGCCTGGCTTCGGTGAATGCTTAACAACTACCAGTTGTTCCGTCGTTAAGCATTCGACAAATGCGTCGCTACTTTCCAATACTTGAGTTTCATAAATTTTTCCATCTCCCCCCTCTTCATCTGATGGGTCGACAAAGACGACAAGGCGTTGCCCTGGAACATCGGCGTTTTCGAGAATTTTACAAAGCCGAATAGTTCGGGCTGAAATGAATTCATGGAGGGTTTCGATCAGCGTGAGTTCGAAGGCGCGTACATCAGCCTTTTCAGTGAGTTTTACCACTGATTGTAATAAGCGCCGACTATCTAATTGACTCAAAACGGTCACCTTTTTGTTATTTAATAATCCGATATGTCATCGATTTTGGGAACATGAAGGCACACATGTTGTTAAGTGACGACAATTTAACGGGTATCAGTATCGGATTCCCCTAAACATTTTTTGAAGTGTCGCCTTAGTGGCTAAAGCTGTCAATATCAATAAGGGAGGACGTACGCAAAAACACCCCAGCGGCGTTGCTACGCCATCGTACTGCCTGCGTCGCTGCGTCTTTCCAGGATGTATTTGCGTAAGTCCTACAGGGGCTGTGCAAGCAATTACAGGCGGTAACGTTTATACTGTGGAAGGATCCAAGTTATCTTATCGCACCTACTTTTGCATTGTGCCTCGTTGTTCTAAAATTGGTTCATTAGATTCCTCGTTGTTTGGCGTCACGCCGCATTTAATTTTTTGAAGACACCTCAAAGTTTTTCAATTACGCCAAATCTGAATTGTTTCTAACATTCATAGACGTTGCCAGTAACGAGGCAGCGAGGAAATGTCATCGTTTTATAATTACGGAGAAATCTCCTTATGCCTCACGCCTTGTTGGTTGATGATGATACCAATACATTAAATGGCTTGGCCGAACTGGTCGCTCGTGAAGGCTTCACGGTTGCTACTGCCTCGACGCTTCAAGAAGCCCGTGGACAAATGGCGCAACGGCGCCCGGACGTGGTACTGCTGGATCTGCTGTTGCCAGATGGCAGCGGTATGGATTTATTCCAAGACGTAGAGTCGCGGGCCACCACGGAGGTGGTATTAATTACCGGCCACGCAAGCATTGAGAGTTCGATAGAGGCGCTGCGGCTAGGCGCAGCCGACTACTTGCTTAAGCCAGTCAATATTAAACAATTAAACGCCATACTTTCGCGGGTAGCACGCCCTGCGGATCTGAAAGCAGAGATCGGCGCACTGCGTGGTGAATTAAGAAGCTTAGGGCGATTTGGGAGATTACTTGGCGGCTCTGCGACCATGCAAAAAGTCTACGATCAAATTGAACGAGTCGCACCAACCGCGGCAACGGTTTTCATTACCGGTGAGAGTGGTACTGGTAAAGAACTGGTGGCGCAAACACTGCATGATTTAAGCAGGCGGCGTAAGCAAATTTTTCTGCCAGTGAATTGCGGTGCTATTTCGCCTCAGCTTATCGAGAGCGAAATGTTTGGTCACGAGAAAGGTAGTTTTACCGGCGCAATGCGTGAGCACAAAGGTTATTTCGAACGCGCTAATGGCGGTACCGTTTTTCTGGATGAAATTACGGAAATGCCCATTGAGCTTCAGGTGAAGTTATTGCGTGTGTTGGAATCTGGAACATTCATGCGCGTAGGTTCCGATCGGGAAATCGAAGTCGATGTGCGCATAATTGCGGCAACTAATCGTCCTCCAGAAGATGCGGTGGCTACTGGAAAGTTACGCGAGGATTTGCTTTACCGGTTACAAGTGTTTCCTTTACGCTTGCCAGCTTTGCGCGAGCGTGATGGTGATATTGCTCTCCTTGCGAATCAATTTTTAGAAGATATTAATGCAGCGGAATCGGCCAGCAAGACTTTTGCACCAGCTGCGCTGGACCGTTTAGCTGCATATGATTGGCCTGGCAATGTGCGGGAATTAAAAAATGTCGTCCATAGATCGTTTATTATGGCAGACGACATCATTGATGCGAGTTGCTTGCCACCAGAACTCGGCCGCGCAAAGCAAATCACAGGGCCTTTCTTTCAGGTGCGGGTCGGCAGTAAGGTGGCAGATATGGAACGGCGTCTTATCATGGCAACGCTAGAACAATGCAGCGGCACCAAAGAGCAGGCAGCCGAGATGTTAGGCATTAGCTTGAAGACCCTTTATAACCGCTTACGTGAATATGAAGCGCAAGATGCGATAGCAACACCTTCTGGCACGTCGCCATCTTCTACACTTAGTTAAACTCAGCCTTCTACGAGCGGGCAGACAATTCAGAAAGAATGCTGCCCGCTGCGTAACGCTTTACATACTCCACGTGACCATTCTGAGGCGTCACATAACCACTAGCGGTGAATTAAACGCCCGTTACTTTCGACTCGCACGCGATCCCCTGGCCTAAAGGTACCGCTGTCATCCACTAATGTTTGATGGCTGCCGTCGTTCATTCGCACGGTGACCTGTTTAGCGTTGCTATTGCTTTGGCGACGCTGCTCCAATTCGTGACCTGCATACGCACCTCCAGCGGCACCTGCGATTGTTGCGGCGGTCTGTCCGCGGCCGCTGCCTACTTGATTACCCAATACACCGCCAATAACGCCCCCGGCTATCGTTCCGAGGCCAATTCCTTTGTCCTGGGTTGCTACCGACACAGATTCGACAACACCATTTCCGGAATCGGCTGCTGCTGTCGTGTTTGTAGCAGGTGTGCTACATGCCATTAGTGTAGATAGGGCTACCGCCAGGGTTAAATGTATGGGTTTTTTCATAATCTTGGCTCCAAAAAAAATTTCGTTAACATTTTCTAATTAGCACCCATCTACTATTAATGCAGCTTACGTGCCAACCCGCTCTAAATTTCTTTCTCCAAATCTCTCCTTATCAAATAATTACTAACGGCTGAAGACATAAATTATTTAAGTAAAAAATTCGGCAAATAATTCATACCGGATTGTAAAAAATGCCATCTTCTTCCTCGAGCCAATTTCGTTCCGAAAACGCAGACGATAACGGGCAACTGAGTAATCAACAGCCCTCGTGTTGTATGGAAGACGCTGCTTTTATTATGACAATGCAATCAAGTTTTTCACACGGTAAGTCGTTGCCAAACGCATATTCCTTCTCAGAATATTTGGTCTGCTTATTGCTTGTGAGCGATGTATTCTCATTTTAACGAGGGACTTTTTAGCGAGAAAATTCAAGTGTTCTGAGCAATGAGAAAGTAATGCAATTTTTAATTTGTAATTCTATATAAATGACTCAAGGAGAATTTGTCATGCAAAGGACTAGCCAAAGAACCAGTCAAAAAACGACTGGAAGGACGAGCCAACGGACTACTCGCAATAAAAAACCAGCAGCAGAAGATGCCATCATGTTATTAACCGCGGATCACAAAAGAGTGCAAAAAATATTTAAGGATTTTGAAAAAATAAAGAGTAAAGGCGATAACGAAACGAAGGCTGAAATGATTCGTACCGTCTGTCAGGAATTGACGCTTCACGCGCAGCTAGAGGAAGAGCTTTTTTATCCTGCTCTCCGCGAAGCTATGAAGGACAAAGATCTTGTGGATGAAGCACAAGTGGAGCACAACAGTGCCAAGCAACTGATTGGCGAACTTGAAAGCATGCAGCCTGGCGATGAACTTTACGAAGCGAAGTTCACCGTATTAGGCGAATACATCAATCACCATATCAAAGAGGAACAAAAGGAAATTTTCCCCCGGGCGAAAAAAGCAAAGATTAATCTAATGGAACTCGGTGAGGAAATACGGCATCGCAAAGCAGATTTGCAGGGAGAATCAACCATGGAACAAGACGTATCAGAGGACGAAGATCAGTCGGATCAATTCCGAGGATCGGAGGCACATTAAGTTGTTAACAGTAGATGTTAAAAGTTTAATGATGAGTCGCGTTAGCCAGCCACTATAAAAATGCAAACAAGTAATACTCTTGCCTGTTTGAGTACGGCGCCACGCTGGTATATATTGCGTACGTTTTATTGTGGCTGGCTAATATAAAGTTTCTCTTATTTTTTAATGATTTTTACGCTCTACGCTTCTAAGTGATGATCTTGTGGCTAATAATGATATCGTTGAGACGAAGGACGATCTTGTTCCGATTTCCGCATGCGCTGATACCACTCCGTTAATAATCGTACTTGCCTTTCCGTGTAACCTCTAGCAATCATGCGATTAACGAAGCTTTCGTGTTTATTTTGATTGTCGGCGGTAGTTTTAGTATTGAAGGAAATTACCGGCAGCATATTATCGGTCGCCCCAAACATATTGGCTTCGATCACCTCTCTGAGTTTATCGTAGCTCGTCCATGCTGGGTTTCTGCCGCCGTGATTGGCGCGTGCGCGTAATACGAAATGAACAACTTCGTTTCTGAAATCTCGAGGCCCTATGATGCCCGCTGGACGCTCAATTTTCTCCAGCTCTTGATTGAGCATAAAGCGATCATATTGAACTCCCGTTTCTGGATCGCGATACTCCTCATCCAACACCCAGTGATCCGCGTAAGTTACATATCGATCAAATAGAGTCTGTCCATATTCACCATAAGACTCAAGGTACGCCGTCTGTATTTCTTTCTTGATGAAATCGGCAAAGCGCGGAATCAACCAGCCTTTAATATAATCCTGATATTTGCGTTTCGTTTCCTCGGAGAAATCCTCCTTGTTGAGTTTTTCGTCGAGTACTAACAGTAAGTGAATCGGGTCCGCAGCGATTTCTTCCGAATCCTTATTGAAGGTCGCTGATAGAACCTTATAAGCCCATCGAGTAGAAAGACCAAACATGCCCTCATTCGATCCGGCCTGCTCACGATATTCCTGAATAGACCTAGCTCTCGGGTCGATATCTTTCAGATTTTCGCCATTGTAGACGCGCATTTTGGAATAAACGCTTCCGTTCTCCGGCGCCTTAATGCGAGATAACACGGTGAACTGCGCCAGCATACTGAGCGTGTGCGGCGCGCAGGGCGCCTCCGCAAGCGAGCTGTTATGCAACAGCTTCTCGTAGATTTTTATTTCTTCATCGACTTGTAAGCAATACGGCACCTTAATTAAATAGACACGGTCTAGAAACGCTTCGTTGTGTTTGTTGTTGCGGAAAGTATGCCATTCCGATTCGTTTGAGTGTGCCAGGATAACGCCTTGGAATGGAATCGCACCAAAGCCTTCTGTGCCTTTGAAGTTACCTTCTTGGGTCGCCGTGAGCAGCGGATTCAAAACTTTCAGCGGTGCCTTAAACATCTCAACGAATTCCAACATGCCTTGGTTGGCCAAGCAAAGACCACCGGAGTAGCTATAAGCATCTGGATCATCTTGCGAATAACGATCCAGTTTGCGGATATCCACTTTGCCCACAAGGCTGGAAATGTCCTGGTTGTTCTCGTCACCTGGTTCTGTCTTGGTGATTGCGAGTTGATTCAACACGGACGGATAAAGACGCGCCACTGAAAACTTCGACAAATCACCGCCGAAGCTTTGTAAACGCTTCAGTGCCCAAGGACTAGCAATGCCGGATAAATAACGTGGCGAAATGCCGTACCGTTTTTCCAATTGTTCGCCGAACTGATTTACTGAAAAGAGCGCTAATGGTGATTCATTAACCGGAGACAATTCATTGTTGACGCTGTCTTTTAATACGTAAATTGGATTAATTTCCATTAACGATTTGAGTCGATCGGCGAGTGAACTCTTACCACCACCGACCGGGCCTAACAGATAAAGAACTTGTTTCGATTCCTCAAGCCCCTGTGCGGCGTGTTTAAAGAAATCAACAATCTGAACCACCACGTCTTCCATCCCAAAAAATCCTTGGAAAGAAGGATAGCGTTTGATTAGCCGGTTTGAATATATGCGTGACAACCGTTGATCGGTGCGGGTGTCGATAATTTCCGGCTCACCGATAGCCGCCAGCATACGTTCCGCCGCCGTCGCATAAGCCTTGGGATCGGATCTGCACAAATCCAAATACTCTGGAATGCTCAGTATTTCCTCGTGACTGCCCGAATAGTTTGTCCTATAGGTGTTGAGAAGATCCATGTTCCACTTTCCATGACAACAATTACCCATGCTTAATTACACCCATGGGTGTGTTTGATTAAACGAAAATCAGCATGTTCCCGAAAGTAAAATTATTAGGATGCATGCGTTATAGCTAAATTTCTTTCTAGAAAAAATGTATTCGAAAATAATTCCTTCATCGCGCGCCCTACAGTAGTCAACTTGCTATTCATTTACTTATATAACCGCACGTTTCATGCCAGCGCTAATAGCGAAAATGAGTAGTAGTAGATTCAATAACTTGATGGGTTTGGCACAAGCCATGCTTTATCACTAGTGGACTTAGCGCAGTTTTATCGATGGGCAAGGATTACAAGAGCTCCCGGTAATCTTTACTTAAAAAACACCGCCCCATGTTTTCTTCTTGAATAAATATGGAGTTTGCTTCTCACGTTCACAAGTCATACCTTGATATAAGACTCGTCGTTGGCAAAAACGTTCGCATCTTTGGCATAAGGTTTGCTTAAGGTATTTCAAAAAGTGGTTTTACTATCTACAAGTTTTGTCGTTAATTAAAAGAAATAGCGTTATTTTTATAAATGCACCAAGGGAATAATCAAATGAGATCACCAATAGCAACGTTCATATTTGTCATCGTATCGGTATGCATAGCGCCGTTAATCGGGTGTCAAAAGCAGTCTGCTGAGACCATTGGCAATAGAATTGACCAGGGGAGTTTCGTGGCCGACAAGAAGGCGTCAGATGTGCCGTCAGGGATTGAGGAGGATGCGGCAAAGATCGGCGCTGTAGTCGCCGATGCTACGATTACAGCAAAAATTAAAGGGGGCCTGATAGGCGAACCCCAGCTAAAGGCAGGACAAATAGATGTCAGCACAGCTAATGGGTTGGTCACTTTGTCGGGCGCGGTCATGTCTACACAAGACAGCATTAAAGCACAGGAAATTGCACAGTCGATTGACGGCGTAATCGTGGTTGATAATCGTCTAGTGGTCAGCGGTTGTTCGAATGCTCACTGTGCAGACCAATCTGCCGATTGTGATACTCACAGCACTCTTGTATATGGTTGTCCGTCTATGTCCTACGTTGGTAAGACGGCGCAAACGATAGCCCCGTCCGCAAGTGACTTTGAGTAGGGTCTTAAAGAAAAGAAGCGTTCAGAAAATACGGTTAGGTGGCTTTATGCGTTAAGCTGATATATATTTTTCCCACTTTCTTGTGATTATAAAATAATTATGAAAAGCGCTCTCTTAAGCGCCACATCGAATGCCTTGCGGCGCCTGGTTACAAAATTGCACTGCGTTGGCGTCCCTCCCCACAATTCTATTAATAATTTTCTTCCAAAATTTTTGAAAACTAAATCATCTAAGAGTCGCGCGCTTATGTGGCTCCTAGTGTCGTGGCTTTGTTATTGCTACGGCGCAGGATGCGTTCACCTGCCTAGCGTGAATCCCGCTCTCTTGAAGGAAAATAGCCAACCTGTTCAATTATCCGGGCCGAATGGCCCAATGTCCGCACAGAAAAGCGCTGCGATTATAGAAAATCTGAAGCGAAAGAGCGGGACCAACGATGTTCTAGAAGAACATATCGCGGTGGAGGAGGCAGTAGTAGGGCGGCCGCTAGTGACTGGTAACAAAGTAACGTTGCTGCAAGACGGGGCAGAAACTTACAAAGCGATGTTTGCAGCGATAAAAGGCGCAAAGGACCATATCAATCTGGAGAGTTACATTTTTGACGATGATGAAATAGGTCGTCAATTTGCCGATATGCTTATAGAAAAGCAATCTCAGGGAACGCAGGTCAATTTGATTTACGACAGCGTTGGTTCTATTAATACGCCACGTGCATTTTTTGATCATATGGCTGAACATGGAATTCGTATTCTCGAATTCAATCCAGTCAATCCACTTGCAGTTAAAAAGGAATGGCTAATTAATAATCGCGATCATCGAAAACTCATGATCGTGGATGGTCGCATTGCTTTTGTCGGCGGAATAAATATTAGTAGCGTTTATTCGCGCGGCCCATTTTCAAAACGCCCTAAAATTCCAAAAGCCTCTACGAAAAAAAGCGATAAGGATGCACCATGGCGAGATACGCACATGCGCCTGGAAGGCCCCGCAGTAAGCGAATTTCAGCAGTATTTTTTGCAAACTTGGCAGCAACAAAAAGCGGACCCGCTGCCACAGAAAAACTATTTTCCGGCGATTGAAAAGAAGGGCAATGACTTAGTGCGAGCAATCGGTAGCTCAGCAGGAGACCCCTATAATCCGATTTACGTGACCTTGATTTCGGCAATTACCAACGCGGAAAATTACGTCTATATTACTAATGCTTATTTCGTTCCCGATCCCCAGTTTTTGCAAGTTTTAGAGGCTGCGACGAAGCGCGGCGTCGATGTTCGGATTATTTTGCCTAGCCATACCGACTCCTGGTTAGTCCTTTATGCGGGCCGCTCCTACTACACTGCATTATTAAAGGCTGGCGTAAAAATCTACGAACGGCGAGGGCCGCTGTTACATTCCAAGACTGTAATTGTAGATGGTGTGTGGTCGTCAGTCGGTTCGACTAATTTAGATTGGCGCAGCTTTGTTCACAACAATGAATTGAATGCGGTCGTACTCGGAAGCGAATTTGCGATGCAAATGGACGCGATGTTCGAGAAGGATTTAAAAGAATCGACTGAAATAAATTTACAAAAATGGCAACGCCGCTCACCGATTTCTCGTATACAGGAGTGGGTAGCGCGGCGCTGGGAGTATTGGCTGTAAGCGATCAAAAAGCCATTGCGCGATTTTTTTTAGGCAGATAAATTGTTGGAAGCCGGAAATACTTTCAATAAAATTTGTATGTATTACAAATTACCTCTTAATGCGAAACTCAATCCTCCGAAGAAAATAAAAAGTGCCGGTGGCATAGACGTTGCTTAGTTATTGGGCGGCTAGCGGGGACACTCCCTGTTTGGCGTTATCAAAAGGAGACGATGATGAATTGGGATCGCATCGAAGGAAACTGGAAACAGCTTAAGGGAAAAGTGAAGGAACAATGGGGCAAACTTACTGATGACGATATCGATCAAATTCAAGGCCAACGCGATCAACTCGCCGGCAAGATCCAAGAGTATTACGGCATTGGTAAGGACGAGGCTGAGGATCAGTTAAAGGACTGGGAAACCGGCCTTGACCGAGGCACATTCGGAGCGGATAAAGATCGTCCGCGACATTAATTTAATGTATTGGGTACCTCTATACGTTTTAAATGTAATTGCTGTTTGGTGAATATTTACAAGTATAGAGATGAGTAATAATTTTGAACCGAAAAGAGGATGCACAATGGAAAATATTCGTAATAATTTATTGATGGCGTTGGCTGTAGGTGGTTTGATGGCGAGCGGATTTGCTTTTGCGGATGACGCAACCAAGGAAGCGAAAAGTCAAGCAGCAGCGGAATATAAGCAAGTCGTTAAGCAAGCAGACGCGGACTATAAAGTGGCTAAAGAAAAATGCGATGCGCTGAGTGGTAATGAAAAAGACGTTTGTGTCAAAGAAGCAAAGGCAACTCAAAAGAAAGCCAAGGCCGACGCCAAAGCGAACCGTACCACGGTAGCTGCTAACGCCAACGCAAACGAAGATAAGCGTGACGCAAACTATGATGCGGCAAAGGAAAAATGCGATGCTTTGTCTGGCGACGCGAAAGATGCATGTATTGCTAATGCAAAGGTGAAATATAAACAGTAATTCGCGTGTTTAAATCGCGACACGTATAACGACACGGAATTCACAGAAAGAACAGGATGCATGTATAGAACTTGATCTTCCTGCGAGTTCCGTGTTTCAGCATTTTTTTGTTAATGCAGCTTGACTGATCTGGTACTGCTTCCAGATGAACTCGTTAGGCATAATTTCTCCGCTGTCATCCTGAGCGCAAGGCATTCGCTTTTTACCTATGTTATGCACGATGTTAATTTTAACCGCCGCAAACAGCAGACTCTTCCCACCGCTTTCGCGTGGGCTAACGGCGCGCTTAGAATGACAGTCACATAGCATACAAAATTGATCTGGCCTATCTAATAGGTAGTAGCCCGAGAGCATAACTCGCTGGAACTGATAACATCGGTCATGTAGGGACCACAGTAGCTAAGGAACTGCACTTAAAAATGGACGGGACTGCAACGATTAAAATTTCAGGACCGGATTAACTGCAACTACAATTCTTATCGGAACGCAGTTGAGCGAATTTAATCCACACGAATTTTCTTGTACTTTTCTGTCGATTTTTTCTTATTTGGAAGTAGAATTTTGGAACGCGATTTTGTACAAAATCGGCGGTTTTAAGGCAATTCGGCAAGAGTGTGGGTTCGTCCAATAACCCTTCGTTTAATGGATACGAGGCTCGTAGCTTCTTGTCACTATCAATAGCTGCTCGCCCCCTGATTGCAAATTAATGGGGCGGCAATTCGCGTAAGCGCTCGATAAGAGCGCTAGGAAAATACACAGAACCGCTTGGTTTTTAAGGTGTATCCCCTAGACTTAAAGAGTAAGCTGCGCTCAGCTTACAAAATCACTCTCTGCAGATATTTAGCCGGAGACAACGATGTTCCTATCGATCTTTTTTTCAGCGATATTCCATGCTGAGGCCTATGTAAGTGCACCTCTTCTTTTTTATCTTGGTTGAGGATTCAATAGTCTTCCGGTTCGGCCATGAAAACTGAGGTAACCCTCAACCATCAGGCCTCTGTAGCCGGTTGATTCTGAGTTTACTTTATGTCAACAAGCAACATTCGACGGCAGCAATTGATCAAAACGGCCATGATGAAGGGCGAAGGCGAAGTGGCGGATGTGGCCCTGCGGCTATGGCAACCATTAACAGCTCATCTTATTTCGATCATTGGCTCGGGCGGGTTCGATGCGTTGTATGCCAGGAGCTTTTATCTCACCCATGCGGTCTATCCGTGGATGGCGCCCAACAATGCGTCGCACTCCCCCAATTCGCCGCTCATGGATTTACAAAACAGCCTCGAAAGGCAAAATGCTGACGAGGCCCACAAGGCTAGTTTCATGTTGTTCCTAACATTCACCGACACCCTCGCCTCGTTAATCGGCGAACCCTTAACGACGAGCATTTTAACTTCCGCTTGGAGCGACAACGTGCCGGAGAGGGATATCCCGATCAAGGAGTTTCCACATGAGTAGCAATATCATCCACAGTTTAACTACCAATGTACCCGGCCTAGACCTTCTCATGGGGGGCGGACTGCCGGAATTTTCATTCAACATCATCGCCGGTACGCCGGGCAGCGGCAAGACGACGCTGGCGCACCAGATCATGTTTTCGCTGGCAAAACCAGAATATCAAGCGCTGTTTTTCACGGTGTTGGGCGAGCCGCCATTAAAGATGTTTCGCTACCAGCAGCAATTTTCTTTTTTTGATGTCGACAAAATTGGTCGCTCGATTCACTTCGTCAACCTTGCAGATGACCTTTTAAAAGGCGATTACGATAGCGTAATGGCCCGTATCACCCAGGAAATGCAGGACCATGCACCGCGCCTGGTGTTTGTCGATTCGTTTCGTTCGATTGTGCAAGCGGGAAGAGAACAAAGTGGAACCGATTTTCAACTATTCGTTCAGCGCCTGGCGCAGCAAATGACGAGTTGGCAGGCGACGACATTTCTAATTGGCGAGCATTCCTTCCCCGAGGCACAAGCCAACCCCATCTTTACCGTGGCAGACGGAATCTTATGGATGTCGCAGAATGTGCATCGCAATTCCATGGTGCGCAAGATTCAAGTCGCCAAAATGCGCGGCCAAGCCCCGACGCCTGGGTTGCATACTTTCCGTATTGATGCGGAGGGTGTGACGATTTTTCCACGCGCCGTCCTCCCACCCGATACAACAGTACAAACGGCAAATAATTCGTTCCCCGAGATTGAGCGTCTTTCGATGGGGGTGCCTGCATTAGACGACATGCTCGGCGGTGGGTTGCCAAGTGGATATTCTTTGCTTCTCGTTGGCCCCTCTGGTTCTGGAAAAACCGTACTTGCAACGGAATTTCTTGCCGAAGGCGTGCGCAGAGGGGAATCTGGCGTGATTGCGGCATTCGAAAAGAGTCCCCGCCAAATGTTGAGCCGTAAGCTTCATGCCCTGATAAAAGGCGGGCAGGTTGGTCTCATTGACACTCACGCCCTCGATTTGTCGATTGATGAAGCATTACACGTTTTGACCGCCTTAATTGAAAAAATGAAGGCAAAACGCGTCGTGATCGACTCTTTGTCCGGATTCGAATTGGCACTGGCGCCAGAGTTTCGGGAAGACTTTCGCGAATCACTTTATCGGATGATTTCCGTGCTGACTAAGCTGGGCGTGACTATTGTGATGACAGCGGAGTTGGAAGACCGGTATACCGATTTACGGTTTAGTTCGTACGGCACTGCGTTTCTCGCCGATGCTATTGTCCTACAGCGATATACCGAAATCGGCGGGCAAATCAATCGCGTTATTTCGGTCGTCAAAGTCCGTGGAAGTGCGCACAGTAGGGATATTCGCTCATTCGACATCGCCGACGAAGGCATCAAAATTGGCCCGCGCGTTCAATACGAAGGCGTTTTATCGGGACGGCCAATCAGTTCTGTATTCCTGGATCGGAGTGCACCGGAAAATCCGTGATATGACAAAACCCGACCGTCGCCGCGCCGGCGTCTATGATCGCCGCAAGTCTGCTGAGATTGGTCGGCAGGAATATGAACTGCTGAACTCCAATGAAAATAACGCCGCAAACGACCCGACGTCCCTAGAGCGACTCGCTTCGAAAGAGCAGGAAGTTCACGCTCAGCGCGCCCACATGGCAGCCCTGGAAAAACTCAATGTCAAATTGCGGCAGGCTAACGAACAGCTTGTCATTACGTCGATTCAATCGCACGCCCTCGCCGAGGCACTAGCAATATCCAAAGCGGAAATGGCGCATTTGGCGCATCACGATTGTCTGACTGATTTACCAAACCGCGCACAGTTGCACGACAGGATTGATCAGGCAATCGAGCTGGCAACCCGGCACCACGCGAAACTGGCGGTGCTGTTTTTGGATTTGGATCGATTCAAGACTGTCAATGATTCTCTAGGACATGCGATTGGCGACCAACTACTGCAATCGGTCGCGCAACGCCTCAAGAACGCTATTCGCGGCAGTGATACCGTTTGCCGCCAAGGCGGCGACGAATTTGTGTTGCTGCTATCCGACGTGAGTCAGGAAGAATCCCTGGCATTAACGATCGAAAAAATACACCAGGTCGTTACGGCACCCTACTGCCTTGCCGGAAACAACCTGCGTATCGGCGCAACGATCGGCATTAGCATTTTCCCGGATAATGGGAGTGATACCGCAATGTTGATGCGCAACGCGGACGCCGCGATGTATTACGCGAAGGAAAATGGACGCAATAAATATCAATTTTTCAAACCGGAAATACATGCTTGCAACAGGGAACGGGAGGGTGTCGAGACGAGCTTGTCCCACGCGCTCGAAGACCGGCAGTTTGAGCTTTTTTACCAGGCACAAATCCACCTAGAAACCGGCAGTGTTACGGGAGTCGAAGCACTGGTACGCTGGCGACACCCAAGCAGGGGATTGCTGCTGCCGGCCTGGTTTGTACCAATCGGTCTTTGGATATTGCGGGAAGCATGCGAGCAAGCGCAATTGTGGTTGAATCAAGGGTTAGATTTTCATGTGATGTGCGTCAATATCTCAGCACGCGAGCTGGAGAATGAAGATTTTCTGAAGAATGTCAGCGCCATAGTGCAAGAAACTGGGTTGACGTTCGATCGGCTCGAATTTGAACTGACAGAAACCGTACTGATGAAAAACATCGACCGTACTTCAAAGACTCTCCATGCACTCAGAGCAATGGGCGCCAGGATCTCGATTGACGACTTTGGCACAGGCTATTCAAGCCTGAGCTATTTAAAGCGATTGCCGCTCGATACTATGAAAATTGATCAGTCATTCGTACGCGATATTTCGACCAGTGACGATGATATCCTCCTTAACGCCATTATCGGTATCGGGAAAAGTCTGCGGCACCAAGTGGTTGCTGAAGGCGTTGAAACAGCACAGCAGCTTGCCTTTCTTCGTGAAAATCGTTGTACGGCAGCGCAAGGATTTTATCTGCATGCGCCAATGAGTGCCAACGACTTTACTAGGTTCTTAAGCAAACGGGCCGTTTAGAAAAAACGGCGATGCCATTTTGTAAACGTGCTGGTGATGCACGTTGCGCAGGCTCCTCATACACACAGTCGCCATCAATTCGTGCTTATTCCATTTCGAAGTGAAATCAAATGGATGGCTGCTCGATCCCTGCAGGGCATCTCAGGCAACGCGTCGATGCGCCACCCGACGCAGATCACCTTTGCGCAGTAGGTTCCGAAAGAAGTTAATTCCTTAGCGGCGTTAATTTGTGGTTTGCGAAGACTATCTAATGCGGCAATGTAGTTCCTAGTAGCTGAGCAAACTCGTTTGCATTCACCGGCCGACTAAAATAGTAGCCTTGCCCCTGTGCGCAATCGCGAGATTGTAGGAATTCGGCCTGCTCCTGCGTTTCGACGCCTTCTGCAATCACCTGATGCTCGAAACCCTTGCCCATGCCCACCACTGCGCTAATGATCGTCGCGTTTCCTGGATGGACAGCAATTTCGCGCACAAACGATTGATCGATCTTCAAGACATCAATTGGAAATTGACTCAGATAGCTTAAGCTGGAATAACCGGTGCCGAAGTCATCAATGGCGAGTCTCACACCCATTGACTTCAATTCCCTGAGAACAACGTCAGTCGACTCCACGCTCTCCATCAAAACACTTTCGGTCAGTTCCAGCTCAAGGCAGTGGGGTTCGATGCGAGTCTCCGCTAAAATCGCGCGAACATCTGCGAGAAAATGTTGCCCTCGGAATTCGGACGCAGACACGTTTACCGATACACAGATGGGATGCCCACCGGCATCTCGCCACGTTCGCAATTGTCGGCACGCGTGACGTAGAACCCACTGACCGATGGAAACAATGAGGCCGATTTCCTCGGCAATGGGAATAAAGCTATCTGGAGGGACTAGTCCCCACTGCGGATGTTGCCAGCGGATGAGCGCTTCCGCGCCGATAATCTCGCCGGTTTTCAGAATCACCTTTGGCTGATATTGCAATATAAACTGCTCTTTATCCAACGCTTGGCGCAGGCTACTCTCAAACGATTGCCGGGCAACATTTTGGTCGTCCATGTCTTGCACGAAAAACTGATAATTGTTGCGCCCGCCGCTTTTGGCACAATACATTGCGGTGTCTGCGTATTTGATGAGTGTTTCCGCATCGCTACCGTTATCGGGGTAAACGCTGATCCCAATGCTTGCTGTAATGTAAAGATCGCGCTCGCCAATTTTGTACGGCGTTGCAATACGGTTAATAATTCCTTCCGAGCGGACAGCTGCATCGTCTACATGCTCAACGTCGGGAAGCAAGATCACGAATTCATCGCCTCCCTGCCGACTGACGGTATCCGACTCGCGTACCGCAGCCGACAAGCGCTCTGCGACCTGTTGCAGTAGCTCGTCGCCAACGGTATGGCCAAGCGAATCGTTAATATATTTGAAGCGATCTAAATCTAAAAACAATATCGCCAGCCGCCTGTTTCGGCGATGTGCCATCGCTATCGCTTGGGTAATGCGGTCCTTGAGCAATAGGCGATTAGGTAGATTAGTGAGCACATCGTGATGTGCTAGATGGGCCATCTTACGTTTCAGCAACCGGGATTCGGTGATATCACGATAAATCATAACGCCGCCTGCGATCGTTCCTTCCAAGTCATGGATCGGCGCAGCGGAAGCTTCAATCGCGGATTCCATGCCATCGCGTCGAATAAGAACACCATTCACTTGTAAGCTCACAGGCGCGTTTTCTCGAATCGCTAACGCCAGAGGGGCTATCGCAGGGGCGTGAGTATCCTCGTCAATTATCCGAAATATCTCATCGAGCGGGCGGCCGATTGCCTCAGCATGAGTCCAGCCGGTCGTCTTTTCAGCAACTTGATTAAGAAAAGCAATATTCCCAATCATATCGACACTTATTACCGCGTCGCCAATCGAATTGAGCGTGATCTGCGCACGTTCCCTTTCGAGGAACAGCGCTGTTTCAATTTCTCTGCGGACAATCACATTGCGGACAGCGCGCGGAAGCAGATAGCTACCAATATGATTTTTTTCAAGATAATCCTGCGCCCCACGCTGTAGCGCATGTTTGGCAATTTCCCCATAACCGGCGCCAATAAGAATGACGATAGGAATATGCGGTACTGCGGTGACTAGCTTTTCGAAAGTCTCAATTCCTTGGCTATCCGTAAGGAATGGATCAAGGAGAATTGCCGCGATTCTCCCTTGACGTAAACGGTTGAGAGTATCCGATAGCGTAGTCAACCATTCGACCGTGAATGCACCCACATCACTATCAGAAAGGACTTCTCGCACCACTTTTGCATCGTTAACATCCACCGTAAGAATTAGTATCGTAGAAGGAAGCGTCATTAATGATTCCCCTAAAGTTTTCGGATATTCGCAGCGAAAGTGGTCCCGAAATCGCGGGATGCTATTAGTCTCAGTAATGTATGTTTTCGGGCCGTAACAAATAGGTACTTGTGATATCCATGCATTGCCTACTGGATACTTTATTAAACTCGGCAATTCATTTGATCAGTAAGTTTAACGATCGTCGAAAATAATTCTTCTAGAATAACTGGCTTCGGCATAAACGCTTGATAACCGGCGCTATGAGTCGCGTTCCTGTCTTGCTCTCTAGCATAACCAGTCAACGCTATCGCAGGTATTCCGCCACCTTGGTTAGAGGGTAGAGCGCGAATTTGTTTCAGCAAATCGTAGCCGTTTTGTTCGGGCATCCCTATGTCTGACAGCAGTACATCTGGTTGAAAAGCGGGCAGCATGTCGAGTGCGTCGCGTGCAGAGGCCGCTGATAGGACATTGGCGCCCGCATTTTCCAGCGCTTCTTGCAGCATTTCTCGCGTATTGCGATCATCGTCTACCGAGAGAATTTTTAGGCCTTCAAGTTGCTTTCCAGTATTGACCGCTGCTGCGTTTGTAGACGGCGGGTCCGGTTCAACCGGTGCGGGTATTGAGGATCGCTCGTCGATATTCCGTGGCAAGTCGATCGAGAAAGTTGCTCCTTGACCAACCCCTTCGCTTGCGGCGCGTACGGTGCCACCGTGCATTTCCACGAGACGCTGCACAATGGAAAGGCCTAATCCGACGCCATCATATTTTCTTCTGTTAGAGGAATCGCCTTGGCGGAACCGATCGAAGATGTAAGGTAAAAAATGAGAGTGGATGCCCTCACCGCTATCTGTTACGGTTAATTTTATTTGTGAATTCACGTCGGCCAGCGCAATTAATATCCACCCGCCACTCGGCGTGAATTTTATGGAATTGGAGAGCAAGTTACCGATAATTTGTTTTAACCGAACGGGATCGCCTTGTATGGTATCGGCTTGGGTATTGAAAGCCGTTTTAAGCGAGATTCGTTTGCCGACAATAGCGGAATGCATAGAGTCGATAGTTGCTTGGATTATGGGAATTAATTTTGTCGACTGAATGTTCAGGCAGAGTGTCCCGGATACGAGATCCGACACGCTAAGAAGATCGTCGATCAACTTGGCTTGTGTCCGTGCGCTTTGTTCAATTGCAGACAAGGCATGTAATAACGTTTCTCTTTTTATTTTGCCCAGCTGTAGCGTCTGCGCCCATCCTAAAATTGCATTTAATGGTGTACGTAATTCGTGAGATAAGGTGGCCAAAAATTCATCTTTCGCTCGATTCGTCATTTTGGCGATCTCACTCGCTACATCTCCTTCATTATTGGCTGGCCGCTCGGAAGCGAGAATTTTCCGCAAATGATCTTCTTTGCTGTTGTGCGATGCTTCTTCCGCGCGCTTATTGGAAGTGGCATCACGAGTGAAACAACAGGTATGCAGAAGCTCCCCGTTTTGATAAACGGCCTTTGAACTGACTTCCAAATATTTGAGTGAGCCGTTTTTAGCTCGCACTTGCGCATGGTAATTATAAAGTTGTTCGCCATGAAAAATATGAGACAGTATTTCTTCATTGATTTTCGAGTCAACGTAAAACTCGGAAAGATGATGGCCTATATATTCTTCGTATGAGTAGCCGAGTAAATCTAACTCCGCCTGATTTGCCCATATCAACCGGCCATCTATACCAATGCAACTTAAGCAGATGGGAATATGCTCAACGATAGTTGCGAGTTGTACTTCAGGTTGCTTGCGGTCTGCAATTTCTACTTGATACATGGCGTCAACTTTATATGGTTGGAGCAGTAGTGATGTCCGCTCTTTTCCTCGGGCGTCACTGTTTGGCAGCTAAATAAATTGGTTTCATTTGCGGGACCAATTCGCTAAGTGCGTGTAACCTTGTTTCATCTGACGGGTGAGTACTTAAAAATTCCGGCGGACTGCTACCGCTTTGTAGTTTTCCCATTTTTTGCCAGAGCGAGAGCGCGGCATCCGGGTTGTAACCAGCCCGAGCCGCTAGCTCGATACCTAAACGGTCCGCTTCCGATTCCATATGACGGCTGTTCGGCAATTGAATAGCGACCAACGCTCCCGCCGCTAGAGCTTGCTGCGTTTTTTCATCCAATGCCGCTTTAGTGCTGTAAGCTGCTAATGCCAACTCTGTTCCCATTGAGACTGACATTTTTTCACGTGTATGGCCTGCTAATGCGTGGCCTATCTCGTGTGCCAACACTTCTGCCAGTTCATCATCCGTTGGATTTATTTTTTCTATAAGCCCCGTGTATACCGCAATTTTCCCGCCTGCCATGGCGAATGCGTTTACTTGCGGTTCATTAACAACATTAACTTCCCATTTCCAGTTCTTGCTTTCAGGATGAATTGTGGTTGCTTTTGCAATAAGTCGATTCGTAATCTGCTTCACTCGTGCAATAGTGTTTGGGTCTGCGGTTAATTCTCCTTTTTTCTTGTAGTCGTTCATTTGCGCTACATAGGCTTGCGAGGATGCTTCTACTACTTGTGCTTCCGGAAGCAATGTAAATTGTCCTCTGCCCGTTACTGGGTTCGTTGTACAACCGCTAATGAAATAAACAAAACAGCCCGTAATTAAGAAGCCTCTTCCTAAATACTGGTGAGTGGTCGATGCGTTCAGAGATAAGCGGGGGCGCGTAAACGAGTATGTTCGCTTCCGAAGGCGCTTAATCGGCTTGCGCAACAGAAGAGTTGAAGAAAGTTCTAAAAGTCCTCGTAACATTGGCGAATTTTCTTTCAAAGAGTTTCAAACACTCAAGCAACACGCATGCCAGTTAAGGGCATTTGTCGTATGTATTTATTTCCCCTTAATTACACAGGTGGTTTCTCAAGTTGCCAATCAATGATTCACAGTGTTGTAAACCTTACCAATTCATTTGTAACCATTGCGCGGCGGAAACCGCAAATTACTAATCGACAGCGCAAAGCAGAAGGAACGTCATAGAGTATCGAAGGCAGGGAATGAGGTGGCACGGAAAATGCTGCAGTTAAAACCGCCATCACTAAAAGGAGAATACAAATGTCACTTGGAACGATACTTTTAATTGTTGTCTTACTGCTATTAATCGGTGCAGTGCCTGCTTGGCCGCATAGCCAGGGATGGGGGTATGTACCGAGTGGTGGATTGGGATTGGTATTGCTGGTACTTGTTGTTTTGATGCTGATGGGACGACTGTAACTGTTAGCAGTACGGTTGTGGCGGCGTAACCAATCTTTGTTTTGCCGCAGGGAGAAAACTAACGTAAACACGAAGGAGTGTAATCATGAAATCATTAATCAACCGATCTTTTATTTTTGTATCAACCTTTTTTGTATTGGCAACCGTGGGATGTGCGGGTAGCCCAACTCACGAAAGCACCGGCCAATACGTCGACGACGCAACGCTAACCGGGAAAGTAAAGACGGCACTCATTAAAGATGACGCGGTGAAAGCACGCGATATTAATGTGGAAACGTTCAAGGGCGTTGTGCAATTGAGCGGCTTCGCGGATTCTCAAGCGGAAATAAATAAGGCCGTTGAAGATGCACGTAACGTGGAAGGTGTTCAATCGGTTAAAAATGATTTGCACCTCAAGGCGAAACAGTAAATATGGCAACAATTATTGCAGGTATGTTCGATACCATTACCAAAGCGGAGGCGGCAGTCCACGATCTGCGCGAAGGTCATTGTCGCCAGGAGGATATCAGTACGTTTCACAATAATCCTCCTGGCCAGCACGATACCTTCCCTGTAGGTGGTGATGAGGACGCCGATCCGGGCGCGAAGGATGCTCATGCTGGCGCGGCTGCAGGCGCCGCGATTGGTGCTGGTCTTGGGCTAGCCGCTATAGCCGCCGGTCCTCTGGCAGTTGCTGCGGCAGTGGGCGTTGGTGCTTATACAGGTGCGTTAGGTGGTGCTCTAAGTGGTAGCGGCGACTCAGGCAATCTGCCGGCAAGGCGGCCGGCTGGTGTCATGGTAGCTGTTAACGCAACCGGAGTGCCTGAACAAAGCATTGCGCAAATTCTTCGCCAGCGTGGGGCGAGTGTGGTAGAAAAAGCTGATGGCGAGTGGCGAGATGGCCAATGGGCTGATTTCGATCCACTTGCAGTGCCGCGCTTAATGCCCGATGAATCGGCTGGGGCTAGGTAATCGTTAAAGTCGTAATGCATAACATGCGGGTTGAGTTAAGTGAACGGGTGAAACGTACGGCTGGATGTACGTGAATGCTTTTCACTTGTCTCGGCCTGCATAGTGTTTTTTCAATCAGGCTGTAAAATTGCGACTGCGACGGCGGTAATTAGTATTTACTAAGCGTATTTTTTTCTGGTTGCTTCACATGCAAAAGGATTTCGGCAAATGGCTGCAACCAAATCGAGTGATACATTTACTCCTTTTACGACACTAAGTAGTGTGATTAATGTCCCAGTATTGTTGCTGGACGCTACGGCTACACTTGTGCATGCGAACGTGCAGGCGTGCAAATTATTGGGCGCTGAAAATGAAGAAATTTTACAGACGCGTTGGGATAAGCTACAGCCGTTATTCGTTTCCTATTTAGAAAAAGAAAAAATTTTTCCACATCCAAATTCGCGCCAATTCGTATTGAATATTCCGCAAGAAAAAACGTCCCGCTCTTTATATATTGCAGTCCATCCTATTGATAAAGAACCTTGTAACGGCTATCTGATTCTTCTTCGAGATCAGAGCACATTAAGCGCTGTTGAAAATATGCTTTTACTCGGTGGTCAAATGCAATCCATCGCTTATCTTTATAGTGCGCTTGCTCACGACCTCAAGGCTCCCCTTAATGCAATGCAGATCACTATTGAGCTAATGTCGGCTTCGGCTCAAAGCGAAGTTCCCCGAGTACCAACCGAAAAGGAGCTGGAAGCGCAGCGCCGTTACGTCAGAGTATTGCGAGAAGAGTTGGCACGCTTGAATCGTATTGTGGACGTCACGCTAACCCAGACGTTGCCGTCAAATATCACATATGCCTACTTTGATTTAGGCGATCCCATGCGGGAAATGGTAGCAGTGCTAACGCCACAAGCGCGACGCCAGCAGATCGATTTGCAGGTTCAACTTACCGAGTCTCCTGTAACAATGACTGGTCAATCGGCGCCCCTAAAGCAGGCATTAATAAACATCGCGCTTTATAGTTTGCGTTCTATGAAAAAGGGCGGGGAACTCGCCATTCAAGTTTCCGTCAAAAATCGAATAGCCACTATCGTTTTTGAAAATAACAGCGTTGCCATGTCGCAACAATTGCTTGATGGGATCTATCAAATGTATCCCGCACATCAAGAAAATGATGAAGCAATTAATCTCCAAGTCGCACGATTAGCCATCGAGACATATCATGGTGAAATGTTTGTAGATAGTGCAAATGATATTGGCAGTCGTGTTGTCATAACATTACCGATGAGCAATGTTAATTCATAGGCACGAAAGCTGCTTTGGTGGTGAATAACTTCCGCGCTTATTCTGACTTTTTTCGTTGACGCGTGCGGAAGTCATTATGGTGGGAACTTACTATGGAACATAACTGGAATGAATTGCGTGCTCCGATCAATAAGTATTGGAGCAAAATAAATGAAGATGATGTGCAAAGAATTAACGGACAGGAGGAAACGCTCACACAGTTGATTCAAGAGCGTTATAAGTGCTCTAAGCACAGAGCTCAACGTGATATTAATCGTTTTTTTGAAAAAAATTGGAACGCGGATATATAGCGGGAAATTCTCACACTCTTAGTTATAGAGCTTATGCAAGACCGTCCCAGCGGCGTTGCTCTTCACTTGCCGTATAAACACCATACTGTCTAGGTCTTCGTGCCTTGTTGGACAATTTTTCCTGAGTCCTATGTTATTAATTTTCGTGTTTTCTCTAGCTGAGGTTTTTTAAAATATTAAAGGTTAAGATTCTCTCTCACAGTGTGAATCATAAAACTTCTCAAGAAATTTATGTATGACGGCAACGCTCTGGTATTTAACTATTGGCGCGTTGCTGATCTGCATGGCGCTTGCCAGTTCCATGGTAAAACGTCTCCCCCTCAGTACGGCTACGTTGTACCTTTTCATTGGGATCGCGTTAGGTCCCGGTGGCGCAGGTTTACTTCATCTAGATCCTCTTAAGAATTCAGCGATATTAGAACGAATCACTGAAGTAGCAGTGATTATTTCGCTATTTTCCGCTGGATTAAAATTACGAGTTCCCCTGCGAGATAGGCGGTGGCGAGTACCGTTTCGCCTCGCCGTCGTGTCGATGATATTAACGGTAGGATTAGTCACTCTGGTGGGAGTATTTGCACTCGGTTTACCGCTTGGTGCTGCGGTGTTGTTAGGAGGAATTCTTGCGCCGACCGATCCTGTGTTGGCGTCCGACGTTCAAGTTGAAGCGCCGGGGGATGTGGATAGGCTGAGATTTGGCTTAACTGGTGAAGCCGGATTGAATGACGGTACTGCGTTTCCTTTTGTCATGTTGGGATTAGGTCTTCTGGGAATTCACGATTTAGGAATTCACGATCTCGGCGCTTATATATCACGGTGGTTTTTTATTGACGTGGTGTGGTCCGTGACCGTTGGTATTGGAACCGGCTGGCTCCTTGGCACAGTAGTCGGTCATCTGGTGCTGTATCTTCGTCGTGTGCATAAAGAGGCGGTGGGTCTCGACGAATTTATCGGCTTAGGTTTACTTGCGCTGTCTTATGGAACGGCATTACTGCTTCATAGCTACGGTTTTCTTGCTGTATTTTTTTCCGGGCTGGCGTTACGCCGAATCGAGCATCAATCCAGCGGTGGTAAGCCGCCAGAAGCAGTGATATTAGCGGCGAATGCGGAGGAGATACAGGAGACCGCAACTAATACGGAAAAAGCACCGGCGTATATGGCAGGCGCGGTGCTCGCTTTTAACGAACAGTTGGAGCGGATTACCGAGGTCGGCGTGGTATTGCTGATTGGCGGAATGGTGTCGTTAGGATATCTATCGCGTGAAGCAATTATTGTCGTACCTTTGCTCTTTTTAGTCATCAGACCGCTGTCGGTTCGCCTTGGTTTGATCGGAGCCGATACATCTCTAATAAGGCAAAATTTAATAGCCTGGTTCGGAATTCGCGGAATCGGTTCTTTTTATTATTTGATGTATGCAATCCAACTTGGACTGCCTACTGAATTGGCGAGTCGCCTAATCTCGCTGGTGGTTACCGTGGTGGCAGTTTCTATTGTGGTTCATGGTGTGTCTGCAACGCCGTTAATGGGGTTGTACGGGCGATTAAATGCTCGTCGCCGTCCTAGTCCGTAAGCCGCTGTCGTCAACTGAATGGCGCCGCTTTCAGTATAAAGACTGCGTCGTGATGTGAGATCGATGGTATGAAGATTGCTCAATCAACACTAACGACGATCTCTTGGCGGTGAAACAAAAATGGGCACGCTGCTCCGGGAATGGAAGGGGCTACTAATAGTTTGGATGCTATTAGTGTTGGCATTAATTGGCGCAAAAAGTAATCTGTATTTTTTATCTAGTACGCCCCATACCGCACAGAAAGTGAGCCGGACATCGACTGAGGCATTGAGAAAGTCATTGCCTGATTTTACAGAGCTTATAGAGAAGGAGGGACCTGCGGTCGTTAATATCAGCGCCAGTCGATCGACCAAACAATTGAGTGGTTCGCTGTCGCGGTTTTCGGATGATTCATCTGGAGAATTATTCCGTCATTTTCTTACGCCAGATACCGGCGCACAAGTTCATTCAATGGGATCTGGTTTTGTCATTAGGTCAGACGGCTACATTTTGACCAATGCCCATGTCGTCGCAGCTGCAGACAAAATCACAGTCAAGTTTACCGATGGGCGTAACTATCAGGCGAAACTAATCGGCGTCGATCCACTGACTGACATTGCTTTACTCAAAATAGCGGCTACTGGACTTACTAAAGTATTACTGGGTAATTATAGCCACGTACATGTGGGTGAGTGGGTAGCAGCAATCGGTTCGCCTTTCGGTTTCGAGAACAGCGTGACGGCCGGCATTGTCAGTGCGAAAGATCGGTTGCTGCCTGGAGACACCTACGTGCCTTTTATCCAAACCGATGTAGCCGTCAATCCTGGCAATTCCGGTGGTCCATTATTCAATCTGAGAGGAGAGGTAATCGGCATTAACTCCCAAATTTATAGCCAGACTGGTGGATATATGGGCGTGTCTTTCTCAATACCCATAGATGTGGCCATGGATGTGAGCGAACAATTACGCACAACCGGAAAAGTGGTGAGAGGGCGGCTCGGGATTGCGATTCGCGACGTACCCAAGCCACTAGCTGTGGAAGCCGGGCTACCGAATTTAGCTGGCGCTCTTATCGTTGGCGTGGAAAAAAGCGGGCCAGCCGAGAAAGGTGGGCTACGTCTTGGTGATGTCGCATTACGCTATAACAGGCGAGTTATCGCAAACTCTTTTGAAATGCGTCAATACATGGCTGCCACTAAGCCAGGCGATAAAACCGTCATTGAAATTTGGCGTAAAGGAGAAACAAAGAATGTAAAAATTATTGCGGGTGAATTAAATATTAAGAAATAACACTCGTTGTTCAGGTAAGCATGACCGGTAAATATGCAAAACTTGCCGAATGTTCTGTAACACTATTGGCGCGCGAGCGTCTAATGGGTTTCACATATGTAATTCAGAATGTGTCACCAGAAATTATATTTAATCATTTGTCGCCGAGCATCGTCGAATAACTGTGCCTAGACGATTAAGAGAAGGGTGATTTTATAAATTCAAATTAATTTTGACGAAGATCGGCATGAACATTGCTAGGTAATGTACGGATTAAACATAATCCTATAGGAGGCAATCATGAATACCGGACTACTTAATGAAACAAATCCAGGTTATGAAAATAGAAAAGAAAAACTGATAAACGACGTAAAAGGTGTCGTTGCCGATGCAGGCGAAATGCTAAAGGATACAGCGGGCTCTTCTCGTGACGGCTTTGTTTCAGCGCGCGATAAACTTCAAGGAACGGTAAGGGAAGCGAAGGACCAATTTGCTCGTTCCCAATTAGGAGGACGTGCAATGGAAGCGGTCGATACAACCACCGATTATGTCAAAGCACACCCTTGGAAGTCGGCTGGTATTGCTGCTGCGGCACTCGTCGCTTTCCGCCTATTCTCTAGCCGCCGCTAATTCATACCATGCGATCAATCGACACCACACATTCCCATGCAGTAGGGCTCTTTGATTCCTTGAAGGCGCTGGGTAGAAATGCAATAGATACGTTGCATACAAGGTTTGAGCTGTTGGTGACAGAACTCGCGGAAGAACAAGCACATTTAGTGGAGTTGTTGCTTGTCGCCGCCATATCCCTGCTATGTTTTTTCTTAGGCGTGGTGTTCGCTGCTTTTTTTGTGGTGATTTTTTTCTGGGAGACGCCTTATCGGCTGGTAGCGCCAGGAGCCGTCACGGTAGTTCTCTTTATTGTCGCTGGCATATTGTGGGGAGTCTTTCGCAATAAGGCTAAGAGCAGGGGGAGATTTCTTGCCGCAACATTGCATGAACTGGCAACTGATCGCGATCGCTTAAGGCGTTAAGTTTTTTAGAATCTGGCGACGTTATGTTTTCGGTACGTCTTATCAAATGATTTATCGAGGTGCTTATGAATATCCGATCTCGCCAATTAGCACGGCGCCGCGAGCAGCTTGTGGCTTTGATAGGGAGCCAACGAAATGATTTGAACTACCATTTTCAATCATTACGGGTCCCACTGCATGTCTTAGATCGTGGTCGTGAAATTGCGATGTACGTGCGACGACATATACCTGCATTTTCGGTTGGTCTATCCGTGTTGTTATTCCTTAGCAGGCGCCGCGTTGTACGTGGTGCACGACGTGCCAGTTCGTTGGGAGGAAAGATCGGTCGGTGGTGGGGAATTGGCAGGATGGTTCTGGCTATGCTTCCTCGCGTAAGGCGGTTGTTCTGAAACGTCGTAGATAAATTTACCTCCACACGCGGTTTCAAGAAAATAGATGAAGGGCATTCCCGCGAAAGCGGGGATAAAAAGTGCATCAAACACTGTCTCATTCGTTATAAAGATTTCCGTTTTCGCGGGACTAACAGTGCTTAACGGAGCGTCATCGAGAATGCCGCATGATGTAAAGCTTCGGGTTTCTGTGTGCTCTACGCAATTCACGTCCTCGTCATAGCATCGACACGCCCTCACAATGGTTTGGAATGAGGTCTATTTACCGATACCTTTAGCAAAGGATTAAGACATATGGATACGCAACCATTTTTGACTGATATTAAAACTCTGCGAGATCGCGCTCGCCAGCATATGGAAGAGGGCCCGATCACGCCGAGTTATCAAGCAGATCGAGATACTGTAGTGAAACTGTTGAATGAAGCGCTAGCGACTGAAATCGTTTGCGTCTTACGTTATAAGCGACATTTTTTTATGGCAAAGGGAATTAACGCGGAAAGTGTCGCTACCGAATTTTCGGAACATGCAGTCGAAGAGCAGGACCATGCGGACCGACTCGCACAACGCATTGTGCAACTAGGCGGTGAGCCGGACTTTTCCCCCGAAGGATTAGCCATGCGTAGTCATTCGGAATACGTGGAAGGCAATTCGTTGGTGGAAATGATCAAAGAAGATTTGGTGGCCGAAAGAATCGCCATTGATAGCTATCGGGAAATGGTCAATTACCTCGGTACAAAAGACACCACTACCAGCCGGTTGATGCAAGAAATTCTCGCTAAAGAAGAAGAACACGCGGACGATCTCGCGACGCTATTGGAGGAAATCGGAAGCAAATAATAGGTTGCCTTTCTCTTTTCTCTACATGCTTGATCTATTCGGAGACGGTGGTTTTTGGGGCATCGGAAATCGGCATTAACGATCTGCAAAGCTTCTGGAATGGGCTACTCTCAATTTAAGTGGACTCACGAAATTGTAGTAAGAGTTGTTGCTGTAAACCTTACCGGTAATTCGCAAATTTTGCTCTTTAGACTAAGACAAAACGCCGATGCGGTACCTGTTGTAGCCTAGAAATGTTTTTTGAATTCGCAACTGGTTTCGGATCGATTTTTAACCTTTAGGCATAAAGTTTGCATCGACATCACTTAGGGTTGCCAGCGTTACGATGGCGGCCAGATACCGTAGCTATTTAATGATCGATTTCCACGTAATCTTATCCTGAAGGGACTTTTTATGAACACTGTTCAAGCAATGGAAATGCAGTCAACCGTGGCCCGTCGACCCTATTTAACAGCGGTTAGCTGGGGTGCTATTTTTGCCGGCGTCGTTGTTGGCCTTTCCCTCAATCTGGTTTTAAATCTTTTGGGTATAGCCGCCGGTCTGATGACGGTCGATGTTGCGAATAATCCCAGTTCAGTAAGCAATGCGCCAATAGTAGCCGCAGTTTGGAATGCTATATCCATGCTGATTGCGGCATTCGCTGGTGGCTACGTGGCTGCGCGTATGTCAGGTCTTAAGCGTAAAAGCGATGGGATTTTGCACGGCTTCGTTTCCTGGGGGGCGACAACTATTTTACTCACCGGGTTACTCGCCGCTGCAGCCGGTGCGTTATCAAACCAACTCTTCAGTGGAATAGGTCGTGGTATCACGCAAAGTGCCATGTCATCGACGCAAAGCGGAGGCGGAGACTTTGGCCGCCAGGTACAAGCGTTGACGAGAGGGAGCGGCGGTGCCTCCGCTAACAATGTTGATGCTCGTACGTTGCAACAATTACAGCGTTCTGTTCAGAGCGGTGATCGCCAGCAAGCAATTAGTTTAATGGTTAATTCGATGGGAATGGATAGTCAACGTGCTTCAACGGTGGTAGATCAATTGCTGATTTTGTCCGGCTCCCCTGAAAGCGCATCGAGTGAAGGCCGTGCTGCGGCAAACCAAGCGGTTAATACCGCTAGCGGCGTGACTTGGGGAATTGTCGTGGCAGTTGGCCTATCACTTCTGCTCGGTCTTATAGGTGGTGCAGTCGGCGCGGCGGGCTCTCGTCGTTTGCCGCAGCCGCATCATCATGCCACGGTAACTACTACGAGATGAGGAAAAAATGAGCAGTAATTTCAATCACAGCGCGGGACGATTGGAGCGGGAAGCACTGATGGACCAACAGATCTTTGAACAACAGCCGATAAGCAAAGTCGAAGAAATTTCGTCGCGCTCGATTGCTGGCGAATTGCTTCTAGGCTGCACAATTGTCAATCAAGGCGGAGAGGAGATCGGAGAAATCGAAGATGTTCTTATTGATATTAGTAGTGGTCGAGTGACGCACGTGCTGTTGTCTGCAGGCGACTGGTTGAATAGTACGACCGAAGCCGTGGCCTGGCAAAAATTTTGCTTTGATCCTACAGGTCGTTGCTTTGTTCTTACTGATGAGGAACGATCGGCGCAGTAACACTCAGAATCGCACTCTGAGGCCGCTTGAACCGTAATTGTTTTGATAGGAGTAGTAGTGATGAACGCGAAGAACTTTGCCCTCATAGCGGGGATTATTTATCTTGTGGTGGGAATATTAGGTTTTGTTCCTGGTTTACTACGGGATCCTCCCGTTAACGCGCCTGATTTAGCGGTAGAGGCGGGCTATGGGTATCTACTGGGGTTGTTTCCAGTTAACGTTTTGCATAACTTGTTTCATATAGCAATTGGTGTGGCAGGGATAGTAACCGCAAAGTCCCTGAGTGGTTCACGTAAGTTTGCACAGAGCGTGGCTGTTATCTATGGCGTGCTGACAATTTTCGGTTTGATTCCCGGGTTAAGGACGGTATTTGGGTTGATTCCGCTACACAGCCATGACGTATGGTTGCATGCGTTGACCGCTATCGTCTCAGCATACTTTGGGTTTAGGACTGCTCCGCGGGACGAGTTTGTTGATCATGGAACGGCTGTGAAATAACTTAATACTTATCATTGAAAGGATTTGAAATATGGATACGATTAAACACACTCAATCTAAAACTGAAGGCGTTAGTATTAAACGGCTGATGATTCCGGCCCTGCTGGCAGGTGTACTTGGTCTTACCTTGAGCGCGTGCGGGCGGAATACCAATACAGGAGATGGCGGTCCTTCGTCGACTAATCCAGCGTCTCCCTCGTCTTCCCCTTCTGGTTCTACCGGAAGCAGCTCAAGTGATACGTCGGGCGCGGGTAGCAGCGCCGGCGGGACAAGTGGAAGTAGCAGTGGAAGTTCTGGTATGGGCAGTAGCAGTGCTCCATCCGGTAGTGGCAGCAGCACCACTGGAGGAACGAGTGGAGGCACTGGCGGTAGCGATACCCCTAGTGGTAGCACCGGAGGCAACACCGGTAGCAGCAGTGGAACCGGTGCTGGTGGTTCTTCCGGTGCGAGCGATGGTTCTACGACCGGTGGTGCAGGTGGTACCGGTGCAGCGCCTGGCTCTTCAAGCGGCTCAACAGGCTCGTCTTCTTCGGGAACACAGCGCTAAGTAAGTAACATCGTTCGATAAGAATTCGCAGGGTGGGAGATTCTACTTTTCTCACCCTGCGAATTCTTTTGGCTATAAGTTTAATAAGAAGAATATGTTTTCTCGGGCAAAAACAGTTCTTTTCTTCGCGTCGAGTGAATTCGGGATTTAGCTATCGATCTTAAGCACATCGCTACGGTGCCGGCAAATGCTTCGTCGTACCATGGATACGCACCACTTACGCCAACAACAATTCCGTCGATCACTACGCTTCCCCATAAGGTGGTATCTCTCGCTTGCAGTAAATGAGGGCGCAGTTCTTGCACTAAATGGCTGTCTAGTCCCGTTGTCCAGGCAACGCTTGCCTTCGCTTTGGCAAAAGCCGCATAGTCCGCGTCCCATTTGTTTCTGTCACCAATTGCGTATTCGTAGAGAATCGCTTCTTCAAAGGCGCAGATTGATGGCGTCAAACACGGGTCCATTACAACGATATAAAGAAAGCCGCTTTCACCGACTTGTGATTGTTTAATGGCTGCGGTGAGCATAGGTACGGCGAGATTGACGGCCTGCTCAGCGGCATTTTTGTCTATGAAATAACTGCCTTTTGAACTCATGCGGATCCTTTCGTAAATGCGTGATATGCGTACAACAATAAAAATTTCTGGATATAAATTTATTGAAGGAGAAAGAGAGTTTCAAAACGTGTGTCGAGGGGAGATTGGTTTAAATGATGCAACTAGTGGTCAGGCACACAGCATACAAAATTCATCTGACAACTAGGATGGATACTATATGGAGGTGAAGGACAATAATGCGCGCTAGTGACGTCACATAAAACGTTAGCGATCTATCGAACAGCAGTAAGGGCTGTATGGCCCGTTACAAAACGAAATGTTTTGCTCCATTCACTGACGAAACGTTGTATGTTGAACCGCTCATTAGCGTAGCGCTTTGCCGCTTCACCGAGCTGCCGCGCTTTTGCTGGCTGTGCGAGCAGCTCTTTCATTCGTAGAATCAGATTATCGACGTCCGTATCCACGTAACCGGAAACATCATTGTCGATAACAGTCGACATTTCGGTCGTTGCCAAGCCAACGATCGGCAAGCCAACCATCATCGCTTCAATAACTGCCAACCCTAAACTGGTATAACGTATCGGATTGAAGAAAAAACGGTATCGTGCAGCGAAGCTAGGCAATTGTGCATGCTGCACTTCTCCAAGGCCGTCGAGCGCTTCGGCGCCCATACCTACCAAATTAAGCGGTACTTCTTTCCGCACGCGCGTAAAAATATCCGCGCCGAGCCGGCGGCCGCGCCGGGCGAGATGATTCACCACCACGATTCCGCGCTCAAGTTCTCCGCTGTACTTAACGTTTTTGGGAGAGATTACGCCATGTTCGATCACCTGAGTGGGGGTGCGACCGCTATCCCACATCAACGCGTTGAACGGCGTGACATGTATCAGCAATACATCGGGATCATCAATCGGATGCCGTGTGTCTGTAGGGCTGCCGCGAGGCGGATCGTGCTCAAGATAAATGCGCGGCAAGCGCCGCTGGGTTTCGCTTAGAAATTGATATTGATCACGGAAATATTGCGCGTCATCCTGAAACAAAATGCAATCCAGTTGTTGATTTTTTGCTTCTTCGACGGGTAAATCGTATACGTTTGACCCCCAGGGAAAATGACCAAAACGACCGCCATAACCGGGCTGTCGATCGTACTTTGATAACACATAAAACTCATGCGGTACTTGTGTTAGGTAATAGAGGTAAGTGCCATGAGTATGCCAAGTAAGAATTTTGAGCGGGCGCATGAAAACCTCAGTAACAGAGCTTACGCAAAATCGTCCTAGTGAGACGACCCAAGCAGTACAAACTAGTATGAAAAGAAGAAGCAAGGTCGCTGGGGCAGTTTTGCGTAAGTCCTAAGTAAATCTATTGCACGGTTCGACTTATAGATTGACTAATCATACAAATCCGACCCGAAATTTAACCGCTCCGGCAAACCGCCAAAATACAGCGAGAGGCGGGATGATCGCGGAGGTAACAATCATCTCCGCTAAATGCCGAGGTGATTTAGAAGTGTGCCGCAAACGTTGTCGGCAAAAGCGCCCTGTGAGAGCAAGCCAGATCACTCCGGCGATTGTTGCTAGTGCTGGCCATTGTAAAATGAGCCCGGTCAGCAATAAAAGCAACATGCTGACGATGGCGTAGTAATCCCATCGTGGCGTTGCCCGAATTTTCTGCCGGTACAGCAAGCGATGCTTCTTGAACAATAGTGCGTCAAAAAATACCTTCTTTTGCTGAGAGATGCTAACTCCCCACGGTGCTGGACGAACTGGATGAATCACGATGGCTTCAGGGATGTAGACAACTCGGGCGTCATAGCTCAGGAGGCGGAAATAAAGATCCGCGTCTTCGCGCCAAGGCAGCGAAAATTGTTCATCAAATCCGTTCATCGCTTCCAATACTCGCTTCAAGCAGAAGCAATTGGCTGTGGCAAATTCGGCACGCTGAAGCCCTTGCGCATCCAATTCGTAGTCGGTCGGCTGTTCCGGTAACGGCATAACAATTCGCCCCCATGCCGCATGGATCTTGCCTTTAAATGCTTGCAGACTATTTCTTAACCAATTCACGTCCGGCACCGTATCGTCATCGGTAAAGGCAATAACATCCCCGTTAGCGGCACGCCAGCCGTGATTGCGTGCCGCCGCTGGTCCATGCGGAGCTTTGGTTACCCCGATATAACCAATGATTGGTCCTTGGCCCAATACGCGCGCCGTCCATTGCGCGACCACAGCTTTTGTTTCGCGGCTGGCTCCATCATCCACGACGATAATTTCGTAGCTTGCCGGATCAATATGTTGATCGACAAGCGCTTCCAGGCAGCGGTCTAATAGCGCTGGTCGTCCACAAGTGGGGACCACTATGGAAACGCGAATATGCTTCGCGTTTTTGTCGTCTTTAGAAGTCGACCAGCTATATGAGGATTTTGTACGGCGGCGAGGTTTGTTATCCTGAGGGTTAAGATTCTCGTCAGAGAATGGGCGGCGTGTCGTTGCCATTTTGCACTCTACAATAAGGAGGTTAAACATTGCTGTTGAAACAGAAGCAACTATTGTTCCAGGCGTTTAAAGAACCAAAAGTACGTAGAAATGTGATTTGAATTACATCACCCCATGTGCAATATCCGCGGTCCTTTCTAATTTCTTTGCGCGCCGTTGCAGTAGCCACATTTGCGCATATACGCCATTACGAACCAATAGCCGCGCATGTGTGCCGCGCTCAACAATACGGCCCCGTTCAAGAACCACAATTTCATCGGCACCAATAATTGTCGACAAACGATGCGCAATTATCAGCGTAGTGCGATCGCGTGAAATGCGATCCAGCTCTGCTTGTATAGCCTGCTCCGATTGCGAATCCAATGCGGAAGTCGCTTCGTCAAAAATGAGTATAGGTGGATCTTTAAGAATAGCCCTGGCAATAGCGATGCGTTGTTTTTCACCGCCTGACAGTTTCATACCGCGCTCACCAACCATCGTGTCGTACTTTTGCGGCAAGGATTCGATAAAGTCATGGATATGCGCAGCCTTGGCCGCTTCGATTATTTCTTCTCTATGGGCGTCAATGCGGCCATAACCGATGTTGTAAGCGATGGAGTCGTTGAATAAAACAGTATCTTGCGGAACCACGCCAATTGCTTCGCGCGCGCTTTTGACATGAACGGAACGAATGTCTTGATCGTCGATAAAAATACCCCCGCCATTCACGTCATAAAAACGTAACAGCAACCGAGCCAACGTAGATTTTCCGGAACCGCTGCCGCCAACTACCGCGACAGTTGCCCCGGGTGCAATTTGAAAACTGATGTCAGTAAGAATAGGCCGAGAAGGATGGTAGTTGAAGCTGACGTTCTCGAAGGTCACTTTTGCGCCTTCTATTTCCAGCGGCGGCATATTCGATGATTCGATGATATCCGGCTTCTCTCTCAGCAAACGGAACAGACTTTCGGTGTTTGTCAGTGCGTCCTTGGTTTCCCGGTATACGAAACCTAGTGCATTTAGGGGCAGGCAAAGCTGAATGACATAAGCGTTAATCAGCACTAAATCACCGACGGTCATCGTGTTATTAACCACGCCTTGACCGGCTAACAGCATCACCGCAGCTACACCAGCAGCGATGATGAGGCTTTGACCAACGTGCAAAATGAACAGCGCTTTTTGATTTTTTATCGCTGCTTCGGCCCACCGATTCATGATCTTGTGAAATCGATTAATTTCCAGCGATTCGTTGGTGAAGTATTTAACGGCCTCGTAATTGATTAAGCTGTCCGCGAGACGGCTTTTAGCGTTCGAATCTAATTTGTTAACTCTGCGTTGATAGATCGTGCGGCGAGCGGTAAATATTAACGTGAAGCCCGCATAGAGAAGAAAAGTGATGGCGATGATGATCGCGAACCAGATGCTGTAACGAGTCAGCATGATAGCCATGACCAAGCCGATTTCAACCAGCGTGGGAAAAATCGTAAACAGCCCTACACCCATGAGAAATGAAATACCAATGGTCCCGCGATCGATGTCACGCATCAGGCCACCGGTTCGGCGTTCCGCATGATAGCGAGGACCGAGCGCATGAAGCTGCGTAAAGGAGTTGATCGCGTAATCAGCCACAGTGCGTTGCGTAATGCGAGCGAAAAGCAGATCTCGCAGTTCGTTAAACAAGGTGCTGGTAAATCGGAGTAGGGCATAACCGATGAGGAGAACAACGGGCAGCGTAGTGACATCCTCTGGCCGAGACATGCTGTCAACGATGCGTTTTAGCAGGATAGGCACCACCACGCTGGCGACTTTAGCCAATAAAAGTAGCGTAATGGCGCCAATAACACGAGCGCGGTAAGCCCAGGCAGCGGTGAGAAGATTTAGTAATACGCGCCGTTCACTAATGGGAGAAGAGCTATTAGTCATTTAATAAACATTCGCATGTGGCGGCTGCATTAAGGCGAAATAAGGGCTAAGCAATATCGGTGCCCGGCACTCTAATAATCACAATTCCTCAATCTGTGAGCAATTCAAAAACCTTCCAAATTTCATCTGTTGTGTACTTAGTAATTTTTACCAAGGCTTTGAAAATATTGCATTGGTATTGAGTCGATCTAGAGGTTATTAATCTGCAAATTACATGTTTTATTGCGTAAGGATTTGTGTAAATGCGGCAAATACACGGAAACTAAATTGAGATTCTATTCGGTACGAAAATTGCGTCCTTTTAATTCGCTAAAGTTGGTGGGCGTCGCGGCGAATACGAAAATTGCCGCAATGTATCGTGGTGAAAGGAGCAATGTTATGGCAAGGGTAGAGAAGTCGATTGATGTTAACGTCCCTGTGCAAACTGCATACAACCAGTGGACACAGTTTGAAGATTTTCCGAACTTCATGGAAGGAGTCGAGGAGGTAAGGCAGTTGGATGACACACACCTGCACTGGCGCGTCAAAGTGGGTGGGAAAGCGAAAGAATTCGATGCGGAGATTACCGAGCAAGTGCCGGATCAAGTTATTGCCTGGCGAAGTGTTGATGGAACCCAAAACGCCGGAACAGTTCGCTTTTATCCAGCGCAAAACGCTACGCAAATTACGTTTGTAATGGAATACGATCCTGAGGGTTTTGTGGAAAATGTCGGCGATATCGTCGGCGTTACTTCGCGTCGCGTCGAAGGTGATTTGCAGCGTTTCAAGGAGTTCATTGAAAGCCGTGGCGCAGAAACAGGTGAATGGCGAGGTGAGGTTCACCAAGGACAACCAACCGCCAAGCAAAGCAAATCGTCACGTAAATCAAGCGCAAGCGCACAAATGCAAGCAGAGCAATCTTCCGCAGGCCAACAAATGGGAGGGGCATCGTCATCTAATGTTTCTCAGCAACAAAGTGGCGCAAGAAGTAGCGGACAGTCGAGAAGCGGCAGCGCTCGATCACAAGGTGGCAGCGTTGAATCACAAACCAGCGGCAATCAATCGCTCCAACGCTTCGGCAGAAATTTACCGTCCAGATCGGCTGGTGCGTTTGGCGCATGGGAAGATCCATTTTTGAGCGTGCGTCGCATGGCAGATGAAATGGAGCGGATGTTTGAAGACTTCTTCGGTGGTGGCTCAATGCGTCCTGCTAGCCGCCGGCAAAGCAGCGCTGCGGCAAGCGTGTGGATGCCGCCGGTAGAAATTTCGCAGAGAGGTGATAGCCTGGTTGTATTTGCCGATCTTCCTGGTTTGAGAAAAGAGGATGTGCAGGTGGAAATTCAAGACGGAATGCTAACCATCCAAGGCGAACGGCGTGAGGAAAGCGAAGACGAGCAGAGCGGCTTTCGTCGTTCGGAGCGCCGTTATGGACAGTTCTTCCGTTCCATCCAATTACCGGAAGGTGTTAATGCCGATAATGCGCAAGCGACAATTCGAGATGGTGTTCTAGAAGTAAGCATACCGGTACAACAAGAAGCACAGCGTGGACGTCGTTTAGAAATCCGTGACGAGCAGCAAGAATCGGCTAGTAAATGGTAGAAGCGCGCTCGGCGTTAATGCTGGTTCCGAGTAGGAGCAGGCGGATTCTTTTCCGCCTGCTGCTTATATGGAGCGCGCTTGGCATGGGTAATATCAACTATGCACAGGCGTCAACCTCAACGACATGGCAGCCATCGGAACAGGGCGTCGGTGACATCGGTAATTTGCAACAGGGGGACGTTTTCAAAGTCTGGATGCCGCGCCTCGATCTTAAAATAACAGTTAAAGCGCAAGATATCGCCCCAATATTTGCATTGGAATCGTGGATCGCGTTTAAACGCATTGGTAAAGAATCGGTCATGCGAGGCGATCTGTTATTAACGCCCGACGAGGTCGCTCCTGCGATAAGTAGTTTACAAAATAACGACATTCAAATAATCGGATTACATCAAGTATTACTGTATGAGTCTCCGCAGGTAGTATCTTTACGGATCAGCGGCCGCGGTGAGCCTAAACGTTTAGCGCAAGCTGTGAAGACAGCCTTCAAGGCCGCAAAAGTTTCTGCTATGCCACCAATCGGAAACGAAAGTGTCGCTAAAGAAGAAGCGCTATTCGAGGAAATGGGACCACGGATGTTGCAAGATATACGGGAAATAATTGGTATGAAAGGGAATGTCGTCGGGCCGATGTTGCGATTCACGTTTCCTCGTGCCGAGCGCATCGTTGAACAGGGCACAGAAATTCCTGCAGCAATGGGCAGTGGTAGTGTTATCAGTTTTATTACTGGAGACCAAGACAGCGTAGCAACTTCCGGCACGCTAGTTTTGCTGGCGAAGGAAGTGGCGCTGGTGACGCGTGTTCTTCGCACTAACGACATTGAAATTACGGCATTGAATAATTGCTTCCTCAACGAACAGCCACGACTTTTTTGCATGCGTTTTTGGGCTAGTGGAGATACCACTGCGCTTGCCACTGGGTTGCGAACCGCCTTGGATAAAATGAATGTGAAAAGGCGCTAATGTGCTTTTTAACGTAATTTATCCGTGCTTGCTTGGCCTATTTAAATTAAATCTGCCTTGCTTCCACAAAATCACTATCTCGGCGTTCCTTCCCCCCGTGATGCATGGGTATCTATGCAAGTAGGAAAAGCGCTTTGCCCGTAAGCGGTATCTACTTGTGTGGGTACTATCTTTCCCTTGTCATTCTGAGTGATAGCGAAGAATCTGTTTTTTGCTTGAGTTGAGCGCGACCTTGATTTGCAACACTGTAACAGCAGATCCTTCGCTGCCGCTCAGGATGACATTAGTTTGTTTCGCTTGAAATAATCAAGACTTACTCCGGTCAAAAAGACATGAAAGCTGATCTCTTCCGAGTTGTGTAAATACGAATGCCCAAAATAGGCGATAGAGTGTCCAGACACTATCGTTTCCCTCCGTCCCTTTTTAAAAATGGACGGAGGCTGGGGCAAATAATTGAATAAGGTTATCAAGGCATCAGGGTGCAGAGGACATTATCTACAACGTTCCTAATTTGAGAGACAGCAAATCCTCTAACATCCGACCCATTGGCATCTCTACGTCATCAAGGATACGTTCCTCTGCGATTTTTCTTCATCGTGGATGTTTTATGGTCAGCATCCACTCCTAGTCGTTCTTGATTTTTTTTGAGTTGGCTCTTATCTCGTCTAGCGTCGACATGACGCGAGTGGCCGGTTGAGCCAGATTCCACTTGGGTTTTTTCTCGGGTGGTATCTGTTAATTTTTCCTGGGTGTTTGGTTCTGCGTTCATTTCGTCACTCTCACAAAAATAAGGCCGTCTCAAGAGATCGATGAATCATCATCGGCTCTATCTGGCATGGAAGCCATCAATTCCTGTTTGCGGCTCTTCAGTTGAAATCCAATGCTTTCTAGCTCCGCGCCAAGGCGACTTTCGACTTCAGGGAACAGTACATTCTCTTCTTCATCGACATGTCGTTCCACATCTTCCATTAGTTGCAGCATATTGGCGCCAAACTGCGTGTCGTCAGCACGTTGATTGCGAATGATCTGAATCGCCTCTCTCACCTCTGCATGTTCTTGAAGTGCCTCTTCAACCAGCGGCTGGAGAGATATTTGTTGATTAACAGCGGGGTAAAAAATTTCTTCTTCCAGTGTGGAATGAATTTCTAGTTCATCGCAGATCTGGTCGGAAAGCGATTTTTGTTCGCTGGAAGCGCTTTCAAGGGCGGATTCAAATTGCTCAAATAGGTCAGTTACTTTTTGATGGTCGGCGATGAGCAATGCAAGTGCATCTGTGTTTTCGCTCCGTTCCGTCGACTTGGTCGGTTGAGATGGGGTGGTACGCATATGAGTATCCTTTCTAGCGTTATGCTCTCCTGAGAGAGGGGCGAGAAAGGTGGAGCAGAAAATATGCCATGCAGTCGTTTAATTGGCGCTAATCTTTTAGTTGCAAGGGATATGATCGTAGTTCGGATTTCAGTAGGCTCTATTACTTAGAGACTTACGCAAAACCGCACCGGCGGCGTTGCTTTTCCTTGTCGTACTTATTTGTACTGCCTGCGTCTTGAGCCTTGCCAGGATAATTTTGCGTAAGTCGAAACTTAACGTGTCATGAAAAATGCGGATTGGCTAGGTAGAAAGAATGTATTTTTTGCAAACGTTTTGTCATTTTTGCAGTGCAATTAAAAAACTAAAGCGCCATTTATGCCACGTGCCCATTCCCCTCAATCACATCTTCCACATAGAGTAGCTTCACGGCGATGAGGCATGTGGCAGTTAATGGGGAAGATAGCGCGATACCCAACGTACCAAACAGTACGCCTAATAACAACGTCGAGAAAATAACCAAAGCAGGAGGCAAGGAAACGGTACGCTGTTCGATCAACGGGGAGAACAAATAATTTTCTGCGGTTTGGATTGCGAGAAATAGAAGCAGCACATAAAACGCATGGGGTGCGTCGACGTTGAAGGCAATTAGCAGTGGCGCGACAGCACCGACGAAAGGCCCCAAGTACGGCACAAACTCCAAGATTCCCGCGAGCAATCCCAGTGCGAAAGCGAGCGGAATGTCTAACCACCATAAGCCGAGGCCGGCTGCAGTTCCTACAAGAAGCATGGTTAAAAGGCGGCCCATTAGCCACCATTGCAGCATATGGCCAATTTTATTCAGAACTCTCAATCCTTTTGGACGTGCTGAGTAGGGTAGTAAGCGAACGAAGCCACGTTGATACAATCGTGGTTGCGCGGCGAGATAAAATCCCAGAAATAAAGCGACGACAACAGCGATAAGGACATTGACGGTGGAACTAATAAGGCCGGTGGCGCGGCCAATCACTTCAAGGTTAATGGGGCTTCGCCATAAACTATCCATGTGACTGAGGAGTGATCGAGCCCACGGATATTCCTGAATACGTTTACCTAGCATCGCAAATGCGTCGGGCAGCGTTTCCGACAATTGTGCCAGCTGCTCAGCCATCGGCGCTGCATAAAGCCAGATTATCAAGCCAATCAAACATGCCGCTGCTACGCCTACCGTTGCTAGGGCGGCGCCGTGACGAACCAGCGTGTGGCGAGTTAGCCAATCGGTAGGCGCTCGCAATAGCACGGCAATCAGAATGCCGGCAAATAGAACCAAAAAAACGTTGACCGCAAGCACGAACAGAGATGCAAGGAGTATCGTTGCTACGGTGAGTCCAAGGACAATCAGCGTGCGTCGGATAAATTCCGGTTCGGATAAAGTTGCCACGTTATGTTGATCTCAAGCCGGCTGCTGCTAAGAGCATCGTTCTACATAACTACGCAGAAAGGTTCTCGTCTCACTATCAGGAAACGCGATAGTGACTTTGTCCGCAGCCGCCGAAATAACCTGACCTTCACCGTACTTTGGAACCCTTACCCGTTCACCGCATTTGAAAACGTTCCCTTCTTTTTTAATCACTGCGCGCCTACCCATTTTTCGCCGCCGATGCGGATGAGGAATTCGCTGCGGTGGACGCAGGCAATTATCACAAGTGCCGCAACGATCCCACTCCGGTTTTTCGCTGAAATATTCGAGCAACACTTTCCAACGGCAAAATCCAGTTTGCGCATAAAAGACCATGCGTCTTAACATCTCGTGGTCGTACGCGCTTTTCTCACGATATGTCTCAGCTAATCGAGCAAGTTCAGACTGGCTCACCGCCCCCTCAAGCAAGCGATACCGGTGCCTATAATCTTGCGTCACAAAATGCGCATCCTTTAGCAGTTTGAGCGCTATCTGTTGCTTGGTCGCCGCAACGTTATTTACGGTACTGCGGATAGTGGAATAAGCGATGGGATTTTCACTCGCGTGCAGTTGACGAAGCCCTTCATAAGTCCCAGAAATATCCTCGACGGTGGGATAACGATGGGCAAGAAAAAACTGCTGAACCGTTTTGTCTTTGGCATCGTAAAGTAAGATGCAATTGGCGGATTGAAGGTCCCGTCCGGCACGACCGGATTCCTGATAATAAGCTTCCAGGCTTGCTGGAATTTGGTAATGGATGATGAAGCGAATATCCTGTTTGTCTATTCCCATGCCAAACGCATTGGTTGCCACCATCACACGGTGGCTGCCGTTCATGAATGATTCTTGGTTATGCTTCCTTTCGTTAGCACTTAAATGTCCGTGGTAGAGCGTTACGTTTTCTCCTGCTTGCTGAAGCGTTTCGAAGACTTCCTGTGCCGCTTTGATCGTGGCTGTGTATACGATTCCCGCGCCTTTGTTTTCTGCTGTTAACTGCTGGAGGTATTCTATTTTTTCCTTATGATTTGTTATTTGAATGACACTGTAATGCAGATTGGGGCGATATACGCCAGTGTTGATAACCCGCATGTCGGGCCGTTCCAATTGCTTACGGATATCATCAATGACCGTTGGTGTTGCCGTTGCGGTGAGAGCAAGTACGAGAGGGTTGCCGAGCGTTTGGATGGCATCCTTGATATTAAGAAAGGCAGGGCGGAAGTCGTGCCCCCAGTGGGAAATGCAATGCGCTTCGTCGATGACGAAGATATCGACGACGTTACGTTTGAGTGCGGCAACGAATTCAGGATTTTCCAGACGTTCCGGCGTCGTAAATACAATCTCTCGCTCGGACTCCTGAATGCGATTCATTTCTTCGCTCTCGTTGCGAGGCGTGAGCACACTATTCATTTGCGCAGTATCAATGCCGATTTCGTCTAATTTATCCGCTTGGTCTTTCATTAACGATATTAGCGGAGATACCACAATCGTGGTGCCTTCGAGATAAAGGGCGGGAAGCTGGTAACACAAAGATTTTCCCGCGCCAGTGGGCATGATAGCCAGCGTGTCGTGACCCGCGAGCAGACTGGTGATGACTTCTTCTTGTCCTGGGCGCAGTTGTGTAAGGCCGAACGTTTTTTGTAGTAACTCTTCAACGGCGTGTGGATCAACGGTGAGTTTCATCGTCCTTGCTGAGTAGGAAAATTTTAAGAAGAGCAAGACTCAAGCAAAGACGATGCCAATCGATTAAGGCGTTCAAGAAATCCGTTTTACCAATACCTTTCTGCCTAGAGCCTGCTCTCGCCTGCGCGGCCCTTCGGCTGGACTGCCCTTTGGGTTGAGGGTAAAAAAGCGCGATTGCGTCGTTGCTCGTCGCTTATTTAGAATAACTAAACCGCGCTCCTCACGCCTAGCACTCGCGCTTTTTTACCCTCAACGCAGGCGAGAGAGAGTTCATAACAG
>JAZKCF010000053.1:0-4072 GCA_040388195.1 Pseudomonadota bacterium
CCCGGAATCGAACCGAGGTACACGGCTTTGCAGGCCGCTGCATAACCACTCTGCCACCCCGCCAAAACTCTGTAGCGCGTTTCAGGATTAGAAGCCCCGAAACTAAAAAGGAGAGCTTGTGCTCTCCTTTGGAAATTTGGAGCGGGAAAGGAGTCTCGAACTCCCGACCTCAACCTTGGCAAGGTTGCGCTCTACCAACTGAGCTATTCCCGCAATAAAACGAAGGCGCATTATATAGCTTAGAAAAAATGTGTCAACTACTAACTTGTTTTTCATGCTGCCGCAGACGGAAAAACATGCGCCACGACCAACTACTGGGCGATTCTATGCCGTTACGCACATAACGCGCAACGTCGATATTTTCAACAACCCACGACATTTAGCTATGTGCTTTCGCTTTCCCACAGAACAATGCATTGTCATTCCTGCGTAATTGTTCCTCGGCGTTAGCAGTAATTAAGACAATACTTTCGCTGCGCCTTAGCAGTGACGGAATTATAGCAAGCTGTGCATCCCGATTTCTAGGATTAACTGGTAAAGGTGACTTATCGATATCGAATTGTTTTGATCCAGCAAATCTCAGATAGCTAGCGTCGAATCATGCCTAACCTCTGTTACCCAACCTTCTGGAGAGACCTTGCCTATCGTTTGAACCAAACGATCAACGAGATTAGCAGTCCATTGTTCATCTGAAGCGGCACGTGCATCTAAAAATCGGACAGCAGCGGATTCGCAACATTCCCGGTGCCTCCAATAACCCCTACGGCGCCCCTAACGCCTACCGCAAGTAATGTAGGCATCGGCCACGGAACAACATTGAACTACGCTCTCAGGCGCACCAGCTCCTTCAGGATCCGTTCAACAATGATGACTTGATTCCTTTCTTAGGGGAGCGTTTCATAAACCACTTCGCCAACGATGAATTGCCGCTCACGAATGACGCGTTGAAAAGCGGCATTTTGTAAGATTGCGATAATCTATTCGAGCGAATATGCCAAAACAATTCTAGTGAAATAAAATCGTGAAAATCATCCGTAGTCGTTGCGCGCGGTAATGCGGCAATAAGGATGAAGGGAGCTCGCTGAAATTAATTGTCGAGTCGGTGGTGTAGCTTACAATGTAAAACGCATCCAGGAAATCTAAACGAACGGGCTGCCCTGCAGGATCAATAGCGAGCAAAGACAAAATCGAGGGTATAAAACTGCGTAAGCCGAAATCAGCAGAATCAAGAGTCGCCTTCGTTGGCGAAAGAAGAGAAAAGCATTACGGCAGTGAATTGTGGTGTGGCGACGAGGCAGGTGGTTGCTCCCACATACATGCGATCGCCAAATTTGAGCACGATGGCAATCAGGCTTACTACAAGAGCGGCAAATAATTCGTAAGGATTATGATAACGAACGTCCACGGGCCCGTAGAAACACCCAAAGTGAACGAGAGGGTTAGGACTATAAAAATACAAAGACGATTTTTAAGGTTCGTCTTAGCCCAATTTAGCTCGCGGCAAAGCCATCTTCAGGTAATAAACCATCGACCACAACGTTAATATCGACGCAAGCGAAATCAACCAAGTTCCCAAGACCTGGCAATCAACTGGCCCTAATTTGTCATGGTAAAGCAAAAACGGAATGGCGATCATTTGTGCAGCCGTTTTCAATTTACCCAGATAGGAGACTGCCACGCTACGGCTTTCGCCAAGCTTGGCCATCCATTCGCGAAGAGCGGAGATGGTGATTTCCCGGCCAATGATGATGAACGCGATCACTGCATTCAAGCGCTCGAATTCCACCAGCACGATAAGCGCCGCAGCAACCATTAGTTTGTCGGCAACCGGATCGAGAAACGCGCCGAACGCCGATTGCTGATTGAGCTTTCGCGCCAAGTAACCATCCAGCCAATCTGTAAGCGCGGCGGAGACAAAAATCGTCATTGCAGTGTTATTAGCGGCTTGTCCGGATAGCCACTCGGGCGGCATGTACAAAACCGCCACAAACAGCGGAATTAGAACGATGCGCAACCAGGTAAGCAGGTTTGGAATATTGAGCGGCATAGGGCCCAAACAATTGATTAGCGGGAACCCCTATAAATTGATATTTCGTTGCAATACTACAGTGCTCACAAAAAAATCCTTCTTACATATTATCTATATGCCGCGTCGGCTTTTTTGTTCGCGCCTTGTCTTGCTTAGAAATATCAACTTATAGGAGTTCCCTAGTGTAGTTGTTGGTAAATTTTTTCGGCGAGCTTCCGGCTAATGCCTTCTACGCTCGCCAAATCGTCAACGCTTGCTGATAAAACACCTTGCAACCCGCCAAAACGGGTCAGTAATTTTTGTCGTCGCCGAGCGCCGATATCATCGATCTGCTCAAGCACCGAGGTTGTGCGCGCCTTACCTCGCTTGGCCCGATGGCCAGTAATCGCAAAGCGATGCGCCTCGTCACGAATTTGCTGGATGAGATGCAGCGCCGGGTGATCCTTGGGTAATTGTAGCGATTTTCCTTCTTCGGGGAAAATCAGTTGTTCTAAACCGGGTTTTCGTTCCTCTCCTTTTGCGACCCCGATCAGCGGCACTTCGGGCCATCCCAGTTCGTTCATGATTTCTATCGCTGCATTAAGCTGCCCTCGCCCGCCGTCAATTAGTACCAAATCGGGCATTTTATTTTCGCCATCGGCCACTTTTTTATAGCGACGGGATAGCACGTTACGCATCGCAGCGTAATCGTCGCCAGGGGTAATGCCGGTGATGTTATATCGCCGGTATTGTCCATTTTGCATCTTGCCACCATCGAATACGACGCACGATGCCACGGTTGCTTCTCCCATCGTATGGGAAATATCGAAACATTCAATACGCTGCGCCGTGGGCGGCAAATCAAATACCTCCTGCAGAGCAAGCAGTGCGGCTTCTTGCACCGCCGTTTTTGACTGGCGTAAGGTAATCGCCAGTTGCGCATTCTTCTCTGCCATTTCCAGCCATGTACGACTTTCTCCTTGCGGATGGCTAGTGACTTTGACGGATCGCCCAGCGCTTTCCGTTAGCAATGTCTCCATGCTGTCAGTATCGAGTGCTTGATTAACCACAATGACCGCCGGTGCTGGCCGTTCGCCATAATGCTGCGTAATAAACGCTTCTATTACTGCGCTTAAATCCGCACCGTCGGCATTGCTCGGATAGAACGCTTTGTCGCCTAAATGACGTCCACCCCGGACCATGGCCAAGTTGACACAGACCACGCCGCTATTTTCTGCGACGGCGATAACGTCGGCATCGCGATTACTTCCGGAGCTAACATATTGCTTGGTCAATATCCGCTGTAAGGTCTGAACCTGATCGCGCAGCGAGGCCGCTTCTTCGAATCGCATGTCCTCAGAAGCTTTCAGCATTCGCCCAGTGAGCTGGTCGATAACTTCAGTTTCTTTGCCGTTAAGAAAATCCTTGGCATTTTCTACGTCTCGCCGGTAAGTATCGGTATCAATTAAACCAACACACGGCGCCGAACAACGCTTTATCTGATGGAGCAAGCAAGGGCGGGACCGGTTTTCAAAAACGGTGTCGTCGCAGGAGCGCAGCAAGAAAACTTTCTGTAAATGCTGAATTGTTTCGCGGACAGCCCACGCGTTTGGGAAAGGCCCGAAATATTGATGCGGCTTAACAAAGCTGCCTCGATAAAATCGAATCTGCGGAAAATCACGTGCCGTCAGCATGATGTACGGATAACTCTTATCATCCCGGAACAGCACGTTGTAGCGCGGGGCTAAGCTTTTTATTAAGTTGTTTTCGAGAAGCAGTGCTTCGGACTCGGAACGCGTGATGGTAATTTCCATCGTCGCAATTTGATTGACCATCAATTGAATGCGAGGACTTTGCAACGTTTTTTGGAAGTAAGACGAAACTCGCTTTTTAAGATCCCGCGCCTTACCCACATATAAAACCTCGCCCTTTTCGCCAAGCATTCTGTAGACGCCGGGAAGATTAGGAACGGTTTGTAGGAAAGCTTTTGAGTCGAACATTTTTAAATGTCACTCGATTCCGTAGTTTTTATTGTTTGACAATGTGCTTTCTTCACCTTGTCAT
>JAZKCF010000054.1:0-20022 GCA_040388195.1 Pseudomonadota bacterium
ATTCCTCTCGCAAAAACCATAATTCACCGCGCTCGTCAATGCGTAAGTCCTAGATAATTACATTACGCCCCCTTACAGCACAGCGTTAATTGCTCAAGAGGGGACGGAAACCTCCGTTGAAGCAAGTGTCACTTCAATCAAAGACAGCAGCGGAAATATTCTTGGTACGGTCGTGGCATTTCACGATGTCACTGAACGACGTCGAGCGGAACAATCTCTTCGACGCGACGAGAAATTGCTATCGGATTTTTTTCAAAATGCGCCCGTTGGCCTGCATTGGGTGGGACAAGACGGACGAATTCTTCGCGCCAACAGCGCTGAACTACAGTTACTTGGATATGCAGAAGAAGAATATATAGGTCATCACATTACCGAATTTCATGTCGATGCCCGCGCTATCGAAGAGCTTCTTGCGCAGCTTCACACTGATCAAACGCTACATAATGTAGAAGCACGCCTGCGCTGTAAGGATGGCTCCATCAAGCATGTTCTTATTTCATCCAATGTATTTTGGGAGGATGGAAAATTTGTTCACACGCGTTGCTTTACCCGCGACATCACTGAACAAAAACTGGCACAACAGGCACTACAACGATCCGAAAGCCGTGAATTAGCCATTCTCGATAGTGCGCTCGATGCGATCATTACCGTGAATCATCAAGGAAGGATTTTGGATTTCAACCCGGCGGCGGAGACAATTTTTGGGCACCTCCGACAAAATGTTCTCGGAAAGCCGTTGCCACAATTGATTATTCCCGAGCACTTGTATCAGCGGCATTCCGAGGATTTGGAGAATTATCTCACCGGCGGCAAAAACGCCGAATTCGAAAAACACTTCCACCTGCCCGCTCGCCGTGCTGCCGGTGATGAATTCCCCGCTGAATTGTCCATTAGCCGTATCTCTAATTTCGAGCCTCCGATATTCACGGTAACTTTACGTGACATTACCAATGTCAAGAAAACGCAATTAACGCAGGCCCGCCTCGCTGCGATTGTGGAAAGTTCAGACGATGGAATCATCGGTAAAACGTTAGATGCAATCGTCACAAGCTGGAACAAGGGCGCTGAACAAATTTTTGGTTATAGCGCAGAAGAAATGATTGGCCAATCAATTACGAAAATCATTCCAGTCGATCGGCGCCATGAAGAGGATTTCATTGTTGGCCAATTGCGGCGGGGGCAACCCGTTCAGCATTACGAAACCATGCGAATCACTAAAAATGGGCAACTACTTCATGTTTCATTGACCTCGTCGCCGATACGCGATGCGGACGGAGTTATTGTTGGTGCGTCAAAAATTGTGCGTGACATTACTAAGCATAAAGAAGCCGAAAATGCGTTGCGTGAAAGCGAGGAACGGTTTCGCGCAACATTTAATCAAGCGGCTGTAGGCATTGCAGTTGCTAACTTGGAGGGTCGCTTTTTAGAAGCAAATCAAAAGTTTTTAGAGATTTTAAACTACGATGCCGACGAACTTAATCAACTTACTTTTCTTGATATAACACATCCAGAAGACGTGCTTTATACCAAAGCAAAAGTGCGTCGTTTATTAGCGGGGGAAATAACAGAATATTCCCTGGAAAAACGCTATTTGCGGAAAGACGGCTCCGTCGTGTGGAGTCTTACGACAGCGACATTACTCAAGGATGCGGCTGGTAAGCCGCAACGCTTTATCGGCATCATTGAGGACATCACGAAACGCAAGCAAGCCGAAGACGCATTGCAGGACGAAACCCGTATTCTCGAATTATTAAATCGCACCGGCACTGTACTAGCATCAAAATTGAATCTGCAGGAAGTCTTACAAACGGTAACAGATGCCGCCACGGAATTGAGCGGCGCACAATTTGGCGCGTTCTTTTACAACACACCCGGTGAAGAAGATAACGCCGACATGTTCTACACATTATCCGGCGCTTCACGCGAGTACTTTGATAAATTTTTATACCCACGCGCCACCTCACTTTTTGCGCCGACCTTTAACGGAGCGGCACCGATTCGCTACGATAATGTGCGGGAATATCCGCAGTATGGAAAAATGGAAGGCGACATGCCAGATGGGCATCACCCAGTCCGCAGTTACTTGGCGGTTCCGGTAATATCTCGTTCTGGAGACGTGATTGGCGAACTCTTTTTTGGCCATCCTGCTATTGGTGTTTTCTCCGAACGCACAGAACGCCTAGTTGTGGGAATTGCCGCGCAAGCAACAATTGCAATCGACAATGCGCGTCTTTACGACGCGGCACAACGCGCGGCGGAAGATCGAGAAAAGCTTCTTGAAAGCGAAAAAACCGCACGCACCGAAATCGAACGAATGAGCGCGATGAAAGATGAATTTCTCGCCACACTTTCTCACGAGCTTCGAACTCCACTCAATGCAATTCTCGGTTGGTCGCAAGTTCTCCGGCATCGTATCAACAACGAAGCAGAGCTTTACAAAGGGCTCGATACAATTACACGGAATGCGCGGTTACAAAGCCAGCTTATTGAAGATTTGCTTGATATGAGTCGAATTACTTCTGGAAAAGTTCGTCTCGATATGCAGCCGGTAGAACCAATATCGTTTATCGAAGCGGCAATTGAAACGGTAAGACCGGCAGCCGATGCGAAAGGCATTCGCCTTGAAAAATTACTTGATCCAGCGGCTGGCCCGATTTCCGGAGATCCTAACCGGCTTCAACAAGTTTTGTGGAACATTCTCTCCAATGCCGTCAAGTTCACTCCGAAAGACGGCAAGGTGCAGATATTATTGCAACGTGTAAGTTCTTACATTGAAATCAGCGTGTCGGATACCGGCGTGGGCATTACGCCAGAATTCCTTCCTCACGTATTCGAACGGTTCCGGCAAGCCGATGCGTCAACGACTCGAAGATACGGGGGCCTGGGACTTGGGCTTTCCATTGTCAAACATTTAGTTGAGTTACACGGCGGTATTGTAACGGTTAGCAGCGCCGGTGAAGGCTGCGGTGCGACTTTCTCTGTCCACCTTCCACTTGCCGCAGTTCATACCTATAACGACTTACGATTTCACTCTCAAGCATCAGACGTTATTGCTAGTGGTTTTAAAGCATTGGATCTTTCTGGAATTAAAGTGCTCGTCGTTGATGATGAAGCTGATGCGCGTGATTTGATCAAACGCGTGTTGCTAAATTGTGATGCGGAAGTTTTAACGGCCAGCACCGCCGCGGAAGCGCTGCTGCTTGTCGAAAAAGAGAGGCCACACGTGTTGGTAAGCGACATCGGCATGCCGAATGTCGATGGATTTGAATTGCTTAAAAGACTGCGCGCACTTGGTCAAACCAAAGGCGGAAAAATACCTGTCATTGCGCTTACCGCTTTTGCACGTACTGAAGATCGGACCCGAGCACTGCGTGCCGGCTTTTTGGCCTATATCTCGAAGCCGGTCGAACCGGCTGAGCTAATCGCAACCGTTGCAAGCATTACGGGGCGAGCGGAAAATGATTTTGAGTGATTGAAACAGGAGCAAGAGCCAAGCCTCACGCTATTTTAATTAGCGTTCCATTGACCAAAATTGTTGGTACGCTAACCGTGCAAGCACTAGGTTTTTACGGCATGTCGGGTATCTATTTTTGCAAGAAGATTACATCGGGATTTTGCAGATATGGAAGCCTATAAAAATTCCCACTAAGAAACGAAAAATATTATCAATAGTAATACAAGGCCTTATGTAGGAAACCATATGTTTGACTGACCTTTTTTGCCTGGTATCGTTTTTGCTTAGTACTACCTATACGCAATGCGATCACCAAGGCAGATGGGGGCAACGCGCTTCATGAATGCATACAACAAAACCCAATTGGACGCGGGTAATTCTGAAAGGCTTATTCAGAAAAACCAGCGTAACGATTTGTTGAGCATCAAAATTGTTTTTACGAAACTAGTAGATCGTCCAGATAAATTCGTTAAGCACAATGTTTCCATTGTCATTCTGAGTGCAGCGAAGAATCTGCTTTTTGCTTATGTTATGCACGATGTTAAATTTAACCGCCGTAAACAGCAGATTCTTCGTTGCACTCAGAATGACCGTCACACAGCGTACAAATATCGTCTGGACGGCCTACTAATAGCCTACTTTCTAGCGGTGCCGTCTTGTCAGGCAAGCGGATTTGAATCTGCCGAAAAAATAATAAATTAGGCCGCAGATGAAAAAAAACCGCCACGAATTCATACCGCTGATCCTAGAAGAACTGGAACCACGAATTCTATATTCGGCAGATCTCAGCCCATTAGTAGCTGATTTCGGCCATGTACCAGCAGCGTCATCCAGCGTCTTGCAAGTGACGGCGGCCCCCATCACAAGCACACAGCTTACTAATGCCACACAGACGACTAATCAAGAAGAAAATCAGCGGCGGCACGAAATCGTTTTTATCGATAGCGCTGTCGCAGGATATGAAAAACTTGCCAAGGAAATTTCGGCCAATAGTTCCACGAGCCGCGCCTTCGAAGTAGTCATTATTGATAAAGGATTGAACGGTGTCGCTCAGATTAGCGCGGCATTGGAAAACCAGCAGAATCTAGACACGATTCATATCATCTCCCACGGCGATACCGGCGAGATAAAAATCGGCAATATCAGCCTGAACAATCAAAATCTGCTTTCTAATGCAGTGGCGATTTCAAAATGGGGCTCGGCACTATCCGCCAACGGCGACTTTCTCCTCTACGGCTGCGATGTGGCGGCTAACCAGAGTGGTCGCGAATTCGTCAATCAACTTAGTCAACTAACCGGCGCCGATGTCGATGCCAGCACTAATTTAACTGGTCAAAAACAGTTAGGGGGAGACTGGGTATTCGAATACTCGGCTGGCAGCATCGAATCATCGATAGCGCTCAGCGCCTTCGAACAGGCGCAGTTCAATAGCGTGCTGGCCACTTTCACTGTTACCAATACCGCAGATGCGGGCGCGGGATCATTAAGACAAGCGATTCTCGATGCCAATGGAGGTGCCGGTACGGATACCATCAGCTTCAGCATCGGTAGCGGCCTTGCTACCATTTCCCCGACCAGCGTACTGCCTACTATTACCGATACCGTAACGATTGACGGGACTACACAGCCTGGTTTTGGCGCGGCGCCGATTATTCAGATCAGCGGAAATTTAACGGGTGGCGGCGCCTGCGGCTTGCAGTTGACCGTGGGAGCGTCGGGTAGTGTTATACGCGGGCTAATTATCAATCAGTTCGGCGTCGCTGGGATCGATCTACAAGGTGCCGACAACGTCACCATTCAAGGTAATTACATCGGCACTAATGCGACCGGTAGTACTGCAAGCGGGAACGGCACCGAGGGTATTTTTATAGATACCGGATCCGACAGCAACATAATAGGCGGCACCACGGCAGCGGAGAGAAACGTCATCTCCGGCAACAGTTCACATGCAATCAAAATTGTTGCCAGTATTGACAACGTTATTCTCGGCAACTACATCGGCGTAAATGCCGCGGGTACTGCCGCGGTCGGTAACGGCGGATACGGCATTTATATTCTTACCGCATCCGCTAACACAACGATCGGCGGCTCCGCTGCCGGTGCCGGAAATGTCATCTCCGGCAATTCATTGCATGGTGTGAATATCGATGATGCCAGCACTAGCAATACGTTATTAGGAAATATTATTGGGCTTAATGCGGCTGGCACATCGGCGATTTCCAACCAATGGTCTGGCGTCAATATTCAGGGAATTTCAAACAACAATACGATTGGGGGTAGCGCAGCCGGTGAGGGAAATATCATTTCCGGCAATTTAAATTCCGGCATATTAGTTACTGCAAGTACGAACATCTCTATCTTAGGAAATTACATCGGTACCAATGCCGCTGGAGATGCTTCGATAGGCAACAGCCGGACTGGCATTTCTTTGGCAACCACTAGCAACAACACAATTGGTGGGAGTGCGGCCGGCGCAGGAAACGTCATTTCGGGGAATGGACAAGATGGAATAAATATTTCTGCTACCGTTGCCGCGTCCATCCAAGGAAATTTCATTGGCACGAATGCTGCCGGCACTGCCGGACTTTCTAATACAGGACAAGGTATCAGAATCATCAATGGATCAAGTAGCACCACGATAGGCGGCACGACAGCAGGAGCGCGGAATCTCGTTTCCGCTAACGGCAGTGTTGGAATAGCGATCGACAACAGTACGGGCACAACGATTCTTGGCAACTACATTGGTACTACGGTAACCGGTTCGGCAGCATTAGGTAACAGCAGCACCGGCATTGATGTCTCCAATCAATCCGACGCCACCGTGATTGGCGGCACGGTGGCAGGATCGGCAAACGTCATTTCAGGAAATTCAGGCAATGGGATCGTCATCGATCACAGTACCACCACCAGCATTCTCGGCAACTTCGTTGGAACAAATGCAGCAGGCACAGCCGGGATTGCGAATACTGCACAAGGCATCAGAATTCAAGGCACGTCAGATGACACCACAATCGGCGGTACATCGACAGCGGCAAGGAACATTGTTTCCGGCAATGGCAGTAGTGGCATAGGAATCGACAACGCCACCAATACAACCATACTTGGCAATTACGTCGGCATTGACGCAGCTGGCACGGGCATTCTGAGCAATAGCAACGATGGCATTAGCATTTCCAGCCTATCTGACACCACTGTAGTTGGCGGCACGGCAGCAGGATCGGCAAATGTCATTTCAGGAAATTCGAGCAACGGGATAGTCATCGATCACAGCACAAACACCAGTGTCCTCGGCAACTTTATAGGAACGAACGCAACAGGTACCACCGCAATCGGTAATGCATCACAAGGCATCAGAATTGTCGGCGCATCGGATAACACCACAATCGGTGGTGCATCCGCAGCAGCGAGAAATGTAGTGTCTGGTAATAACGATGACGGAATCGCAGTTGATACTAGTACGAACACAACGATTCTCGGCAACTATGTCGGCCTGAATGCAGCAGGCACGGCGGCAATCGGAAACACCAATGACGGAATTAATATATCCCATGGATCCACCGACACCACTGTGGGCGGCACTGCGGCAGGAGCGGGAAATGTAATCTCCGGTAACGTCCATGATGGAATACAAATCAGTGCTAGTTCCAACAACACTATTCTTGGCAATTACATCGGTACCAACGCGGCAGGCACCGCTTCAATCGCGAATTCAAACAATGGCATTTATGTATTGTCCAATTCGTCGAGTACCACGATTGGTGGCACTGCCGCCGGATCTACCAACATCATCTCCGGCAATGGGAATTTCGGGATAGAAGTAAATTCCAGCAATGGAAATAGCATTATTGGCAACTATATTGGACTAGATGTTACGGGCACAGCACAGGTCGGTAACGTTTTATCCGGTGTCCTTATTTTCGATAGTACAAATACAACAATAGGGGGAACGACGGCAGCAGCAAGGAATGTTATTTCCGGCAATGGCGTCAACGGCATTCAACTCGACACTGCCGCTAGCAACACCATTTTGGGTAACTATATTGGCACTGATGCAACAGGAACAGCAGCGATCGCAAATTCAAACAGTGGCATCTACCTGCAACCCGATTCCTCGAATAACACAATCGGCGGAAGTGCCGCAGGATCGGGAAATGTTATATCGGGTAATTTAAATTTCGGAATTGAAATAGACGACAGCGACGCAAACAGCATTCTTGGTAATTACATTGGTACGAATGCGGCGGGAACAGGCGTATTAGGTAACAGTGTCTCTGGTGTTTTTCTTTTCAATAGCACCAATACGATCTTAGGGGGAGCGGCAGCAGGCGCCGGAAATGTGGTGTCTGGTAATACGGTCAACGGTGTTTTACTAGATGGCAGTACCGGTAGCAGTATTCTCGGCAACCACATCGGCACTAACGCGGCCGGTACTGCCGCGTTGGCTAATGGCAATAGCGGTGTTTTTCTCATCAATGCATCTGATAATAATACGATTGGCGGCACGGCAGCGGGAGCGGGAGCGGGAGCGAGAAATGTTATTTCTGGCAACGCGACTTTCGGGATAGAAATAGATGATAGCGATGCGAACAACATTCTTGGCAATTACATCGGCACCAACGCAACCGGCACCGCTGCACTGGCCAATGGTAATAGCGGGATTTTATTCACCAGTGCATCTGACAATAATACGATCGGCGGCGCAGCAGCCGGAGAGAAAAATGTTATCTCCGGCAATGCCGATTCTGGGATAGAAATAGACGATAGCGATGCGAACAGCATTCTTGGCAATTACATCGGCACGAATGCGGCAGGAACCGGAATATTGGGTAACGGGGAATATGGCGTTTTCCTTTACAACAGCACCAATACGACCGTGGGAGGAACAGCGGCGGGGGCGGGGAATATCATTTCGGGTAATACCGATGCTGGTGTCGCTTTAGATGCCACGACCGGCAGCAGCATTCTCGGAAACCACATCGGTATAAACGCCGCAGGTAACGCAGCAATCAGTAACGGGGGCGATGGTATTTTTCTCACAAGCGCCTCCAACAATAATACGATTGGCGGCACTACGGCTGGCTCGACAAATGTTATCTCCGGTAATAACTCCACAGGGATTCATATCGACGCCAGCACAAACAACACCATCATCGGCAATTACATTGGCACCGATGCAACTGGTAGCACCGCGATCGGTAACGACCTTGATGGAATTTTTCTGGCAGGTTCAGCTAACAATAATACGATTGGCGGCGCTACCGCGGCATCGAGAAATGTTATTGCAGGGAATGAGTACAATGGAATTCACATCGACGGGAGTACCGATAATTACATTATCGGCAACTATATCGGCGTGAATGCAGCGGGCACTAGCGCAGTCAGTAACGCGAACGTAGGCATCTGGTTATTAAATTCTGCCGACAACAATACGATTGAAACACTGAATGTTATTTCCGGAAATGGGGCCGAAGGGATTTATATCGAGTCCAGTACAGGCAACAGCATCACCGGCAACTATATCGGTTTAAACGCCGCAGGTACTGCTGCGATCGGTAATGACCTCGATGGAATTAGCATTAACAATGGTTCTAGCGGCACCACAGTTGGTGGCACATCGGCGGGGCAAAGAAATGTCATCTCGGGTAACGGCATTGACGGAATCGACATCAACGCAAGTTTTAGCAATAGTATTCTGGGAAATTATATCGGCACGAACGCGGCAGGTACGGCATCGATTGCCAACGAAAACGACGGTATTTATCTGCTCGTCGGTTCCACTGGAAATACAATCGGTGGAACAGCAGCAGAGGCGAAAAATGTTATCTCCGGTAATTCCAATCACGGTATAGAAGTGGATGACAGCGATTCAAACAACATTCTCGGCAATTATATCGGTACCAACGCCGCTGGTACCGCCGCACTGGCTAACGGCTCTACTGGGATATTCCTTGGTAATGCATCGGACAGCAATACGATCGGCGGAACAGCAGCGGGAGCGGGAAATGTTATTTCGAGCAACACTGACTCCGGGATTGAAATAGATGACAGCGATGCGAACAGTATTCTCGGCAATTACATTGGTACTAACGCGGCAGGCACGGGAATATTAAGTAACGGCTCGCATGGTATGCTTCTGTTCAATAGCACCAATACGACGGTGGGAGGAACATCGGCCAGTGCGGGGAATATCATCTCGGGTAATGCCGATGCCGGTGTCGTTTTAGATGCCACTACGGGCAGCACCATTCTCGGTAACTATATCGGCACCAACGCAAGTGGTACCGCGGCACTGGCCAACGGCGATAACGGTATAAGTCTCTACAACGCATCTGACAACAATACGATCGGCGGCACGGCAGCGGGAGCAAAAAACGTCATCTCTGGCAATGCGAATTGCGGAATAGAAATAGATGATAGTGACGCTAACAGTATTCTCGGTAACTACATCGGCACCAACACCGCAGGAAATACCGCGATTGGAAACAGTTCGTCGGGAATATTGCTTGCCAACTGCACGAATACAACAATCGGCGGCACGTTAGCAGCGGCGAGTAACGTGACTTCCGGCAATGGCGGTAACGGAATCGAAATCGATAACAGCACGAATACGACAATTCTCGGCAATTATATTGGCCTGAACGCGGCAGGCACGTCGGCAATTAGCAACAGCTCCAATGGGATTGGCATTTTCAGCGGGTCCAGCGCAAATACAATTGGCGGTACGGCAACTGGTGCTAGAAACGTTATATCCGGCAATATCGCGAATGGTATCGAAATCGACGCATCTGGAACTAATACTATTCTCGGTAACTATATCGGCACCAACGCCACAGGAAACGCTGCAATCGGAAACGGTTTGTCTGGCATTTTTCTATTCAACAGCACGAACACAACAATCGGCGGCACATCGGCGGCGGCGCGTAACGTTATTTCCGGCAACACCGATGGAATAGAACTCAGCGGCACTACCGGCACAACGATACAAGGCAACTACATCGGCACAAACGCAGCCGGCACTAGTGCCATCGCCAACACAGGCAACGGCATCAAAATTGAGTTGGCGTCCGACAACAACACGATCGGCGGTAGTGCGGCAGGCGCAGGGAATGTTATCTCGGGTAACTCTGACAACGGCATCGACATCAACGCCAGTTCCGACATCACTATTCTCGGCAACTATATCGGCGTCGATGCAGCAAGCACCAGCGCGCTAGCCAACGATGGCAACGGCATTGAGATAACAAATGGATCAAACAATACGACAGTAGGCGGCGCTGTCGCTGGAGCGCGAAATATCATCTCCGGCAATACCGTAAACGGTATCGAGATCGATGGCGTGAGCGGACAAAACATCCTCGGCAACTACATCGGAACGAACGCCGCCGGCAACGCCGCGATCGGTAACGGGGGTGCTGGTGTTTATCTGAAATTATCAGCTACCGGCGTTCATATCGGAGATGCATCAATTTCCGGTTCCGGGAACGTTATCTCCGGTAACTCAGACGCCGGTATTCTGGTCGAATCTTCCGACACCAACACCATCGTCAGCAATATTATTGGCTTGGATGCACTAGGTGTATTCGCACTTACCAACCAAGGGAATGGTATAAAACTGCTATCTTCCAATAACAATACGATCGGCGGCACTACTGCTGCAGCGAGAAACGTCATATCCGGCAACACTCTAAACGGCATCGAAGTTAACGCCAGCGACGATAATGTGATCTTAGGTAATTACATCGGCACCAACGCCGCCGGAACGGCTACGGTGGGCAATACGAGGGAAGGTATTTGGATTACCGCATCGTCGCAAAATACAGCCGTTGGCGGCACAGCGGCAGGGGCGGGAAATCTGATTTCCGGCAACGGATTAGATGGGGTCGGCATCGATAGTAGCGACGATACTGTGATCTTGGGTAATTACATCGGCACCAACGCCGCCGGAACGGCAGCAATAAGCAACGCGAATCAAGGCATTTGGATTACCGGATCGACCCAGAATACAACTATCGGCGGCACGGTGGCAGGATCGAAAAACGTCATTTCCGGAAATGGCGATAGCGGCATCCAGATCGACAGTGGCACCAATACCGCAATCTTGGGCAACTACATCGGCACTAATGCCACCGGGACAGCTGCAGTAGCTAATATATTCGATGGCATCTTGCTTAATATATCACCGCAAAATACAACCATTGGCGGTGCAGCGGCGGGGGCGGGAAACCTGATTTCGGGTAATGGATGGGATGGGATCGGTATCAATAACATCGCCGGCACAACGATCTTGGGCAACTACATCGGCACCAATGCCAGCGGAACGGCTGCGATAGGCAACACGAGGGAAGGTATCTGGATTTACGGCGGATCGCAGAATACGACCGTTGGCGGTACAGCGACAGGCGCGGGAAATTTGATATCGGGCAACGGATTGGATGGAATCGGCATCAGCGCCGCCGACAACACTACGATCTTGGGCAATTACATCGGCACTAACGCCGCTGGAACAGCTGCAGTACGCAATGTGAAGGAAGGTATCTGGATTACCGCGTCGTCGCAAAATACAACGATCGGCGGCTCGGCGGCCGGATCGAAAAACGTTATTTCCGGGAATAGCGACAACGGCATTCAGATCAACAGCGGCAGCGGACATAGCATTCTCGGTAACTATATCGGCACGAATGCAGCAGGCACTAGTGCGCTCGGTAATGGTGGCGATGGAATTGAAATTCAGAGCGACGCCAGCGACATCACTATTGAGAATCGCAATATTATTTCCGGAAACGCCGGTGAAGGGATTTACGTCGACGGTGCCAGTAACATCACCATCCTGAATAATTTCATCGGCACCGACGTTACAAGCAGTAGCTCATTGGCAAATAGTCGCAATGGAATATGGATCGATAATGGTGCTACCGATGTTGAGATCGGTGACGGCACAAGCGGCCAGTCCAACGTAATCTCCGGCAATTTACTCCACGGCATCAGAATCGAAGCGAGTACTGGCAATACAGTAGACTGTAACGATATTGGTACAGATGTAGCAGGGACATCCGCGATCGGTAATCAGCAAGATGGTATCTTGCTAACAAATGGCGCATCGTCAAACAATATTCTCAGCAACCTCATCTCCGGCAACGGTGCCAATGGCATTCAAGTACACAACAGCGATAATTCAGTTATTTCCACTAATTTTATCGGCACCCAAATAAATGGCACTACGGCATTAGGTAACACGCAAAACGGCATCTATGTAACCGGATCGCAAAATACACTCATTGAATTCAACCGCGTCGCGTTCAACGGCTTAGCTGGCATCAACATTTTGAACGGTCTTGGTAGCACGATTACTAACAATTTCATATTTCAGAATGGTGGGATCGGCATCGATCTCAATAATGATGGCGTGACGACCAACGACAATAATGACGTCGATGTAGGTGCCAACAATCTGCAGAATTACCCGGTACTATCGGGCATCACAGTTAACGGCACCACAGTCAGCATTGTCGGCAGGCTTAACGGTGTAGCCAACAGTACGTTTACTATCGAGCTTTTCGCAAGCGGGAGCGCCGACCCCAGCGGATTCGGTGAAGGTGAACGCTTTCTCGGTTCCATTACCGTAACAACCGATTCGTCTGGCAACGCCACGATCATTGGTACCATTGCCGCAAGCGTCTCCGCCGGCGAGGTTGTCACAGCTACCGCTACCAATACATCCACCGGCGACACATCGGAGTTCAGTGCTGCCGTGACAGCAAGAACGCCGAGCATCAACGTCATCCCCACAGCAGGTCTAACAACGACGGAAGCCGGTGGGACTACTTCTTTTGGTGTGGTTTTAAATGCGGCGCCGACCAGCAATGTAACCATCACATTGGCTAGTTCCAACACCAATGAAGGAACCGTATCGACCACAACGCTCACGTTCACGCCGTTCAATTGGAATATTACGCAGACCGTCACGCTAACCGGCGTACAGGATTTCGTCACCGATGGTAACGCCGCCTACCAAGCCATACTAAATGCGGCGTCGAGCGCCGACGCGAACTATAACGGACTGAATCCCTCCGACGTGTCGATTAATAATATCGAGGGATCGAATGTGGCACCAGTCAATAATGTGCCATCAGCACAGCAGACCAATATGGCTACGCCCGTGATTTTTTCATCTACCAACGGTAATGGCATTAGTGTCGCGGATGTTGATGCGAGGAATCTGCAAATAACGCTGTCCATAACCAACGGCGCGTTGACGCTATCCAGAACTACCGGACTCTCATTTAGCTCTGGGTCTGGCATACGCGACACGACCATGACATTCGTCGGCTCTATCAGCAATATTAATTCGGCTCTTAATGGATTACGTTTTGATGCGACGAGTAGCGCTTCTGGCCCCTCGATATTGACCCTTATCAGTAACGATCTTGGCAACTCCGGCACGGGAGGTGCGAAACACACGACTAGCAACATATCGATAAGCGTTGACTTTGTTCAGCAAATTCCTCCTATCGCGCCGGTAGTGATCATAGATGAACCTTCGTCACCAACGACACCGACCACACCGGTCAATTCGGGTTCGCCCGCAGACACAGGCAGTGGTTCGGGGGGGAGTAATAACGGTACGAATAACAACAATGACAAACCCGGTAGTCCACGTAAAAACCAGGGCACCATAAATACGCAGCTCAATCAAATAACGGCGTATTTCAATACCACGGACGCTAACGATCGAATCGATTTGACAACTGCATTGACTCGCTCGGCCACTGCATCGAGCAACTCTTTGCAAGACCTTTTGATTGACAATGGTTTATTAACGGGCAATCAACGGCAGAATGCATGGCTCCTCAATGAATCGGATTTAATGCTCAAAAGCTTAATGGGTAAGGTCACTCCAAACATTTCAAACAAACTCTTGTCGGCATTCTCCGATAGCGGCATTAACTTCAGTACAGATGAAGGTTCGACGGAAAACGGAAGAGGTAAAAAATTTAATCTCCTTTCGATGCAAACCGCAGAAGTAACTACGGCCATCTTTACGCTAGGATCGGTATGGATGATTACGCAAAAAGGAGCGCTCGTCGCTAGCCTGGCGGCAAGCACCCCGGCGTGGCAACGTATGGATCCTATATCCATTCTTATGGGACAAGATGATGAGACAGAAGACGATAAGGAACGCAAAGACGAAAAACTCGATATAGCGGACCATATTTTTAGCGGTGGGGTTCCTGATATTAAAAAACAGAAAGAAGAGCAAGAATGAAAATACTTACACTCGCCCTGGACATCCGTTAGAGCAGATTTCGACTCCACATACCGCATCGCTTTTTGGTACATATCGCCGACTCAACTTTATTCTTCAATACCGTTATTAGAATAACAATCGCCCCCCCTGTCTTCCTTCCCTCCAGACAGGCAATGCAAAAGATAAAAAACGGAAAGTAAAATGGGGAATACGAAAATATTCCGGTGCTAAGCTAGCGTTGCGACGGCCTCGATTTTTTAATCGGCTACAGTTACTATCGCTAACACTATACTGATCCCGCCTAGCGCAAGTTCTGCCAAAACCAACGGATTTTGTTAATCTTCAACATCTCCGGTTCCGATCATTCTGAGAAGGATCTATGCGTAAGGCAATAATTGTCAAAGGTCTCATCTTAATCGCCGCTCTAATCGCCGGTAATATCATGCTGGCGGATATATTGCATTTGGATTGGGGTTCGATTCTCGCGATCAGCACATTCAACATAGGCCTTATTCTCTGCAATCGTTATATCAGGCGTAATCTCTTTATCGGATCAGTCGAGGAATACGAGCAGCATTTTGCCGCGCTTGCCGAAGGCAAAAAACCTCTAGTGGCGAAGGCACCTATTACAAGAAGAGCTTGGACCGGTTTTGCCGCCGCAGTGAATCGTTTCACCACGATTATGCGTGAAACCATCATGGATTTACGCGAACGTTCGGTCAACATTGCCATCGGCGCGGCACAGATGATTCACCTGATTCAAACGACGCGTGAGCGCGCCGGCCTGCAAGCGCGGTTGGCCGAAGAGATATTCGGCGCAACCGAAGACGTTCAGCAATCGGTGTCCGCAGCTACGATCAACGCACAGCAAATCGAAGAGTTCAACAAATCGACAATCGGTGTTGCGCAACAATCGTTAGGCGATATGCAAAGCGCTACGCAGAGCATGAATGACGTGGTCGCCCGTCTTGGTTCATTTCAAGAAACGGTGACGCGTCTGCATGATAGCTCGCAAACCATTTCCGAAATGATTAATCTGATTAATGCGGTCTCATTCCAGACTAATTTGTTGGCCCTAAACGCGGCAATCGAAGCAGCTCACGCCGGGCAGTTCGGACGCGGATTCGCTATGGTTGCTAAGGAGGTGCGCCAACTAGCCGAACGTGCAAAGGGTGTAACTCAAGTCATCTCTGCAAACACCGCAAGTACATTGCAATTAATCGAACACACTCGCGATGAAACAATGGCGATTAATGAAGTATTGGCCGGCACGCAACAACTGATCGCCATATCTACGACTAGTTTCGGAGAAATCGTTGAAACGTTCCGTCAGTCCAGCCAAAAAGTAGAGAACATTACCCGACGACTCGAAATTTTACGTGACCGGAATGTGAAAATTAATTCACAAGCGATGACAATTCGTGATGTCAGTAAACTTATTTACGAAGAGGTCCACGAATCGGAAGTGTATGCGCAAGATCTGCGCGAATCGACCGAAGCGGTACAAGGCCACCTTGCCCGCTATCGCACCGGCGATAGCGCGTTCGACGATTTAATCGATTTGACCGAGAAGTTTCGTGATGACGTCGCCGCCGCGCTAAAACGCTACGCCGAGAAGGGACATAATGTGTTCGATCAAGATTACCGGGAGATTCGCGGCTCCGATCCTAAACGCTACACCACGGTTTACGACGATATAGTAGAGAAGGAGTTACGCGAACTAAATGACCTCTACTTAGAAAATGCCGTTACCACGCTGGTATATAGCTTGTCTGTCGATGTGAATGGATACGCCCCAGCGCATAACAGCATGTTCTCGAACCCAGCAAATGGCGACCGCGAGCACGACTTGAGATGGGCGCGGAATAAACGAATTTTCAACGATACCGTTGGCCTTCGATTGGCGCGTAATACTAAGCCTTCTTTGTTTCAGACTTATTTACGGGACACCGGCGAAGTTCTTAATGATTTGTCTATGCCCGTCATCGTAGACGGTCGTCATTGGGGTGCGGTAAGAATCGGCTTTAAACCTGATGTGGTGCTTTAACCATTGGCAATGAAAGCATGGTTAGAACCATGCTAGATTCATTTCAAGGTTATAAGTATTGGTATAGAAACTCGGCGAACTATCATCGTTATGTCATGCGATGTTTCACAAATTAGCAACGAATTGCGGCAACATCTCTGCAAGCCCCGCCTATGCGCTTTTTGGACCAGCTGATCCAGCCGTCAGTGACGTAGTTGACGGCGTTACTTCCATGCGAAACTTAGGCATTGAATTTGGGAAATTCTCCTGCAAGAACTCAATCAATTTTTCTCGTACCATGTAGCGCAAATCTCCCAGCTTCTCGGAATCACAGGCGCTGACAAGAACTCGCAACTGTAACGTCCGATCAGTCGCTTCCGTGATGTTCAAACTGCCTACTTTTCCGTCCCATAAGTCAGTGGTCGCCAATATCTTACTAAGCGCATCACGCATCTCTGCTAAACGAACATCGTAGTCAACGTAGAGAAAAACAGCCCCTATTAGATCGCTTCCCTGATAGGTCCAATTCTGGAACGTTTTTTCGATGAAATACGACAGCGGCACAATGAAAGCACGCAGATCCCACGTACGTACCACCACATAAGTCATTCCAATTTCCTCAACCGTGCCTGTTTCGCCATCGACACAGATAAGATCTTTTATACGAATAGGTTCAGTTAATGCCAATTGCAAACCGCTAATCAAATTAGACAACGCCGGGCGACACGCAATACCAATAATCACGCCGACGATACCGGCGGAGGCAAACAGTGTGGTTCCTAGCTGACGAATACTGGGGAAAGTCATCAACATCATGGCAAACGTGACAAACCAAATAATGGACACGGCTATTCGGCGAAGCATCTTTACTTGCGTCTGTACCTGACGCGTCTGCCAAGTGTCGGTTATATTTATGTTGTATTTTTCATTGATGACGTCTTCTACAATATTGGTGCAACTGACGAGAAGCCAGGAGATGCTGCCGATTAAAATAATGGCACCCAGTTGGCTTAACATCGCATTGAGTTCGACGGGTAACGGCGGACGTAGAAAAAGAATACCCATAACCGGTAAGATCAATTCGGTTGGCCGGCGCGCATGGATAAGAAATGATTTATCGGCAACGCCGTGGGTACGCCTCGCTATACGCGACATTACTGCAAAGCCGGCACGGTGGAGAATTAAAGAACCCACCAAGATTACTAAAACCTCTATGGCGAATTGCCCCCAACCAGTCAAATTGCTGAAAAGATATTCCATTTATCTGCGGGCCTCGTGTTTGTTTATTTTCCGACCAGTCGGAAAACCAAGATCGCTTGAATAGACACTACCGGTTATTGCTTGGAAAACCTAATTTTTAGTTCTTTCCCGCAATGTTGAGGCTTTACACTTGTTAAGAACAATATCGAACACATGCCCAGCCGCGCCCTTATTGCAACAATAATCGTCTTGGGCTAAAGATGCGAATTCTCATGACGAGCTTGATTTTCATGTTTCGCCCCTAATTGTAAGGAGAAATTTGTAAAAGAAGTGAAATCGATGTCGATAAAAGCATTTATTGGTACAACAATGCTCGCCGCGGTAACTATGTTTAATACCCCTCACATTTGCGAAAGATCGACGTTGCATAAGAATTATCAAAGAGGCAAAGCTGGAAAGCGGAAAGCGGAAAGCGGAAAGCGGAGCGAGTTTGATGCATCACTTCATCGATGGTGATCGCCGTGTGCTACAGCTAAGGTTGAACCTATCAAAACCAATTTATTATCGCCCTTTATGTCTAGATTTTTGAACGTCGATAACATTAGAAGGGGATAGATCACCTATATCTCGGGTCTTTTTTAAGGCTTCTTCTTTTTGCTTTAATTGCTTATTTACGTTTCTCAAATTTTTCAAAATATCACCCCATACCGGAGAAGTGGGTGAAGCTTTCTGAAGCGCGTCTACCGCCCGAGATATTGCTGACGTCGCCTGTTGAAGCTCTTGAGATTTTTCGTCTTTACCATTGGGAATAAGATCACTAACTCTATTGCGCGCGTTAAACAAGATCTTCAACTCTACTTCAACCTTCATTTTATCAATACTATCAGTACGGAAATTTTCATAATTTAGCACTTTTACCTTCTGATCAGCTTCTACAGCAGGACCTGCAAATCCGCTTTTTTTCATAAAACCAAGTTGTATTCCATCATCGCAAAGTGCACGTGCATACTTGTTTCGATCACAATGTATTCCATGCCATATACTTGGATTATCCAACATCGAGTGGGTTAATCTTGGAATGCCGTTATTGGGTAATTGATGGGGTTCTTTGTCCCATATTTTTTGCGTTCGGTAAGTGTTTCCCGTGGCAGGGCTATCAAAGTCTTCTTCCGATTTTAGATTTACCCAAGTATCGAATCGATCCACTTCAATTGCTTCTTTAATTACATCTCCCAGAGTTATATCTCTCGGCTTCACTTGAATTTGACTGCCCATGCCTGGGCCTGGGCTAAAAAACGTGATTGGTTGGATGAGCATACCGGTCAAAAAGCTACTCCAAGTAGAAGAAGGAGGAATATCGGCTTCTTTAAGTCCAATATAAGTAGCCTCAAATTTTTGATATTTCCTAAAGACATCCGCAAAGTGTTCGGTAAACTCTTTGCCTTGTATAGGTTCTAGACCAGTCTGAGTTTTATACTCTTGCACTATGTCGTCAAAAAGGTTTGCTCGCTGCTTACAATGTTGCTCAATATCTTTTCTTTGCGTAACAAGCATTGTTGTCTGAGTTCTTGGATTAAACAAATCTTCTAAACCTATGCCTTTTTGCTTAACAAAATCAGCATATTTTGATTTACTTTCCCCTAACCATTTTTCCGCTTTCTCAATAGATGATCCACTTGCATTTTTAATGTTAATGACAACGCTGTCCGAATAATCTTGTTCACGCAGACCCTTAACTTGAGCTAATACTGATTGCAGTATTTTACGAACGCCAGCATGAGGATCCGTTTGCGTCTCTGTCGGCGTTGGCAAATCATGTAGCTCACAACGTATTCTTCTCAACTCTCCTTTTGCGTTTTCTGCTTCTGTAGGGAAATATGTGTCCCGACTTACGCGCTGTCGGACGTGATACATATTCTCTATAAAGCGCGACGGTGCCCTAGACATTTCATCTTCATATTTTCTATAGTCTGCATCTTTAAACGCTGCTTCAGATAATTTGCGCAAATCGAATTGATTTTGAGCGGGATCTGTTTTGTTTAGCAGGGCGGGCGCGAAATCTAAGTGCAACATTTTTTCAAGGAAAATGTTGCATGC
>JAZKCF010000055.1:0-14169 GCA_040388195.1 Pseudomonadota bacterium
CGGCAAACAGATAGGCTTTACCTACGACCAACCGCGTCACATCTCGACTCTACTAATTAGAAGGAATGATTGCCGTGTTTGATTACCGAATCGTAAGAGGTCAAAGTTATGCAACGCAGGTTGTCTAGGTGAAGAATAAAGTTTTTACTTTTTCGAGTCGGTGGGCAACAATCACCTAGTAGACGCTGTGGTCAAGCCGCATATTTTAGGGGGGGCAAAAAATGAATGAACAAGAAGATGGTGAAAGAAATAAGAATCCTGAAGAAGAGAACGCTACCGAACAGCCTGAGTCGAGTAAGGGCCGGGTGCTGCCAAAGCTTTCTTTAAAGACCATAAGGCGCGCTTTATCAAGGGAAAAACTCGGTGGTAAGTCTCCTTCTGAAGTGCCAAATCCCACGTTTTTTCCGCCGGGTCTATCTCCCACGACTCCCAGCTCTTCCAATCTACCAAATATATATTGGCCGGCTGTGCCCAAAGCACCAAATTTATACGCAAAAAAATTGAAGACGGAGGTAGTCGATGCGCTGAATAAGGGCTTGCGCATTGGGGGGGGGTGGGGCGATACAAAACTAGATGAAGTTATAAGAGACCTGGAATCATTCCAACACCAGATGATGCAATTTAAGTTGGATAGAAAGGTGATCCTTTCAAGTGATGCACACGACAATATTAATAGTGTTGAGGAAATTCTGCTTGCTCTCAAACGCACACGAGATGAACGCGAACCGTCAACCGATATTTCTTACAATGAGCGCATGGACGCAATTCTGGGCGCTTTAGGAGAAGAGCCCCGAAGGCACGATGAACCAAGCGATACATTGGTTCAATCGACCTCAAACGTTACAGATGTCAGCGAATCCGCGGGATACGATGCTGATGCTGATGCGGTGGAGACGGTGATCACCGATTTCTTGGAGTTTTGGAAAGTAGGCCAGCGCCAGGCATTTGCTCGTAGCGGTTATGAGCCTAGCGCTGACGAGTTTCAGAAAATGCAAGACACCCTATTGGTACACACAAAATCGCGACCTGATGATCCATCTGCTTCAACGGACAACCCGATTGCGCGAATCCAAAAACTGACTGAGTTCGCATCCATAGAGGATGTCATAAAGATTGTGGGTGACGTTAAAATAGGTGAGCACCAAAGCGGGGAGGGTAAAGCCGTAAACGTATTTAACAGCGCTGTTTTGATCCAGACGAATACGCCAGATGATGCTGAGGAAAAACCTGTGTTCGCATGGGTTCCTCACGAATTAGTTCTTGGCCACGAGCCGCAGATTGGCAAGCTTGTTTCCTTTTGTTCCCCCGTCGTTTTTCAAACAAAGCAGCAATTTGAAGAAAATTTTCCGGATGGTATCCCGAACGATTTTACCGTCGATGATATTTTGGATCTCGATTTGAAAGGCGTTATCGTCAGGAACGCAGGTGAAAGAGAGGCGGGGAGTGGCGACGTGGTAGTAGCAAATGGGAACTCCGCTTTGCTTCTGATGAAGCCAAGATCTCCTAACGAAAAACCTCACCTTATCAATGTAGCCCGCGAACTAATAGAAAAAAATGTCCAAATAGAAGTTGGGATGCCGATTTCCTTTCGCTCCGCCATTGATTATACGATAGCTCGACTCGAACGCTTTCCAGAAACCGCTTCGATAGATGACATCAACAGCGCACTCAATGGGAAACTCGGCGTCCAGGAAGTCGAGGGAGGTGAAATTGGGAAAGGGGCAGTGGTAAAAATACTGTCGAACTCAGTTGTGCTCCAAATGGACCAGCCCTATAGGGCTGAGGGAAAACCCACGCTTCGAAGCGTCGCCTCCATTCGAGTTTTAGGTACGCAAGAGCTTGGAAAAGACGTTTCCTTTTGCTCGGTGATAGTGGCTAATACAATCGAACAATTCGAGGCTTTTCCGTCATCGGCTACCGTTCAGGAAATTGCTGAAAAATCAGCCATTAAAATCTTCAAACCAGCTGAAGATGGGCATGGCGCCGGCGTTTTGGTAAAAGTGTGTGAGGACTCCGTTTTGCTTTTGGTAGAGAAAGGGAGAGCGTCCAAAGATCTTGTCGTTCTCAATGTGCCCCGTGCGCATTTGAAAGACGACCAGCCTGTAATTCGGAAACGAGTATCTTTCTATTCCGCGAAAGAAATTAAAGACGTTGTCTCTTTGAGCGTCAGAAAGGCATTGCTGGATATAGCCTTGGATGCTCAGGAAGAGTTATTGGAAGAAAACACAAATCTTAAAGCATTGAAACCAAGGCTGATGGGGACGACTGAAGAGCTGATAAGTGCGATGGAGGCCGTTTCCTTACCAGCAGCCCAACCAAACACTGACAAATTATTCGAATTAATATCATTAATGTCAAAAATAGGGCAAAACGCCGAGCCGGTTGTTCCGGACGAGCATAGAGGGATATTGACACAGGAAAGTCAAACTCTGCTTACCTGGGTGCAATCATTTCCAACCCAGTCAGCTAATAAGAAAACATTGGAAGCACAGTGCGAGTCTTTGCTGAATTACGAAACATCAGTTGTTCAGGTGAGTCAAGGCAGAAAACTGTTAGAGAGAAGCGCCATGCGCCTAAGCGCGGCGCAAAGCGTATTAGATGAATCAAATGGCGAGGCGACTGTAAAACGATTTCTGGAATCAATGGAGGCGAAGGGCTTAACAACCACTAAGCCAAATACCGACAAGCTGTTTGAATTAATATCAGAAATTAGTGAAACCACCGAGCCGGATATTTTATCGGAGAAAGGAAAGGCTTTAACTGCGGACTGTGATGCATTGCTTGAATGGGCGAACGCGCTTCCTGACGATGCTTCACACAGGCGATATAAGGGTGTGTTGGAAGAGCAGAGTCAACATTTGCTGAAGTATGCGCAGTCAGTTGTTGGTGTGGCTGAAAGCAAAAAAGCGTTAGCGCAAAGCACAGCACATTTCAACGCGGCGCAACGCGTAATAAACGATTTGAATGACAATGAATTACCATTCCGAGCATTAATAGAAGAGGCCGCCCCAACCAAACCACGAACCGACGCATTGGCTCAATTGGTGTCAAAAATCATGAGTAGCGAGGACATGGATATTACACCAGAGACAGGACAGAAATTGGTATCGGAATGTGAGCGACTGGTTAGTTGGGCTGACGCAATTCCACTTTCTATGGAGTACGATAAGAAGGCACTGAAAAAACAGGCTGTCTCTTTGCGGGGCATGGCAGAAGGGGTAGTCGGCTTGCCGGAAAAATTTACAGCGATGCGGCAAAGCAAAGAATGGGCTGAATCGGTGAAACATGTATTAGAAACCTTTGACAGGGACCCGTCTTTAGAACCATTCCGTGCATTGCTGAAGCTGGCTAAAAAGCAGCCGCTAGATGCAGATACGGTGGGGGTGATCAAAGACCACATCGAGCAGAACCGCGACACATTTACTGTTTCATCAGCTCAAAGCCAGAGGTCTTCTACTCGATTGATAATGCACGCTGCGATAACTGACAAATTGCTGGAATCTCATTATAAAGGTACACGAGACCAGAAAACTGCCGCGATATTACGTGGCATCAATAAAGATGATGATGTTAAGGCGCAATTAGAAGCAAAAATCGATGAGGCATTTAAACGTCGTCTTTCTGGTAGCTCGGCCATTTTTTACACAAGAGAGGATGCCAAAACGCGTATTGGCTGGATGGTTCAACAGGAGCTCCTGCCAGCCGCGACGTTGACGCCTCCCCCTGGTAAGAAGCTAAAAGATAAATTAGACCAAGCAATGACATTGGCTTCATCGGTACATGAAACCCATGTCTTTGGGCATGAATGCTCAGGGCAAATATTTGTAGGCACGGTAGAGGATCCAAAATACCGGAATGGTGATGAATTAGAGTCACTGAGTGCCAGGCAAAAAGTAACGGCTAGTCAGCATAGCCTGCACCACCTTAATCCTTTGGAAGTAAAGTTTGTTGATGCGAAAGGGAACGCGGTAAAACTTGAGAGAGGCCAAAAATTTGTCTTTTCACTTCCGGCGAAGCTTCATTTAATAAAAGAAGCAAAGTTGTATGAGTGTTGTACTGTGACTCCTGCAGATGAGTATTTTTCTAAAAATAAGAAGATTTCTGAACTGAAGGGCACGGTATGCCATATCGCGAACGGCAGTGGACCCGCAAGGAAAGGTACCCTTTATTTCGAATTACCTCCTGAGGGGGCGCAAGTACCAAAGAGACATGTAGTGGTTTGTCCTCCAGAAAAAGGCCAGAGGTATACAGTTGGTGATCAGGTGACCTGCACGTCGTTAGCGGCATCGACTGGACAGGACGTTTCAAAGAAAAAGGGTCAAAAAATGTGAGTACTATTTCGTCGCTCTTGCGCCCATTGTGTCCGTTCGCCCTGCGTTATTGAATAAGGCGCGGGTATCGTCCGCCGCTTAGACAACAGATGTTTTGTGCGGCGTGCGACTGCATACCTGTTGTTTGGCAGCCGTTGCTTAGAGCGGATTTCGACTCAATGTGTGGTATCGCTGAGTTTGTCCTCAAATGCGGCGCCGGCGTCGTTGCGCTCGTGACTCAAGGCAATAAGAATTAACACCGTCGCGATGCCTAGCAGGCATCCGCGCAAATAATCCGACACGGTAGGTATGGTCGTTTTTGTTACAATCCAATGCATTAATCATAGTTGACGTACCAATCCTCGTGCTCGATCTTTCTTTCTACTTTAATCCCGACGGACCTTTCGCTAAAACAATTCCGGGCTACCGGATACGCTCTCAGCAACTGGAGATGGCGGAGAGTGTCGCTCGCGCCATTGAGAAGCGCGAAAGGCTGATTGTCGAAGCGGGCACTGGCACGGGGAAAACGTTTGCCTATCTGGTGCCGGCCTTGCTGGCGGGTGGCAAGGTTATCATCTCCACTGGTACCAAGACGCTGCAGGATCAACTCTTCAACCGTGATGTGCCGATGGTCCGCGCTGCGCTTAAAGCACCGGTGACCATTGCATTGCTGAAAGGCCGCGCCAATTACGTTTGCCATTATCATCTGCAGCGCTCTGCCGCCGATGGGCGCTTTAAAAGCCGCGAGGAAATTAAGCATTTAAAGTTCGTCGAACGTTTTGCCGCAACCAGCCGAAGTGGAGATAAAGCTGAACTTTCACCCGTGCCGGAAAATGCAGCCATTTGGCCGCACGTTACGTCGACTCGCGAAAATTGCTTGGGTCAGGAGTGCCCGGATTACAAAGAATGCTTCGTGATGAAAGCACGCAAGGCAGCGCAGGAGGCAGACGTGGTGGTCGTGAACCATCATCTCTTCTTCGCCGACATCATGCTGCGCGATGAAGGCATGGCCGAATTATTGCCTGCTTGCAATACAGTTATTCTCGATGAAGCGCATCAACTGCCGGAGACCGCCACAGTATTTTTCGGAGACTCGATCTCCACCGCCCAGTTAGTGGAAATCGCCCGTGATACGCGCGCCGAAGCAATGGTTGCCGCACGTGATTTTCAACAGCTGCCGGAAGCTTGTACCCAACTAGACACCGCCGCACGCGAGTTGCGGTTACTCGTTAAAGACGATAGTGGCCGTTTGCCTATCCATGTGGTGCAACGTCTTAAAGATTTCAACCCGGTGTTAGATAAGCTTCAACAACGCCTCGATGAATTTCTAAAATTACTGGAGACGCAAGCACAACGCTCCGAAGGTTTGCAAAACTGTTTTGGCCGTGCTGTGGAACTCAAGGATAAATTGCAGCGTTGGCGCGACACGAGCGACACCACGCTGATCCGTTGGGTGGAAGTGTTCAGCCATTCGTTGCAATTACAAGCCACACCACTATCCGTTGCTGAGCCTTTTCGACGGCAACTGGATGCGCAAGCACGCGCTTGGATATTTACCTCCGCCACGTTATCGGTAAAAGGTGATTTCCATCATTACCAGAAAGAGATGGGACTCGAAGAGGCAACCACTGCATCATGGGAGAGCCCATTCGATTTTGCGAATCAAGCCTTGTTATACGCGCCGCAAGGATTGCCTGAACCGAATTCGCCGAGTTACACCGCCGCGGTTGTCGCTGCCGCGCTGCCGGTGATTCGTGCCAGTGGTGGCCGGGCATTTTTCTTGTTTACTTCCATGCGTGCATTGGAAGAAGCTCGCGGCTTGCTCACGACTGCTTTGACTGAAGCGGGATTGGAATATCCAATATTGGTACAAGGCGACAAGCCACGCACTGAATTGCTCGACCGCTTTCGTGAACTGGGTAACGCCATTCTCTTGGGCAGCCAATCGTTTTGGGAAGGTGTTGACGTGAAAGGCGAGGCATTGTCGTTGGTCATTATTGATAAGCTGCCTTTTACGCCGCCGGATGATCCGGTGCTTGCGGCACGCATCGAGGAAATCAATAAGCGAGGTGGTAATGCGTTTATGGACTACCAACTGCCGCGCGCGGTCATTAATTTAAAGCAAGGCGCAGGGCGCTTGATTCGTGATGAAAATGATCGTGGTGTATTAATGATGTGCGATCCGCGATTATTGTCGCGTCCGTATGGACGAAGAATTTGGCAGAGCTTACCGCCGATGAAAAGAACAAAAGAGCTAGCGGAAGTTGAGGCGTTTTTTAGCAATGAACAAAATACCAATCAAATAGAAGCCATCTTAGATAGTTCTATCGATAGTGTTTAGAGCCTATCGCAATTAGTAGACCGTTCAGATTATTTTTGTACGCTGTGTGACGGTCATTCTGAGTGCAACGAAGAATCTGCTGTTTACGGTGGTTAAAGTTAACATCGTGCATAACATAAGCAAAAAACAGATTCTTCGCTGCACTCAGAATGACAATGGAAACATTGTGTCTAACGAATTTATCTGGACGATCTACTGGCGGCCCGCCTGACATTTACCGTAATAGTGGTTAGTCACGTTGAATTTGTTAAGACCGAGTAAGGTTTTTTTATGCACAATGTTTCCGTTGTCATTCTGAGTGTAGCGAAGAATCTGCTGTTTACGACCTTTACACATCGATGCTCTTCAAACATTGGCAAAAAGCAGATTCTTCGTTGCACTCAGAATGACAATCACACAGTGTACCTAATAAATCCAACGTGACTGACTAATAGGCCTTTATCACCGTTGCTTAATCAAGAACGGTATCTTCTTAATAATCATTCATGCAATTCTTAACGGGGGTTCTATAGTGAAGCTGTTTTCATCGGATACATGCGTGCGTGCTGTATCGAGTTTGATATGTGTGTTGGTAATGACATCTGCAGTTGCCGCAGAAGAACCGAAGGTCTTAAATGTCTACAATTGGTCCGACTATATCGCCGAAGATACGGTCCCTGGCTTCGAAAAAGAAACCGGCATCAAGGTTCGTTACGATATTTTCGATAGCAACGAAATTCTTCATGCCAAGTTAGTCGGTGGAAAAACCGGCTACGACATCATCGTTCCCTCCGCTTCATGGGCTAACATTCAAATTCAGGGCAGTTTACTGCATAAGCTTGATAAGCAGCAGCTACCGAATTGGAAATTTCTCGATTCAAGTGTGTTAACCGAACTGGCGAAGTTCGATCCGGGTAATCAATATTTGGTCGATTGGCTGTGGGGATATACGACGATCGGCATCAATGTCAAAAAGGTCAAGGAGGCGCTGGGTAACACGCCGATGCCGGATAACACGTGGGATCTGGTATTCAAGCCCATCTATATGTCCAAGCTGAAATCCTGCGGCGTGTCTTTCCTCGATGCTGCCTCCGAAGTTTTTCCAGTAGCTTTAAATTACCTCGGAAAACATCCAAGGAGCAAGAACCCAGCCGATTACCAAGACGCCTTTCGCGTAATGCAATCAATCCGCCCATACATAACCTTGTACAGCTCCTCCGGCTACATTAATGATCTGGCTAACGGATCGGTTTGCATTTCACTCGGATGGTCGGGAGACATCAACATTGCACGTCAAAGAGCGATTGCCGCTAAGAACGGCAATGACATCGAAGTGTTGATACCTAAAGGCGGCATCCTTGCTTTCCACGACACCATGGCGATCCCCGTCGATGCTCCGCATCCCAACAACGCACACAAATTTATTAATTACATTTTGCGTCCTGAAGTTGCGGCGGGGCTTACCAATAAAGTGTCCTACGCCAATGCCAATACTGCTAGCGTCAAATTTGTCAAAAAAGAAATAGCGGAAAATCCAACGGTTTTCCTTTCTGTGGAAAACAAGAAGAAGTTGATCCCCGATGAGCCAATAACGTCCGACATGCGGCGGTTATCGACTCGTCTTTATACGAAATTTAAGACGGGAATGTAAGCGAGTGAAGTGAGGGTGATTCTTGGGTTTGTATACTCGAGAATCGCCTTGTATTTAATGAATGTATTTTTGTCATTCCTATTCGTTCCAATCAATGCAGCTATAGCAGTTTGCGAATTGATGTACGGCATATCGCATTTGTCATTCTGAGCGCTGCGAAGAATCTGCTTTTTGCGCTTCGATACCAAAACCCAACTTGTCCCTTCAATCTCCCAACCGTCAAACCCTCCGCCACTTCTCCCCAAGGGCCAGAGGGACGTACTAAATCCCATCCCCTATATATCAAAACGCAACTACCTCGGCGGTAGTGGAAGCAATTGCTAAACCCGTGCATACTGCACAGCGATAAATAGAATCAAAAAGCCCTGCCGGCTTTCCTTTCAAAGGCAAATTCCAAATTAATTCACTGTAGTCGTTCGCCGCTTTAGTGCGGTAACCCGGATGTCCATAACAAGGGAAAAACCGAATGGACCGGCTGAGACGTATCTATCGATTGCATCAAATTCTTAAGAGCCGGCGGAGACCGGTTTCTATGAACGTGCTTCGGGCGGAGTTGGAGTATTCACGTGCTTCGATCAGTCGCATCATTAAGGATGTGCGGTTGTTCTTTGATGCGCCGCTTGATTACGATAGGAAAGCCAATGGTTATCACTATGCCACCGAGGGTAATCATCCTTTCGAGTTACCCGGTCTGTGGTTCAGCGCTGCTGAATTACACGCACTACTTGCCGTAGACAAATTACTCACTGATCTGCAACCTGGTCTGCTCGACGAAGTGCTGGCGCCATTACGCGCGCGCATTCGAGATATTTTGAGCGCTGGCAATACAAGCAAATTGCAGAAGGCGGATATCAAACGCATTCGCATCCTCTCGATGGCATCTAGGCAGGGCCAGCATACATACTTTCAAATTGTTGCTACTGCGCTTTTACAGCGAAAGCGTCTTGATATTCACTATTACAGCCGAGCGAAAGATAAGCGGGCGAAGCGGGAAATATCGCCGCAGCGGCTCACCTATTATCGAGACAACTGGTACCTGGATGCTTGGTGCCACGAGGCGAACGGGCTGCGTTGCTTCGCGCTGGATGCGATTGAGGCTGCGGACGTTTTGCAAGGCGCCGCGACAGATATTAGTGAATCCGATCTCGATAATCATTTTGCGACAAGCTATGGAATTTTTGCGGGATCACCCAAGGCCACTGCCGTTTTGCGTTTTTCTTCCGAGCGTGCGCGATGGGTTTCACGAGAGCGATGGCATCCGGTGCAGGAGGGAAAGTTTCTTGACGATGGACGGTATGAGCTTCGCTTTCCAATTGGTGATGTTCGGGAGTTAGTCATGGATGTGATGCGATATGGGGCGGATGTGGAAGTGGTAGGGCCGGAAGAGTTGCGGAGGGAGGTTGCTAAGCGATTAATTGCTGCGGTGCGGGTTTATGAGGGGCGAGAGGGCAACGAAAAATAGTATGTCGGTGGGCACTGGCGCAGGGTTTGAGACAGTGGGTGTTGGATAATTCGGGGTCGTTTAATGAGAGATTGCTATTAAATGCTGAATGCGATGTTGAACTTCCTGTGGGCGAAGACAGATAAAAATGGCTTGGGAAGGTGGCATCCTCTCATTCTCCATATTCTGGATGTGGCTGCCAGTGCAGATGCCATTTTGGAACGTGAGCCAGAATCCACGCGCGAAAGGATTGCGGCAATTCTTGGGATGAATTGGGAGGATACTCGGCCATGGATATTGTTAATTATCGCTTGTCATGATTTGGGAAAGGCATCTCCAGGCTTTCAATATAAATGGCCGGAGCTACTCTCATCGACGGGGTTAGAGCCTACCAAAAGTCCAGATACTCATATCAATCACGCTTTTGTCAGCCAGATTGCTCTAGCAGAATGGCTAGAGGAAAGAGGTTGGCCGGAAGAGCTAGCAGCGTTAGTGGCCGATGCAGTTGGGTGTCATCATGGCAGCCGAGCTTCTCCAAGCACTCTCAGTTATTTGGAAGGTAATAAACGAGCCATTGGACTGAACGATTGGGGCCAGGCACGACGTGATGTCGCGGATGCGTTGCTGGAAATTTTCAAGCCTGCCAAAGTTCCTACGAAGCAAACGCTTAATGGCCCAGATTTTATGCTTTTGTCGGGACTTACGAGCTTTGCCGATTGGATAGGTTCTAACGAAGATTGGTTTCCTTTCGGAAATCCCGATGATTGCGGAAATTTGGAAGGTTGGTTCAAAGATCGTAGAAGCTGTGCCGATCGCGCACTCAGCGCGATCGGATGGGAGCCTCGAACACCGCTTTCTTCAGAGCCGAAGTCTTTCGAGCAGATATTCGGTTTTTCTCCCCGCCCTTTGCAACGTGCCGTTGCAGATATTCTGGCCAATTTGAAGAAACCCGCCATTCTATTGGTGGAAGCCCCCATGGGTGAGGGTAAGACCGAAGCGGCATTCTTTGCGCATCTAGAGTTGCAAAGACGTTTTGGGCATCGTGGTTTGTACGTGGCATTGCCGACGAAAGCTACGGGTAATGCTATGTTCAAGCGGACCCTGAAATTTTTGCGTGGACAAGGCATGAATCGAACGCTCGATTTGCAACTTCTGCACGGAGCGACACTTCTGAACGATGCCTTTCAAAACCTGCGGCTTTCAGGCATCCATGATTGTGGAAAGAGCGGCGATGTTCGAGCGGGTGAATGGTTTACGCATAAAAAGCGAGCACTCCTTTCAGAGTATGGTGTGGGAACCATAGACCAAGGGTTGCTTACCATTTTGCCCGTACGGCACCACTTCGTGCGTCTGTGGGGCCTCGCGAACCGTGTGGTGATTTTTGACGAGATCCACGCGTACGATGAATACACGGGCACGCTCCTGGTTCATCTGTTGCGGTGGCTTCTGGCGCTAGGCTCTTCGGTGATTCTTCTTTCTGCGACTCTGCCCCCATCTATTCGTCGTAGATTGGCAGATGCTGTGAATGCCAGCCTTCCGAAACAAGAGGCACAGTACCCTCGTCTTTCCGTTTTTTGCTCTGCTGAAGAGGTTTATCAAAAACATTTCGAAGCAGACCCAGCGCGTCGTCGAACTTTGCATCTGAAAAAGATTTCAGCCGATCTTTCTAGCATCCGTTCTGCACTAGAACAACATCTTGATAATGGTGGAATGGGATTGGCGCTTGTCAATACGGTTCAGCGAGCTCAGGACTTATATCGCCTCTTTCCAGACGGAGAAATTCTCGAATACGACGGTCAGTCTATCGGTAAGCGCTTGCCAGACGGAACCGACGTATTTCTTTTTCATGCCCGCTTTCCAGCCGAACACCGACAAAAACGTGAAGATCATGCCTTGGAGGTTTTTGGAGAGAGTGGACGTCGAATCGGTCGAAAAATTCTTATTGCTACCCAGGTGGTCGAGCAAAGTCTTGATCTCGATTTTGATTTGATCGCGACTGATTTAGCGCCTATCGATCTCGTGCTCCAGCGGGCGGGGAGGTTGTGGCGGCATGCACGAACATCTAGGCCTGTGTCTGAGCCGATTTTGCTAGTGACAGGGCTTGCTAATGATGATCCACCATCTTTCGAAGAACCGCTCTGGTGGGGAGCCGTATATCGTGAAGATATTCTGTTGCGCACATGGAGCCTGTTGCACGACAAAGAAAGGCGGAGCCTAACATTACCTGACGAAATTGATGATCTAGTGAAAGCGGTTTATGAGGAGGAGGTGGATGTAAGCGAATCTGCACGAGGCCGTTTAAATAAAGCACTGAAAGAGGGTGATGGAAAAGCGATTGTTCATGTAGGGCAGGCGAACCAAGCGATCATCGGTTTTCCAGATGATGCGTCCTGGAACGATCCTTCACGCTATATCAAAGCGGATGATGATGAGCCGGGATTGCATCCTACTCTGATAGCGCAGACCCGCCTTGGCGAAGAATCGGTGGTTGCAATTCCCATATTTCAAAAAGATGCATTCGATCCTGTAATAGAACCCGATTTTGCTAATTCCAAGCGGTGGTTTTTACGAGCAATGAGCTTATCGCGAAAGGGTGTGGTTAAGAAGCTTCAATCGCTAGGCACTCCAGATGGCTGGAAGAAATCGGCACTATTGCGGAACTGTTTTCCCTTGTTGCTAAATCCAGAGGGATGTTGGGTTGAGGACGCGACTGTGCGTCTTGATGGCGATTTGGGATTGGTGTACGAGGTAAAGGAGACTAAATGAGCAGATTCAATCTAATCGATGAGAAATGGATTCCAGTGCGATTTCTCAATGGAGCTCGTGATGAATTGGGAATTCGAGACACGTTGCTGCGAGCCAAAGAGATCGCTGCCATTGAAGATATGTCTCCTCTCGTGGTCGCATCCTTGCACCGTTTTTTACTTGCGGTTCTTTATCGTGCTTTGGAAGGGCCTACTGATATTGATCAGGCAAAGATTCTATTTAAGGCAGGATTGCCAAACGAAAAAATCACTGAATACCTAGAGGAATGGCGGAATAGGTTTTGGCTGTTCGATGAAAAATATCCATTTGGGCAAAACCCATATATTCCTAAGAACGAGATTGAACCTTGGACCAAGTTAACGGCTGAGTACAACGCAACATCTAATAAAGTGTTATTTGATCACACCGATACTAAGAATTCCGGTGCAAGGGAGCCGAAGGAATGTGCTCGATGGTTGCTTTCAACAATGAATTTTTCGATCAGCGGCGGCAGAGGTTACTATCCATCGCCGTCACCAAACGCAATGATGTGCATTCCTGTTGGGCGGAGTTTGCATGAGACACTCTGTTATAGCCTGGTTCCGTATCCAAATCGAGAAGTAATGCAGCAAGATTCGGCTTTATGGGAAAGTGAACCGAAAAGGCTTCCGCTCGATACTCCAAAACAATCTGCATCTGGATACGCAAAGCTCTATACATGGCAATCTAGGATGGTTCTGCTTGAGGAGCTTCCATTAAGTAGCGTGACTGTCATCAGATTTGTCGCTGGACAAGGTTTTGATAATCCCTCGAACAGCCAAGACCCGATGCAGCCCTATAAGATTGATAAAACCAAAGGGCGATTACCTGTTCAGTTCAGGGAGGATCGAGGAACGTGGAGGGACTTTGATTCGTTGTTGCCAGATCATGACGGCCTTGCGCCCCTGACAATTCAGAACGCTATTAGATTGGCCGGCAGAAAATTGGACTTAATGCCGAAATCCATTCTGGTGCTTGGACTCCGATATGACCCTCCGAGCGCAAACGTGGATTTCTGGCGCATGGAACGTTTTGTGCTGCCGGATGCGTTAGCCAGTGATCGTTTCATCCGAACTGAGATTCACCAACTTCTTGCTGACGCAAAGAATGCTCAAGACTCTTTGTGGATGGCTTGCTGCGTATTCGCACGAAACCTATTGAGTCGCGGCGATCGTAACCCCGATAAAAAGGACGTTTCTTCATTTGTAAAACAGATGCCAGTAATTCCTTGGTATTGGGCCGCTCTTGAAACTCATTTTCATGAAGTCCTGAATGAATACATTTCCAGCCGGGATCACGACGATATCCGTTCTCAGTGGTTAAAGTTTGTGAGAGATACATTGAAGGCGGCATGGCATCAGCATCGAATTTCAGTCTCCATTGGTGATGCCTGGACTATTCGGGCAATTTGCAAAGCTAATAGTCATGTGCAGAGCAGACTAACGGAATTGCGTGACGAAATCTTGAAGCTCGAACCACAGAAGGAGAAAGCATGAGCGGGTTCATCAAATGGTTAGAAGATCTGAGTGAAAGAGATACAAAGGTACGAGCTGTTTTACGCCGAAGCCTTTCTTTCGATCCAGGAAAATTTGCTGCCGCTTATCCTTATTAGGACTTACGCATTGACCGTTCCCCGAAATTGTGGGTTGAGATGTTGTTTGTC
>JAZKCF010000056.1:0-27348 GCA_040388195.1 Pseudomonadota bacterium
TTTGCATCCGCAAAATTTACGTGAGTCCGTTACCTCTCGGCAAGTTGACAGTGTCCTAAAGAGTGATAAGCTGCAAAAACGATTTTTAGACATCTTCTTTTAATAGGTGATCTTTATGGATGCGTCTTCTGGACTAGAACGACAACTAACACAAGCAATAAAGGAAGTGGAAGCCGAATTAGAGGATATGAGGCAGCGATTTCCGGCGCTGGTAGCGGCACAAGATCTTCGGTTCCTTGTCGCAGGAAAAACGGTCCAAAGACAAATCTTCTTATTAACAGCAGCACAAGACCGGCTTAACAATAATAACGATGAAAACACATTTAACATCGTAAATGACATTTTGACAGGCCACGCCGAACTTTGGAATCGGGCTGCTTTTAAGGTAATTAAAGAGAAAGTATTAAAACAAGATTCGGACAATCTTCTCGATGACGGCAACCGAGATATCTCTCTACAGCTAGCCCAGCTTACTACTTTAGTACAAGAGATTGATCAAGCATTAGGGAAGCTGAGCAGCTATCGGTCGGACGTGGATCTCAACGCTTTCGTAAACGGCATTAATGAGTTGTGTAAAGCGCTCCCGGTTTTGCCCAAAGCACTGCCCAATATGATAACCGACGAATGGCTTACAGAAATTCGCAGACTGCACGGTGAGCTAAGTCGACTGAAATCGAATACAACGGACAGTCCGCAAGATCCAAAGAAAATTGCCTGGAGTGAAGTAGCGTCAACGGTGCAAAAATCGCTTATTGATTTACGGCTTACTTTTTTGGCAACCATGGATCCGGCGAAATTCTCTGCAAATCCTGTATTGCAATTAGAACGGCAACTCCAGGAGTTTCAGGCCACCGGTTATGAAACCTTAGCCCTCGGCAACAATACGGTCTGGCAACGGTATGAATCGCCATTACGCGATCTAGAACCTGATCCGGCGATCCTGCTCAACCTTGTAGAAGTGATAGCGAATAAGCCCGATAAAGCTGGTCAACTGGAAGCATTGCTTACTGAACGCTTGCAAGAAATATTTATGTATTTCTCTGGACCGACACTTGACTCGTTGCAAAAGGAAATCACGGACAGATTGCAAAATGAGTGCGGCTTTGACAAGGCAAGAGTAAATTTAGCTTTACACGATGCTCAAGAGAAAGCGGATGACGAAGTGATAGAGTCTACCCTCTCGCAGCTCGAGGATCTTGTTAGATCAAGATATGAGAAACTACCCACCGAAAAAACTAGAATAAAAGGTTCTCAAGAGGAAAAGTATTTTGAGTTCGACAAAAAAAAGGATGACAGCCAAAGCGAATATGAAAAGAAAGCAACACCTTTATTCAACGAACTTATTCGCAGATGGGGAAATCTTCCAGAAATTATTTCGCTAGAGTCTCGCTATAAACAATCGCAGCCGATATACAACGCATCAAGGTCGATAGGAACAGGCCGTCGTGAACGCATGGTCCCGACACTGCCAACAAATAAGGCGGAGTTAGAAGAGACGATAAAGCAAATTACCGGTCAGGGGCAACAAACTGACATGGTATCGGAACTTTCAAAAGCATTAAGAAAAACGAAAGCGGGCAAAACACCCGTAAGGCAATCCAATAAAGATGAAATAACACAGCCAACATCAGGCCACGAGGTACATTTCGACCGTGAAGCGCAAGCGTGGGACGCGTCATCGACCAGCTCAAAGAGTCCTTCCGCTGCGCCTGAGCGCGTGCCTCTTTTTCCAGCCCAAGCGAGCGTCCGCGGTAATTTCACCGCCAAGAAAAGAACATATCGGCAAATAGATCAAGATTGGTATAGGAAATATTCGGATCCAGGTCTTGGCCAAACTTCGGCAATGGATTTTTACGGACGATCGAAAGGAGCTCCGTCACGCATCAATTTTGACCGTATAAGAAGCATGCTAGACAGTAATCGTACTGTGCTCGCCAGTGATTTAAAGATTCCAAAAAACAGCCTTCGAATCAATACAAAACCGTACCAAGAATCGTTTCCGGCGATATTTTTGCGTGTCCAAGGAAATCACGTCTACTTGTTGCCTTTTGAAAAGCCGGGAAAAGAAAAAGGAACACCGGTATATAGAGAAAACAAAAAACACTTACAAATCCTGGTTAGGCAAGATGGTAGCGGCACGGGGTCGCATAAACAGTTCAAAGGGGCAGGCTTACCCAAAGACATCGCAATGGGGGAAGTCATACTAGTACATTTAAGACCAATTGCTATCGGTATTGAACAAGATACTGCGAAAGAATATCAACGCGAGTGGAAATCTAACGAAGTTGTATTAGAAGCTAACGTGGATCATTCGCTGATTTCCGGCGCCTTCGAGTCGATCTCATCGGATCACGACGGCGGCAAAGGTTTTACTTCCAATATCACAAGCGGCGCACAGGCGTTAGCACTAACGGCTTTAGCACGTAAGATCGATACACTTTTAGCAAATGCAATATCCAATAGTGGCGATGCCGTTGAAGCTATACAAAGCGAAAATACGAACGCGCTACGCTATTACAGTGGCGATCAACGATCTGGTAAAGGTGTCCATTCAAGTAAAAAGACTGAACCTATTCTCAAGGAAAACGAAAAGACCGAAGCCTCTTTGAAGAACAACAAAAAGACCGAAACTTTTCTCCAGATTCGTCTTGCGTTGGAATACATGCAGGGTTTAGAAAAAATTTCCGTGACAGCCGGTGACGGCGCCAGCGCGAAAAGTTCCACTTTACCCGCGACACAGAGAACAGCTATTACCTTAGCCGAAAAATTAGTTAATACCCAGATGGCAGGTGTGACGGTAACAGATTGGTGCCGGCAAAGTACATGGGATAACGATGATCATCTACGGCAATGTAGAGATCTACTACAATCCGCAAGCGCTGATATTGACCATATGCTAAATGCTTTTCACAAGCACTTGGGCATAGACGGGAATACCGTGCCGAAAAGCTCAGCGAAATCTCAGCAAGACGCTACCGATCCAGCGCACAGTTCTTCTTTAGCCGATTCTCAAAGACAACGAATATTCAACGCGATTGAAAACGCCGTCAGCCCTAATCAATTAAAACATGTTTTAAATGAGACAAAGAAAAGCCCTGTAGAAGGAAGGCAAGCATTGGAACGTACGCTCGATGAGCAACCCTCGTTAGATCACAGAACATATCAACAATTCGCTAACTGTTGGCAACAAATCTTTACGATCATTTTGCCAGAGCTTCGCAAGCCATTCGAAAATCCAAATTACTCGCCGAACGAAGAAGCGATCAACCGGGTTATCAACGGGATTAACCGACAGGAGAAGCAGTTGTTTCTCGAATCATTGCAGTTAGACGACAATCAACAACGATCACTGCTTCATGTTTTTCTTAAAAAAGGACAAGATTAGGATGTCTTTAACAGACATAGATCAAGCAGAAAATTGGAACGAAAAAAGTTCATTGATTGGTGCGACGAAGATCATGCAACTAAACGATAATAAAAATGCTTCGCTCTTCAAATTAAAAAATGCACTTATTCGTGTTACTCGCGAACAAGAGCGTTTATTTCTAGATATACAACTATCCGACGGGCGCGAAACAGTAGGAAGCATGTCGAAACGCTGGAAAGATAAATATAGCGGCAGCATTAAGAGAAATCAAAGCGTAGGTAACGCGGGAGGAAGCCATCGCGCATAACTTTTCTCATGATCTAAATTTTTGGCTCTTTTGCGCATCTGTAGAAAATAATTAGTCGTCCCTGAAGAACCTCTCCAAGCCGCGTCAATATTGGTTTGAGGCCTGTTTTTATGGTGTTGAATTTGCCAGAATTGAGAGTATTACCCCTCGATTTTTGGCGAAACATGAAGCCTAAAAAACCTGCTGCGATTATCCAAGAAGACTTTTTCCGATTGCGTCTGGATCAACTGCTTGACCAGCGACATGAGCTGTATCGTTTGGCCACTAAGATGGTTCTGGCAGAACTCGCGCCAAGCACGAGAAGGATATAATGGAGAGCCTTGTAGCGAATAATGAAAATTAGTTGTTATGAAATGCCCCCACTGCCAATCGAAGAAGACGACGGAGAGATCGGATCGCACTGAACTAGGTTACCGGCGCTATCGTTGCCAAAATTGTAAACGGCAATTCAATGAGAGAACGGGCACGCCATTTAATCGATTGCAATTGCCGACGGATGTCGTGTTCTTGATTGTTCTCTGGCGCTTACGTTACAAACTCAGCTTACGCGATTTAGCCGAAATGTTTCTGGAGCGGGGGTTTGTTTTTACCCATGAAGCCGTTCGCGAATGGGAGCGGCTGGTTGCGCCAATAATAACCAAACAATTGCGCAAACGCCGTCGAGGGAAAGTGGGCAATAGCTGGTATCTCGACGAAACCTTTCTGAAGGTCAACGGCGAGTGGCATTATCTGTATCGCGCCATTGATCGCGATGGCAATTTGGTCGATGTTCGCTTAAGCCCTAAGCGTGATAAAGTCGCAGCAAAAGCGTTCTTCCATAAAGCGCTGGAAACAACCGGTGTTTGTCCTGAGCGTGTGACGACCGATGGTCATAAGCCTTACCCGGCGGCAATTAAAGTAGAGCTCGGTGAACAAGTGAAACACCGCACTAACCAATACCTGAATAATCATCTCGAACAAGATCATCGCGACATCAAGCAACGCTACTATCCCATGCGTGGCTTCAAATCCTTCGATTCAGCATCACGATTTTGTTGCGCCTTTGACGAAGTGCGCCATCACTTCCGTCCGCGCTCATGCCGGCGAAAATCACTATCCTTGCATGCCAAACGGCGCATGCATCAGGACAGGTTCGTCCAATTAGCAGCAATGATCGGCGCCGCTTAAGAAAATTCGCAGAACGTGACTTCTCGTATTTTCATTGGGCCTGAGTTCTGACACAACCATCAGCGCCGACGGCGGCGGCCACGAATGCCTTATTCACCGTGGGTACGCAGGTGAAGAGAATTTCTACATTGTCCGGAATGGAATCGAATACCCAACTCCGTGAAGCGATCCAGCCGTCATTGCCGCACCACGCCACTTGCCCGATGCGATCCGCAACATAGACTGGATAATGTCCGCCGAGCAGACGAAAAATATCGAGTGTGCCTGGCGGCTCGTGACTGAATGTTCCTTGGAGCATTAGCACTGGACAATAATCGGTGAGACGTCGCACTTGCCGGGCAAGCGCAACAAACGAAGGCGAATGCACATCGATTGCATGATCGGTTGAATCGCCACTGATGACGGCGATATCGGCGCCTTGTGCAATAACCGCATCAACGGCCGCCTTGGTACAGCGCTCCACTTCCGGTAATGTCTTCGCATCGCCGAAGTGAAGATCGGATAATTGTGCTACTCGCATTTTTTCTTGAGTTCCTTGTGATGTCAAATAAGGTCGAGCTCGTTGTCGATCAGCGTACTAAGCTGCCCTGGGTTGCCGGTAAACTCATCTAGTTCCGTCAACGCTTTCTGAATGCCATCGACCGTAAGGCTCCAGTCGTCGCGGCGGAATCGCCGCTGCGCATAGCAGTCATAGCGATCCGCTGAAATTTCCAGTTCTTGCAGCAACAGCTTCAACGTCGCACGCGGTTCGCGAATGGCCTTGATGTGCGCCAACGCTTGAAAAAGACCATCGATAGTCCTGCCCCAGTCTTCTTTCCCCCAAGTGGTCTTGCTGTATCGGTCAAAGCGGTCGGGCGCAATGCCCACTTCATTCAGCGCCTGCGCTACGTCGACGCGCAATTGCTTAATCCGCATACGCTCGTCAATTTCCGCTGCAGCAGCCGGTGGCAACGTTGGCCTATCGATTGCCCTATTGTCGCCGCCATCAATAGTCGTACTACCTTCCAGCACCTGCATCGCCTGATTAGCCGTCCTAGCTACCGTTTGCGCATTCTGCGCAAGCAGCAGTCCACCCAAATCGACATCGGCTTCGAGATTGATCAACCACTGCGGTCCTTTGGTGGCATTACCTTCGTCATCGATCCGCGCCACGTCCTTGTAGACCTTGGTGAGCCAGAACGTTTGTGTGCCCAGCAGATAACCGGAAATCCGTCCGCCGCGCATCGCCGCCACATGCGCAAGCTTTTTGCGGATGTCATCCATCGAGTAGAAACTCCGCGTCGGCAATGCAATCAAATTGATCGATGGAATGCCCGGCACGATGAACAGTAATTTGCCGTCAAGGTTGCATTGACGGTTCTGATACTCAGGACAATTTTCCGGTTCGCACAGGCCATCGTTTTCCGGCCGTGGCACGGTCTTGCGTCCACCGAAGAGCCGGATCACGCGCTGGGTTTTCGGATCGCGCGGCACCGGCGCATGCATCATGCAACGGCGCGTTTCGCCGTCCGCTTCATATTCGGCCCAGTATTTGAGCTTCGCGCCGGCATAGCACTTCAAGGTATGCGGCATAACGCAGTCCCAACTGTCTACGGCGAAAATCACTGGGAAACGGTAGAGGCGCACCACACCATCGCCACGATCCTCACCATATTTGCTGAGTAAAAGTGCCGCGACTTCCGGCATCGGAAAGTCACCGGCGCGTACGCTGAAGTAAGGGACATTCGTTGGACGCAGCGGATTTTGGAGCGCGGGCACTGCTGCTGTAATGTCGGCGCTAATCTTGTCGAAACTTTTTCCGAGCTGCTTACCGGCTTCGTAAATTTCACGCGCTTTGGAATGCTTCTCCGCTTCGCGCGTAAGAATCTTGATGCCGGGACGAATCGTGCCGCCGATCGGCAATTGAACGGACTTCTGACCAAGAACCGTCGGCACAATGGCAGTTTGGCCGGTAACTGGTACTACGAGTTGGGTCATTTCGTTTTGTTGTGACATGAGAGACGTCTCCTTCGCTTTGGGCCGCTTTGTTATCGGTGGCTCACAAATAGAGATTACCGGCGAGTGATTCACTTTCAAGGGTGTTTTTTCGAAATAGCGGCCAGCATTACAGGCGACGTTATTTAATCAAGGCGATTAATACGGATGTCATTTTGCTAAAATTGAGCTGGGCAATTACCGTTATCAATTCAATGAGAAGAATCGGCATAGCAAGGAAAAAATATTACTGGCTAAAGCTTTCGGAGACATATGGACCGCACCTACATCACAGACCTTGCTCATTTCTTAACGAAAGAAGGTGCGATTGCGCCCACGTCAGGACCAGCGAAGCGACTCGCTCATTACCTAACTAGCGTTGTTGTTCAGGTCACCGCACCAATCGCGGGCAAAACCGTATCGACAATGGTGCAATGCCAAGGACGTCATAACCGAAAGCAATGCGCAGGTGAAATTGCGTCAAGCATCGACATACGAACAGGAGAAATTATTTGGCAGTGCCTAGTTTGCAGAGACAGTGGCCGGATCTGTAATTGGCAAGGGTCGCTTTGGGATTGTAGGACTGACATGCAGTCCCAGTAATGACGCCCGCTGGCGCACACCTATTAGCGGTCCGGCTTCAGCGATTGCGCGGCAACCGGTGGTAACGGCGGCGGTAAAGAATCCTCGTCGGTCCGCCACACCCAATGCGGTGCCTCGCGTTGTTTCAAGGTGAGCTCCTTTAATGCCTGTGCCTTGTCCGCAAGGAATGGACTGACAATATCGAGCGCCGTGGTTTGGTCACCGGTATCCAGTAAGATCAAGTTCGGAAAAGAGGCCCCTTGCTTTGATTCATAGCGCAACGGTTTCATGAAGCGCCGCCGTTGCCGCGTTAGTTCGTCGGCTAATGTCTTTTCGTACTCGTAATCGATCGGAATCCAATTGGATGTCGTCATCATGATGGTAGCCGTGTCGATATGAAATACGTTCTCGCGCTTGGCGTAAACGAGCCCTGCGAAAATAAAACGCAGTTCGGGCGGTTTCTTCATGTTCGTCTGCGCCTGCTCGATGGCTTTTTGATGAATCCAGGTCGCGTATTCGGTTCCGAATGTCTTCTTGAATTTCTCGCCGGCTTTTTTCTCCATGAACAACGGACAGCCCGCCATGTGTTTTAGCACCACGCGATAGTCGATCTCAGTGGCGGCGAAGTCTTTCAATTCACCGATCGCAATCATCATCTTGAATTGCACATCATCAGAAGGCGATAACAAGATGGACATCGCCGCGGCACGGCGCTTCGTGATTTCGGTCGCCGCTTCCACTCGAAACGGCTCCGGGATCAGCAAGCGGTCAGCGAAACGTATGCCTTTGGTTTCGATTTCGTGCGCAGCCTCAGTGAGATGTTTTCTGACGACCCACCACGATCGCTTGCCTTCCATTCGTGGATACCATCGATTCAAACCACCGCCAGCACGCTCCCACAGCAAATGCAACAGCCCGCGTAAACCAAGACGTTGCCGCTGCACTTCGACTTCGGTTTTTTCTGTAGGCTCACCGGGTGATACAGCGCGGCCTTGCCGACGAGTGAGCGGAAAACCCAATCGGACTTCGATCAGCTCGGCACTACGTTCGATAATCGCTTCGCCTAACACTTCACCAAGTCCCGATTGCCCCGCCGGCGGCTCATAGGAAGCACAGTTTGGGCTATGGTCTTTGCCGGTGTCCGGCCGCCGTTTGATAACGAAGTTTTTGTATTTGGCGATATACATGTCGACACCGCCTGGAACACAAAGACAACGTGGTACTTTCTCTCCGCTATAGGCAACCGCGAGTAGACTTTGCGCTTTGGGATCATCGGAAATAATTTCAATATTGTTGATCAAATACCGCGAACCGGCTTCCAAGAAAAATTCCTTTCTTGCTAGGAACAAAGTGGCATCATTCACTACTATAGTGAGCAATCAAGACCAAGCGAATGAAACGTAATTGTCGCGCGTACTTGAAATGCTTTCACGCTACAACCATCCCGAAAAACGCCGTTGGTTCCTGCTTGAGATTTTGGATTACCGATGTAATACTTAAAGCGTTTTCTTACCGACTTCTGGTCGATTTCCTTGCCTTAAGAAAATGTCTCATCGTCGAGTGAGTCCGAGCTGCCGTAGTCAGCGAACTGTTGAATTGGAATAGCTAAGCGCAAATGCTGAGCGAGTTAGGTGTAGTAGGTATCAGATTGATACGATCGTATGCATTTTTGCGGCGATACAAATAGTCAATCATTCTCGGTACAGCTACCTTCAAATCGCACATCCCCAGATGTGGCTGTAAATTCTTGATCGCAAGATAGCATCTTCGCGCAAAAATACGCGCAGAATGGATGCCTTCTGCCATTCGAATTTGGCCACTATCGGACGAAATCTGCGGCCCGCCGATTACCTATAGAGACAACCAAAGCGACACTTTCACTTAGTCAACCTAAGAGAAGGCCGAACAAACCTTGGTAGATAAAATTAGCGTCGTGTCGCCATCCATTCTGCACCGCCAATTAAGCCCCTTGATTTAATTCCAAGAGCGAAAGAAGTGATATTGTCGCGCACCTTTGTTCATGGCTGCTAACGACAACTTCGCATTAAACGAAATTGCCGTTCAGTTCCAGAAGCTGACAACTGAATCTTTTGTAACTGAAAAAACACTGCAATCAATTGGAAATTTTCTTGTGGACACATTATGAATACACTTGAAACTCTGGACGTGGCGGAAGTCGCTGCCTTACTGCGAGCAGAATCGGAAACAATTATGCAACTCGCCCGGAAGGGAGAATTGCCGGGTACACGCATAGGGAAATCGTGGGTGTTTTTGCGAGAAGACGTCATACTGTTTTTGAAAAACCAAATAGCCAAGGACACCGATCAGCGTCGGCGTCAGCGAGCATCGATATCACATACTGCTGTATCCGTTGATCCGCCGGTAAAGAACCGACGCAAATCGTTACCAGTATTGCCTACTGTACCCGGTCTGGTGCCACATAATCCTCACCAGAGATGAACTGCTAAATCGCTACCTCGCAGGCTGGCATAGCGCTGTAACATTCGAAGATTTCGATGACCGGTAATTTTTGCAATTAATACATCGGAAAGCTTCGTCTTCTCATACAGCCGACAAGTAGCTTCATGCCGGATATCATGAAAATGCAGATCGACAACCTTCGCTTCTCGAAAAATTTTCCTAAATACTCTCGATAAATCACTGGTGGTGAGATCAAGCGAATACTCATCTGTCTGACCATTCCAAAATGGGAATAGACGCCCTTCCCTCTCCTTGATCTCCGCCTTCTGATCCTTCATATAATCCTCGAGTCGTCTGATCGCCACACTAGATAGCGGTACCTGACGACTGTCACCGTTCTTAGTCCGATCGAGATGGATCGTTTTTTTCGTTACACTTACCTGGCTGATATCAAGCGTATAAGACTCTCGCATGCGCATGGCAGTTTCCACTGCCAGAATAAAGAACACTTTTTCATCCGGCTTCGTCTCGAGAATACGCAGGATTCGTTTCTCCTCATCGACATCCAGCCGTCGATCTCGCTCTATATCTACTTTTGCTTTTTTACCAGCAGCAATAACGTGCCTATTATCGTCCTCTGTATAAGTTGCAAATCCGCGCTTAAGCATCCTGAGCGGGTTTTGCGCCATGATACCTGGGTGTTTTCGTACCATCCAATCGAAACATCGCGCGAGTGCGCCATGACGATGCCGTATTGTTGATGGAGAAAGATTTTGATGCCGCTTCATCTTGCGAATCCATGCATCAGCCCAGTCGTAATTGCAATGTCCAGTGCCGGCTTCATCCAATAGCGGTCGGATGGTATCTAGAAGCTTAACGTCAGAAACCGGAACCGAGTTATGACGAAGGTATTCAGCAATGCACCGGGATACTGTCCAAATTTCTTGGCCGGCTTTCGTGCGCTCAAGCAGAGAGGTAGGCACGATGCCTTGCGCAAGTAAACCTTCGAGCTGAGTACCGTAGGCTTTTGCTTGTTCATTCGAATCGAAAGTTGCGTAGAGTGGCTTCGGAAGAAGCTTGCTGGAAACACGTAATTGGAAGGTGCCGTTCGCACGTTGTTTAATCGTCGCCATAAGGTACGATTCTGTTCGACTACCCAACGTGAGTCAACGGCAAATTGGCCGTTTCAAGTGTGGCACGCCACACTTTTTGAGTGGCACGAACCCGTTTTCAACTAGCCAATGAATTTGTAAGTCATTGATATTTTGGAGGCGAGGCCCGGAATCGAACCGAGGTACACGGCTTTGCAGGCGGCTTACTTTTTAATATAAACAATAGCTTATTAACGATAACCACCCAATCAACCACTCGCCCCTTTGCTACCTCTCGGATTTTGAAAATCACCGGTGCTGCGCTCCCCGCTCCTATTTGCTTGACGCTTTGACACCTATGTCTTAGCGCATTTCCCTTTCTCGTTGCGTTTTCTGGCTTGCTTGCCACACGACTGCCCCTTCACGACCTTGCAAATTCGAGCGATTCTATATTTCGATCTCATTGAGACAAATGCAATGCCGTCGATTCATCAACGATCAAATCGCTACCCAGCAACCCTGCGTTTGCCATCAGTCGGAACCTGGCGGCGCGCCATTCGGACAAACACCGAACCCGTTCCTGTTGTGCATCCGCCAAAGCGGATTGGACGGAAAGCATTTCCAAAATATTTGCGACACCTCGGCTATAGCGATTTTGTACTGAGGCGACGGCGTCTTCTGCCGATTTGAGTAAAATCTCCGATGATTCCAGATTCGCGAGCGATGAGAGCGCATCGGCATGTGCCTTAACAACCTCGCTCAGAATTTGATGCTCGACGTCTTCCATCTGTGCTTCACTCTGCTCAATTTGCGCCTGCGCCTCGCGAATCTTGTAGGTGCGTGCAAAACCGTCAAACAATGGAATATTAATCGTCACTCCGGCAGTCATTGTGTTTGACTTTGTCGGTTGCAGTCCCTGATTCGGATAACCGTTCTGATAATAATTTGTCACAAAATCCACTGTCGGCAGCCCATCAGCGCGGGCGCTCGCCGCTTTACTCTTAGCGGCTCCCCACTGCGTTTTCGCTGCGATGATTGCCGGATGTTTTTGTCGAGCCACGTCAAGCCAGAGCGCCAGATCATCAGTAGCACGAGCGGGTGGTATTGGATTGTCTTTTGGCAATACCGTCGGCGTGCCAGTTGGCACGCCTAGAGCATATCCCAGCACTGCCAACGCCTTGCGGTAATCTCCCCAGGCTCGCTGCTCGGCTAATTTTGCCTTGGCCAGCGCCGTGTTTGCCTGGAGTGTATCGTTACGTCCAGCAGCGCCCTTGTCTTCGCGGCGCTGCGATGCAGCCGACGTTTCTTGCGCCAGCGCCGTTGCCTGACTTCTCGCCTCGCGTGCAGCATCGGCGGTAAGTGCGTCAAAGTATGCTCCGGTAACCGCAGCTAGCGTCCTTTGCAAAACAGCGTCGTGGCTGGCTAGAGCCGAGATCAGGAGCTGGTTGGCCGCGTCCTGGTTGGCGGACCGACTGCCGAAATCGAATAATCGCCAGTTTAATGCGGCATAGGTGGTATGTCCGTTAGTGCTGGTGTTGGAATCCGGAAAGCCTGGGTAGCGCGTACGATTACGCAAGACGCTAATGGAGCTTGTAAGCGTGGGCAAGTAGGCCGCCCGAGCCTCGCCGGCAGCGCTCGCCTGAATTTTAATCGCTGCCCATGCAATCTTAACTTGGGAATTGTTGCATAGAGCCAAATCAACTGCGTCATGCAATGCCAACGGCTGTGTCAAATCCACAGGAGGTGGACAAGAAATCGGCGTGGTATCGCGGGGGAGCACGGCGCCTGTTTCCAATATCGGCGGATTTGTGCGTAAAGGATCTGTTGATGTGGCGGGAAAATCGATGGCATAAGCATCCATTGCTATCGCTGTAACGAATCCGATCAATGCCGCCCAGGCAAGAGTTTTGATAACGAAGTGATCCGTGTTAGCGTTCATGCAGGCTCTCTCTTCCGTGCTGAACAAGCGGAGAAAGCACGTATTCGATGACTCTGCGCGTGCCGGTCTTGATTTCCACACTACTCGACATACCCGGCGTCAATAGCGCTTCGCGGCCATCCACAAATATGGTCGAACGATCCAAGTTAACTTTAACCGAGTAAATCAGACCTTTTTTCTCGTCTTGAATCGCGTCGCGCGAAACATGACTCACCGTAGCTGTAATTGTTCCGTACTTTGTGTATTCGAAGGCATCAATCTTGACCTCCGCATGCTGGCCTTCCTGCACAAACCCCACGTCTTTGTTTTCGAGAAACGCTTCCATTTCCACCGCAGTTTGACGAGGTACGATTTGCATTAACGGTTGAGCAGCGGGCACCACGCCACCGACGGTATGCACATTAAGTTGTTGTACTGTGCCGTCTACCGGCGAGGTCAGTTTCAATAGCGCGCCATGTGCACTGGCCCTTTGCACGTCCTGTGTTGCGGAAGCGACGATGCGGTTAGCCTCGTTAAGCGCATCCTGAGCCGCTTTACGGGTCTCGGCGGTGAGTGCGACTTTTTGGTTGCGTGCATTGATGAGTTGTCCTTGCAATTCGATACGGGCCCGTTCCTTTTCCAGATAGGCATCCTTCGACACATCACGCGTCTTTGCCAGTTCCGCATAATCATTCGCTTGCCGCTCGGCCAGTTGCAAGCTTTGGCTGTAATGCTGAATTTCGCCATCCAAGCGTGCTCTTTTCGCGATGTAATCACGCCATTGGTCTTGTAAATGACTGACTGCATCTTGCCCTCGATCTTTCGCTATACCGTCGATCGAATTCAATTTAGGCGGCTTACCACTGTCGATCGCACTAAGCAGCGCACGCGACCGCGCTGCTTGCAGTGCTGCCGTTTGCCGATCGCCCTCGGCTTTGTCCCGCTCGCTGTCCGTCACTCGTGTATCCAGCTCAATCAACACGTCACCGATCTTCACCGCTTGTCCTTCCTCGACATGCAATGCACGAACACTAGCCACCTCTACCGAAGCAATGGTTTTCGTGTAACCACCAGCGATGATTTTCCCCTGCCCTGTCACAACAATGTCGATATGACCGAGAACCGACCATATAAGCGCCACCGCAATCAATGCGATCAAAATACGAGCTACCCACCGCCCAGTTGGAGACACCGGCTTCGCTTGCAAAGATAATGCAGCGGGAAGAAACTCCGCTTCATGGGCTTTTAGCGTCGGCAACGTCAATTCATTCCGACGCTGCCAGGAATACTTAAAAACTTTGCCGTAACGTTTGAATAATTCACTCCACGCCTGTAGACGGTGCCTTGCGCTCATGCCGCACCTCTGGCATTGCCTTGCTGCAACGCATAAAGATGGGTGTAAATTCCTTGCGGGTTACGCAGCAATTCCTCGTGGCTGCCAATTTCCACGATCTGCCCTTTTTCCATCACGATGATGCGATTCGCCTCGCGTACCGCAGAAAGACGATGGGCGATAATCAGCACAGTTCGTCCCTGGCAAATACCGCGCATGTTGTCCTGAATGATCTTCTCGGATTCATAATCCAAGGCACTCGTGGCTTCGTCGAAGATCAGAACACGCGGGTTGCTGATCAACGCTCTTGCAATGGCAACACGCTGACGTTGTCCTCCTGATAGCCCTGTGCCGTGTTCACCCACTATCGTGTCGTAGCCCTCGGGCAACTCGCAGATGAACTCGTGCGCTCCCGCAAGCTTTGCGGCTTCGATAATGGCTTCGATCGGCAAAGTCGGATTCGTGAGCGCGATGTTGTCGCGGATAGAACGATTGAACAGCGTATTTTCTTGCAGGACAACGCCAATCTGCTGGCGCAAGGAAGTCGTATCAATGATCGCAATATCCTGTCCATCCACCAGTACCCGTCCGCGATCCGGCACATAAAGACGCTGCACCAGTTTGGTCAGCGTCGATTTACCTGAACCGGAACGCCCGACAATGCCAATGACTTCTCCCGCCGCAACTTGCAGCGAGACGCTGCGTAGCACGTCTGCGGCATCCGGGCGATAGCGAAAGGAGACCTGGTCAAAAGCGATCGCTCCAGCCAAGCGCGGCAGTCTGGTTTTCTCACCAGCCACTTCGGTGCGTGTATTCAGAATATCGCCCAAGCGCCCCATGGAAATCCCTACCTGCTGAAAATCGTTCCATAGCTGCGCCAACCGCAATATAGGGCTGGAGACCTGCCCTGCGAGCATGTTGAAGGCGACCAATTCGCCGACCGTCATCTTGTTGTCGATAACTAATGTCGCGCCTAACCACATGATTGCGGCGGTGACCAGCTTGCTGATCAGTGTTACCCCGCCGCTTGCGATAGTCGCCAAATTGGTTACCGACAATCCTGCCGTCACGTATGCGGCAAGCTGCTGGTCCCATTTCTGAATCCAGCGAGGTTCGACTGCCATCGCCTTGACTGTGTCGATACCGCTAATGGTTTCCACTAGGAAGGATTGGTTTTCAGCGCTTTTGTTGAATTTATCGTTGAGCCGGATGCGAATGGCCGGTGTGAAAAGAACAGACAATAAGACATACAAGGGAATCGAAATAACGACAATCAGTGTCAACGGCGGGCTGTACCAAAGCATGACGCCTAAGAAGACAAACGAGAACAATAAATCCAGCACGAGCGTCATGGCGTTGCCGGTAAGAAATGAGCGAATGTTTTCCAATTCACGGATTCGTGCCACCGAATCACCGACTCGCCGTGCTTGAAAATAAGCGAGTGGCAAGGTAATAAGATGACGGAAAAGTCGAGCGCCCAATTCCACATCGATCTTACTGCTTGTATGGGCGAATACCCACGTACGGATACCGGTCAGTGTCGCTTCGAAGAGAGTTGCGCATATGAGGCCGACAGCAATCACGTGCAATGTTTTCATTGCGTGATTGACCAAGACTTTGTCCATCACGACTTGAAAGAACATCGGCGTTACCAGTCCGATAATCTGTAACACCAGCGAGATCAGCAGAATTTCACCAAGAAGACTGCGGTACTTGACGATAGCGGGAATGAACCACGTAAAGTCGAATTTTGCTAACTCGCCTGCAAAGCTTGCTTTACTGGTAAAGAAGATCAGTTCCCCCGTCCAGATCGCAAGGAATTCGCCCAACGGCATGACCAAGGGCGGCTCGCCCGGGCGCTGGATCAGAACGCGCTGGCGTGACTGTACATTGGATGCATCGACTGGTTGTTCAGGCGCAACCGTACCCGAGTCGAATTTCGCAAGGATGAAGAACTGCCCGGTTGAATCCTGCGCAATAGCAGGTAGCGGCGCTTTATCCAGACGATTTAGGTCCTGCCTGACTGATTGCGCGGTCATGGCTAAATTTTTAGCGCCAAGCAAGATCGCTTGCGTATCGAATGCGTCGGCACCGAATTCATGGCGCAACTTCGCTTCGTCAGCGTTGATGCCATGAAACGCGGCCATCATTAAAAGGCTATGTAGACCAGAATCCGGACGTTGATGTTGTATTGCTGAGAGATCGCCGGAGGTGTGCTGCATAGTATTCAATATCGCCCAATCTCTTATTCGATAATGCGCCGCCTACCATGAAATTATCGTGGTAGATCACCTTATATCGTTAAGACCAGGGATTTTCTGAAGGCTTATTTGCTAAAAATCTTTGGCGCCCTGCCCGTTTCGCATGCGTCAACGGATCAGCATTCCAAAAAATAGAATTTAGGACTTACGCAGAAGCGCGGTCATCCTTTCATACAGACGCTCGACGACCTGCTGGGAATCAAAGTCGGCATAACGCTGAGACAACCGCTCAGCTGCCTCACGGATATTCGGCTTGAACAGAATCTCTTCGAGCATCGAGGCACAACGCGCTTCTGAACGATCTTCGCCAAGCATCAAACCTGCACCGGTTTTCTGAAGAGCGACCCCTGCCAAGTATTGCTCAATCACTTGCGGAATCAGTAGTACCGGCACGCCGGCGAGCAAGGCTGTCGCTATCGTGCTAGCGCCGTATGTTACGACTAGATCTGCGTCTGGAAGCAGCGGTCCCAAGTCCACCGGGTGGTCGAGGAATCGCACGCCGGGATATCGCGTCGGCCAATCCACGGGTAAGCCCGGAGCAACACAGAGAACTTCCGCGTCTGTCTTATTAAGCGCATTAAGCAAATGTTCAACGCTAGGAATACCGGGGCGCAGATAAGCAAATACATGTCGGCCCTTAGTGGAAGCCCAGTTCACTGTTATCGATTTGGACAACGCAAATATCGGACCGATATAGTCGGCATCGTTTCGAGGCCCGAATGGATCGAGCTCGGCAAAAGTAGCCAATTGCGCCCGTTGTCCACTGAACAAATCGATTGACCGGTTTAACGGCGCGCGTCGATGGCGGATCAAATAGGGATTGATGCGAGCGAGCAGAAATTGCTCAGCTTCCTTTGCCGCGGCTTCCGGTATGTTGAGCCAAGGCCGAAAGACAGGCAGCGAAGCAGTTTGAGGTGGAATCTCAAAACCGGTACCAACGAGCATTACTGGTAAGTCCACAAGCCGCGCTGCAAGCAGCGCGGTTGGGGCATGGTTGTAGACGAGCAAATCCGGCCGAGCGAGGTCAATCAAGCTGAGCCAACCACGCACCGCGCCGTCGAGCGCATCGAAGTCCGCGTAGCCTTCATGCAGAAGCATGTCGGCGTAGTTAATCGGCGGCTTGTGTAGTCGCGCGGCAGACTTTAGCAGTGGCGCTTGCAAGAGAGTGATGCCTTCTTCTCTCGCCAACAAATTTGACGCGATACGAAGGTTCGCCACGGCCATTAGTACGATATGGCCGGCCTGAACACACGCCCGCACCAGTGGCAAGTCGCGTGTCAGGTGGCCAAGATTATCACCTAGCTCCCAGGCAAAAAGAATGCGTGCCATGAGGATTGATCGACGAACGTCGTCAATGCCAGTTCGCAGCCAATACCGGCGCCAAGGCTGTCTGCTCCTTCGCTGTGTACTGCGTTTGCGATGAGGACGGTGCCGAGAACGCTGCCATTGCCTGGACTAAGTTCTGCACGTCGCTTCCGTGCAATACGTGACCGCCCGCTATAAATTCGCTGACTTGATGCGATGGATCGTCGTACCAGTTGCTAACGGTCAACTTCTCAGAAGATCCCAGCACCGATACGATTAGATTGGAGTCGCTTTGACGGAACCACAACTGATTCGTAGCGATTGACGCACCTAAGTCGACGATATCGGTGGCACCGATGTTAACGAGCGTCTCCTTGCCTTGCCCCATGTGGATCATGTGATTACCGCCGACGGTCTGGATTTTGTCATTACCGTTGCCCAGCGTGACAGTTGAACTGCCACCGGTCAGATTAACTGTGTCCGCCCCGTTCCCTAAAGTGACCGTATTTTGGCCTGCCCCGAGGGTAACGCTCACTGCGTTGTGGTTGTTAGCAAGATCGATAACATTGTTGCCGTTGCCCAACTTGATAGTCACAGCGCCGGTACCGTGAATGGTCACATTACTATCGCCACCGGTTACCGAGTCATTGCCATTGCCTAGCGTTACTTGGGCGGTGCCCGACAATCCTGAACCCGCGACGGCACCGTAGTCTAACCGAACGATGTCGTTTCCATTGCCCAGCGATATGACTTGATTTCCCGTGAGTGCTCTCACTGTCACGTTGCTATCGCTTGCGACGACAGAGTTGTTGCCTGAGCCTAAAATCACGGTATCTGTGGAATTGCCGGTGATTGTCTGGTCTGGTCGTAAGCCCTGATTCAGCAGCACAGTATTGTTGCCGTTACCCAATTTCACGATGTCGTTGCCCCAGCCCAATGTCACCTTGTTGTCACTGTTATTGGCGCTGAGATTGATTGTGTCATTACCATTGCCCAAGGTAATGGTTTCCGCGCCGGTGCCCAACGACACCGTGACGTTACTATCACCCCCAGTGATCTGGTTATTGCCGCTACCAAACTTCAATATATCGATCCCTGGCAATGCAGGAACGCCAGGCAACACCGGTTGATCCAGATTGACCGTATTGCTGCCGTCGCCAAATGTGAATGTGTAACTGCCATAACCTAGCGATACAACGTTGTTACCGTCTTTGAAGGTGCCCGTTCCAATTAGCGAGCCGTCAGCGGTGATGGTGAAGTTCTCCTTCGAACCGTCAGGGAAAACTATCTGCTTCGAAACCAGCACGCCGAGTGCCGTGTAGTTCAGGGTGGTAATACCGCCTGCGGCGTCCTTCGTATAGGTATTGTAGCTGCTGTCGACGTTGTAACCCGTGCCGGTACTAGAACCGTCGGCATTGAAGGTATCAAAACCGTGGCTGCCATCCGCCTTGGTCCATGTGTCGCCGGTAAGCACACCTGCGGCACTGAAAACCTTGGTCTTTACGTTACCCGTGCCGTCGTTGGTATAAGTGCTATAGGTACCGTCGGCATAATAAGCTTTGCCGGTGCTTGAACCATCGGACTTGAAGGTATCAAAACCATGGCTGCCATCCGCCTTGGTCCACGTATCATGGGTAAGTACGCCAGTGGCGCTGAAAGTCTTAGTCGTTACGTCGCCCTTCCCGTCATTGATATAGCTAACGTAGCTGCCATCAATGTTGTACCTGGTGCCGGTACTAGAACCGTCGGCATTGAAGGTATCAAAACCGCGACTGCCATCCGCCTTGGTCCATGTGTCCCCGGTAAGTATTGCTGCGGCACTGAAAACCTTGGTCTTTACGTTACCTGTGCCGTCGTTGGTATAAGTACTATATGTGCCGTCGGCATAATAAGCCTTGCCGGTGCTGGAACCATCGGACTTGAAGGTATCAAAACCATGGCTGCCATCTGCCTTAGTCCATTTATCACGAGTAAGTACGCCAGTGACGCTGAATGTATTAGTCGTTACGTCGCCCTTGCCGTCATTGATGTAGCTAACGTAGCTGCCGTCAATGTTGTACCTGGTGCCGGTACTGGAACCGTTCGCATTGAATGTATCAAAACCGTGTCGGCCATCCGTCTTGGTCCATGTGTCTCCAATAAGCACGCCTGCGGCACTGAAAATCTTAGTCTTTACGTTACCCTTGCCGTCGTTGGTATCAGTGCTATAGGTGCCGTCGGCATAATAAGCCTTGCCGGTGCTGGAACCATCGGCCTTGAAGGTGTCGACACCGTGGCTGCTATCGGCCTTGACCCATGTATCACTGGTAAGTACGCCGGTAGCGCTGAACGCCTTAGTCGTTACGTTGCCCTTGCCGTCATCGACATAGCTAACGTAGCTGCCATTGACATTATAGGTGGTGCCCGAACTGGAACCATCCGCGCTAAATATATCGTCGCCATGTTTCCCATCGCCGCCCAGCCATTGATCGCCGCTTAGGCGCCCGTTGAAGTCATAATTTCGGTCGAAGTATCCGCCCGCGCCATCTGTAGTTACGATGCTGGTTGTACCATCTTGATAGGCGATGTTAGTCGTACCCGTTCCTGTGACGAGATCGAACTGTCCATCAATGGCGGTTCCATCCTGGGTTGTCCACGACACGTGAACCGTCCCTTGATTCAAAACGCCTGTGCCACGGTAGTCAGTAATATAGTCAGCAGTAACAACATCGCCGGCAGCATCAATCGATACGTTCCGCTGATGCCACGAACCGTAAGGGTCCGAACTATCCGGATAACTCGTATTCGATAGCGTGTTGCCCTGCTGATCATGCATGGTCACCGAGGATACTGGCGAATCGAGCACAAGGGTCTTCGCCAAGCTTCCATCGGGAAAGTAATAATTCTCGGTATATAAAGCAGTCAAGGAATCGTAATTCCAGGTCGAGAAATATCCATTGGCCAACTTCGTGGTTCCATGTACCTCATCGTTGTGGCCGACAAAGGTGTCCGTCCCGCTATTCCCGGATCCGTCAGCCCATTCAGCATGGGTAAGCCAGCCATTGGCACCGGTCGTGTAATTGTAATAAGCACCGTTACTGTACAGTGTATGGTCCGAGTATCCACCGTTGTGGTGCAGCGCACCCTGGATACCGTCTATTTGCGTGAAGGTCGTCGTTGTACCGAACGCAGTGCCTCCGCCACCATTGCCACCAAGATCCTGCACGCCATTGTCGCCGTCATACCAAACGACATTGCCATTTTGATCCGTAATCTGCACGCCACCATTCAAAGGAATCACTGAAGCAATATTGCTCAGTCCTCCTCCACCATAGCTGCCACTCCCATAGCTACCATTTCCATTGCTGGTACTTTCTCCGTCGTAGCTTCTAGTGTGGGAAACTACCTCAAGGGAGGAATAACCATAAAAAGCGCCGTCGCCTAGTCCGATGATGTTCCATAACGCGTTAAAGTCATGGGAACGATCGGGTAGGAATTCGTCAACCGTCAAACCATTTTGTTCTTCAATTACGCCCCCAGGGCCTGAGGTCTGCTGGGTAAGTGAGAATGTCGCGGGAGTAATATAACCGCCGTAACCGCCACCATAACCACCGTGGCTAATAGCAAATGTGGATAATGCATCGATCGATACAATCAACGCGCCGTTAGCATCGCGTATATTGATAGTCGTGTCTTTCTCCCTCGAAGACAACAGCTGGGTCGAAGTCGCATAGATGCCGTCTTTATGGAAATTCGCGTTACTGTCTCCCGCAGAACCCGTACCGTTGTCGCGCCCACTTGTGCCATCGATATTGGTCCAAGAACCCCAAAGCAAATCATGCGAAACGGAGTAATAGTTGGTACGTGAATTGCCTTGTGGATCAATCGTCGCCTGTTTGTAACTACCATCACGGTTATAGGTCGTCGTGACACTTGAGCCGTCAGCACTTGTCACCGTAACACTATGTGAACCATCTGCATTCGTGGAGGATTGATTTATTAAAACACCGCTACTATCGAACTGTTTTGTGGTGGTTGTTCCTTTGGTATCTTGTGTTGTCTCGGCATGGCTGCCATCCGCTTGAAAAACAATCGCGGTAGAAGATCCGTGTGACCACGTATCGCTTCCATGGCTTCCATCTGACTTTTGCCAGGTATCGCTTAGTTTCAAACCGGAAGGGGTATATTGCGTGGTCGTTATGTCTCCATGACCATCATCGACAGCCACCGTTTTACTGCCATCAGCCGCTACTATGGTATGAGTTGTCGTCCCATCGCTGGCAAATGTGTCGCTGCCGGAAGTGCCATCATCTTTTTGCCATGAATCCGCAATGACATTGCCATCCGCCGAATAGATATGCGCGGTAACATTGCCATGTCCATCATTGGTGTAATCACTCGTCGTTCCATCCGCAAACGCCGCAGAGCCGCTACGTGAGCCGTCTGCATTAAAGGCGTCCGTTCCAGAGCTGCCATCGGCCTTGCTCCAAGTATCGGAAAGTAAATGGCCCGATGCATCGTTTACATACGATAAGTAATTGCCTTGGCCATTGTCGAAATATTGGCTAACCGTTCCATCGGCAGAACGAGTCAAACTAGTGCTTGCTCCGTCCACAAAATGAGTTGAACTGATACTTGATCCATCGGCATTGAAAGTATCCGATCCCGTTGTCCCATCCGCTTTGGACCAAGAGTCTGATAGCGCATTCCCATCCGCTGAGTAATTTATAGTCTTAATGTCGCCGTTGCTATTTTTAGTGGTTCTTTGATACGAGCCATCCTGCTGCCAGCTTGTCGTTATTAGTGTGTCAGTATCAATGTCGTACAACGGTTTATTATTGAGCAATTCCGTCCAAGTTGTCGTCTTATCGGTAAAGACGAAAGTACCAACTGCACCTGTGAATCCACCAGTAATGTTGATCATCTGGCTATTGCCATCCCAGGCCAATTGCAGATCGGCACCGTTCAACTGCAATTGAACTTGATCGCTGGCAACAGACAATTCCAACGTGTTGTTTCCCTCGGTATCGTCAATCGATTCGATACTGCCCGCATCAACAGAGGCGTCGTTAGCTCCGATAATATAAGTATCGTCACCCGCACCACCGCCCAGATAGTCGGCGCCAGTGCCACCGATTAGCGTGTCGTTTCCGCCATTGCCATACAAAGTATCCTGGCCGTCACCGCCGTCGAGATAGTCATCACCTTGATACGCTAACGGCGTGACATCGTCGTCGCCAATGAGTACATCGTTACCAGTACCGCCATTTAATTCGTCGTTTCCACCTTGACCAAATAACTCATCATCGCCATCGCCACCATCTAAATAATCATTGCCATGGTATTTCGCGTCGAGCTTGGTGGCATCGTTGTCACCCTCAAGGTGGTCGTTGCCGGCGCCACCGATAAGAGTGTCGTCACCGCCGTCACCCCATAACGTGTCATTGCCGTCTTCACCGTTCAGGTAATCGTTTCCGTGGTAAAGACCTGAGGTGACGCTGTCATCACCGCCGATTTTGTCATCGCCCGTGCCACCGAAGAGTTCGTCGTCACCGCCATTGCCAGATAGCGTGTCATTACCCTTGCCACCATCAAGATAGTCTTTGCCATGCAGGTTACCCGCAAGCCCATCTGGAGTACCATCATCGATATTGTCACCGCTGAGTACGTCGTCACCCTCACCGCCGAGCAGCATGTCGTCGCCCGTTTCGCCGAAAAGGACATCTTTTCCGTCGTCGCCATAGGCAATATCATCACCACCGCCTGCGTGAACCCAGTCGTCGCCAGCGCCGGCATAGATTAGATCAGCTGCACCGAGCGTGGCGTTATATGTACTGTTAACAAATAGTGTTTCGTAGTCGGAGGTATCACCTGAAGTATTAATGCTTCGCGTCAATGTCCAGTTCGCCGCGGCAAGCGTGTTGTAGTCGGCAAAGATGTTATCGTCGCCACCACCACCAACGAGGATATCTTCGCCATATCCTCCCATTAATGCGTCGTTTCCGGCATCACCAACAATGACATCGTCACCCTCGCCGCCATCAAGCCAATCGCCTTGCAAACCGCTTGCCGCCTGCGTGCGGCTTTGAGTAATTGCTACATCGAGTGCAACTTCATTGGTAGCATAAAGACGATCATTGCTTGCACCACCGAACAGACGGTCTTGCCCGTCTCCGCCGATGGCAACATCATCGCCAGCGCCTGCTTCAACTAAGTCGTTTCCTGTGCCAGCCTCAATGCGATTGTTACCGCCACGGTTAGCGATAACGGTGTCATTGCCACCCATGGCTTGGATTAGATCATCGCCGGCGCTATCGTATAAGGTATCGGCACGATCGAGCTCGGCAATGTCGCTGACGAGCACATTGCCTAAATCGTCATAGCCCGGTTGCACGCCATCAGCGGGCGAGGTGTCGATGGGTTGCAGGTCTCCGTTGATGGTGCGGTCAACGGGTAGAACAACCGGAGCTATGCCCGTATCGAGATGAATGTTGAGTTCACCGTCCGTGAAATCCTTGACGTACATGCGATCAGCACCATTGCTGATGACAAGCGTCTTAGTGCCATTGGCTTCGGTCAGCTGTGCATATTGGAATTGCTTGTCGGTACTTTGCCAAATGCCGGAACCGAGGGTAGTTTCCTTGCCGCCAGAGAGGGTGAAGCCATCCATCTGGATTGCGCCATGGCCATCGACATCGAAGATAGTGTCCCAGCCGTCGCCAGCTTCATAGATGTACGAGTCGCCGCCATCGCCGCCTTCTAAATAATCATTTCCTTTACCGCCTTTGAGCGTATCGCCGCCTTCACCGCCGTAGAGATGGTCTGCAAGTATGTCCCCTTCCATGGAATCTCCATTGGCGCCGCCGAAGCTTATCTTGTGGTAGGCGGCGGCGCTTTCATCATCACCGATCTTGCCGACAAGGTTAACGTTGTAATGCTGGCCAATATCGGTGTATTGCCAGTTGTCATCGCCAACATGATAGAGCGTTCCAGAATCGGTGATATTGGCTTCATTCTTTAAACCGAATAAACGAACACGGTCTTGCATCCATTTATCCGTCAGCGTGCCAGTGCCATTAGTGGGATCGTAAAGATCAAGCTCGCCCGAGAGATTTTTGGTATTAGCGTAATCAAAACCTATGAGCGCAAAGTCGTTGAGTTCGGTCAGCGCATAACGATAAGCAAGCGCATCAGCACCCGCACCGGTTGCTTTGTCTAAAGGAAATCCATCGACCAGCGGTTCAATGCGATAGCCGGATACAGAATTTTTAGATACGAAGTCTCTGAGACCAGCAACCTTTGTATTGAACTCTTCTCGGTAAGCCGGTTGAGGATCATTACCATTGCCGTCGATACCCACTGTGGTTGCATCGTTTGCATTCTGCAAAATCTTACGCAACGCATCGAGAACGTTTTCTAGAGACGGGGCGGGCTTTTGCGCGCTGGCTTCAAATATACCGAGCGCTTTTTCAAGCGTGAAGCTTTCATCAATTTGCCCCATCACATCCGCCAAGGCCAACATATCGGTCAGCTTGTAGAGGTAATGGTTATCGACAGGATTTGTGCTTTGCTCGTTAAATACGGGCACTCTTGTGCCGTACTGGTTAAACCACCAGTCATTGGTCGTTAAGGAAGGGCCATTTTCCGAATAGTAATTGGTTTGATTGGTAAGGCTAGGAAATGAAGTCGTGCTAAGATTTAAAACCCTCTGCAAGGCGTCGAATTGCAGTTCAGACCAAGGGTTAAATCCAGCGCCATTGAAGGTGGAACTTTCAATCACATTATTACCAAACAAGCGGCTGAACATCGTTGTTAAATGGCCGCCAAGGGAATGGCCATTAACGATGTATTGATCAGTAAGATTTAGTTCTCCGGTACCTTCTACCGCGCCATCCGGGAACGATGTTATTCCTAAGGCGTCACTATTGTATATTTGATAAACACTTTGCCCTACTGGCGTGGTTGCCCGTAAATACCAGTTGATCATCGCTACTGTTTGCGCTTTGGCGATGCCAGAGGAAAGCGCCAAGTCGCCGTCAGTAACAAAGTCCTTGAATCCTTCTGTACCACGGAAGGACATGTAGCGGTCACCGGATTTCCTATCTTCCCAGACCGTTACTGAAAAACCGGAGCCAGTGTAATTACTTTCGGTGTATTGGGTAACTACACGGAAGCTTTCTCCTAAATATTTAGCCAGCGGTTCCGTTAAACGGTCTTGTGCTTTTTTGGAAAGATCCTCCCCCGTTAGATCTTTGATAAAACCGTCAACATAACTTGCATCTGCAAGCAGGGCATTAATGAATGCATCATGAATTTCATTGTTCATTATTTCGTCTCTCTATTTTGTTTTATTAAAAGGCAATATCTTTTGAGAAAGCTTTTCGCCAAACAAGCTCGAATGGCATTGAGCGTCGACAAATAAAGGATTTTCGAAGTGTCTACTAAGCCAACCTCCCGAGGTTGCATACCACTGCATAGATGCAAGCAATCGTCCGTCTTGTCGACTTACAATGCTCACCTCTCTTGCCCTTATCGGAATAGCTGCTGAAATTATTCTTGCTTTTGCATCCTGATATTCAATCAATGATTTATAAATACTTTCTATCCTATTAGACTCATCAAGCGACAATAAAGGTCCAGAACTAGACCTCCGCCATTTCCCGTCCGGAAAATAAAGCTCCTCCCCCACCGGAATCGTCCCATAAATCTTCACATCCTCCGCTTCTCTGCAAAGCTTATCGTATTGAACCTTGCCGATCAGCTCATCAGCAAAAGGAGGCAGTAGCAAAATGAGTGGAAGTAAAGCGCGCACACCTAATTGTATCTTTGGATTACTGATTCGTTTCGCTATGAATTTTGTGATCATCAAGCAGATCACAATATAAATGCCTAGAACCGTAAAAACGACCAAGCCAATCATTGGTTTCTCCACTTAGTCACATTACATTTCTTTGTTTGCATTTTTATCCTTTATATCTTCATCGCGTGTCAGTTGAATGGATTTCCCCAAAACATTAATTCTGCTGAACATCACCCTCGCAGATTTTATTCAAGCATGCTTCTTTCCGTCTTCGTCCCCTTGTGCGACTTGCTCTGGTGATGACCTCAACCAGCAAATAATAACAGCGAAAAAAGCGTCAAAAACAGTTTTGTCGGATTTCGTAATATATAGATCGGCAATGTTTTCAACCGTGAAGCCGTACACATCCCAGCCACAAATCAGCGCCACTCGATAAAGGCAAATCGCCAAAATCCAGAGCAATGTGGTCGTTAGTCATCTGCAACGGCAGCGAATCCGATTCACAATTGCTGAATTCATAGGCCACGAGCAGTAAATTGTATTATCGCAAATTGGAATGTGTAACTGATGCGTAACACGCAACCAGGCATTGCCTACTTATAGTGATGGTCATAACAATTTATTTTATATTTTTTCTCCTTTTTCCTCTCGTCAGACTTAATGACGCCTATGGTGAATTTATAGACATCGGCACTAACCATGACAGGAGGAATACTCGGCAATGGTACGACAAACTCACGACTCCCCCCATCCTTCCTTGCCTCTTCGTTTTCTCGGCCATTTGTAACTATACCGTCGGCGGCTGGAACTTTCGTGGTTCGGTGACTACGCTGAAAATATGTC
>JAZKCF010000057.1:0-50179 GCA_040388195.1 Pseudomonadota bacterium
GCATGCAACATTTTCCTTGAAAAAATGTTGCACTTAGATTTCGCGCCCGCCGTGCGAATAAAATCGCGTAATTTACTTAATGCACTTCCTCCAAACACCGCGGTGAGAAATCCAGATTCAACAGCAATTTTAGACGTTCCTTGAAGCTCAACACCCAAGAATGCCGTCGTCCCTCCCACCCACCAAGAAAACCGCGTCGATACTTCGCCAATGGCTTTATCCCAATAATTTTTAAACGCAACATTAAAATCCCAATGTTCCGCTACACCATCAGCAGCAGGCACCTTGCCATAGTCGTACCAAGCTTCCCGAACTGACGTAAAGTCCACATGATGATCTTTACCTTGCCGCTTCAAATCCCAATGAAGAATAAACACACTCATTATTTTATCTGCAAAAAATCGGGAGATTGCCTCCGCAATGGCAAAAGTAAAGGCAACCTCTGATGGCAAAGCGCCTACTCGATATAAGGCATTTTGAGCGGGGGGCGTTACGGCTGAAGGATGAGGGCTAAGAGGTAACCGCTATTACCAAAGAGGTGAGGAATCGTCTCCCCCGCTTTTTCACGGTTTAGTGATTGAACAATCGAGCAGGGAGCAATTATCATTGGATAAGCCAAGGCGCCAAAGACTACAGCATGAATCGTTGCCGCTAAATAACCGAATTTTTGCTCGTTATTTTGCGGAGTATTGTCCTTCATCTTTCCCGGTTTTGCTAAAGCGTTATTGCCAAATTCCATTACCATGTCTCTAACAAACCGCCCAGTAAGCGCAGCAGCGCAAAGAGTCATTGCACCAGGGCTGCTAGCAAGCAGAGTGGCCATTAAAGCAGTTACTCCGCCTGCGAAAGCGAAAGTAGCCGCTGCACCCGCTAGTTTCGCGAACGCTGGGTTCGTCCCTCCAGGCATCATCTGATACGAAAAGCCTTTACCATGTTTATAAGCATTAGCTGCAACGTTTGCTGTTGAAGCTATCGCTATCAAAGACATCGCCGCTATTGCTGCCACCGGCTTTTCATTTAAAGAATTAACCATGCGTTGCGTCACGAACACACCAGCAATATTAGCTGGGAGCCCTACGGCAAAGGCGTAAGTCCCAAGAGCAAGTGCGAGCCCGGTAACACGCGGATCAAAAATTTTTGTGGGGGGAGGAGCAGGTGTTCCAGGAGCGATAGCTGCACTATGAGCTCTATATGAATCAGGATTCCACATAAGATAACTGCGGCCTTTATTCATAAAATTGGCAATTGTCTTATCCAGCTCTTTAAACATACCCTCCGGGATACAATTAAACACGGATCCTCGAACGCCTGAATTGTATTCATGAAAGGCATTCTTAATTTGATCATCTTCAGATTTCAACGCAAGACGCATCGCTTGATGCACTATAAACATCGCGGCGATCGCCGCAATCATGCTCGCAACAACGTTTCGATTACCAGCCCCCGCGCTCTCCCAAAAACTAAATCCGCCAGGCAATTTAGCGGGAAAGCTGTATAGGTCTCTAACGCTGTGGGGCATCAACGGGCTCAAACCATATAACACCGCGGAACTAAACGGGGCTGACATTTCCCCCATAATCAGATATTGCGCGACATTTCCAAAGAGCCTTGCTGTATGAACAGCTACTGTTGGATCATCCAAATACTTGAGAGCCGCGTACGTACCGCCCTTTGCTACTACCTCATTGAACAAAACTCCCCAAAAATATCCGGATAGCTCGCGGAATCCTTTTTCAATATATCCGCGATGGACAATCTCTTTGACAGTAGGAGATAGCGCTTTCACTTCTTTAAAAAGCGCTGTGATACCAGCATTAATTTCATCATTCGTTTGCTCTCTGTCAGGGAATATCACTTGCTTCATCATGGCGATATCGAAACGACTAAGTGGTCGTGGATCAACACCTCCGCCAGGAGAGGTCCTTGCATCGAGTGCTATCTGAAACACTTCGTATGCGACGCTTTCATCGAACCGATGTGTTTGCGGCAACAAGCTGCCATATGGAGATGTCTCGTTGAGAAAAGGTGGTCTTTGCGTTATATCAAGAGGGTGCAATATTTTTGTTACAGGGTCGCGCTGCAACACCATTTGTCTATCGTCACTTAAATCTGACGATATCGGCTGCGAATGAGGAAGTTCTTGAATGCAGATGCTTGCTGGCTGATTTCAACGAATCCGCGCACGTAAATTTTTCTTTGTGGCTGTTGCTACCGCAGGTGCTTGCCGCTTGTCGAGACTAGGTGGTTCCAGGATTACCTGAATTGTTGAATTCAACCGACAACATGAATCAATGGATGTATCGACGGTGAATTAGATGATCCCCACTCTTTAAAGCAATACTTGTTACCTTGTTGCTTAGCCAACATCTTTTGCCAGGCGATCTAAACGAATTTTGCCGTAGTCGCGCCATTTCTAAGTTTTTACCGTGATCTGCAATGTATCGTTTACAACTTGCTAAATTGATAGCTTTACCCTGCTAAAAAAAGCCCACAACGATCAGAATCGCAATACTCATTTGTCACAAATCTGTCACAAATTTCCTATGAAAAATGCAGCCTTATAGCTGACTCAATCTTCAATTGCCTGAATTACGTAAAAAACAAGTTATGGCATGGATCATGCTAAAGCAATAAGCACTTCTAGCCTTGCAATCATTCTTACTGGCAGAAAACAACGCAATTTTAGAACGCTTAATAGATGGGGGTTTTTTAGCCGCCAAGGCCAAATTAAGGTCTACCAGAAGATTAACGTGAGGCGATATGTCTAAACAAAAATATGTTGAGCTAATAGACCAAGTCTGCAAAGAATGTGACATTGACGATCCGCAGTCAATGTACGACGTCTGCGATCTAATAGTCATGGATGTCGCGTTTACCCTCCTGTATCGCGACGCATTCGATGGCATTGTGATTTTCTGTGAATACGGTGAAGTCCCGGAGGAAAATCGCGCTGCAATTTTGCAGTCGTTGCTAGAAGCCAACACCTATACCTTCGATTTCAACACCCCCTGTTTCCTTATTAATCCCGATACAAAGCATGTTTTGCTACGAGCACATATGCTACTTGACGGCCTCACCGCGCAAGATCTGCTTACAACTTTAGGCAGTTATGCAATGACAGCCGGTATTTGGCGAAAAACTTATCATTTAGACGGTGCGGCTGGATCAGAAGGCGGAGGCCTCCCCAATGAATCGCTTCCCCCCAAAAGCCCGCTTAAAAATTGAAATTTAGGGAACGCAAATGAAAATCAAAGTTAGTGAACTAATAGGATACTGGAGCCTCTTCTCGTATTTAGCGCAAACTACTGGCGCCAGTCCCATATTTACTCGTGAATCTAGGGGCACCATGGTAGACCTACCTCCTGGCGCCGAGATGCCAGACATTTACAAGATGCATAACGGGATTCTCGCCCCCGCACCGCATCAGAATAGCGTTCCTGAAAATAACGTCAACCTGGATTTCCCACCGGAGACACAAAGTACGACTGTTGCTCGAAAAAGTACGAACGATTTAATACCCACGTCAACACAGCTACCAGGGTTTACTACTTTCACCCCAACTTCTTCTACGCCGACCGCCCCCGCTGTCCATCATTTAAATAAACGACAAGATGTTCCGTTGACAACTAGCATTGATGCGGAAAATCATCAAACCATCATATCCAATGATCAGACAACTATAAAAATAGGAGACTCCGAAACCCAAACTTTGCCGAATGGTGAGGTACAAACAATACGCGGAGGTATCGTATATGAGGACCCAACCACTACATTCGAGATTGCTCCTGGACTAACACAAAGCCTTCCTTTTCCGTTACCAACCGAACCGGCAACTACTACACAAACGTCTACAGTAACCGGGACTCCCGTTTCTCCCGCACCCTCTTCCTCGTCGACAACGTCTGTTAGTACTTCTACATCACCCACGGTATCGTCGACTACCTCGCCGCCGACTACCACTGGCGCCCCGGCACCAACCAGTACAACATTACCAGAGTTTCAAGTCATCAAATGGTCACTGGCTGATCGCGGGCGATTCTACGTACCTTTTGAAGATCAGTGGCTTGGACAATACCCATCCAACAACACGTTTCTTCAAGAAAACATTTTCCCAGCTTCTCAGTCACGGAAATTGGACCCAGCTGCAAAGACCTTTGCAGATGCATATATAAGTTTTCCTCTTCCCACAACCGGCTGGCTAAAGCAGGGCAAAAATTTCGTCGTCAGGCCTATCGGCAACGTTACAGAGTTGCAAGAAACGACAAATGAAGTAGTTTCTCCTGCGATCCAATGGCTCGAATCCAGATTGGATTTATATCCAAATCTACGGAACGTTAATATCACCATCATGCCTGCGCAATCGCTGGAGTACATACAAGCACATCCACTCGACCCGGGATATATAGAGGTGCGATTGAATGTCACTACCGATGATCAGCAGGCGGCTAAAGCCCACCTAGATAGTTTTGGATCGGCAGTACCCGGCGGAACAATAACATTGCGATTAGATGCGTCCGCAGATGATTTTATTAAGATGATTTATCTCGGCATGCTCATCGGAGCTGACTCAAGAGCGCCGGTGACACAAGAAACTCGCAAACATTTCGATGCACTTTTACATTTAAGCGACCCTACAGGAAAAACATTTGAAGACACAGTTCTTCTTAACGCGCTGACATATAACGCCTATGGCGGCGGTTTTGCACTGCTGTCTACCGAGAGTTACCGACCGCTAAATTCTCAAAACGCAACATTGGCCCTTGAAGATGTTCCTCTAGCCGATCGAAACATAACTGCAGTCAATCAAAATATAACGCTGTTCGATGACGCTGGATTAGAGCAAGAACCTGGCACCGGAAAAATTCTTCATGGTCCAACGGAGTTCTACCACGGCGCCCTTCTATCAAAAGCTTATGAGATTGATGAAACGAAAGTGAAAAAAAGTGTCCAGTTAGCACTTAATGCACCATCTGACGGAGCATTGGGTCATATGGACTTTGAGTTACTGGACGAGCTCGTATCTCCTGGAGTCGAATTAGACATTAAATCTAGAAGAACGAACGCTGCGCAGGAATTTCTGCGACAAGCGCAAGGACTTAATGCGACGACTCAAGCAATGTCCTATCGCGTTCAGTTTGATTCTGAATTCCGCAAAATAGTGGGATCATCAGTGTCACTTTTTGCGAACGCTGCTATTAAAAATTTAGGCATGCATGTTGCGCTTCGCCTGCTACAAGACGGATCTGTTACCGGACACTGGTGGAGTCAACATCAAACAAATGCGATCACGGTTATTAATGCATTATCGAATGCAGTTCATTATGGATTGTTAGGAAAAATGTCAGCTCCGGTTTCGTCTTTGCTGATACATGCATCCAGCCCATTGATGCCCGACGGTATACGAAGCATGGCAGCCTTCCCCGGTAAAATACCTGGCATGGTAAATTTTTGGCAGAACGTCGATGATGGTTTTACAAAAGGCGGAAAAACTGGCTTCAACTCGCAGCTCTTTGCAAAACTACTTCTTATGTGGGCCGGAGAATTCATTCCACACGCCATTGCATTTTATGCACTGACTTTAGGAGATAAAAAACTTAAGCAACTAATGGAAAAGGCAAACCTAAACAAGGGTGCTTTATATAACGTACTTAATATCAATTTGGGGGAAATAAGTCCGGCAATTGCGAATTACATGGATGCTGGCTACCGGTTGCTTATGCTTGATCCTGTTAATCCCCTCAAGCATAAACCCTACAGCACCGAACGCAATTTCCCGACACCTGTTCAAAACACACTTGAAGCACACGATAAAAAACAAAAAGGCCGAGCAGAAACGCAAGAAGGGCGAGTAGCATCAATAGATGCTAAATTGGATTCATATGGAAGCGGGTTACAGGTGCATAAAATCTGGAAAGGGAAAGAGGATGAGGATAATGATCATAATGTTCTTTCCCCAGCTCTTTTAAAGCGGCGAGATGCTCTGGTAACTCGCTTAAGCGAATTCGAGATAACCTCAAGAGGTGAAATTGAACGGATAGAAAAAATGGGGGTGGAACGCCTCGAAGCATATCTCGATGCACACGACACTGACAACGCATTAGAAAAAAATCGGATTTTTCGTGCATCAGATGATGACTTTAGGGAAGAAACCCTCCCAATTCCTTCGGAAAGCGACCCGAGATACCTAGCAGCGTCGCTACCACCACTACGAATTACCGAGGGGAATAATCCTCCTTTAGAAATTTCTTCATCTAGTCCTTATCAATATGGTGTCGTCAGAAGCTTCGAGTCTATTGCTCCCCGTGCTGCTCAAGTGAATGCTAGTACTAATGATATTGAAAGGATGGAGGTTATCACCCAAGATGGCGACGGCCATTTCACGCTCCCCGCAAAGGAAGCCCACAATACTGTATTCGAATTTCTGATTAAGCATTTATTGAATGCCTCTGACTTTGACTCTCCTGGATTGCCGACAAGCATATACAGAAGGGTATTCAATGTTACCGTTCCTGAAAGAATCGAAAATTTTACCGCACGCGATCAACGAAAACAAAGAGCGCTAGGTAAAGACATAATTCAGTCGATACAAACCATGGAGTCGCGAGTAAAAGCAGGATTACCGCAAAGGCAATTCGCATTAGGATTGATTCCATATGCACCTGCAAATGTAACTATGGGAACAGCGCAGGAACTATACGGCGCAGCGCAAACGGTACTCGCCAACTTACTGGTTCAAACGAATATAAATGAAGCACCTCGAGATGAATATCGCCAAAGTTTCCGTTTATTAACTGATCATTTTGGGGTAACTAAACCAGACGGAAGCGAGTTTGATCCGGAAAATCCAGTTGATGTTAATGACTTCTTGCAAGATATGAGCACTAGAAATAATCCTAGTGAAGATGATTGGAATAAAGCGCAGGCCGTACTAGGTCAAGGGTTATCGGCAGCGCAGGAACAATATTTGGCAAGAGATGTTTTTTTCCCTATTAACAAGCGAGCAATACATCGAGCTATGCTCCTGGCAAGCGAGCAAACAGAACGAGGAGAGATGATCTATGACAAAGGAGGACTAGGCACAGCTGGAGATGTTTTTTTAAAGGAGGGGCTGTATATAAATACGCTCAGAACCAACCTACATATAGCGAAAGCTGTCGGTGTTTATTCATTAGGTAGTGTCGTTTCCTCTATTGGAGCGCTTACCCCCAGCTACTTAACATCCAGTCTGATTCTTGGAGATTATGTAACTGAGAATCCTAAACTTTTTGCCGGGCTAAATTTCGTTAGTCAGTTGCTTACAAACTTCATTGCAGTTCCTATGGCTGCGGCTGCCGTGCGATTAGGTACAAAAGATATGAGAGATGGGATGCGCGATGCCGGCTCTCCGAGCATGAAGGCAGTGCTGATACATGGAGGAGAATTCCCAGAATTAGTAGAAAGAATGAATGATGCTGTTAAGGACAGCCAAGAAGTAGCACAACAGTTCTTGATAGCTAATCGAATAAAGAAAAAGAGTGAAGGCGAAGAAACAGAAACTAACGCAGACGAAAAAGACGCTATTTCGCTAGAAGCAGACGTTTTCGAGAAAGCGCAAACTCTCGAAGAGATAACTAAAAAATCACTAGAAGACTTGGGCGCTAAAGACAAAAAAAATAGCTACTCCGAACTTCGCCAAATCTACGATCAGGAGTTTGGAAAGCTCGGTGAGATGCAACGAGAAGCGGATCTACTGGAAGCAGGTCTAGACATCGAAAATCCAGATGCATTAGACGAAACCTCCAAAGAATATTTAGATCAGCTTAAAACAAAATATAAGGTTACAGCTTCCAACAGTTTAGAAGCACTTAATAGAATTAAGAATGCCATTAAATCGCAAAAAACAGTAGTAGATAAGCTCGAAGAACAAACCGCTCTTTTTGAACAAGATAATGGATTGGGGAAAGTAACTGCCGCTAGAAAAGCCGTAGTTGACGCTGTTGATAGGTTGCATAAAGAAGAACAGGCCTACTATAAGCGTACCGACAGGAATGGGATTAATTATTTCATACAGATAGTAACAGTTATAACAGCTCGCCTTCCGCGATTATTCATAACTGTTTTCGGCGCATATTTCGCTCATAAATTTGACGATAATCGTTGGAACTTTTGGTCTGGATCCGCTTCTTACGCAGCTGCAAGAACCATCGGATTTTGGTCAATAATGGTTGATGAGCGCATTAGAATGATGGTGCGCATACCCCGGCGGCATCTGCTTCACATGGAAGCCCGTACCGAAGAAGCGCAAGAAAACGGTCTATCGATTCATCATCCCGATTTCGATCCCGAGAAACATCTCAGCTCCATGATTATCCGAGAAAGCTTTCAATCCAAAGGTAAGGCGCTCACGAAGCAACTTAAAGGAATAATTGAAGGCGATATCATGGCGCTTAATATTAAACTCGGCCAACTGCACGGTATGGACATACAAGACTGGACCCGCTTGCAAAAACTCGAATCCAAGCAAAGAGGCAGACCGGTACTATCAGGAGAAAACTTGGGAAAGTTAAGTGACTTCGCTCATAACTCAGGGTTGATGACCCTGGCGGATATAGCAAGCTATGGAGATAGATTGCCTATAGAAGCGCTAAGGAAATTGAGATCATATCCACCGTCGTTACAACTTCCTCCGCAAGCACTAAGCTGGCGAAAATTTTTGGAAGAAACATTAAAGCAACCGTTTGAAAAAGATGAGCATGTAGAGCATTGGAAATATCTCAACGAAAAAGCCAAGTCAAGTCAACTAGGTCCGGAACAATGGCATAGGCTTGATAATTACAACAATAATGGCGGCCGGCCTCCTGAAACATCCCCTGCGGCAAGAGCGGATTATGATCTTTTGACCGAAGCGGAGGAGATCTCTCTACGACCTTATCAATGGAAGTTATGGGAAATAAATAAAATTCCAGCGGCGATCACACCCGATGTCAAAGACATTGAGAAAATGGAAGAAATCCGAGAAATGGGAAGCAATGATTCCCATAAAGTAACAGAGGAAGAAAGAGATGAACTTATAAAGTATCAATCGATTCTCTTTCTTGATCGCGGTAATGAGATGGAAGATTCTTACCAAAACATACTTGCGAAGAAAAATGCGTTAGTAAATAGAGTGCTTAACAAATTAAAAGCATGTGGTGCAAACGATAAAGAAATAGAAGAATACTTTAAAATCTCGGATAAGCTTGCGACAGGTCTTTCTACTTCGGAAATAAAGGATTTAGAAACCCTGCAAAGAATGAATAAATATCCAAAGGAATATTTACAACGCTTGGCAAGATCAGCCAATGTAGCCGATACAACCGCTGTAGAAAATTTCAACTATGAAGTGCAAACATATCAAACAATGTTGAAAACAGCAGAGGCTGACTTGATTCATGTCAAGTGCGATTTTAAGTCACTCTCTCCGAAATCAGCACATTTCTTAGGAAGATTGCTCAGGGGAGATGGTATCGATCACATTGTTATGCCTTTAAAAAGTGCAACTGCGGATTTGCTTGATCCGAGGGATGCAGACGCGGAGTTGCGGCAGCGCGGACTGCTAGTAACGGGTGGCGTGGTTCCATATTTCTTTTCAAACTCGGGCAGCTTGTTAGCCAACAGTGTTTTTCGGATATTCTCGGCAGTGGGCAACCCGCTTTCTTATGAAGCAAAGCTTAGTATTTTGACCGTACAACAAGTTCTTACTTTTGTGAATCAGGGCATTTCCGGTGTGTTACTTCAAGAAAAGGCGATTTGGCGAGAGTGGTTTAAGGCTAACCAAATCCAATTGAACTTGCCGCAGCGGACGTTCTCGATAAGCAATATGTTATTTGTTGCTAAACATACATTTGTTCCTTACCGGGGGGCATTGCTATTTGCAAAAACCTCGGAAGGGAGCTGGTATCAATACCGCTATGTGGGGCCTAAAGTCATGCAAAAGCAAGGAGGAAAATGGTACCAGTACCGCTATGTGGGGCCTAAAGAATATCACCTTCAGGGACCTATGGCAGCTTGGCAAGAGTTAGGCTCATGGAAGTCGGCAAGGAACGCTGCGACAAAAACCCGAGAAACACGCGAATTCCTCGAAAAATTATTGACGCTAACTGCAGAACAGGAAATTCGTAAAACCGATAACGCGGCGAAGATACTAAAACCTGGCGACTTAAATTATCCGGATGATCACACGCCGTTAAATGTCCGCATGATTATTGATAATTCAGCCTACCTTGGACGTCCCGGAAAACCTGATGAATACATAAAAGTCGACTACTTCCGGGAGCGTGGTGTTGAAATCGGGGATCAAATCACCCTGGGAAAATTGAAACTCTCGCCGTCTAAATCTGCATCGAAAAAAACTGCTGGCGATTCTAAAAAGCAAGAACGGCGGGAAGAAAAGAAGGCGCGACGTTCAGATGATTTAGAAGCTGCGTGGGATACATCTCAAACACCAGCGATAGCGACTTCATCCTTGGACGCACAACAGGATACCTTGAGACGAGACGGAGTGATAGAAACCGACAAAGAACCTAATAAAAAACGCGGTATAAAATCCGCGGCCGAAAGGACAGCGGAGGCTGTGGCACTAGCGAAGGCCAAAGCAGTAACGCCATCTATACCTGTAAATTCAGCAAACACTAAACCGATACCGGCGGGAACTTACACCGTATCAATAGTAAAGAAACCAAAGAAAGATGAACTTAATGCTAATTATTTAGTTTATGTTGATATGGAAACACTGCAGCCTCCAGTTTTTGGTAGCGCGGCTCCCAAGATCAACCCTCTTGATAAGACTCGAGCCATAACGATCCCTGCAAACGACTATGAAAAGATGAATTTGCAAGTGGGTCATATCATCACCATCGATCAACAAACGCATATCAGTGAAATAGACAGAAGCAAGGTAGATCAACGAAATAATCAGCAAAGCCCGAAATCCAGTATCGATGCACCACCGTCAATACTCGAGCGTAAAACCTCAGCTGATGAAGAGCGGGTCGAAAGTTCTATCGGACGTCACCAAGACGATGATAGTCAGTTCAGTCTTTCCCCGGAAGCTTTGGCGCGCATGGGCGGAAGTCGGAAAAGTCCTGCGAAGTCAGGGAAATGGTGGAAGAAGGCGGCATTTCCGTTTGGGCAGTCTTCCCAGAGGGAACCATCAACTCGAAAGGTTGGCACCTGGGAGAGTAACAAAGAATTGGAGCAAACGGCTGAAGATTTAAAGAAGGTCATGAAAACCCCTGAAAGTTTAGTTCTTGCATTGCTTGAAACTCCTCGGGATTCAATGAAGGCCGTTTCTGATCGTTTCGATGAAATACTCCGTGCAGTCGAGACTGAAGAAATCCTTTTTCCCGGTACGGAAGTACGGGGGAAAACGGTAGGTGGATTAGAGTTGGTGGCAACCGCAAAAAAAATTAGGGCAAAACCGAACGAAGGTATCTTGGGAAGGGAGGAGGGGGTAGTCCGCAAATCTATAACTATTGCCCAGGGCATTAAAGGAGCAAGGGATCATCTAATAAAAAACAAGCCGGATGTTGATCTGACAACGGACAATCCTACTACTACTATAGTTAGGTATTTAGATAGTCTTAGTAAGCAAGCTACTGACCTACTAGACCGCGATGTCGTTGGTACAAAACTAAGCCAATATGGAGATGGAATTGCGTACAGGGAGGGACCTGCGTTCGCGGTTAAAAAAGAATCTGGCGGGAATAAACCAACCTTCACGGTTAAAAAAGACTCTGAAATAGATTGGAATCAACTTGCGGAGGGCTTTAAAGCCGTAAGACCGGAGATTGAGAGGTTGGCCCAGGTGATCGACGAATCTATATCGCATATTCAAGCTTTCGCGAAGGATCCGGAAAATTACAAGTTACCAGGTGTAGAGGAATGGCAGGCGGTGACGATCGACATGCCTACGCTGGTAACGGGAGCGGAATGGAATTCGAAAGATCTTAATACGCTTCAAGAAAAACTTGGCGATGACTTCGCCGTATTACAGAAGTTCGACGCGCATCCGAATGTAAACGATACATATAGAGGGGAATTCTTACATCGCAATCCAAAAGACGATACGGTTTATATGCGAACACAGATAGAAAAAGATGGGCCTGCTGTCCTATTTCGCATCCCCGCCGACATACATCAAATTGCAACGGAACTTCTTGATAAAAAAATCGAACAGGCCAGCAGAAATAACGGACTCATGTCGACCCAAGTGAATAAAGTTAGACACGTACTATTAGATAGCGAAGGCATTAGTGGTAGCAGTTCCGTACCACTCCCAAATTCACCATCAATAATCGAAGAAGGAATCAAGCTGGTAACGACGCCCTTCCCATCCTCCACAAGCGATCGCCCAATAGTTATTCCGCCAGATTTGGTGAATATTTCACATTCGCCATATTTGGAACACTCGATTACACACGCGGCCTCCTTGCCTGAAGTCGGCTCTGAGATTACAGCAATTCCTAATAAGCAAACAGACGAAGAGATAAAAGCGGCGCAAGATAACGAAATTCGGCACCTAGACTTGGATCCCGAAAAATACACGCTTCAAGGTATTGATAGCAGAAGAAACACACCCTTTAACGCCACGGTAAGAGCAGTGACGGCAGAACACTTTTACTTGAAAGTGCGCGGCGCCCATTTTCGGAAAAATCAAAACCCGTTGATCAAGATAGAGAAGGCCCTGTTGCCCCAAGGATTGGGCATTAATTCTGCAGTTAGAGTGGAATGGGCTGGCGGCGTTCCGACATTCACGGCGAATAAGTTAGGGGTGCTAAAGGATAAACTAACGGAGGTACCCACAAAGATTAGGAACAAGAGAAAAAAATAGTAGCAAATCGCGAAAAAGACTGGATCTAAATTACATCGGCATCGACTTTGTTTAGGCGAGAGAAATGTACGCAGGAGAATAGAACAAAAGAGAGAGCGCGACCGCGCCTCGATGCTTTCACTCACTGATCAGCTAGGAGGGTAACCAAAGGAATAGCTTTCTCTTCCGTTCATCTGCGGAGGCTGTACTGCGGGACAGCGCAATGCACGTTTTCTCAAGTTAACGGCCGATCAAATTGATAGAGCTATCGCTCATAATTCGTTACCGAATGTGCCTAAACAATTAGTCGATCTGATGCCTCGTCCACCACGCACTTCGTCTAAAAAATCTAATTCAAACGTCCGCAAGCTGTTTGTACTGTGTCATAAAACATCCTCCCTCTCCTGCTTGCGGGAGAGGGAGCGAGGGGAGAGGGAAAGACATTTTATGACACAGTACAACTATACCCCCCCATAACGTTAAATTTTATAATCTCCTTAAATTGATGCTATCGAGAACGCAATTAAATAAACGTTTACCCATCGTCCGATTTAACACCTACGCCTGGCCCACCATCTGTCGTACAAGAAATGAACGGATCGCTTCTGCGATTGCTTTAGCATTTCCTCCTTGCAACATCGTGTAATGACTACCTTCGACAAAATATGTCGTGCTATTTTTCGAATTTGAGAATTTTTCCCAGTCAAATAAAGCACTGTTACCCGAAGAATCATTTGCCCAACCGATGTGCAAAGGAGCTTTTAATTCTTCAGGTAAGTAACCAGTAAGCAACTTTACGTGGCGATGAGTAACGTCATGTTGATGAGATAAGAAATTCACTTGCTCATCGGAAAAATCAGCTTTAATTAATTTTCGCAATAAGTAAGGTAATACGTGGGCTTCGTTTTCTGTGTAAAGTGCTTCTAACTTTTTATCGGTAAAAATCAATTCCTGTATTTCACCTGGTTTGAACGACCGGCCTCTCACAGAAGAAAGAATGACGGAGGTTACCGCGACGAATAACTTTTCTTTTGTTTCAAAAAAATCAACAGGACGGCTATCGAGAAGACCAACATAATTGACCTTCTCTTGTCGTTTTTCGAGAGCTGTTGCGATTGCCATCGCAAACAATCCGCCTGAAGACCAACCTAACAAATGATAAGGTCCAGTTGGTTGAATGGATTTAATCGTATTTATATAAGCCGTTGCCATTTCAGAGAGATCGGCATATTTTTGCGGTAACTTGGCAATCTCAGGTGATTGGATTGCATAAATCGGATGATCTTTACCAAGATGCTTTGCTATTTCCTGATAGAAATATATTTGCCCACCCATGGGGTGAATACAGAATAAAGGCGTCGCATTTGTAGTTACATGCAATGGCACGAGTAGAGCCTGCAAAGGTTTTCCGCTCTTTGACTCAACTCCATTTGTTATCGGTATCTTGGTGGCGGTAATTTGCTTTGCCATATCAGCGATAGTAGGCTGCTCAAAAAATTGGTGTGGTGCCAATTCGATTTGAAAGCTGTTGCGCATGCGGGAAATGATTAACAACGCTAACAATGAATCGCCACCTAATTCGAAGTAGTCATCATGTATACCGACTTGTTCGATGCCAAGTACAGCTTGCCAAATATCTGCGAGCTGTTGTTCGATTTCATTAGTCGGCGCAGCGTATTCTGTTTTGAGCGCTGGGCGAGCGTGCGTTGATCCGGACCGATGTGCTGCTGGTAAAGATTCTAGAAAAGTTGTGTCACGGGCGCTTTGCCGTGTATTTTCAATTGCGCTCTGAAGGTCTGTAGAAATGACAACGACTTGAGGGAAAATGTCGTGTGCGAGTAGCCGACGGAATGCGTCTGCGCCCTCCTCCAAAAGAATGCCTTTCTCTATAGTTTTCGTGCTGTCTGGTTTATTAACGTGAATTGTTTTAAGCGCTAAATTTGCTTCAGTCACACGACGCAATATGAACCGTGTGATGTCTACCAGCACCTGACCATTCTCATCTAATAGCGTGACATCAAAAGGCAGTATTTCTTTCGTATTTGTCGTGTTCGAATCATAGCGAACATGACTATAAATTCTGGACGGTAATCGGCCCCTGATTTTTATTCGATCGTAGGAGAGAGGAAGATACGAATCGTCAGCGGAAAGCATTCCGGGAAGACCAATCGCTGTAGCAACATCAAGCAGGGCTGGATGCAGGTCGAATTGCTCCACGTCATCCTGAAATTCAGAAGACAATTGAAGCAGCGCTAAAGCCTGTTGATGGCCAATTGTGACTTTGGAAAAACTTTGCCAACGCGGCCCCCAATAATCAAGGCCATTCAGATCTTGCATCGGCATTTCCGTAATGTCGATTTCTCGAATATTGCAGCTTTCCTGTATTGATCGAATATCACGCGCTTCAGGCAAGGCATCATCTAACGGCTTAATGGTGCCTCGGGAAAACTCCTGCCACGTTGCGTTTGAGTCAGCCCGACTGACAACACGGAATTCAGTGACCCCGTTATGAGCGTCAGATAACGTCACTCGTATTTCTCGAATTTCATCACTATGAATCATTAAAGGTGCAAAGAAATAAACGTCGCACAATTCTATTTCAGCAATATTTGTTTGATGCATATATGCTGCGCGAGCTAATTCGAGGTGCGCTGTGCCAGGAAGGGTCGGAATGCCACGAATTTTATGTTCGGCAAACAGCCAGTGCGATTCATCAAATTTGACGGTATAGCCAATTGTTCCTGACGGTTCATGATGACATTGGCTGAAAAAAGAATGCTCAAGTGTGGTCGCACTGAAATGCTTGATTGCGGCTGCGGCCATGCCAGCCTCTAACCAGCCTTCCCAATTGATTGACAGAGTCGGAATACCTTTAGTGGAGGTGTTATAAATTGCATAAGCATCAAGAAAAGCGTTCGCCGCGCAGTAATCCACTTGACCAATTTCGCCCATGAACGCCAAGGTAGACGAGCAAAGCATCATGAAATCTAATTGCTGATCGGCAAGCACCTTCTCTAGCACATGAATCGCCTGTACTTTAGGGGCAAATATCTTTTGTGCCTGTTCGATTGTTTTGAGCTGCATTAGCCCACCGCCCGCAATGCCAGCCGAATGAATGACGCCATGAACTACACCAAAGCGAGCGCGAATCGTGTCGATAGCAGTCCGCATCTCGTCTAAATTGGAAATGTCGGCATTGACTGTCATTACCTCAGCACCCAAGGTTTCCAGCATTTGCAATTTACGAATCTTTTGACTAATCGTGTCCTCTTCATCATGCGCTATTAGCCAGTCTTCCCAATTTGTGCGCTCTGGAAAAGTGGAGCGTCCTAAAAGAACCAACTTTGCCTTTACAGCTTTCGCTAATTCATTGGCTATCACCATACCAATAGCCCCTAACCCGCCCGTTATGAGATAGGTGCCTTGCGTGCGAAGATAAGGAAACACATTTTCTGTTTTAGCAACTTGGATAGGCTCGAAAGATTGAACGAAACGGTAACGACCGCGATAAGCCAATACATCTTGAGAACTATTCTCTGCACATTCATCGATCAAACGATTAACGAGAGCAAGTCTTGTTTCGCTTTCTTGTTTCTGTGGCAGGAGAATATCGATACTTTGGCATGAAATATGAGGATATTCCTGCGGAATAGTACGACACGGTCCTAATAGCGTAGCTTTCTCCGGCCAGCGCAGCTCGCCTTCTGCCACTTGTTGCATGCCGTTAGAAATGACTTTGATAGATACAGAAGCATCACTATTTTGGCGACCTAGCGCTTGCGCTAGGTACAGTAAGCTATTGAAGCCAGCTACCTGCATAGATTGGTAGGTATCAAGATTACCGCGTTCCTGCTCCTCAGAGGTAACGCTCCATAAGTGAAAAACCAGGTCCGGCAATAATTGCTCTTCGCTTAATGTTGTGAGCAAGGTGACGTAGTCGTCAGGTCGATCCGGGTTAATAACAAAAGTACGCGAATCTAGCCGAGTAAATAGATTACCTGCATTCACTGACAAAACTTGCTGGTCATCTTTCTGTAATTTGTCAGCCAGGGCTGTGCCTACTCCACAGGTGTCGCTGAAAATTAGCCAGCATTTTTGCATCTTCACATTGAAAGATGCTGGTAGAAGAGATCGCTTCCAAGTTGGAAGATAGAACCAGTCAGCAATATCAGATTTTTTGTCGAGCGAACGAGCCGGTGCTTGATTAGTGGCTTGAGTGCTAAGATCAACCCAGTATCGTTGACGCTCAAACGGATAAGTTGGTAGAGGCACTCGATTGCGTCGCGATTCGGCATGTACCTTGGCCCAATCGATTTTGACTCCGGCGAGCCAGAGTTTGCCAAGATTTTCCAGGATGAAAGCGAAGCCGGTGGTTTTATCTTGTGGATGCGGCAATGAGGCAAGCGGTACCTGCACCACTGATTGATTAGGATATTGTCGAATTAGATTGCCAAGTGTGCGGCCTGGGCCAACTTCCAACATTATTTGATTTGGTGTCTGCATCAACTCACGTACGCCATCCGCGAAACGGACAGCATGACGCAGTTGCTTTACCCAATATTCCGGCGAAACAGCTTCTTCAGTGGTAATCCAAGTACCAGTGACATTTGAGATATAGGGAATTGTCGGCGGCGATAATGTAATCTTGCTGACTGCTTCCATGAATGGCGTCAATACCGGTTCCATCATCGATGAATGGAACGCGTGCGATGTATGTAACCGACGAGTTCCAACGTCATGACTGATTAATATTTGTTCCAGCGACGCAATTGCATGTATTGGGCCAGCTACTACGCAGCGTACGGGACCATTAATGGCGGCAATTGCTAAATCTTGATTGAGAAATGGTAATAATTCGCTTTCCGATAAGGAGACCGCGAGCATCGCACCGGTTGGCATTTGTTGCATCAAACGACCACGAACAGCTACCAAAGTAAGGGCATCTTCCAAAGAAAACACGCCAGCCAAGCAAGCGGCCACGTATTCACCAATACTATGACCAATCATTGCTTGTGGCTGGACTCCCCATGCTATCCAACATTGCGCTAACGCATATTCAATCGCAAAGAGTGCGGGTTGCGCAAAGTTAGTCTGCTGTAGTCTCTCTTCGGCGCCTGGGCTGCTGCCTTCCGTGGCAAAAATGACTTCTGGCAAGTCAATTCCCAATAATGGATACAGTAGCGTTGAACAGCGATCGAAATATTCACGAAATAACGGTTCATGTTGATAGAGGTCCTGCCCCATCTGCAGGTACTGTGCTCCTTGACCCGGGAACATGAAGGCGACAGGACGATCGGTTTGCTCTTCGTAACAACTGCTGACGTGCGTCGTGCTAAGTGTTTCCAGTTCTGTAATTGCTTCGTCAATATCGCGGCAAATGACAATTCGTCGATGTGGAAAACGTTTGCGACCAACCTGTAATGTAAAACCCACATCAGCCAAATTGATTGCTGGATATTCTCGCAAATGGTTAGCCAAATTTTTCGTCATTACTTTCAGAGCAGTCTCAGTTTTAGCTGAAATTGTTAGCAACTGCCACGGCTTTGCCGGAGACGAAAGTTCAGGGGTGGGAGCTTCCTCTAAGATGGCATGTACATTCGTTCCACCGATTCCAAACGAACTGACGGCAGCGCGAAGCGGCATTAAATGCTGTGCCGGCCACTTAGCTAAAGTGGTATTGACATAGAAAGGACTATTGACGAAATCAATTTTTGGATTGGGACGCTTGAAATGCAACGTAGGCGGAATTTGCTTGTGGTGAAGCGCCAATGTGGTTTTTATCAAACCAGCGACGCCCGCTGCGGCGTCAACATGGCCGATATTTGGTTTGACAGACCCGATTGCACAAAATTGTCTTTTTTGTGTTTTGCTGCGGAAAGCTTTCGTTAAGGCGGCAATTTCAATTGGATCGCCAATTTCAGTACCTGTGCCATGCGCTTCGACGTAAGCAATAGTTGCCGGATCGACTCCCGCACTTCGTTGTGCCAGGGCAACTACCTGTGCTTGCCCTTCAATGCTGGGAGCGGTATAGCCGATTTTACTGGCACCGTCATTATTAGTAGCAGAGCCACGGATCACTGCATAAATAAAATCGCCATCGGCGATGGCGTCATCCAATCGCTTTAACGCGACAACACCCACGCCGTTACCGAAAACAGTACCATGCGCATCGGCATCGAAAGTGCGGCAATGACCATCGGGTGATCGAATGCCGCCCTTCTCAAATAGATAGCCACTTTGTTGAGGAAGATCAATAGAGGCGCCGCCGGCTAAGGCGATATCGCACTGATGATCAAGCAATCCTTGACATGCTGTATGTATTGCAAGCAGCGACGTTGCGCAAGCCGCTTGCACGGTGAAACTGGGCCCTTGTAGATCTAGTTTGTAAGAAACGCGGGTCGCAAGATAATCGGCTGCATTAGCAATTGCTACTGACATGCTTACATCAATTCCGGCTTGCAGATTTGTCATTGCATAGACTGGTGCGCCGGAGCCGCCGTACACGCCGATCCAACCATCATACTGCTGAGAATCATACCCTGCGTGTTCTAGTGCTTCCCACGAACATTCTAGAAATAACCGCTGTTGTGGATCAATTAACTCGGCCTCTCGAGGTGTATAACCAAAAAAGTCCGCATCGAAATTCTCAACGTTATCTAGTATCGGCTTCGCTTTAACATAATCCGGATGCTTTAATAAGTTTACGGGAATTCCAGCATCTAAGAGTTCTTGATCGGAAAATGATCGAATTGATTCAACGCCGTTACAAAGATTTTGCCAAAATTCGCTAATATTTTTTGCGCCCGGAAACCGTCCGCTCATGCCAACAATCGCAACACTATGTGCTAATTCAATATCCGTCATAACCATAAGGTGATTTCTGTCCGCAGATTTAAAATTAAGAGCAACTGTTTTTTGTATTACGCAGCTACTGGAGTTAGATGCTTCCGTTTTTCTCTTGCGGCCTTTGCTTTCTGAACACGTTTATCGATGGTTCCATAAGTATTTTTTTCTTCGTGGAGCTGGCTTAGGTGATGCGCTAAAGAAATAACAGTTGGATATTGAAACAAAGTCATTATCGCTACTTCCTGTTTAAGAATTATTTCAAGCTTATTTTGCACACGAATTGCCAGCATTGAATCTCCCCCGAGATCGAAGAAATTATCGTGACCACTAACCTGCTTCAGGTTTAATACGTCAGTCCATATTGAAACCACCGTTTGCTCTAATGACGTACGTGGTCTGACATAAGTCTTTGCTAGGGAGAAAGTCGAGATATTTGCTGTAAGCAATGCTTGGCGATCCACTTTGCCATTAGGTGTCAACGGCAACCGGTCGAGAAATACAAAATGTTTAGGCAGCATGGAGTTTGGTAGTGATTTTGAAAGTGATTCGCGGAGCATGGCTACGTTGTTATTCATAGCGCCGTGAGCGACAACATTGGCGACGATGAATTTTTCTCCGGTAGCTTCTTCTTCACGCGTAATCACGATCGCTTCGCGCACGCCGGCAATCGAGGACAGCACAGCCTCAATTTCGCCTAGCTCGATACGCACGCCTCTGATTTTTATTTGATGATCAAAGCGTCCAAGATATTCAATATTGCCATCTGGAAGATAACGGGCGAGATCCCCTGTCCGATACATCCGTGCGTTTTCTGCTTTATCGAATGGGTTTTCAATAAATCGTTCGGCAGTTAAATCCGAACGGTTTAAATAACCACGTGCAAGTCCAGCACCGGAAATAAAGATTTCTCCTGGGACACCGATAGGAACCGGTTTCAAATTGTTATCCAACAAATAAATCTGTGTATTGGCGATGGGACGACCGATCGGAATGGTATGGGAATGTTGCTGACGTTGGCACTTCCAATAAGTAACGTCCACTGCCGCTTCGGTCGGACCATATAAGTTGTGAAGCTGTGCATTAAATTTTTTGAAGAAATGTTCTTGAGTTGCGTAACTTAAGGCTTCACCGCTGCAAAATACTTGTTTAATGCTGGTGCAGCGTTCTACGTTCGCTACATCAAGCCAAAGATTAAGCATTGAAGGAACAAAGTGGGCAATAGTTACGCCATATCGAGTGACTACGTCCACTAGATATTGACCGTCTTTGTGTCCTTGCGGCTGGGCAATAATGAGTCGTGCGCCAGCAAGCAGAGGCCAAAATAATTCCCAGACGGATACGTCAAAACTCAACGGTGTTTTTTGTAGCACCCGATCAGCATCGGTAAGGGAATAGGTATCTTGCATCCAGCTCAAACGATTGAAGATACCGCCATGTGTATTAATTACCCCTTTAGGTTGGCCAGTTGAGCCGGAGGTATAAATAACATATGCAGCCTGCTCAGCTAATGCGCTGATGCGTGGATTTTCTATTGAATTGCTACTCCATAAATGTGCATCCGCATCGAGCGAAATTAAAGTGGCGGATACCGTTGACAGGCGAGCGGCAAGAGAAGATTGCGTGAGCAGCACCGACGACGAATTCACACTGGCGAGGTCGGCAATAATAATTTGCAAGCGTTCATGTGGATAACTCGGATCAAGTGGCACGTACGCGCCGCCTGCTTTAAGAATGGCAAGCAAGCCGATGACCATTTCAATTGAACGATCAACATAAATACCAACTAATACTTCGGGACCGACACCACAGCCGCTTAGATAATGCGCCAATTGATTAGCACGATTGTTTAATTCGGCATAAGTGAGAAATTGATTTTCAAAAGCCACCGCAATACTTTCCGGCGTTTTTACTACTTGTACTTCAAATAATTGATGAAGCCCTTTGAATTCAGGGAAAGTGACATCCGTTGCATTCCAATCAACGAGCAATTGATGTTCGATCTTTGGTTCCAGCAGAGTCAGATCACCGATACTCACGCTGGGGTGTTCAACCACATCTCTTATAAGCGTTAGAAAATGATTCATCCATCGGTTGATGGTGGTGTGATCAAATAAATCTTGTTTGTAAGTAAATTTAACTTCCAGCCTATCCGATAACTGAGCAATATCAACGATCAAATCTTCATGGATTTCAAGTAACGGACTAGGTATAAGTTCGTTTTTTAGATCACCGAAATCCAGTGATTCCACCATATTATCCATATTAAAAAGCACTGAAGTCAGTGGTCTACGATTTGGATCACGTGGCAAATTTAGTTTACGAACTAAAGGTCCGAAGGGATACTTAATATGATTAGCAGATGTTAATAGAGAATGTTTTACATCGCCCAGATGGTCAATGAAAGATTGTTTACTTTGTGGCCGACACCGTATTGGGGCAACATTAACCGTACAACCGACAAGATTTCCTTTTTCATTTTCTGTTCTATCCGCAATCATTGGAACGCCGACTACCAAATCTTCCTGCTGGGTAAGACGATGCATTAGCGTTGTAAACGTACTTAACAAAGTCATGAACAAAGTACAACCGTTGGTAACTGCCAACCGTTGTAATTGTGCTTTTAAATTTCCGTCTATAGTTGCGGATTGCTGCGCAGCACGAGTAGTTGTCTGCAGACCGTACGGTCGATCCGTCGGCAATGCAAGAGTTTTTGGAATTTCATTCACGAACTGTTCGTGCCAGTAAAATTCATCTTGCTGGAATTGGTCATCATTAAAATACGCTTGTTCTTGCGCAACATATGCAGAAAAAGGCAGTGCGGGCGGTAACTCGATGGCGTAACCTTGGCAGAGGGCTCGATAACAAGTTCCTATTTCTTTTAATAACAATGATTGAGATAACCCATCAGTTACGATGTGGTGAAGAGAAAGAACTAATACATGTTCCTCATTGCCAAGTTTCAACAAATGCATTCGGATCAAAGGACCTTGTTCGAGATCGAATGGTCTGCGTGCATCTTTGAGAAGCCATTGTTGTAGCAAGAATGCGGACGAGGAAGTCATGGCGCAAGTAAGGTCAACAATAGGGACCTCTATCGAGCGCATAGCAAGAACTTGTTGTGAATCTCCGCTAGGGCTAATTACGCTATGGAGGGCCGGATGACGAGCAACTACATGGTGCAAAGCCTCTATAAGAATTTGATGACGTAATTCTCCGTGCAATCGTAACGCAGCGGTAGTGTTATAACGGAGCGTTACTTCTTCATTTAATTGACATTCAAACCATATTCCCTGCTGAAGAGTGGTCAAAGGGTAAATGTTTTGTGAATTTGCAAATAATTCTGGTGTGGTTACGGCCTCGCTGATTGGCTCTTGAAATGATTGATCGTTAACGGCCGCGTTAGTAGTGTGTTGCAACAAACTACTGAGATGCGGAAGGTTGGCCTGCACCATTTCATGTTTTACGCCAAAGTCGATGAAACACCCGATTTCATCAACGCCAATGCTCTCCAACTTTCTGACAATCCCAGCGCATGAATTAACATCGCCAATCAGTGCGCGAGTATCAATATAACGCTCATATGCAGCGCCTAGCAGATAATCAAGCTCAACTTCTGAAATGGCTTTAACATTCGATTGCAGGTCCAGACTCTTAGCCAACGTTTCAAATAATTCAAGCGACGAACGTAAATAATTAATCAATGGTTGCCGTGCTTGCTCTTGTGCTTCTTTGGCATCTGCACCAACGAAAGTATGTAATAAAACTGTTACCTTAGCTTTTGTGCGATCGTGACCATTGCGCTCCAGTGCGTCATGATAGCGAGCGATATTGCGAGCCAAATCATCAACTGTTTGTCCCATCAAGTTGGTAAGAATCCCGGCACCGATTGCACCGGCTCTTTCATAGGTCTCTGGATTGTTAACAATGGTGATCCAGATCGGCAGATCAGCCTGCTTCGGCATCGGAAAGAGTTTTACGTTGGTCTCAATATCAGCGCCATTTCGCATGGTTAGATGCTCACCTCGCCATAAACTCTTAACCTGTTCTATCTGCTTAAACATCAACTCACGATGATCGCCATATGCTTCCGGCGCAAGTACAAAATCATTTGGATGCCACCCGGACGCAAACGCGATCCCAGTGCGCCCTCCCGATAGGTTGTCGACCATCGACCATTCTTCAGCAACTCTGATGGGATGATGCAAAGGCAGCACAACACTTCCTGCGCGTAGTTGTATGTGCTGCGTCTCCATAGCGATAGCGGCAGCTAGTATTGCGGGATTAGGCGAAAGTCCACCGAAGGCATGAAAATGCCGTTCCGGTATCCATACTGCTGTGAATCCGTGCGTATCGGCAAAGCGTGCGTTATCTAGCAGATACTTATATTTCGACTCGTCATAATCCGCTTCATAATTACCAAAAAAAGATATGCTGAAGCACATTGGCTTGTTATTTGATCTTGTATGCAGTTCACCTGACGTAGCCGTTTTATTAAATGTCTCATCGAGAAAATTTACCGTATTATTCTTGTGAGAGTTCCAGAAACTGGCTGGTAAGCATTGGAGATTTTCTTCCGCATCAGCAATTGCAATCACTTCGTTACCATCGATTGGCATGGCACTAGCGATGCTGACATCATGTGCCACGATTAACGATTCTGGCTTAATGTTTTCCGCCGACGAGAGCGCTTTGAGTTGTATTGCTGATTTTGATGCAGTAGGGAAAAAACCGCCTTCTCGCAGATCATGAATACATGCTTCAAATGCTTCGATAATACGGTCTACATCTTGTTGTGTATGGGCGGTTGATATAAACATGTTGCGCCCTTCCCATATATACAATCCATGCATAGCAGCATGATAGAAGAGCAAATCTATGTTATGGGAAGAATTGAAACGAAATAAAGAACCGCAATGCACTACTTCAATAGGCAAGTTACCATCTGTAAATAATTTATTGAGCCGCTCAACCAATGCTGTAGTGCGAAGATTAAGTTGTTCTTGCAGTTCTGGTCCTTCCGTTTGTAGTTTTTGCAAGACGGCACGAGTGGCTGCCAAAGTAAGCGGATGTTTGCAAAATGTGCCTGCAAAAAACGTTGTCATTGTTTGTGGATAGGAGACATCTCCATATTGCCATTGACCACCATCAACAGTGTCAAGGTATTTTGCAGAGCCTGCGACGACACCAACAGGCATACCACCGCCGAGGATTTTCCCATACACACCGATATCTGCTTTAATCCCATACCATGCTTGCGCCCCTCCCACGTGAAGGCGAAAGCCGGTGATAACCTCATCGAAAATGAGAACAATCTGCTGCTCCTGTGTCAGGAGACGTAACGAATGCAAAAAATCACGCGGTTGAAAATCCGGCCGGCGGCTCTGAACGGGCTCGACCAATATTGCAGCAAGCTCGTGTGCATGAGCTCGAATAATCTCGAGAGAGTGAGGAGAACCGTATTCCAATACCAGCGTATTTTCGACAGATACACCGGGCGCCATCGCGGCACCATATGGCTGTTGATTAGAATCAGGGATCGCCAGGGTGTTATCACTCCAGCCGTGGTATGAGCCTGTAAAAATCGCGATTTTGTCGCGCTTAGTTATAGTTCTTGCTAAACGCATGGCAAGCATTACCGCTTCAGTACCTGAGTTGCAGAACGTTAGTCGTTCCATACCTGTAATGGAACAGAAAAGCCCTGCTACTTCTCCTGCTAATTGTGTTTGAGGACCAAGCTCCATTCCACACTTAAGTTGTTTCTCCAACGCCTGTTCAATGAATGCTGGGCGATGTCCAAATAGATTGACACCAAATCCCATCGTCAAATCGATGTATTTATTGCCATCCGCATCCCAGATATGAGCGCCTTCAGATCGCTTGCTAATAATTGGATAAAGCATCTCCTTCACTGAGAAACGAAAGCCTGCTGCGGCACGGTTATCTGATAAAACCGGGCGATAGCGCTGAGTTAGCTCTTTGGATGTACGGGTGCTTTCGGTATAACGTTTAATAAAGCCATCTAGGTACAAAGATTGTTGTGACGTAAGCGCTCTAGATAAATCTGTTTTTAGTTCGCTCTGAATTTGTTGATATGGCACATAAGGCTTATGTGTAGCACTGCCCTCCACATTTTGTGTTGTGGGCAAAGACGGGGTAGATGTTGTTAATTCAGGTTTTACTGAACTAATAACGTCTAATGAAGATTGATCCGGGATAATTGCTTTTTTCTCTTCTCCATTTGGGACGGCATTTGGCGAAATCGGTAATTGCTTATTCAGATACAAAGCGATTTTGGCAATCGTTGTAAAGTCTTCGAATAACTGGCGGATAGTGATAGAAACACCGAAAGTTCGTTCAATTTTGCGAACTGCCTGAATCAACACGAGTGAGTCAGCTCCAAGCTCCAGAAGAGAAGTATGCGGATCAATTTGACTAGGCGCTATGCGCATGGTTTCCGCAACAAGAATTCTCAATTCAGACTCCAGCGTGGGACAACGATTTTCTGAAGTCTTCGCTGTAGGGGATATCTCAGTTGCGTTCATGTTGATTCCCATTTCTGCAATAGTTTGAGAAAGTGATGATTGGAATGACTGTGTTTGCGTGCTATGTGTGGACAATGGAATCGAGGGCTCGATCCAATAGCGTTCCCGCTCAAAAGGATATGTTGGCAGAGATATCCGTTGACGCTGCTGTCCCGTATAAAATCCAGCCCAATTAATTGTCTGTCCCTCAAGCCATAGTTTGCCCAATGAGTCGAATGTAGCAGCCAGGTCTGATGACTGTGTGAAACCGTGACCAAGGGTAGAAAAAACTTTCCAAGAATTTTTCGGTGTTGCGTGATTATGTTCGCGCGCAAGTTTGCCAAGAAGATCCGTGGGACCAAGTTCGATTAAAGTGCGGTCCGGTTCTTCAGCAAGCGTCAACACTCCCATTTTTAGCTGTGCCGGTCGGTTCAAATGCTGTATCCAGTAATTTGGATCAATCGCTTGAGATGGATCAATCCACGTACCGGTTACATTGGAAATAAACGGAATTGCCGGTACGTTTTTAATGGCAGCGGTTACAATTGTTTTGAAAGACTCTAAAGATTGCTTCTGATTTAACTTCGCCGCTGAAGTAGCGTCATCCGTGGATTGCTCCGTTAAGAAGCGACCGCGGACAATTATCAGCGCAAGTGCATCATCTAGTGAAAATACGCCCGCGATACAGGCAGCAACATATTCCCCGATACCGTTGCCAATTAATGCAGTGGGTTTACAGCCAAATTCCATCCATAGCTTAGCCAGAGCATATTCAATTGCGAATAATGTAGATTGGACGACTTCTACCTGTTCAAATATGGTTTGCTTTGATGCAATGACCACATTATCTACGTAGAGAATTTCACGTATGTCAATTCTGATTTGCCGTTGCAAAATTTCCGCACAAGCATCGAAGTGAGTGCGAAACACCGGCATATGCTGGTATAGCTCGTAAGCCTTGCCCATCAAGTGAGTTGCTTCTCCTGGAAACATGAAAGCAATGGATGAAGGACAATGCTTTGCATTTCCTGTTATGAGTTTTTTTGGATCACGATGAGCGAGGGTAACTATTGCGTCCTCTCGATCACGGCAAATAAGAACACGCCGATTGCCAAAGGTATTTCGCCCTAGTTGATGGGTATAACTTACATCCGCTAAAGACAAATGAGGATTTTCTCGCAATGTGGATGCCAGTGCGTCCGTCATATTTTCCAAAGCGGATAATGTTTTGGCAGAGAACGTTAGAAGATGCAAAGGCCAATTTGAATGAGACGACGACATTTGTGGCGCCTCGGCAAGAATTACGTGCGCAAGACTGCCACCAAAACCAAATGAGCTAATGCCAGCATAGCGCTCCTGATAATGGCAATTCCATGATTGCAGTTGTGTTGGAACGGTTAACGGCGTTCCATCAATAGAGCAATGTGGATTTGGTGCATGATAATGCAAATTTGCAGGTATCTTTTTATGCTTGAGAGAAAGCACTACCTTGAGCAAACCGGCTATGCCTGCAGCGGCTTCCAAATGGCCGATATTCGTTTTAACGGAACCTAGAAAACAGTGCTGATTGGAAAAACGATTTGGTAGGAATGCTGCCTTTAAAGCATTTAGTTCGATTGGATCGCCAAGAACAGTGCCTGTACCGTGAGTCTCAACATAGCTAATTTGCTGAGGCGTGACATTAGCGGCGGTGAGGGCGCGGCGAATGACCGCTGTTTGTGCATTGCCATTAGGAGCAATCAATCCATTGCTGCGACCGTCCTGGCCCGTTGCGGAACCAAGAATTAATGCATGGATAGGATCACCGTCACACTGTGCATCACTCAGCCGCTTGAGGATAAGAATGCCGCATCCTTCTCCTCGGACATAACCGTTTGCGCTTACGTCAAAAGTCTTACAGCGACCATCGGCAGCGAGCATGCCCGCTTGTGCGAAAGGCATGCTTGAATCAGTAGATAGAATGACATTAACGCCACCGGCAATTGCAAGATTCGAGTCGCCAGTGCGTAAACTTTGACAGGCTAAATGTACTGCTGATAATGAAGATGAACAGGCAGTGTCAACAGCTATACTTGGTCCCCGCAAATCCCATAAGTACGACAGGCGGTTAGCAGCGATACTTGTCGCACTCCCTGTAGCCATATAAATGTTTTTGTCATCGGCAGAGCGCTGTTGAATGTGTTCGTAATCGCGCGTTGAAATGCCGATAAATACGCCAGTTTCGGTGTTGGCAAGTTTCGCCGCAGCAATCCCGGCATTTTCAAGCGCTTCCCATGCCACTTCCATTAGCAGTCGTTGTTGTGGGTCGATGTGTGGCGCTTCATACGACGCAATGCCAAAAAATTGCGCATCGAATTGATCGACTTGATCGAGAAATCCTGCCCAAGTAAGGTGCGGTAAGTCGGGATGCCGATTAATGAAAGTTTGCGCGTCGTAGCGATTATCAGGAGGCATGCGAATGGCATCCACTCCTTCGCACAATGATTGCCAGAACGCGTCCGGCGTATCGGAACCGGGTAATCGGCATCCTAAACCAATGATGGCGATAGGCTCGTTGCTAGGGGTATATTGTTTTTGTTGTGAGTTACAAGCATTAGGATTAGTAATCTCGCTTGCCAGGTATGCAGATAGTTGCGCAATAGTCGGATGTTCCCAGAAAACGGTTGGGGATACCGGGCGACTTAATGATGTCTCCAGTTCCGCTGCTAATTCCACGGCGTCTATTGAAGTGAGACCGTAATAAGCAAACGGCAACTCTCTATCAATATTGGACAACAATAAGTTATATCGTGCTGCTAGGTAGGCACTAATGCGAACTTCCATCTCACTCGTAGTGGTCGAAGTAGATTTAGTAGGGATACAAACATTTTGAGCGCAATCGTCGAAATGTTTTGTCTGAATTGAATTCGTTTTTGAATGTTCTCGCCCCCATTGTCCAAGAATGGGGAGATCGCCATTTTGGAAGTTGACGCGGCATTGTTGCCGACGAATTTTTCCACTCGAGGTACGGGGAATAGTTCCTGCTTTGGTTAATATAATAATGTCTGGTGGCGTACCAATTTCATCGGATATTGCTTTGGCAATATTGCCAAACATGGCTTCATTAATTTTTTGCCGAAAGTCGAGTTCTTGAATAACGGCTAGTCGACTCACATCATTAACATCAATGGAAAACGCTGCGGTGCCATCCAGTCGAAAGCGAGAATCACTATGGCAGGAAACTGCTTCGATATCCTGTGGATAGATATTTCTGCCATTGATGATAATCAGGTCCTTAAGCCGCCCCGCGATATAAAGTTCGCCATTTTTAATGAAACCCAAATCACCTGTGCGCAGGAAGTATGGTGAATTTGGTTCGCCTTTAATGCATGCATAAAAAGTTTGTTTGGTAAGTTCCGGTTTTTGCCAATATCCTAGCGCTACTGTCTCTCCAGAAACCCAGATTTCTCCAATACCTCCCTCAGGAAGTAATAAATGACTGTCAGGGTTCACAACGGCAACGTTTCGTGCGGCCGCGAACCCAGTGCTGACCAACACTTTGTTGTCTCGTTCCGAACAAAAAGTTGTCGTTGCTCCACGTTTTTTTTCTGCCGTTGAAACCAATAACGTCGCTTCCGCCAATCCATAACATGGAAGGAAAGACTCTTGGCAAAAACCATATTCTTTAAATGACTGATAAAACCGATGAAGCGTATTCGCTCTGATTGGCTCGGCTCCACAAAAAGCTACGTCCCATGAGGAAAGATCAAGACCCGCTTTTTGTTGCTCAGTAATTCGGTTGGCACACAATTCATATGCAAAATTAGGTGCCCCCGAATGAGTCGCCTTGTAATCCGAAATTGCCTTTAGCCATTTAATTGGTTGTTGCAAAAATGATGTCGGTTCAAAAATAACGGTAGTGCATCCACTGTAAATAACTTGCAGCAATCCCCATACCAATCCCATATCGTGATATGGCGGAAGCCAGGTCACAATGACGCTGTTTTCGGTTAATTGAAACGTTGAATGTATAAGGGCTATGTTGCTAACGAGATTCCGGTGACTAACCATCACTCCCTTGGGGGTACCAGTAGAGCCGGATGTGTATTGCAGAAACGCAATGTCATCGAGAGCTGGTAACGTCTGCTCTATTTCAATAGGACCTTCTTGTGTGGCACCTTCAAAGAGAGTTTCCAGCCACTGATAATCAGGAAGCTGTGATCGCAATCGATCTGAAAGCCCTTGTTGCGTCAAAATCAATTTTGGAGAGCAATCGTTGAGGATATTGATAATGCGATCGGAATTGCGTTTGTTGCGAGGTGGATAACAAGGAACGGCTATAACGCCGGCGATCAAACAACCTAAAAACCCTATAACGTAATCAATGCTTGGCGAATAGAGCAGAACGACTCGATCGCCACGGTCAGCAACTGTAGATATCTCAATAGCAACTTGCCGGGCGGCAATAAATAGTTCTTTCCAAGTAATCGTACGAACGCTGCTATCTTCGTTTAAAAAATAATAAACTGTTTTTGCGGGGTAGATTGAAGCACGCGTCAATAAGAGTTCGATGAGCGTCTTATTTATCAAAGACACATCGAAGGCATCAATGGCGGGATGAGTAGACAGATATCGCGTCTTTACGTGGCTGACATTTTTTTTACTATCTAACTGCATTCAGTCACTCTTTTTAATTTCATTTCTAATTCATGGCTACGCAAAGCCGTCGCCACCGTTCTTTGCGTACTTTTTGAAGAGGCGTCATATTGCTTTTGAAAAAATATTTCTCTGCAGTAATGAACTTGCTGTATCACAACCTCGTACCTCCTTTTTTCGCCTCACCTAAGTCAAATGCTTAAATTTTTTCTGAAGGAGATTTTGCAATATAAATGTTACCTGCATATTTCATAAGCCATAGAATCGGCACAGCAAACGTACTAAGGGGATGTATTTCGTATCTAAGAGTAGGCGTATTTCGAAATGCGGTTTTACGCGAGGGGGGAATGTATAGCGAGTTGACTGAAATGTATTACATGCCAGCGGGTTGGTTGTTTTTCACGTCGATGTACATAGATAAAACAGTATTGGTGGTACGCAAGTTTAATAGACTTCTTTCGGAACCGTAGCGAGCGGGTGTCAGCCGCGTTGGGCCGGAACGGAGAAACCGGAATGTACATAGAAGTACATGAGGATTTCGAGTACCGCACCGACGCGGATCACACCTGCGCAGTAGGTTCCGAAAGAAGTCTAATAAGTACATTGAGCGCGTTATAGACTAAGCTCCCGCAAATGGCGGGAGCTTAGTCTATAACGCGCTCAATTCAAGCGAATAATACGTGGTGCCGGTGGCACTATCGGTGAATGCGCGTTGAAATATGAGATTAAAGCGTCTAAATCCAAGACACCAATGTTGCTCAGATTAGAACCACTCGTAAATGCAGTGAAGTTATCTCCCCCCGAAGCTAAGAACGAAGGAACAATCACGCGATAAGTTTTAGACAAATCGATCGGTGTGCCATTTAAGCTCATACTGACAACGCGGTTGCCGGTACCGACCGGTGCATTTCCTGGTATCGAAAAATTCCACGTGTAAGTAAATCCTTTTGAGATTTGCAACATGCGGCCGTTACCATTGACACCCGTTTTTGCAGCCCAGTTAGGCGCTTCCCATTGATTTTCGAGTACACGGCGGAGTTGAGCGCCAGTTAGATCCAATGTAACCAGCGTATTGGCAAATGGAACGACGGTTGCTAAATCACCATAGGTAACCTGGCCAGTTGTACCGAAAATCAGATCGCTGCGTACGCCACCTGGATTTATCATAGCGATTTCAGCTGAGGCTGATTTGCCAGACTCAAGATACGCATCTGCGATCATATCGCCTGCAGCGCCTTCAGCGGTCTCATCTCTAGTTGGCGTTGACGCCGTAGGCAACAATGCACGCTTGATGTCTGCCGTTATTGAACCGACGATCTTAGTTTTCAGTGCTATTGAAAGGTTTACGTAGCGATTGACTGCGGTGTCTATCGTTGGATCTTTATCAACAGCCAGAGGAGCATATACAGCCGGCAGATTTGCGTTTGCTGGGTCATCCTTCCTTAACACCGGAATGTTATTGGCGGAGTAGCTTTTAACGCCGCCACCATTCAGTAATGTAAGATCGATTTCGGTTACAGCACTGCCGTAAAAACCGGTTTGCGAGAGTAGGAATTTCTTATTTGCAGCTTTACCTTGATACTCGCAAACGTACTCTTGATGCGTATGACCGCTTACAATTACGTCTACATCGGCGCTGAGCTTGTCCATAATAGTAACGATTTCACCATTCAGACCGGGACAGCTTTTATCATTGAATGTCGAGGCAGTAGTTGCTCCGCCTTGATGGATCAGAACCACAACCGCGCTCACGCCATTATTGCGTTTAAGCGTTGCGGCATACTGATTAATCACAGCGGATTCTTCGTCAAAACGCACGCCGGACGTCCTGGTTGCATCTACAAGATCAGGTGTTCCTTTGAGTGTTAAGCCGATAAAACCGACGCTTACCAACCCAAACTGTTTAATGTAAGTAGCGGGAAAAAGTGTTTTGTTGGTAGAGGTGTTGGTCGCATTAGCGGCGAGATACTTGTATTGCGCTCCGCTAAACGTACCATTATTCAAACAGGTATCCGAACCCACAATGCCGAAGTTACCATCAGCCGGGTAACACCCGCCGTTTTGCATACGTTGCAATTCAGTAAGTCCTCGATCGAACTCGTGATTTCCTACGGTAGTTATTTCCAGACCAATTTGATTAAGGATATCAACTGCAGCTTCATTGTGCGTGATTTGTGAGCTAAAAGGCGCTGCACCAATCATATCGCCAGCACCTACAACGATGTTATTAGCGTTTTTGGCTTTGAGATTCTTGATCGCACTAGATAAGTAAGCCGCGCCGCCCACGGTCGCTTTAACTCCTGCCGGATTAGCGGAATCCGGCAAAATAACTTGTCCACCGTTATTTGTAGAAGTAGGCTCAATATTGCCGTGAAAATCGTTCATGGCAATTACTTTGACTGTCACCGGCGTTATCTTGACTAGCTCTAGAAGGTCATCGTAGTCATTTCCACTTTGCGGAGTGTTTGTTGGTGCAACAACCGGGGCATTAAGCAAATTGATAACGGATGAGGGGACGGTGATACCGTTGGCTGACAAAGCTGCGAACACTGCGTTTTGCGCCGCTTTGATGCGAGTGGAGGTTAGATTTGACGCAGCTGTCGTGTCGAATTCCGTGAAAAAAGCTGATGTATCTGCAGACAATTGTCCAACTAATTGTTCCGTTAACGGAGTGACCGCTACGTTACTGATTACCCCTTGTCCATTTCCTTGTGCGATGGAATGAAGTTTGCGCTTTCCATCGAAAACCTCAACGATACAAGGCAGTGAAGCGTCAGCAATAAAAGCTGACCAGTCTCCGCTATTGGATGTGGCGGTAGTGCCACTATAAATGGAAGCACCGGCGCATTTAATATCAACTCTTCCCGCCACAATTGGGGCGCCTGTAGCTGCTGTGCCACTTAGATTAACCCCGGTATTTGAGTTGGAACTGCCTCCGGTATTTGAGCTGGAACTGCCTCCGCAATTTGTAAGAAGCAGCAAACCGCCACATAGCAATGCTCCCGTTAACCAATTATTTGATGGCCTTAACTTCATGGAATTCCCTCTTAACATTCAAAATAATCTTTAATTGTTTTGGTAGATTGTTTAAAAACCAGCAGACCTAGCAAGCATTTCATTCGAGTAATTTCACATGTGTGCTTAATCGCTCCCTTTAAAAGGGAATGTTAGATAACATGGTCATTAGCATCGATTTACAAATTGCTTGGCTTATACGTTTTAAGGTCTAATGCCCGATATAATTTTTAGTTGTTTTTCTAAGTGGGGTATCATAAAAACAGGATGTGACAAATTAGTTACTATTTAATTAATTGTTTTAGTTACTTCGTCATTTCTTATACTTTTCGTCGTCATTTCTACCTAATTATCAGTCAATGATTTCTAAATTCTTTTTTGCTGCCATTTCCCTATATCTTGTTGCTTCAGTGTATGCATCACCGATTAAAGCAAACTCCGACGCTGATCAATTGACGACATCAGTACTAGCAACACAGACAAAATGCCAAGCGCTTTTGCATCATGACGCCGATGAATTTGTAGAATGTGTAGATGCGTTACTCAACACTCATAGAAAGTTGGGTTCAACTAGGCTAGGTATTGAATATTTTGGTTGGGCAGGTGCTCTGAATTCGGCAAGAATAAGCTTGCCCGGTGCTGAAGTTGCGGCAGATCGCTACCTGCGCCTTTTTAGAAAAACCCAGCGCGCGCTCAAAGTAGACGATCAGACTCTTTGTGAAACTTTACCTGGAAATTGTACTCAACGAATTGCCCGCATGCTGCAGATGGAAGCCCAGCTTCCGATTAAGACAGATCGCTTTGATCGCAATAATACTGGTGGGCATCGGCACTAGCGTGCCCGGGATGCTTAACAGTTAAGCAGGAAAATATTCAAGAATCTGACTTACATTCAGCGGTCCCTTCATTTTCCTTGGCGCCTGGCGTTGTTGAATAATTCGCTGGCGCCGGGATGTTGTGGCAGGATTCTGCGCAAACGAACTTGCCAAGAATCTCATGCCTTACAAATATAACGAAAGCCACCGCGATAAGATCAAGAAGTCTCGTTACCGAGTGACGAATTGGCGGCATTACAACAACGCGTTGCGACGGCGAGGCGATATCACGATCTGGTTTACGTCAGAGGCGATAGCGGCATGGCGTCCTGCGAAGACGGGTTTGCGCGGCCGGCCTCAAGAATATTCAGATCTGACGATGGAGGCGGCTGGATTTATTCGCGAAATATTTCATTTGCCGTTGCAACAAACCGAAGGTTTCATGAATTCGATCGCTCGCATGATGGATGCCGACATTTCGATTCCGGATTACAGTTGTATCTCGAAACGCAGTGCGGGTTTATCACCGCAGTTGCTGGCGAAGGCGACGCAACCAGGCAGTCTTGTCATTGTCGATAGCACGGGTCTGAAAGTGTACGGCAAAGACGAATGGCATCAGGAAAAGCATACGGCGCCCGCGCGGCGCACTTGGCGCAAGTTGCATCTGGCGGTGGATGAAAACCATCAGCTGGTTGCCTGTGAACTGACGACGACAGAATTGGGAGATTCAACTGCCGTGCCGGATTTGTTAGCGCAAGTTCTCGCCGGCTTCGACACGTTTATCGCCGATGGCGCGTATGACGGCGATCCGGTTTATCAAGCGGTCACCGCCAAGCAGCAGAATGCGGCGATGGTTGTCCCGCCGGATAAAACGGCAGTCCTTTCCAAGGCGGGCGATACACAACGCGATCAACATATTCGAACAATTCAACAACGGGGGCGAATGCCGTGGCAAAAGCAGGTCGGCTATCATCTGCGCAACTACGCAGATGCCGTGCAACGCTTCAAGCGTATCTTCGCCAACACGCTGAAAGCGCACGCGTTGCCGCAACAAAAAGCGGAAGCCAGGATAGGTGCGTCCGCGTTAAACAGAATGACAAAATTGGGCATGCCGATCTCCGTTAAAATCTCATAGCAGGGTAACGAGAGAAGGCATTTCATCTCTCGTTGAAATTATTCAACAACGCCCAATTGGGTCATATCTTCTCTGCCCGCTCTTTTACGTACCTACCCGGCGCCGACTCAATCGGTTTGTACTGCTCAGATCCCAACTCTTTGGAAGCAGGAATTTTGTCGCCACCGAATTGTGTCAGCCACGCTGACCAGTCGTTCCACCAGCTACCTTCTACCGATTTCGCTTGTGCGAACCAATCGTTAGGATTTTCCGGCAACCCTTCGCCAAGCCAATGATTGCGACGATTCTTCGCCGCTGGATTCATCGTGCCGGCAATATGCCCGCTGGCACCAAGTACAAAACGCGGCTCAACGCCGAGGTACTTCGCACTTTCATATGCACCGCGCCAAGGAACGATGTGATCTTCAATGGCACCGAATACATAAGTCGGCATGGTGATTTTTCCAAGATTCACCGGCGAGCCGCACATCGTCAACGCGCCAGGTTTCACAAGATTATTGTCTATATAGGTGTTGCGCAGATAATAGGCAAACATGGGACCGGGCAAATTGGTGGAATCGCTATTCCAATAGAGCAAATCAAAAGCGTCAGGCGCCTTGCCCTTTAAATAGTTGTTCACGACGTAAGACCAGATAAGATCATTGGCGCGCAAACTGGAAAAAGAAATAGCTAGCTCCTGCCCAGGTACTACGCCGCCGTCCTTGAACATTTTCTCGCGAAGTTCCACGAAATGCCGATCTAGGTAAACGCCGATATCGCCAGCATCACTGAATTCTAACAACGCCGTCATTAGCGTCAGGCTCGCCACCCATTTCTTTTTCTGCGCTGCCAATACCGCAAGCGCATTTGTGAGCAAGGTACCGCCTATGCAAAAACCAAGTGCGTTGATTTCTTCAGCGCCGGTGATTTCACGTATCACATCGATTACGCAAATTACCCCATTCCCGACGTAGTCATCCCATGTGAGATGCTGCTCTGCTTTGGTGATATTTTTCCACGACACTATGAAAAGCGTGTGCCCTTGCTCCACCGCATAGCGCACTAAAGAATTCTGCGGTTGCAAATCCATGACGTAAAACTTGTTGATGCAAGGTGGGACAAAAAGTAACGGGCGTTCGTAGACTTCTTTAGTTGCCGGGGAATATTGAATCAGTTGCAGCAATTCGTTCTCGAATACAACAGAACCTGGCGTAATCGCAATATTGATACCCACTTCAAAAGCCGATTCATCGGTCATTGAAATATGGCCTTTGTGCATATCGGTAAGTAGATTCTTGAATCCCGCTGATAAACTTTCACCCTTGGTTTCTACCGCTGCTTTCAAAACCTCGGGATTGGTGGCCGCATAGTTCGAAGGCGACATTGCATCGATAAATTGCTTGGTATAAAACACCATTTTTTTCTTGGTTTGCGGATCGAGATTGGCGTTTTGCACTGCTTCCATCAGCATTTGCGAAGTCAGCAGGTAAGACTGTTTAATGTAATTGAATAGCGGATATTCCTTCCACTCTGCTGCGGAAAAACGCTTGTCGTCCTTACCCGGCTCAACAATTTCAGGCGGCTGCTGGTCTTGTGGATTAAACATGCTCATCCACAAATCCATGTGCTGCTGAAGATAACGATTCTGTAGTTTTACCCAAGACTCCTGGTTCTGACTGAATTCCTGCGCCAATACGCGATATAAATCTCCATATTTCCGCATTGGATCGCCAGCCATTTTCTCCATGAAATCCTGAGTGAGTTGCTGACTGGATTGTTGGATGCTCGCGAAGAGCTTATTCATATCGACATTACTGGGTTCGTCAGCCATTTCGCATCTCCTTCTACCAAAGCCGTAAATCAGACACTATGCATTTGGTTTAGTTTAATTTTGCTTCGTTAGTGGTGATCTGTATTACTTATTAGGACTTACGCAAAATCGTCCCAGCAAGGCGCGACGACGCAGGCAGTACAAGTTAAGTAAGACAAGGAGGGTGGAGCAGGGAATTCGAGCAGCATGCTGCTCGCCTGCGTAACGATCTGCGCTTGCCAACGCAGATGCGCCCTGCAAGGGCAACGCCGCTGGTGCGGTTTTGCGTAAGTCCTACTCATGTCCAATAAGAACATGGGTAACATAAATTGAAGCAACACCAAGGGTAATTAACAATACTTGCTGAAACGTGGCCTTCAATTCAGGCCGCTTATGTAAACCAGGAATTAAATCCGCCACTGCCACATAAAGCATACTTGCTGCAGCAATTCCTAATAAAGACGGTATCCAATGTTGCACGGAAGACAACGAGTAGTAGGCCACTATTCCGCCGACCAACGTAGCTAAGGTGGAAACCAAGTTAAATGTGAACGCTTGTGTCTTGCTATATCCCGAATGCCGCAAAATCAGAAAATCCCCTACTTCCTGGGGAATTTCATGCGCGATGATGGCAACCGCGGTTACTAAACCCAATTGAATATCGGCGAGGAAGGCAGCGGCGATAATGACGCCGTCCACCAGATTATGAATCGTATCGCCAACCATGATCATCATCCCCGTACGGCCGTGGTCATGGCCGGCCTTTCCAGGTGGATGCGCATCGTGCGCCTCGCAATGCTCGGTATGACAATGCCGCCACAACACCAGTTTTTCCAGCACGAAGAAAAGCAAGATGCCGAGCAATATCGTCATGGCGATTTGGCGCGGGTTGTCGGCCAACTCAATTGCATGCGGCAAAATCTCAAGAAACACCGCGCCGAGCAATGCGCCGACTGCGTAGCTAACCAGCATGGGCACCCAGGTGTCACGTGCCGTAAACGACACAATCGCTGCGCATATGAGAGAGAGAACACCGCCGCCTAAAGAGGTGACGCAGATCCAAGCAAGGGGAGACATCGAGTTTGATTATTCTAAAATATGGTCTTGTTAATTATACGAGAGCCGTCAAGCGGGAGTGGAGATTAACTGATGTTACACACCGCCAGCACGAAGAAAAGCGTAGTCCACGAAAGACACGAAAGATTTCATTTCAAGTTTCAAGATTTCTTAATTCATATTTAATTTTCGTGCTTTTGGTGTATAGCATGAAACCTTGGATATTAACTCAGCTCAACCAAATAACCGACGCCATCCTTCCGGTAGTCCGATCGCGCCGATACGAAAAAAAACGCTCTTTTTCAGCAAAGGTACAAAAATTTCCTCCATGAATGTGAATAATCCCAAGCGCCGCCAATCGTTGCCTCGCTAATCCATACAAATCCGCCAACCATTTCCCGTTGTCTTTCTCTCTGAAATGATCCGTTGCTCGAATATCTTTGGCGAGAAACGCATCACGCACGTCAGAGCCAACTTCAAAATTATTAGGCCCGATTGCCGGCCCCAAATAGGCGAACAAGTCTTCTCCCGACTTCTTCATAAGCTGAACCGTATTTTCAATCACATCGGCACACAGTCCTCGCCATCCGGCATGAACTGCCCCGACGACGGTACCGGCTTGGTCACATATCAATATAGGTAAACAATCCGCAGTCTGGATTACCAGCGGCACCCCGCGCGTCGTCGTTACTGATGCATCCGCTTCTGGCACGCCGCTATGGCTGACATCGGCGTTGAATACTTGATTCCCATGAATTTGCTGAAGATAAATCGGTTCGTTCGGTAAATATCCCCGAAGCCGTTTACGATTTTCGCTAACCGCCTGTGGATCGTCACCAACGTAATTACCAACATTAAAGCTAGCGTACGGGCCTGAGCTCACTCCCCCGAAACGCGTAGTGATGAACGAATGCACGGTAGGCGCAGTAGGCCAATCGGGAGCAATCCAACCTGCGCTTCCTACATTTCCATTATTCATCATCGCCTACACGCAAGACATCAAGCAGCGTTTGCATATCTTCGGGTAACGGCACATCCCAAGACATCATTTCGTCCGTCTCCGGGTGTAGCAACGCCAGATGCCGAGCATGAAGCGCCTGCCGCCCAAATTGCTGAAGCGCTTGCCGAACCGGCTCTGGCCAAGGACGCGGACGGGCGCCGTAGACCGGATCGCTAGCCATGGGAAATCCGATAGATTGCATATGCACGCGAATTTGATGCGTTCGGCCAGTTTCCAGGCGACAAACGATCAATGTGTGAGATGGTAATTCTTCCAACACTTCATAATGCGTTATCGCCTCCTTGCCGCTAGAGACGATGGCCATACGAGTACGATCCCGCGAATGACGGCCAATTGGCGCATTGACGGTGCCGTCGTTGTCCAGTCTGCCTTCCACGATGGCGAAATACTCACGCGTCACGGAACGGGATTGCAGTTGCCGAACAAGATGAGTCTGTGCAATCAGCGTCTTCGCCACCACCATTAATCCGCTAGTATCCTTATCGAGCCGATGAACGATACCGGCGCGCGGCACGGTCAGCAGCCCGGGACAATAGTGCAAAAGACCGTTCAGCAACGTTCCAGACCAATTGCCGTTGGCAGGATGGACAACCAAACCGGCCGGCTTGTTAAGCACGATCACGGCGGCGTCCTCGAATACGATATTCAGCGGAATAGGTTCCGGCGTAAAAGCCAATTCCTCGGCCTCTGGCTGTACGAATACGGCAATTTGCTCGTAGCCACGCAATTTGCGCGATGCTGTAATCGATACGCCATCCACCATGACGAAAGTGTCTTTAATCCAGCTTTGCAGGCGGCTGCGGGAATATTGAGGTAATAACCGTGATAACACTTGATCCAGACGCATGCCAGCACAATCCGCCGGAACTTGCAGCATCAGCGCCTCTGCGTCATCTTCATCGGTTGCGTTATAATCTTCAGATATCTTTATGGAATCCATCATGAACCGTAGTCTAGCGGCAATCATCATTGCCTTGCAGTTGTTCGTTCTCGCCGGGTGCGGCTTATTTTCTAACACTGGCGATCCCCGTAAAAGTTGGTCCGTGGAACAATATTACGAAGCTGCGCTGGAGGAATTAAACGATGGCAATTATGAAGCAGCCATCAAATCTTTCGAAGCGCTCGAAGCGCGTTACCCCTATGGCCGTTATGCACAAGAGGCGCAATTACAAATCGCCTACACCCGCTACAAACAAAAAAATGTTCCCGAAACGATAGCGGCTTGCGATCGTTTCATCAAACAGTACCCCACCAGCAGCGCGGTGGATTATGCCTACTATCTCAAAGGATTGGCTAACTTCAACCAAGATCTTGGCTTGTTCGGTTTCCTCGCCGACAACGATCTATCCGATCGAGACCCCAAGGCAGCGTACGAATCTTTCGATAGTTTCAAGGAACTGGTAACACGCTTTCCTGAGAGCCGCTACGCCCCCGATTCGATAGCACGAATGGACTACCTTACCAACTCGTTAGCCCTGCACGAAGTCCATGTCGCCCGTTATTACATGAGACGCGGTGCGGCGCTGGCAGCAGCAAATCGCGCCCAACAAACGGTTACCACCTACCCTCGAGCACCCGCAACGGAAGAAGCGCTGGCGATTATGGTGCAAGCGTATGACCGCCTCGGGCTTCCGCAATTGCGTGACGATGCAGCCCGAGTGATGCAGAAAAACTTTCCTGAAAGCCGTTATTTGGCCAAATCGAATAACTATGGCGAACGGCCGTGGTGGAAATGGTGGTAATTGCATGTTAGATGCGTAGGATGGGTGCAACCCCATACGCGCTAACCAAATCTAAAAATCTAGAATTTGTCCACGAAAGACACGAAAAGCACGAAAAAATTCAGGACAAGAAACAAAGAAATTACATTGAAATACTTTGTTTTTCGCTTTGTTCGTGCTTTTCGTGTCTTTCGTGGACAATGCTTTTGAATTGTTTTTCGTTTTATCCATTCTGGTTAGCGCCTATGGGGTGCAACTCATCAGCGATGATCGATGGGTTACCCATCCTACGAACCTAGAGCCTGTTATGAACTATATCGCGCCTGCGTTGAGGGTAAAAAAGCGCGAGTGCTAGGCGTGAGGAGCGCGGTTTGGCTATTCCAAATAAGCGACGAGCAACGACGCACTCGCGCTTTTTTACCCTCAACCCAGAGGGCAGCCCAGCCGAATAGCCGTGTGCGGCGTTGCAAGTCGCTTGTTTAGAATAACTAAACCGCGCTCCTTGCGCCTTGCACACGGCTATTCGGCTGGGCTGCGCAGGCGCGATATAGTTCATAACAGGCTCTAGCATGACCATCTTCCACTAGCGCAACAAGGCCTAGACGCCCTTTTTGTTTAGAGCGGCAATCTCATGCCAATCCACGAATCGTCTGCAACGGCGGCCGATTCAAGGTTGCGCGGGTTGCTGTAAGTCCTGCAAAAACCACCCCCGCAGCGCCAAGAAGTGCGCCAATCAGCGGTATCCAAATATTGAACGTGTAGTCCAAATTCAAAATGCGTACCGTCACAACGTAACTCACCGCGCTGGCAAAAGCCGCTGCGATGGTACCCGATAACAGCCCGATAGCAATGAACTCGGCAAGCTGCGCCAGTAATATCTGCCCTCGCCTCGCACCCAAGGTACGCATCACTGCCGTTTCATAGATGCGTTCGTCCTGACTAGAGATAATGGCGGCGTAAAGTACGATCAGCCCCGCTACCAGCGTGAAACCGAAGACAAACTCCACCGCCCGCGATACTTGGTCAGCAATTGCGCGCACTTGATCCAAAATCGCCTCGACATCGATGACCGTCAAATTGGGAAACGCTTGGATCAATTCATTAGCAGCGACTTCTTGTTTCTTAGGCAGATAAAAACTGGTGACATAATTAGCCGGTAACCGATCAAGCAACGCCGGATTGCCGATCACAAAGAAATTTACCTTGAACGAATCCCAATCCACCTCCCGTAAGCTAGTCACCTTCCCACTGACCAAAGTGCCCGCCACGTTGTAGGTCAAGGTATCGCCCAATTGAACACGGAGTGTCTTGGCAATATCCTGCTCCATCGAAAATTCACCTGGTCCGCGCAAATCAGCGCTCCATAAGCGGCCAGCAATAACCACGTTATCCGGACGAAGTTTTTTGGTAAAAGATAAATTAAATTCTCTTTCCGCCAAGCGTCGGGCGCGCTCATCTTGATAGGAGTTAAGATTAAGCGCTTTTCCATTGATCGCCGTGAGACGTGCGCGAATCATCGGATAGATCTCGGGAACAGCTAGTTTCTTAGTCTGGAAAAATTTTCGGATATCGTCTAATTGATCCGCCTGCATGTTGATCACAAAACGGTTCGGCGCATCGGTCGGTAGACTTCTTTGCCATGCACTCATTAAATCGCCACGTACCATCGTCAGCAGCAGCAATGCCATGATCCCCAAACCCAACGCTACTATCTGTCCAATGCTACTCGCCTTGCGGCGCCGTAAACTAGCCAGCCCGTATCTAAATGCGACGCCGGGAACAACGCGCATATGAGCAACGCCGGCAACCATCAACCATCCAAGCAATGCGGAAACAATCAGACAAGCGCTGATACCCGCCATCACCACGCCCCAAATTTGGACGTCTCCCGCTTTCCAATAAAGCAATGCGGCGATAACGATAAAACCCAGTGAATACGCCGTCAGGCTCATCGGCGCTACGCCCATTTCGCGACGAAGCACCCGCAGCGTGGGAACCGATTTCAGGCGAAAGAGTGGCGGCAAGGCGAAGCCACCAAGTAACAAAACACCGACGGCGAAAGCCTGTATTGCGGGCACGATCGTCGGCATTGGTAAATTCACCTGCACCAGGCCGGACAGTAATGCCAACAGGCCGAATTGCGCGGCAAATCCAAAGAGACATCCGAGCAAACCTGCCGCTATACCTAATAGCAAGAATTCGATGATATATAGACGTAGCAAGGTGGCCTGCGTCGCCCCTAGACAACGAAGAACTGCGCAAGTATCCAGCTCCCGCCGCATGAAACGGCGCGACGCCAAGGCCACGCCGACCGCAGCCAGAATGACTGATAGTAACGACGCCAACCCCAGAAATTGCTCGGCTCGATCAAGTGCTGCCCGCACTTCGCTCCGGGCATCGCGCACGGTTTCGATATGCTCACCGCGAGCCGTGTTGATTTTCACGAAACGTTGGAAAGCGGCAAGTGCCTTGGTGTCCCCCGCCACCAATAAGCGATAACGGGCACGGCTGCCGGGTTGTATTAATCGGGTCGCGGGCAAATCGCTCACATTCATCAACACCCGTGGCGCGACATTGAAATAGTCGAAGGCGCTATCCGGTTCCCGCGTGAGTATGGAATCGACCACCATTTGCTTCATGCCGACTTGAATCTTGTCGCCGACTTTGGCGTTCAATTTCACGAGTAATTTGTCGCTCACCCACACGGTACCTCGGGGAGGAACGCTGAACTCTTCTCTATCGGGCACATTGCTGGCAGGAGCCGTGCGCAACACGCCTCGCAATGGATAAAACTTGCTTACCGCCTTGAGTTCACAGAGCACAACGTCGAAGCTGGCGCCGACCATGCTGGGGAAAGTAACTGTAGATGCGGTCTCGAGTTTGAGCCGCTTCGCTTCTTCAGCGATTTTTTCCGGTACCGGGTGATCCGAGATAAAAGCCAAATCGCCGCCAAGAAGACTGGTCGCTTCACTACTAAGCGCGCCCCGCACTCGATCGGTGAAAAAACCTACCGTCGCCACGCTGGCCACGGCAACTAGCAACGCCGCCAATAAAATACGCAAGCCGCCGGCCTTTAGATCTCGGATCAGCATGCGTACCGCTAATCTGAGGGAATTCATGCTTTGCCGATGCTATTCACTATCCACGAAAAGCACGAAAAAAAATTCTTTCGGCGCTTGTATATTTTTTTCGTGTCTTTCGTGCTGTTCGTGGACGGTATTTTCTCTATCACGATTGCTCCGCCGTCTCCATTCCAACGATTTGCCCCGCAGCCAGCCGCACCCTTCTGCCGCAACGGGACGCCAGTACTTCATCGTGAGTAACCAACATCAAGGTTGTTCCTTGCTCGTGATTAAGCTCAAACAATAAATCAATGACCTCTCCACCAGTACGCGCATCCAGATTACCGGTTGGTTCGTCGGCCAACAACAGTTTAGGTCCGGTTACAAACGCACGAGCCAAGGCAACGCGCTGTTGCTCACCGCCGGAAAGTTGTTTGGGATAATGCCGCAGCCGCTGGCCGAGGCCCACTCGAACAAGGATATCTCTTGCTCGCTCGTCCGCATCGGAACGCCCAGCTAATTCCAGCGGCAGCATGACATTCTCCAGCGCATTCAATGCCGGCAACAACTGAAAAGACTGAAACACAAAGCCAAGCATCCGTCCTCGCACTAACGCGCGGGCGTCTTCGTCCAAGGAAAAAAGATCCGTTCCCGCAATGTGCACATGGCCGCTGCTAGGAGTATCCAGCCCGGCAAGCAAACCCAGCAACGTGGATTTTCCAGAGCCTGATGCGCCGACAATGGCAATCGCTTCCCCAGGCATCACATCGAACTCAACGTTATTCAGAATGGTCAATTCCTCATCGTCACTGCCCACCTGCTTGGTTAACCCTTTTACTTTCACAATGGGTTCGAGTTGAGCCTCCGCTGAAAAGTTAGGCAAATCATTTCTCATGAAATATTTCGTTCCCGGTTCGGAATTCTTGTCCGTGTCATTCAAAAACTTAGTTTCCACCCGCTTGCGCCGAATGGGATAATGCACACGGATTGTGAATTTTCTTCAGTAGTGTTTTCTGACATTAACCTTAATAGGACGTTCAGAAACCGCGTGAAAAGTGTAGCGAGCGGGCGTCAGCCGTGGCCCGACGGAGCGAAGGGACCGGAGCATACAAAATGATATGTGAGGATTCCGAGCACCGCAGTAACTTTTCATATGGCTTCTCAGCTTTTTCAAACACTCTATGACATCTCAGACGAATAATACACGCTATACGAGTACAGCAATTAGCTTACATTGGCTGATTGCCATTGCCATCTTTGCCAACCTCACATTAGGATTTTACGTCTCCGATTTGCCATTTTCACCACAACGCATACGGCTGATTTCGTATCATAAATGGATGGGTGTGACTATTTTCCTCTTTGCTGTCATCCGTGTCTTCTGGCGCTTAACGCATAAACCACCATCCTTGCCCGATACCATTCCTCGTTGGCAGCAAATGGCCTCGGCAGCGGCTCACGGCTTTCTGTATCTGCTTCTTGTCATCGTTCCCCTCTCCGGCTGGCTCTACAGTTCCGCCGCTGGCGTACCGGTAATGTATTTCGGCATTATTCGGCTGCCCGATCTGATTGGCGCTGATAAAACACTGGCGGATAATCTTAAGGAACTACATGAGTTATTGAACTTTATGCTGATTGCTGTCGTCATATTGCATGTTTTGGCGGCCCTAAAACATCACTTCGTCGATCGAGATGAAATTCTCTCTCGCATGCTGCCGTTCCTAAAATCCAGATCCTAAGAAGAAAGATGCCAATGAAAAACTTGCGTTTACCAACAGCACTTCTGGCGTTAACCGTTACGAGCTGGGCCATTGCCGAAATACAAATAGCAATGCAGCCGGTACCACAGGATAAGATCGATATCCGTTTCGTCTCCAAGCAGATGAACGTACCCGTTGAGGGAAAATTCCGCAAGGCTAAAGCGAACGTTGCATTCGATCCGGCCAAGGTAGAAGGATCTAAGGCACAGCTGGAAATCGATTTGGCAAGTATTGATCTGGGATTGCCTGAAGCCGAAACCGAAGTTAAGCGCCCAGCTTGGTTCGACACTGCAAAATATCCAACTGCCACCTTCGTTTCCAGCAGCGTCAAGCCACTCGCTGGCGGGAAATACGAAGTAAACGGCAAATTAACGATCAAGGGTATTACGCATGATGTCACCGCACCCGTGACCGTTTCACCCGGCCCCGGTGGCACGAACAACATAGCGGGCGCTTTCGCCATCAAGCGATTGGATTACAAGATCGGCGAAGGTACATGGTCAGATACCGATACTGTTGCCAACGAAGTAGAAATTAAATTCAAACTTTCTCTGCCGCCTGGCGCAAAGAAGTAAAAAACGCGTAACACCGAAACGACAAAGCCAGATACACGGCTACGGCAAATTTACAGAAACCTGCAAAACTCGACTTAAATAATCGAGCATCAAAACCAAGGAGATCAACATGTTTGCCAAAAACGCGCTATTGATTGCGATTACCGCACTATCCCTGCCAGCACTTGCAGAAACAACGTTTAACGCTGATCCTGGCCATACTTATCCGAGCTTTGAGATCTCACATTTTGGTTTCTCAGTTATGCGAGGCCGCTTCGACAAAACCACCGGCACCGCAACACTCGATCGCGCCGCCAAGAAAGGTTCGGTAGACGTTACCATTGATGCGGCTTCCATCGATACCGCTCATGCAAAGCGTGATGAGCACTTGCGTGGACCGGAATTTTTTAATGTCCAAAAATTTCCAAATTTGAAATTTAAATCGGATGACTTTAAATTCGATGGCGATAAATTAGTTGCGGTAAATGGTCAATTAACAATGCTGGGCGTTACCAAACCAGTAACGTTGCAAGTAAGATTGTTCCATTGCGGGCCACATCCGTTCGCTAAGAAAGAAGCTTGTGGGGTTGACGCAGCCACTACTATCAAACGTTCGGACTTCGGCATGGCGACCATGCTACCGGCCATTGGCGATGAAATAAAAATCGCCATAGAAATGGAAGCCATTAGCAATTAACGTTATATAAGCCAATGAAACAAATTCGCTACTTGATGATGTTATTCCTGGCACTGCTCAGCTTTTTGGGCAGTGCCAGTTTCGCATCGGCTGCCGCGCCAGTTGTACTTGTTTTAGGAGATAGCCTTTCTGCGGCGTATGGCTTATCGGAAAAAGCCGGCTGGGTTAATCTGCTGCGAGAAAAACTAGCGGCTCGCAACCCATCTTATGATGTCGTCAACGCCAGCATCAGCGGTGATACAACACGCGGCGGTCTATCTCGCTTAGACGCAGCATTGAAACAACATAAGCCCCAAATCGTTATTATTGAACTGGGGGGCAATGACGCGCTACGCGGCTTATCGCTTCGGACCATGCGCAGTAATCTGGATAGTATTGTCAATGCGGTCCAACAAGCTCATGCAAAACCGTTGATTGTCGGCGTGGAAATGCCGCCTAATTACGGGCCGGTGTATACCAAGCAGTTCGCGCAAGTCTTCCAAGATATAGCGCAGAAATACAACATCCCTTTAGTGCCATCTATTTTTGCTGGTTTCAGCAACAAGTATGATCACTTTCAATCCGATGGCATTCATCCTGTAGCCACCGCGCAGCCCATCATGCTTGAAACCATATGGAAGGGATTGGTACCGTTGTTGGAAGACGTGCCGGGCAAAAGTGTATTGCTATTAAAACATCCTAATAGCTAAGTACTTGTGCAAAAGTCTTCCAGCGGCGTTGCCCTTGCAGGGTGCACTGTCCGCTGCATCGGACAGCCGCTGCGCAGGCTCGCAGCATGTTGCTCGAACCCCCTGCTTAGCTCTCCTTGCCGTACTAATTGGGTACTGTCTGCGTCGACGCGTCTTGCTGGAAAACTTTTGCACAAGTACTTAATCGAAAGAGCCACTGCTTTAGGATGAAAAAAACAAATTTAGTCTGCCCTTGTGGCAGTGGCACTTCGTATGCCGCATGTTGCGCACACTGGCACAATGGCGCCGCCCCGCCTACTGCCGAAGCATTGATGCGTTCTAGATATAGCGCATTCGTTCTTCGTCTGGAACCCTATCTATTAGCTACCTGGCATTCCACTACCCGCCCTGAGAGCCTTGCCCTTGAGGCAGAACCGGTACCGAAATGGTTAAAGCTAGAAATTAAGCGCCATTCAGCAACTGGGCCAGACACTGCTATCGTGGAATTCATCGCCTATTATCGAGCAGGCGGGCAAGCGCACCAACTGCACGAAGTCAGCCGCTTTGTATGCGAAAAAGGTCGGTGGTACTACATTGATGGTGAATTCCGTTTAGGAGGGCAACCTTAAAACAGATTTCTATAAGATGGGCGTTATTACTTACCGCAGATACCGCTCCTGCCTCACTGCACTCCTCTACGTCTTTCTTGTTCAGAGCCAAGAATAATCATATTGCGTATTTGCAAATCCCCAAGCATTTAATTTTGCAATTTACCAAGAATGCCTCGCTACATAAGAATATGTGTGGCACCTCAGAATCAACAAAATCATTACCTTATAGTTTTAATTTTGATTAAAAATTTGGCATCCAACTTGCTTAATTGCAGAAGCTTCTGATCAGAATACTGTTCCGGTTGTATTTCTTTAAGACCGATATAGATTACAGGGACGGATAGATGACAACTCAGCAGTGATCCACATCGTCCTATGTCCTATATCAAGGGGAAAACAATGATAAAACATGAGATGGCCAATCAGTCCCGCCACATAAAGACGTTCTTACTAGCAGCATTTCTGATGGCCGGGGCAATGGTGCAGTCAACGATTACCAACGCCCAACAAGGTAGCGCTACCTTGACTCACTACACTTCCTACCTGAACCCGGCAGCGAGGAGTGCGTAGAGTATAGCGGTTGCGAATATGAAGGCCAGTTCTCAGCCCTGCCTGAAAAAATGTCAAAGAGTTGGGTGGCGTCACACAATATTTGTGCCGTGCATTCTAAAGACTTCCCAACTCTTAAGTTAAGAACCCTTCGGGTCACACAGGGAACTCGCTCAATCGATTGTCAGGTGTTAGACGAATGTGCCGACTCCGATTGCAGTGGATGCTGCACAAAAAATGCCGGGAAAAACGGTTACTTGATCGACATGGAAGAAGCCACTTCCAAAAGATTTGGAGTAGGTTCAGGTACGGTGACGTGGACTTGTCTCGACTGCACTGGACCATTGCCGCCAGTAAAGGCTGAAGTCAATGCTGGTGGCGACGTAGTCGGCAGCACCGGGCCGGGATCACCAACGCCTGTAGTCAATGGTGGCGACCAAGGCGGAAGCGCCGGATCTGGGTCACCAACGCCTGCAGACACGCGTCGGACCCAAAAAACCGGGATCACCAAAGCGAGTACACAAAAGGAAAAGCAAAACCTGCCCACCTCCAGCAGAGAAGCATAACAACCGGTCGGTTGGTGGCGTACCTAATACTCCGTCGCTAACTCCCGCAGGCGGTGCTATACCGGCCTCGTCCGAGCTATCGACGTTGCTCAACAAAGGCTGCAAGCAAGTAAGCAAAGGTATGTTTGCAACGGATGATGGCTCACCCGACACAATTCCAGTTTGCCAACTGAATGGCGCTTTCTGGTGGAAAGCAGACATGGACATCGACTGCGACGGTATAAAAAATACTGCCGTATGCGGCAGGGATCCAAGCCATCAAACGCAGACCTCATTTACTAATCTCTGCAAAACGAACTAAAGTTTTTTGCAATCAAATTTCGATAACG
>JAZKCF010000058.1:0-13666 GCA_040388195.1 Pseudomonadota bacterium
GCTTACGGGAGGACTTTCACCTCCAAGATTGCGCCCATGCTGGGCGCACATAAAATACGGCCGGGACGCTTTCGCTAACCCGGCCGAATATCTAGCATCCACTCCCTAACCCGCCTATTGCAGAACTCTAAAATTGCATTCGGTCTTGGCACGTACGTCTTCTAACGACACACCGGGATGAAGCTCCTTAAGTACCAGCCCCTCTTGTGGGATCACCTCGAAGACGCATAAATCAGTGATGATCATATTCACCACAGCTTTACCGGTGATCGGCAAATTGCATTGCCTCAGTATCTTCGAGCTACCATCCTTAGCTGTATGCTCCATCAGCACAATGACTCGCCTCACGCCGGACACCAAATCCATTGCCCCGCCCGGACCTTTCACCATTTTTCCTGGCACCATCCAATTGGCAAGATCGCCGTTCTCCGCCACTTCCAATCCGCCAAGAATAGAAAGATCGATATGCCCACCGCGAATCATCGCGAAAGAATCAGCGCTGGAGAAAAAACTGGAGCCGGGAATAGTTGAAATCGTTTGCTTACCCGCGTTGATGAGATCGGGATCGACTTTATCTTCCGTTGGAAATGGCCCGATTCCCAATAAACCGTTTTCCGATTGCAAGGTAACGTTAATATTTTCGGGTATGAAGTTAGCCACCAAAGTGGGAATGCCTATACCCAAATTAACGTAGTAACCGTCACGCAACTCTTGAGCAGCCCGCTTAGCCATCAATTCGCGAATCGGTGAATCTTTTTTCGATGCAGCGGCGCCGGCAACAGTACGGAATTCGATTCGCTTCTCGTACTTCGGCCCCTTGATGATCCGGTCAACATAAATACCGGACGTGTGAATTTGATCCGGGTCCAGCTCTCCCACCTCGACCAGCTCCTCTACTTCAGCGACAGTGATCTTGCCGCAAGTGGCGATCATGGGATTAAAATTGCGCGCCGTCTCGTGATAAATCAGATTGCCTGCTTTATCGCCTTTCCACGCTTTTACGATCGACACGTCTGAACGGATGCCTTCTTCAAGCACATATTCTTTGCCGTCAAAGATTTTAGTATCCTTACCTTCCGCAAGCTTCGTCCCGAAAGCAGTACGCGTGTAGAAGCCAGGAATACCAGCACCCCCTGCACGCAGCTTCTCGGCAAGCGTGCCTTGTGGCGTCAGTTGCAACTCCAATTCGCCTGCTAGTACTTGGCGCTCGAATTCCTTGTTCTCGCCAACGTAGGAGGCGATTACTTTCTTGACTTGTCTGGTCTTTAATAGCAAACCCATGCCGAAGTCATCGACGCCCGCATTGTTGCCAACAATAGTCAATCCCTTCACGCCGCTATCAACAAGCGCATGAATCAAATTCTCGGGAATTCCACAAAGACCAAATCCACCAGCGGCAATCGTTATATCGTCCCGCAATAGTCCTTGCAATGCCGCCTTGGCGTCTGGATATACCTTGCTCATGTTCACTAGACCTTTCCAAGTTAATTAGACATCTATTTTTCATGTCACATTTAAAACGATGCTTTGGCCGCTGGTTTGTACTGTCTACGCTCGACCTTCGCGTCTCGTTTTGAATGCAATATGGAATTAGAGCGCACTAATTTATAACTATAGCGCTGATAAATAATTTAACGCGCCGTCCATCCACCATCGATAGAAAACGAAGCACCGGTAATCGCAACCGCAGCATCACTCGCCAAATAAAGAGCCAGCGACGCGACTTCTTCGATTTGCACAAATTGCTTGTTGGGTTGCGGTGAGAGAATGACATCACGTATTACGCTCTCTCGTGGTATGCCATGCACCCGCGCTTGATCATCGATTTGCTTTTCGACTAGCGGGGTCAATACATAACCAGGACAAATTGAATTAGCCGTGATGCCCTGCTCTGCCACTTCCAGCGCGACAGATTTTGTAAAGCCTAATACGCCATGCTTAGCGGCAACATACGCAGATTTAAATGGCGACGCGACGAGACCATGGGCGGAAGCGATATTAATCACACGCCCCCATTTGTTCGCCTTCATCATCGGCAAAACAGCGCGCGTGCAATGAAAAACCGAGGAGAGATTAATGGCGATAATGGCATCCCATTTTTCAATGGGAAAGTCATCCACTGGCGAGACGTGCTGAATGCCGGCATTGTTAACCAGGATATCGACACCGCCAAACTCGGCCTTTGCCTTTTCACACATCGCCACGATTTCTGCTGGCTTGGTCATATCGGCAGGTGAATAAATAACACCAACATCATGCTCATCGATAAGGCCACTGCGCAGCGATTCAACCTCGGCGGCATCGCCAAAACCGTTCAATACAACATTAGCCCCATGGGCCGCAAAAGCAGTGGCAATACCTAAACCAATGCCACTGGTCGAGCCGGTAACAAGGACTGACTTTCCAGAGAGAATCTTATGTGACATTTCGTGTAGGCCTCATTAAAGGCTAAGAGCGTCTAACAAAATAACTCTGCATAAAGGACATCGACGCAGACAGCACACCCAGTACGGCAAGGCGATGCAACAACGGCAGAGTCATTTTGTTAGACGCTCTAAGGATTGGGACTAAGAATCTGTTCACTGTAGCGATTAGGCCGAGTTTAAACCGAAGAGATGTACAAAAATACAACACGCTTTAAAATCGACCTTCGCAGTAAGATTTTGAACAAACGTTAAGAAGTTTTCTTACCAGCAAGATACAACCATGTCTCAACCACAGTATCCGGGTTGAGCGATATGCTTTCAATACCCTGCTCCATTAACCATTTGGCTAAATCGGGATGATCGGAAGGCCCTTGCCCGCAAATACCGATGTATTTGCCCGCTTTGCGGCACGCGGCAATCGCTAGCGACAGCATTGCTTTCACTGCCGGGTCGCGCTCATCAAACGTTTCCGCTACTAATCCTGAATCGCGATCCAAACCTAAGGTCAATTGCGTCAGATCATTGGAACCGATCGAATAGCCATCGAAAAATTCCAGAAACTCATCAGCCAAAATCGCATTGGACGGCACTTCACACATCATGATCATGCGTAAGCCATTCTTGCCACGCTCAAGTCCGAAGCCGCGCATGATTTCCTGTACCTGCTGTGCTTCCTTGGTGGTACGTACAAACGGAAGCATCAGCTCTACATTCGTCAGCCCCATCTCATCACGCACTTTCCGCATCGCACGGCATTCCAGCTCAAAGCAATCGCGGAAAGAGCTAGCAATATAGCGAGCAGCGCCGCGGAAACCGAGCATGGGATTTTCCTCATGCGGTTCATAGCGCTTGCCGCCGATAAGATTCAAATACTCATTGGACTTAAAATCCGACATGCGGACAATAACCTTTTGCGGCCAAAACGCTGCAGCCAGTGTCGACACACCCTCTACAATCTTCTCCACATAGAAGCTCACCGGATCGCTGTAACCACGGGAACGTTCAGCAACTTGCTGCTTCAAGTCACGCGGCAGCGTATCGAACTCCAAGCATGCTTTGGGATGAATTCCAATCATGCCGCTGATAATAAATTCCAACCGGGCTAACCCAACACCAGCATTCGGCAACTGCGCGAAATCGAAAGCGAGTTGTGGATTGCCCACGTTCATCATCACTTTTACCGGGCATGGAGGCATCTCCGCGAGAGCAAGGTCGAGCACTTCGAAATTGAGTAAACCTTCGTAGATATTGCCGGTATCACCCTCAGAGCAAGATACAGTGACGTTTTGCCCTTCCTTCAATATCTCAGTCGCATCGTTACAGCCAACCACAGCTGGAATACCGAGCTCACGGGCAATAATAGCCGCGTGGCAGGTGCGGCCACCGCGATTCGTCACAATGGCCGAAGCACGCTTCATGACCGGCTCCCAGTTCGGGTCCGTCATATCGGTGACCAATACATCGCCGGGCTGAACCTGGGCGATTTGCGCGACATCCTCGATTATTCGCACCGGTCCCTGCCCTATTTTTTGCCCGATCGCACGTCCAGTAACGAGCAATTCACCTTTTTGTTTCAGACGATAGCGACGCAAGGTTTCTGTGCGTCCTTGTGTTTTCACTGTTTCCGGCCGGGCCTGCAAGATATAAATCTTGCCGTCGCTTCCATCGCGGCCCCACTCGATATCCATTGGTCGTTGGTAATGCGCCTCAATGGAAAGCGCGTAACGAGCTAATTCTTCCGCTTCTGCATCGGTAATGGAAAAACGGTGGCGTTCCTCAAGTGATACATCGACCGTTTCAACAGATTTTCCAGCCGACCGGTTTTGAGCAAAGACCATTTTGATAGCCTTCGAACCTAGATTGCGACGAAGAAGTGCGGGCTTGTTCTGTTTCAGCACCACTTTGCTAACGTAAAACTCATCCGGATTAACCGCGCCCTGCACCACGGTTTCGCCCAGTCCGTAACTGGCGGTAATAAAGACCACATCGCGAAAACCGGATTCAGTATCCAAAGTGAACAGCACGCCAGCAGCGCCAATGTCGCTTCGAACCATGCGCTGAATACCGGCGGAAAGTGCCACTTCCGAATGGATAAAACCTTTATGCACCCGATAGGAAATCGCCCGATCGTTATAGAGGGACGCGAACACATGCTTAACCGCGACAAGTACATTATCCAGACCGTGGATGTTCAGGAAGGTTTCCTGCTGGCCGGCGAAGGAAGCATCCGGCAGATCTTCGGCCGTGGCGGAAGAGCGAACTGCGACGGAGATCTCTCCGCCGGCATCCTTCAACATTTTTTCGTACGCGGCAGCGATGTCGGTCTCTAGCTGCGGCTGAAATGGCGCATTGACAACCCAGTCGCGGACTTGCGCGCCCGTTTTAGCCAGGGCTTCCACATCCTCAACATCGAGGCCGGAAAGGGCTGCCTCGATACGAGCTTCTAAATCGTTATGACGGAGGAAATCGCGAAATGCCTCGGCCGTCGTCGCAAAGCCGCCGGGAACTCGCACTCCCGCGCCAGCCAGCTGACTGATCATTTCTCCAAGGCTAGCATTCTTACCGCCAACCTGATCCACATCGGTCATACGCAAGCCATCAAACCAGGCAACGTATTTGTTATCCATCGCAACTCCCATTTTCCGGCAATCGAAAAAATTGGCATTATAGCTGAAGCCGGCCTGGGAGCCGCGCAGTAATAATTTGGTTGTTTTGGTTGCGGATGACTCAAGGCGCGGGACACGCCGAATATGCGCTTAAGCGGGAGGCGGATAAAACATGAAGCCGGCACTGAGCCGGCTTGGGGGAGATCAATTCCCGTAAAATTACGCCTAAAAATTATAGAGCAGATTGACTGTCCAAAGCCCCGCCTTAACGTCCTCGGCGACTTTACCAAAATAATCGTACTCTAGAGAAAACACCCAATTCCAACTCCGGCCAAAGTCGTAGTCCATACCAAAGCCAATCATCGGGCTAATCTTGGAACCAGTGGCATCAATCGTCAAACCGCTTCCGGAGACAGTTGCGGAACTACGGTTTTTGATCGCACCTAATTTGGCGAACATAGAAAACTCTTCCGAAAAAGGCAAAGATCCTTTTACAGCAGCGTAAAGGCCGTGCGATTTCATATCCAAGGTTACGTCATTACCACCTACAGAATAAGTGTTCTTGACCTTACCAAGACTTACATAACCGCCTTCGACGCTTAGATATCGGCTGAACTTGTAACCGCCAACGATTTTGTAGCCGATATCCTTTTCATCTTTCGAAGCGACGATCAATTCACCGCTATCGACTTTAAGCTGAGCCACTCCGATTCCGCCCCCAACGAAGGCTTCGGCGTGACTTCCCAGTGGCAACACCAGAATGAAAGCGGTAAGTAATGCCGAGAATTTGTTTCTCATTTTTATCTCCACATAAGCCATTAAAAAGGATAAGCTCAAGCAAATCCTTGATGCGGTGTTTCATTGTAAATAATCGCAAAAAACTCATAACAAAAGACTGAGGCCTATTTCACCCTGAGTTCTCCAAAATGACCATTCGCCGTACAGCTTTCTTTATCTCCGACCGCACCGGAATTACCGCGGAAATGCTAGGCCAGTCCTTGCTTACCCAGTTTGATCCCATTGAATTTCAGCGGGTGACCATCCCATTCGTCGATAGCGTCGAAGATGCGCAGGCCGCGGTGCAGCAAGTAAACGCCGCCGCCCAGGATGATGGCGCACGTCCGATTGTCTTTTCCACGCTGGTAGACGATGCCGTACGGCAAATTATTGGGGGAATGAATGCACTAGTGCTGGACCTATTCGAAATGTTCATCGTACCGCTGGAAGCCGAGCTAGGTTTGCATTCTTCCCATACGGTCGGTAAATCACACAGCACGCATAACTTTAAAAGCTATAACCAGCGGATTGACGCCATTAACTACACACTTAGCCATGACGACGGCGCTACCAATCGTAATTTAGAAGATGCTGACATCATCCTTGTAGGCGTTTCCCGCAGCGGCAAAACGCCGACCTGTCTTTACATGGCAATGCAGTTCGGTATCAAGGCCGCGAATTACCCGCTGATTCCGGAAGATCTGACAAAGATGAAGCTGCCGCCGGCGCTAATCCCACATCGGAGTAAGCTTTACGGACTTTCCATTACCGCCGACCGCTTACAGCAAATTCGTTCCGAGCGAAAACCGGACAGCAATTACGCTGCGTATTCTAATTGTCAATTCGAAGTCCAAACGGCGGAGGCCATGATGCGCCAAGCTGGCATTCCGTTCCTGGACTCGACAACCAAATCAATTGAAGAAATTGCGACGACGATTCTCCATGAAGCCCATTTAGCAAGGCGTGTGTACTAATGCGGTCGGTGTGTGATGAATTGCTAGAGACGCTCTAATGCGCAAGGTATATACCGCCCTTAATCTGCCCGAAGCGCACCTCGTGTTACACCTACTTCAGCATGAGGGAATCGACGCGGTAGTGTTCAATGAAAATGCCTGCAGCATGCTGGGGGAAATACCGCTCGATGCCTCTCTACCGGAAATATGGGTAAAGGATGCTGCGTTTGAAGCGCGTGCACGCCGAGCTATAGAGGCATATTGCCGCCGCCGAACTAGTGGCGTCGTGCGTTTCTGTAGTGAATGCGGGGAACAGAATCCAGAAGAATTCGAAATTTGCTGGAATTGTAGTTTGGCGTTTCCGATTACGGATTGATGCTTAGACGGCCTCACTCTATAGGTTGGTGCAGCCACTACAGTCAATTCTATTTGTTAGTCTGCCTCACCCTTTCAAACAAACATACCGCCGCAGCTGCAGCCGCATTTAGCGATTCCATTCCACCAGGCATTGGAATTTTCACTTTATGATTGGCAAAGGCCATCAACCCCGCCGAAATTCCTGCGCCTTCGTTACCGATTAACAACATCAACGCACCGGTGAGATCCATATCGAAAAGACTTACAGTTGTGTCGAGCGTTGTCGCAACCACTTTCCCGGAAAAGCTCCGCGCCATTGAAAAAAGATCAGCGCCTTCGTGAATAGAAAGTAGGAAATGCGCGCCTTGGCCCGCGCGAGTAACCCGCGGTGCCCAAGCAGAAACACAGTCCTTCGACAGAAATATATGCTGAACCCCCGCAGCCGCAGCCGAACGCAGAATGGAACCGAGATTGCCGGGATCCTGAACGCCCTCACACGCGAGGCATAGGTCGAGTTTCTCGGGAATTTTTTCCGGCTGAGGCGTGGGAATAACAGCCATCACGCCAGCCGGCGTAACTAAGTTGGAAATATCTTTGAACAAGCCGTCGTCAAGAACGACCGGCTGAAGCACAGCGAACTTTTTCAGCAATGTCGTAATTTCCCGATTCTGCATACCGCTCTCGCTTACTACAAGTATTTGCGGCAAACCAACCCGCTCTCGATACACCTCGATCAAGTGAGTACCGTCGATCAGCGTTAAGCCCTGTTTTTTCCGTTCACGACTCGACTGAGCGAGCTTGATAAGATTTTTAAAAAAGGGATTCTCGCGTGAGCTGATGTGTTTCATTCGTTTTGTTCCGATCGCGCGAAAAAGCGCAGGGATTTCGCATAAAAGGCTGCTCAGATTACACCAAAACAGCGTAAATACACCTTGAACGCGCTTAGAAAATCATTTGTACTGGTATAATGCACACCTTGTTATCAGGATGGTCAGTCCCCATATCCTTATCGTGTCAGTCAACCTCAAATCCCCCCAAGATATCGAAAAAATGCGCATCGCTGGCCGTCTCGCGTCAGAGGTGCTCGATTTCATTACGCCGCATGTAAAGCCCGGTATTACCACTGGTGAGCTGGATAAACTTTGCCATGACTACATGGTGAATGAGCAAGGTACTGTTCCTGCGCCACTCAATTACACGCCACCAGGACATTCGCCCTACCCTAAGTCCGTTTGCACCTCCGTCAATCATCAGGTGTGCCACGGCATTCCCGGCGACAAGGTGTTGAAGGCGGGCGATATCGTCAATATCGATGTCACTGTCATCAAAGAGGGTTATCACGGCGACACGAGCCGCATGTTTTATGTGGGCGACCCGTCAATTCAGGCGAAACGCTTGTGCCAAATTACCTACGAGGCCATGTGGCGAGGGATTTCGAAAGTAAAACCTGGCGCATTTTTGGGAGATGTTGGCAATACGATTCAAATCTTCGCGGAGGAAAACGGCTATAGCGTCGTCCGTGAATTCTGTGGCCATGGCATCGGCAAAAAATTCCATGAGGAGCCGCAGGTGCTTCACTACGGGCGAGCAGGCACGGGCGTAAAGCTTGCACCAGGAATGATTTTTACCATTGAACCGATGATCAATGCCGGCCGACGGGAAATTCGTAGTCTTGCCGATGGCTGGACCATTGTCACCCGCGATCATTCACTCTCCGCGCAGTGGGAACATACCATTCTGGTGACGGAAAGCGGCTTTGAAGTATTAACAACATCCAGCGGCACGCCACCGATGCCGCCAGCTTTATCTGCATAAAACCTCTCTTACGCGATGAGAAAACGCGGCACAGTTCTCATCGCGTATCAAGCACTACCATTCTTCGGATAAATCATTAGACTTCTTTCAAAACCGCTGCAAGCGTTCGCCAGTTGGGCCGGATCGGAATGGAGAAACCGGGATTGAGGTAGAGGTTAATGAGGCTTCGCGTAACGTAGGGGCACAAATCAAGACTGCGTGGTGGGTTGTGAAAAAATCCCCCTCTCGAATCAAAATCCGGCGCCCTCATCTTGCGAATTTATCAAACATCCCGGCTACAATTCAGTAAAGCAATGTAGGATGTATTGAAGAGCTCTTCTCGCTCAATCGAATAGACCTCAAGGCTTTTCTCAATGGACACTACGCAAGAAATCGATAGCACCCCAGTAGTAACAACCTGGCGTGAGCGACTGATAGAAGGCCGAGCAGCGTTGAAGGCCGGTTTCTTCGTTGCCCCCAATCCACGCCAGTTACTACACAGCCATTCGCGATTTGTGGATGGCATACTGGCAGGAATATGGGCCGAATGCGATTTACCGGAAACCTTGAGCTTGGTTGCGGTAGGCGGCTATGGACGTGGCGAGCTGTATCCTTTTTCCGATGTAGACGTGCTGGTTCTGTTGCCGGAATCGATGGAAACTTCCATCAATGACAACGTCGAGCAATTCGTCCGCCTGCTATGGGATTGTGGCTTGGAAATAGGCCACAGCGTGCGCACGATTTCCCAATGCATGGAGGAGGCAGCGCAAGATATAACGGTGATGACCAACTTGCTGGAAGCGCGGCATATCACCGGGGATAACCAGCTCTTCGCAGCACTCAAGCAAGCCATTAAGCAGCATCTCGACGTACCTGCTTTCTTTCAAACCAAAGTCGCGGAACTGCAGTCCCGCCACGCTCGCTTCCAAGACACGGCGTCCAATCTTGAACCAAATATCAAAGAAAACCCAGGCGGGCTACGCGATCTGCAAGTCATTCTATGGATTGCGCATGCGACGGGGGTGGGTGGAAGCTGGCGAGATCTCGCGACCCACAAGTTAATTACCGGATTAGAAGCACGCCAGACTGAACGGCGCGAACGAGTGCTGCAGAATTTGCGTATTCGCTTGCATTATCTGGCAAATCGACGTGAAGACCGGCTCTTGTTTGATTACCAAACAGCACTGTCACGCGAACTCCATCTCACTTCGCATGGTAACCGGCGGCCTAGCGAGCGGCTGATGCAAGCGTTTTACCGAACCGCAAAGTCTATCGGGCAAATAAATACCATCGTCTTACAAAATTTTTCAGCACAAATTTTGTTCAAACTGGATGCGGCACCGATACCCATCAATCACGATTTCGAAATACGCAATAATTTGCTTGAAGCACGGCACGAGAATCTTTATCAACGCCATCCAACAGCAATCTTGGAAACGTTTCTATTACTGCAGCAACACACCGAGCTGGAGGGTATCGGCGCCTCGACATTACGCTCGCTATGGCGAGCCAAAGCAAAAATAAATAGTGGATTCCGTCGTGATCGGACGAATCGCGATTTGTTCATGGCAATTCTCCGCCACCCGACACGGGTTACTTTCGTGCTTCGGCGAATGAATCAATACGGCATTCTCGGTCGCTACATCCCTGCATTCGGCCGTATCGTCGGGCAGATGCAACATGATTTGTTTCATGTCTATACCGTAGATGCGCACATCCTGACCGTGGTGAGAAATTTACGGCGCTTTCTCGTACCGGCATACACTCACGAATATCCATTCTGCAGCGCGCTCATCCAGAATTTCGAACGTCCGGAAACGCTTGTCATCGCAGCGTTGTTCCATGATATTGCCAAGGGGCGTGGTGGTGACCACTCACAACTTGGAAGCCATGATGCGCGACGCTTTTGCCGCTCGCATCATATTTCGGACGAAGACAGCGACTTGATCTGCTGGCTGGTGGAACAACATCTTTACATGTCATCCGTTGCACAAAAACAGGATTTATCCGACCCGGATGTCATCAATGCTTTCGCGCGAAAAGTGGCGAATGAGCGACAACTTATCGCGCTCTATTTACTAACAGTCGCGGATATTCGTGGCACCAGCCCAAAAGTTTGGAATGCCTGGAAGAGTAAATTGCTGGAAGATTTGTTCCGGTCGACGCAGCGAGTATTGCGAGAAGGAAAAACAAGCGCCGCAGTAGACATCGCCGTGAAGCAACGAGAAGCACTGCGCATCTTGCGCCATTATGCACTCGCCGATTCCGTTCATGAACCGCTTTGGTCGAAACTGGATGACCATTACTTCCAGCGTTTCGATGCAGCCGATATTGCCTGGCAGACGCGCATGCTAGTCGGCAAAGTGCAAAGCCGTGAAGCAGTTGTCAGAGCGCGCTTATCGCCGGTTGGCGAAGGCGTCCAAGTATTTATCTATGCCCCCGATCAAGAGGCCTTGTTCGCTCGCATTTGCGGTTTCTTCGAACGAACGGATTATGAAATTGTCGACGCCAAGATCTACACGACACGGCACGGTTACGCGCTTGATAGTTTCCAAATTTTGGATGCGAGCGGAAAAGCGATTCATTACCGCGATGTATTGAATTACATCGAATACGAACTGGGGGAACGGATCACGAAGCAAGCGCCATTAGAGCCGTCAGTGAAAACCCGGTTATCCAGACGTCTCAAGCATTTTCCGATCGAACCAAAACTCGATATTGAAGAGGATGAGAAAGGCCGCTACTTCCGGCTATCATTTGTCGCCGGCGACCGGCCGGGTTTGCTATCGACGATTGCGCGCGTATTGGTAGAACACCATGTCAGTTTGCACTCGGCAAAAATTACGACGCTGGGCGAGCGTGCTGAAGATACATTACAAGTAAGTGGTGATGTTTTCGGAAATCCCACTGCGCTGCAGGCGTTGCGCGAAGACCTGCTGGTCAATTTGAGAACATAGCACCTACAACTGTTCACCGCCGCACCTACACCCGCCTTAAGTAAACAGTTAGCGCTAAACCAACCCACCGATAAATTGCTCCCCATATCGATATAACGTACGTGCTAAGGAAGAGCGAAAACACTGTGCGTTCCCCTGCGAAGCAAACGCATTAGGATCAAGATCACGAAAATGTGCCGTACTAAATTTATCGTCATGATCGCTCAAAAAACGACATAACTTATCGAATCGTGATAAATGCAAAGGATGAGGCATGATGCGCCCAAGCGGCTGACGGTTATACCGCACCAACTCGAAACTATGCATGACGATAACAAACGAACTCCAGCCGTCTTTCCACGCCCATAACAGCGCCTCTCGCAACTCGGAGAAAGAGCAGGCACATAGTTGCGCATGACGAAAATGATTGGGGTAATCGTTGTAGTAGCTAACCGGTACCACGACTATCCCGTCTACGAGTTTGGGTTGAATAAGCTGTCCCAATGCATTCATGTCACAAGTCGTGTCCAGCATGCAGGTGTTATGGCTGCTGTCGAAGCTAAGCCCGTTATTCTTCAAAGCAGGTAGCGTGAGCATGCTTGCGCCAAAATTTCCTGCTCGAAATGCAACGACGGACTCTGCTCCGCACTCACGCAATGAACTCAAGCCATGCTTAATGATCGCGGTTTGCTCCGCCTCACTGTACTGACTAATGTTTTGCCTAGAGTCAGGGGGCAATAAAGGATCGCTGATTTCCCCTAACCACTCGGTATGCATGTGCAACTGGACTTCCTGCTTTCCGGTTTGGATTAACGACACAAGCCGGCTAAGCGAATCCTTGCCCAATACGTCCGCGAACATAGATTCGACGAAATAAGTTGCTTTCAACCCGTAGCGATTAAAATTCGCTATTTGATACGGTATGCCGAAGTCGCCGGTTAATGTTATTCCGTAGAAAGAATTCTCGAGTTCCTTGGAAAAATCCACTTTGTCGGACGATAGGGGAACTACCGGCCAACCCGGAGAAATTGGCCAAAGCTCGGTATCGATTGTGATGAATACCTTTAACATTATTATTGGTGTAACCCCTCTATAAAACAGCGGTCAACTGCTGCTTCTTAACGGTGGGTTATGTTGCCCTCTGTTATGACAGGAAGCCGCAGTTGCTTTTAGACACATGCACAGGCGCCACGACCGAATTGAGAAGCGCACCCGTAACTAAAAACACGAAGGTTCGATATTCACTCGCGCAGCAAGCCATCGGCGCTCTTACACAGCACGCACGGGCCATATGAGTGTTATCGACTAAGGGAAAGTAAAACTGAGCTGGGATAGGTTTATTAAGTAAAACAATAATGCTGTGCATAGCCTTTGAACCGTAAACATCGGTTTCTTGTCGACATTTTTTACACGCCCCCTTTTATCAGTTTGCACGCCCCAATTCATGCAATTGATTTTACGGACCTTACCACAAATGGCATGGCACTTGCTTAACCGCCGAGATTAAAAATAGCGATGCCTAGTATCATGGATAAAGAAACGTTCGAAACGGTCATATTATTTGTAATTTGTGGCATCGCTGCGGCGGCTCTGATGCGAAAGTTCTGGCCTCTACTTCTTCCACGCCAACCGGGAGAGACAACAAAAGAAGCTTTTATTCGCGCCGTCGAAACCATCGATCAAGAACGCCTCAGTAAGCGCACTCTCTATGGCAGCGTTAAAAAAACGCTAACAATTCACCTTGTAAATTTTGCGTTATTAGCTGATGTTACGCAGCCGCAGCGCGCAAGACCTGAAGTTCGGCATATGCTTGCTGC
>JAZKCF010000059.1:0-18891 GCA_040388195.1 Pseudomonadota bacterium
GCCTAGCACTCGCGCTTTTTTACCCTCAACGCAGGCGAGAGAGAGTTCATAACAGACTCTAGGTTTTATGCTTAATGCTTAGACTCATTCACAATATTTTTACGGCTTGTGATTGATTGGAAATCCATCCCGCTTTTGTTATGGGGATATGTGTTTCCAGCGCTCGCTCTATAAAATTTCCCCACTGGACCATTACGTCATCGAAATGGAAATCGACAGGATGTAAGCAAAGGCGCAGCAGAGGTGCATTGCGGAACAGCGCAAGACGTGTTTGATTCAATGACAATGACATCGTTCGTCGCAAAGGCGATCCAACGCTGTAAGTTAACGCGGGCGACCAAGTAAACTGCCAATCGGGAAGCCGATATATTCCGTTCAATGTTGTGGTGTAAGCGAAATCAAATGTTTTAAGCGCTTGTTCCGCTGATTTGCCGATCAGCCATGCAGGCGCAATAAATCCTTTCAGTGGCCAGCCTAGATATTCCATTAAATTTACTCCCCACTGAAGTCGTTTTAACGCATCGTCGTTAGAAATGGCGGCGAACTCTCCTTCGGATTGCGTGAACATGCGTCGCTGCACCCAATCGATCGGGTTGCGTGGAGGAGGCGAATCATCCAAATGGTAATAGCCATGCAGAGCGATTTCATCACCGCGAGCGAGACGATTTTCAAGTGCATTGAGAAATTGCGGATGAGAATCGATTCTGCCGTGTCGGTGGTAATCCGGAACTACCAATAAAGTGCTGCGTATGTTTTCGAAACTATCGAGGAATGACAGTAGGCGTGAGCATTCAACCCAAGTAGTCGGCGCTACGTCATGTATCGAAACGCAGAGTGAAGGCTTTTTGTTATCGGTAAGCATAAGCATCGTTCGAGATGTTTGCGCCCCATGAGAACAACAAGCGTTCTTGATAAAGTGCGAGGAGTGAACGCATTACCTGATTCCAACTGTAAGATTTTTCCACTTTTTCTCTTGCCCGGCGGCCGAGGAGCTCGGGGCCGTAGTTGTAAAGTGTTTCTATTCCTTCCGCGAATGCGTTACCGCTTACCGATGAAACCAAGATGCCGGACCGCTTTCCGACCAATTCCGCGACGCCACCTTCTGCAACACCTATGACCGGTAGCGCCGAGGCCATTGCTTCCAGCACGACGAGGCCGAAAGTTTCCTGACGGCCAGCGTGTACAAGCGCATCGCAACTAGCGATCAGGCGCGCTAGCTCGCGCTCGCTTCTTTGATAACCATACACCGTTACATTCGAGGGTACGTTGAGATGCATGCCGCCACCTACTAGCAGCAGGTGGTAGCGTTTTCCCAATCGCCTAAAAGCAGAAAGCAGCACGGGAATATTTTTTTCCGGCGCGAAGCGTCCCGCGAATATAAGTAGCCGCGTATCTTCGCGTAAGCCAAGCTTTCGTCGTAATTGCGGATCGGACCGTTTCGGATGAAATAGCTCCGCATCGACGCCGAGTGGCTGGCGTATCACCGATTCGACGCCGATTGCTTGTAACTTTTCGGCAACATAGCAAGATGGCGCAATTACCAGATCAAAGTTTTTATACAGATGTCGTACATAGCGAGCCGCAGCTTTCTCTACGGTGGCGCCAAATCGTGTGCCGACAAGACGTATGACATCGGAATGGTAGAAGCCTGCTACCGGGATACCCATTTTCTGGCCCGCATCCAAGGCGGCCCATGCAGGACCGAAAGAATCGCCAACCTCGATGAGATCGGGCGTTAACTTCATTAGGCGTTTGCGCCATGGCGCGAGGCGTAATGGAAAGCGATACCCATTCGTGAGAAGCAATGACGAGCTTTTCAAAGTAATGATTCCGTTGTCAGCGCAGCTATTGACGCCACCGGGTGCCAAGATTGTGTGCCGGACGCTGGTATGTTTCCTGAGCCAATGATGTTTAGCAGTGAGGTATCGTTGAACCCCTCCTCCTTCGGGAGCATAGAACATGGTGGTATCGACAAGATGCATAAAGTATTTTTTCTTTGACCGTAATCTATTAATAACTTTTGTACGGTTAGCAACAGCTATGCCATCGGCGCTTTTTCCTGCAGGAATCGTTGCATTTACCGAATAAATATCGGAGATATTTACCGATTCAACATGAGATTAAAGAAAGAATTTCAAAAAGACGTGCTAAAACTCAATATAGATATGAATATATGAATGTACACACGATGACTGAGTTGAAACGATTTGTTCGTATAAGCGATTGGGTAGCGGTAAAAAAGTTTCCTGCTCTAATTTCTAGAGAAGGACGGGGGCCGTTTTTGCAGCATCCTAAAAACTGCATTTCAAGGGAGCCGGTGGTTCAAGTCATCAGTTTCAGAAAATAAGCCTATGCCTCATGTATTAGTCGTTGATGACGACACCGACGCCGCGAGCGGCTTAGCCGATCTTGTCGCACTCGAAGGCTTCACTACCGCAACAGCTAAAAGCCTGGAAGACGCTCGCCGGCAAATGGCTTTTCAAAAGCCCGACGTAGTGTTGCTCGATTTATTCCTCCCTGACGGAAGCGGTATGTCTCTCTTTGAAAATGTCGAAGAGTCGATGAATACCGAAATCGTCCTAATTACTGGTCATGCCACTCTCGAAAGTTCTATTCAAGCTTTTCGCTTAGGGGCAGCGGACTATCTAATCAAACCAGTTAACGTAAAGCATCTCAAGGGAATATTGTCTCGCGTGGCGCGGCCTTCCGATTTTCGCGCCGAGATTGATTTGTTACGGGAGGAGCTGCGGAATTTCGGTCGCTTTGGGCAGCTCATCGGCGTCTCCCCTGCGATGCAAAAAGTGTACGACCGTATTGCACGTGTGTCGTCCACCGGCGTTACCGTGCTAATTGAAGGCGAAAGCGGAACTGGAAAAGAATTAGTCGCCGCTACTATCCACTCATTAAGTCGGCGACGAAATAAACCATTTCTGGCCGTTAACTGCGGAGCAATTTCGCCACAGCTTATCGAAAGTGAGATGTTCGGGCACGAGAAAGGAAGTTTCACCGGCGCCAACCGCCAACATCTCGGTTATTTTGAGCGCGCTCACGGCGGCACTTTATTTCTGGATGAAATTACAGAAATGCCTATGGAATTGCAGGTCAAATTGCTGCGCGTTCTAGAGGCAGGTTCGTTCATGCGGGTCGGCTCCGATCAGCAAGTCGATGTGGATGTGCGTGTCATCGCCGCGACCAACCGTATTCCAGCCGAGGCCGTAGCACAAGGAAAATTACGAGAAGATTTACTCTATCGTTTGCAAGTGTTTCCCCTTCAATTACCGCCGTTACGGGATCGGAAAGAAGACATAGAAGTCTTAGCCAACAATTTTTTAGGGGAAATGAACAAGACGGAAAGCAGCGAAAAAAAATTGGCGCCAACTGCGATAGAACGCCTATGTACTTATCATTGGGCAGGAAATGTTCGCGAATTAAAAAATGTTGTCCACCGTGCTTTTATCATGGCCGAAGGAAACATTATCGAAAGTAGTTGTCTGCCCGAGTATCTTGAAATTCCACGCGCGGATACAGGTCCCACGGTGAGCGTCAGGGTTGGTTCCAGGTTATCCGACGCAGAACGGAAAATAATTTTAGCGACGTTGGATCAATGTGGCGGTGTACGCGCTGTTGCTGCGGATGTTCTCGGCATTAGCTTGAAAACTTTATATAACCGCCTTCGAGAATATCGTTCAGAGTTTTAGGCGAAAAATGAGATTCACAACGTGGGCCCTAAGTGAGGAAGTAAGTACTTGTGCAAAAGTCTTCCAGCAGCGTTGCGTCTCCTTGCCGTACTAATTGGGTACTGTCTGCGTCGACGAGTCTTGCTGGAAAACTTTTGCACAAGTACTTAGTGGGTGTTGCTAATTAGTCTATTTAATAGTTATTAGAATATTTAGAGAATATTTTTTTACTTCCGGTAAATATTGCCAGTTTTACTAGTAGTTTTTACGTAAGCAATTTCCATTCACAGATGGAATTTATTGGATTGACTTGATATAGCAAGCTCTTTGGGTTGGCACGAACGTTGCTATGTGAAAGTTACGGTGAGTTTCCACCTCATCATCGGTGGTCAATGTTTAATTTGTAGTTAATTTTCTACGTCAAGGTAACTGGTTAGCGCGGGACAAAATAAGGAGATTGTCATGCTTCATTACGCAGCGGTATTTTTTGTTATCGCGTTGATCGCGGCAATTTTTGGTTTTGGTGGAATCGCGGTTGGTGCGGCGGAAATTGCCAAAGTTTTATTCTTCATATTTTTAGTCGTCACGGTGGTTACTTTGGTATTAGGGCTGCTAAAACGCAAATAAGTCCCGGATAACTTTAAGGAGTTGATATGGAAAACGCACAAGAGGCAACGCAAGATACAAGTGCCGCCAGCAGACAGCGGCAATCTGGAAATGAGTTTTCGACAGTGCGCGCCAGAGATGCGATAGGCGCATCTTTACAAAAGATAGTCGCTGAAGGAGAAGAACTTCTTCGAATGACGGCAAATTATTCTGCTGAAAGTTTAGCGACGGCTAGAGATGCCTTGCAATCGAATTTGGAGCATGCAAAAGCGCGCCTGGCAGAGACGAGGGCATTGGTGAACGATCAAACTTATCGTGCAACTACCGCGACGCAAGAATATATCATCAAGAATCCATGGAGAGCAGTAGCAATAGCTGGTTCTGTCGGTTTTTCCATCGGCTTATTGATGAGGCGTCGTAACCATCACTAGCTTGTTTTTACCATATCAATTTCGGCGTATTGGAATCTGATAGCTGAATTGTTTTAGGAAAACATTGGAGAAAGGATATGGCTAGAGAATAGGCGTCAGTGTGACAATTTGGAGCGTTGATAACGGTAGGAATATTAAGTGATCTGCTTCGTAACGGATGGGGAGGAAAAAACAGTTCGGTTTTTCGCATGGCAGCGTGGTTCGTCGCTGCCATATATATAGCTACGCTGAGTTACGGACGCGTAGTGAAGTAAAAAATTCAACCGTTTTATTCGTTCCGCTATTTACCAAGTAATCGCTAGTTGAAGAAGAGGACAAGTGAATGACTACGATTCGCAAGGCAGTTTTTCCAGTAGCTGGTTTAGGCACAAGATTTCTTCCAATGACAAAGGCATGTCCGAAAGAAATGTTGCCGGTCGTCGATAAGCCGCTCATTCAATATGCCGTGGAAGAGGCGGTAGCAGCCGGAATTACAGAGATGATTTTTGTTACCGGCAGGGGAAAGCGTGCAATCGAAGATCATTTTGATAAAGCTTACGAGCTTGAGGCCGAATTGGAGGCGCGTGACAAACATGCGCTTTTGAAAGAAGTGCGCAACCTGCTGCCCTCCAATGTTACTTGCGCCTACGTTCGGCAAGTTGAGCCTTTAGGATTAGGTCACGCAGTATTGTGCGCTAAGGCTTTGATCAAGGATCAGCCGTTCGCGGTCATCCTTGCTGATGATTTGATTGATGCGGAAAAACCTGCATTGAAGCAAATGGTTGATTTACATGAACGATTAAATTGCTCCATCGTTGGCGTGCAAAACGTTCCGCGTGAAGAGACCGATCAATATGGGATCGTACAGACTAATTCAATTGGTATTCGCATCCATCAAATTACGAACATGGTCGAAAAGCCATTACCAAAAGATGCACCTTCTACGTTGGCAGTGGTTGGGCGTTACATTTTATCGCCTAGTATTTTTCAACATTTGGAAGCCACGCGCGCGGGTGCCGGTGGAGAAATTCAACTGACCGATGGGATTCAACGACTCCTTCGTGAAGAAATGGCAGTCGCTTACGAATTCACAGGCACGCGTTACGATTGCGGTGACAAGCTAGGGTATATGAAGGCAGTTACCGCTTATGGGCTTAAGCATCCACAGTTCGGCAAGGAGCTCGCTGCTTATTTGGCGGAGTTTACGACCATGCAAGAGCAATCTTTAATCGCAGCGGCTCAAACTCAGCACGCAAACGCGGTTTCGTGGCATGGTATTTGCATGCCTAAATATTAGGATCTCCTTTATAAGGTGTATTCCTGTGCAATTGCACCAGTGTTCCCATTAATTCTATTTTGAGGAGAAATACTATGGAACCAAGCAGACCAGGTATAGGTAGTGAACGAATCATTGGTGGCACCCAAGCAGCCGCTCGCAATTCAAGCGGACCGGGACCACAAATCATGGCGGCCGATACGCTGACTGGTGATGACGTGGTGAATTCTTCCGGTGAAGACTTAGGCGAAATTAAGGACATCATGGTAGACGTGGAAAGCGGTCGTATCGCTTATGCGGTGCTGTCTTTCGGTGGCTTCTTGGGTCTAGGCGATAAATTATTCGCTATTCCTTGGAGTTCGCTGAAGCTGGATCCCGCAGGCAAGCAGTTCGTCTTAGATGTCGATAAAAGACAACTCGAAAACGCACCTGGATTTGATAAAGACCATTGGCCATCAATGGCGGATACCCGCTGGGCCAATGATATTCACTCATACTATGGAGCCCGCCCGTATTGGGAGCAGTAATAAGGCAGTTACATTAGATCGTCACGATAAAACAACAGTGACTTCCCCCTTCTATAAGGGGGAGTGAGGGGATTAGAAAAGCGTTGCGATTATATGCTCGCTTCACATTCTCCCTCGATAAAAAGGGGACGCTAAGTCTCCTTTTTTTTGCCATAAGGAAATTGTAATGGACCAGAAAAATCCTCCACCTCAGCATCAAGTATCGCAACCTGGCATTGAGGCGCCGATGAGGCCACATCCGCAATCCAGTGCGATTGAATATGTGGGCAGTGGAAAATTGGCCGGTAAAGTTGCAATTGTTACCGGTGGCGATAGCGGCATCGGTAAATCGGTAGCGATTGCATTCGCTAAAGAAGGCGCGGATGTATTAATCGTTTATCTCAATGAGCATGCGGATGCGAACGACACAAAAGACAAAATCGAAGCTGCAGGAAAAACTTGTTTGCTATTTCCCGGTGATGTCGGTGATGAAAACGTGTGCAAACTGGCGGTAACACAAGCCGTTAGCCGCCTCGGTAGGTTGGATATTTTGATAAACAATGCCGGCGAGCAACATCCGAAAGAAAGTATTTTGGATATTAGCGGAGAGCAGCTGGAGCGCACTTTTCGCACGAATATTTATTCAATGTTCTACATGACTAAGGCCGCGCTTCCGCATTTGAAGGAAGGTTCATGCATAGTCAATACAACCTCTATCACAGCTTATCGAGGTAGTCCTCACTTATTAGATTATTCCGCAACAAAGGGAGCAATTGTTGCGTTTACCCGTTCTTTATCTAAATCATTAGTGAAGAAAGGTATTCGCGTAAACGCCGTGGCTCCTGGCCCAGTGTGGACACCATTGATACCATCGACATTTGACGCCCAAGAGGTCGCGCATTTCGGCAGCAATGTTCCGATGGAAAGACCTGGACAGCCTGATGAGATCGCTCCTTGTTATGTTTTCTTGTCATCGAATGATTCTTCGTTTATGTCTGGGCAAGTGCTACATCCTAATGGAGGCGAAGTAGTAAACGGGTAGTCTGAAAAATTACGCAAAAATATTGAGTCGCATAAAGCGCACAAAAAACAGAATTCTCACATGTAGATAGAGAGCTATATTTTTTGTTTTGTTTTTCCTCCGGTTCAATATTTTCAAACCCATTCTTTCTGTTTGATCTCCACGTATTTTTTGCACTCCACTCTGCAATTCTTTCTCGACACCGTGACATGTACTTACTGATAACGAAACAACAGGGCAAAAAGTAGCCGTAAGTATGCTATTTCGCCGCAAAATCATGCGATAGCGAAGCAGGTATGCCCTTTGCTTTCGAGTAGGCAGGTTCAATGCGTTATCGGTCTTTATATTCGATGGCGCTTCATCTTAACTACTTGCGGATGCTCTATGCGAAAAATAGCGATTATTAGTGAACACGCATCTCCATTGTCGATGGTCGGCGGTACGGATAGTGGTGGGCAAAACGTATACGTTGCCCATGTAGCCAAGCAATTGGCCCGCCAAGGATATTGGATTGACATTTTTACTCGAGACGATAGCGGCGCGAGGCCTCTCATCGTGGAGTGGAATCCGAATATCCGCGTGATCCATGTACCAGCGGGCCCAACGCATTTTATCGAAAAGGAAAAAATGCTTCCTTACATGGAGCAATTCGGAAAATTTATTACGCAATTTTCGCGTCGAGAGAGAGTGCCATACCATATCGTCCATGCGAATTTTTTTATGTCGGGTATCGCGGCAATGCGTATGAAAAGAGAATTGGGAATCCCCTTTGTTATCACTTTCCATGCACTGGGGCGCGTGCGGCGTTTATGCCAAGGCGCAGCCGATAGTTTTCCTGATAGTCGATTCACGATCGAAGAGCGGTTGATGTCTGCGGCGGATCGAATTATCGCTGAATGCGAGCAAGATAAAGAAGATATGGTTCAGCTCTATGGCGCTGATAAGCGAAAGATAGATTTGGTTCCTTGTGGATTTGATCCTGAAGAGTTCTGGCCGGTTCCAGTGAATGCAAGAAAGCAGCTTGGTTTCAAGGAAGAAGAATTCATCGTCTTGCAGTTGGGGCGCATGGTGCCGCGTAAGGGGGTCGATAACGTCATTCGCGGTATCGCGATACTCAAGAAAAAATGGGGTATTACGGCTAGGCTGGTAATTGTCGGCGGCAATTCTAGCGAACCCGATCCGCGCGTTACGCCGGAGATAGGTAGTTTGAGGAAACTCGCTGAGGAAGAAGAAGTCGCGAGCCAAGTAACATTTACGGGCCAGCGTACTAGGGCGGTATTGCGTTACTTCTACAGTGCCTCGAATGTTTTTGTTACTACGCCTTGGTATGAACCTTTCGGTATAACACCAATTGAGGCAATGGCTTGCGGAACCCCTGTTATCGGATCTTTGGTTGGGGGTATTAAACATACCGTAGTCGATGGTGAAACCGGTTATTTGATACCACCGAATGATCCGGATGCCATTGCCGAGCGCCTTGCGCACTTGTATCGCAATAAGGATGTGGCGCAGCGCCTTGGCCAAGCAGGGCTGAAACGTGCAAATCATTTATTTACGTGGCGGAATGTTACGAAGAAGATCGCCGATGTTTATGAAAATGTTGTCGAGCAATCATCTCTGCAGATGTCGGCACGGATGGCGAGTATTTAATCGATTAGGGAGAGAAAATGAACGCGCTATCTACTTCAGACAACTTGGTGAACAGTAATACCTTGGCGGGTAAAAATGTACTTGTAACGGGTGGTGCAAGCGGGCTTGGCGCGGCGATTTGCCATGTTTTAGCAGAAGCCAACGCAAATATTATTGTCGGTGATATACGCAAGGATGCCGCTGCCGAATTGGCAGATGCATTGCGCAAAAACGATATCAAGGCACACGCCATCGGATTCGATGTCGGCAATCCAATTGAGGCAGGAAGAGCAATTGAGGAATCAATAAAAGCGTTCGGACGCTTGGATGGACTGGTCAATAATGCCGGTGTCGATGTCACTTGTTCCGTACAGGAGCTTTCATTTCAGGATTGGGACAAGGTGCTCCATACGAATCTCTATGGACCATTCCTGCTTTCTAAATATGTTGCACCGTACATGCAACGGCAAGGTGGCGGTCATATCATTAACATTACATCCACCGCCGCCAAGCGAGCATGGCCGAACGCATCGGCTTATCATGCTAGCAAGTGGGGTTTGTTAGGGCTATCGCATGCACTGCATGCTGAATTGCGCCCGCAAAATATCAAGGTCACTGCGGTAGTCGCCGGTGGGATGAAAACGCCTTTTTTACTCGATCGTTTTCCGGATATCGATGCCGCGACATTGCAAGATCCTATCAACGTCGCCAAGACTGTTCGATTCCTTTTATTGCTTCCAGACGAGACGGTAGTTCCGGAAATAACGGTATTGCCAATGAAAGAAACTTCTTGGCCATAGCGTAAATTCAAAGCGTACCAATAGACCTCTTTCAAAACCTACTGCGCGGCGCGGGGTTGAGGCTCCGGTGCTCAATGTACTTGTTGTACGCCTCCGCTCCTCGCCTTAACCTCACGCCGCTCGTTACGGTTTTGAAAGAGGTCTAATGTTCGTGTAAATCTAAATGCATCCGTCGGCTAACCGCTTTTTTATTATGAGGATAAAAACAATCTGCCATGACTACTCGCGCGGTGTTTCTGGATAAGGACGGCACTCTCATTGAAAACGTACCGTATAACGTGAATCCCGATTTAATTCGCCTATCCCCTTTTGCTGGGTCGGCGTTAAAGCTTCTCAGTCGGGAAGGCTATGCATTGTTTGTTATCACCAACCAAGCTGGTGTAGCGAATGGATTTTTTACTGAAGACGCGTTACAAGCGGTGCATGAAAAAATCCGGGAACTGCTAGCGGAATACGGCGTGGATCTGCAAGGATTTTATTACTGTCCTCACAGCCCAACGGGCAAGGTGAAGCAATATGCATTGCACTGTACGTGTCGTAAGCCTTTCGCCGGCATGTTATACGCCGCAGCGCGCGAACACGATATTGATCTCGACCAGTCGTGGATGATTGGCGACATCCTTAACGATGTTGAAGCGGGACGACGAGCCGGTTGCCGAACGATTTTAGTGGATAATGGCAATGAGACGGAATGGCTGCTGACAGGTTGGCGGATGCCGCATTTGATTGCTCATGATCTTCGCATGGCGGCTAACGTTATCGCGAATAGCTCTAACATAAAAATGGCAGTTGACAGTTCAGTGCCATTTGGAAAAAGAGGATGAACGAAAAACAATGGCGCGCTGCGAAGAATATTCTTTGCGTGCGTTTGGATAATCTAGGCGATGTATTGATGACAACGCCGGCTATGCGGGCGCTGAAGTTATCCGAACCGGATCGGCGAATTGTCTTATTAGCATCTCATGCCGGAGCGGCTGCGGCACGCTTTATACCTGAGGTTGACGAAGTGATCGAATATCAATCGCCTTGGATGAAAAGTACCAAGCGACACGATGCGACGCTCGATCACGCAATAGTTCGTGCGTTGCGACGGCATAAGTTCGATGCCGCCGTAATATTCACCGTTTATAGTCAAAGTCCGTTGCCAGCCGCTTTGCTTTGCTACTTCGCGGAAATTCCATTACGTCTCGCGCATTGCCGAGAAAACCCGTATCAATTACTCAGCGATTGGATTGCCGATCCAGAGCCGGAAAATGTCGTACGGCATGAAGTGCGTAGACAGTTGGATTTAGTCGCTGCTATTGGTTCCGTGACAGTAGACGAGCGCTTGTCATTCGCTGTTTCTTTCGCCGATCTAACATGGGCTCGCGAGCGGTTGCAGGCGATTGGCGTTGATATAACGCGCCGCTGGTTTTTGTTGCACCCCGGCGCTAGCGCGGCGTCCCGCTGTTATCCTCCAGAATTGTGGGCAGAAGCGGCGCGGCAAATTACCATAGAGGCGGATTGTCCGGTCGTCTTGACCGGTAGTGCCAACGAAGCACCGCTTGTTGAAAATATTCGATGCCTCATCGGGACGAGAGCGCATTCGCTTGTCGGTCAACTGGAGCTTGGCCAATTCGCCGCTGTCGTTTCCCTGGCGCCATTGCTTCTTTGCGGCAACACTGGGCCAGTTCATGTGGCTGCCGCTGTCGGCACGCCGGTGGTAGATCTATATGCGCTGACCAATCCGCAGCACACACCCTGGCAAGTACCTAATCGCGTGCTGTTCCACGACGTGCCGTGCCGCTTTTGTTACAAGAGCGTTTGCCCAAAAGGGCATAACGATTGTTTGCGGAAAATCACACCGGCACAAATTGTCGAGGCGAGTATGTGGCTATTGGATCAAGGGAGATCGAGGTCGGGAGATGGCCGTGAGTTCGTGTTGCCTTACAAGGCATCCGTTCAAGTAAAGGTCGATATTCATTCCCTTTCGCGTTAGCAGCGATACTTTGCCGTACTACTTGTACTATTTGCGCTCTGCCTTCGCATCTCGTTGTTAACGCGAAAGGGAATCATCCATAGAAGATATGTCATGTACACCTTAGGAATAAACGCTGCTTATCACGATTGCTCAGCATGCCTTGTCACTGATGGAAAGCTTATTGCCGCCGCTGAAGAGGAGCGCTTTACGCGTATCAAACACGGTAAGCGCCCTGTCCCGTTTTCTACCTGGCAATTACCGTTTCATGCGATCGAATATTGTCTTAGGGAAGCTAATATTCAACTGACTGATGTGCAGCATGTTGCTTATGCCTATGATCCGAATATCCTGATCGGTGAGCATGCAAATAACCCAACCATCACCTTACCGCTTGAACCATCGGCTCAACCGATCGATCCGTCGTCATCACCATGGGAGCCATTGTTTCTTTCCTATATCGTCAATGCGCCCCGCCAGCTTGCGAGTGGTGTCCCACATCATTTAAAACAGCGATTTGCCGGTGCTCGATATGATGGGCCTTACCAGTGGCATTTCGTTGAACATCATTTGGCGCATGAAGCCAGCGCATTTCTCGCGTCTCCTTTTGATGATTGTGCCGTTTTGACTATGGATGGGAGAGGGGAGCGCGCTACAACAAGCTACGGATTTTATTCACATGGGAAATTTCACCGCCTGAAGCAAGTCAGCCTGCCTCATTCTTTGGGTTTACTGTATGAAGCGGTGACTGAATATCTCGGTTTCTTGCGTTCCTCGGATGAATACAAAGTGATGGCGCTCGCGTCATTTGGCACGCCTGTTTATGCCGATTATTTCCGCGAAGTGGTGCAATACGATAACCAGGGCGGTTATACCGTCGCACCATTGATGTTGGTCAGCCGTTTAGGCCCGCAGCGGGAGTCCGGCGGCCCGATTGAAACCGTACATCAGAATATCGCCGCATCGTTGCAGCTCATGCTGGAAGAAACAGTTCTTCAAATGGTGAATTGGCTGCATGAACAAACAGGTGCCGATTGCTTGGCGATGGCGGGTGGGATCGCACTTAATTGCGTGATGAATGCGAAAATTCGCGATCACGGTCCTTTCAAGAAAGTGTGGGTGCAGCCAGCAGCCGGCGACGCGGGAACTTCATTGGGCGCAGCATTGTGGGTAGATGCATCGCAACGCGGTGATGCGGCTCGTCACTGGCAGATGGACCACGCTTACTGGGGACCGTCGTATGAAGACAACGACATTGAAAAATTCTTACAACAGGCAAAGCTTTCTTATCGCCGAGAACTAAACATTGCTGCTGCGACTGCTGATTTGTTAGCACAAAACAAAGTTGTGGGATGGTTTCAAGGTCGAATGGAATTCGGGCCACGTGCGCTTGGTGCGAGATCAGTGCTCGCATCTCCGATTCAAGCGGAGATGCAGGCACGGCTCAATCACATTAAAGATCGGGAAGATTTTCGACCGGTGGCGCCGGTCGTTTTAGAAGAAGAGGCGCATCGCTGGTTCGTGAATGGCGGTGCGGCGCCGTTCATGGTTTTTGTTTATGACGTTGTGTCGGACAAAATTGATCGTATACCAGCAGTTCGTCATGTTGATGGAACGGCACGCGTACAAACAGTTAATCGAAATCAAAACCCGCTTTATTACCAGGTGCTACAAGAATTCGCACAACGCACCGATGTACCGGTGCTTATAAACACATCGTTCAACACGCGTGGCGGGCCGATTGTCTGCACGCCACGCGATGCGATCGAATGTTATATGACGTCACCCATCGATGTGTTGGCGATTGGCTCGTTCTTGCTAGAAAAGAGCGCGGCTTAAAACGAAAATCGCCGTGGTGTTTTTCCTTCCGGCGGACGCTGTGCGGGTTTGTCTGCACCCGTACCTTTAGACGTACCAGGCTCTGCTGTCGTTGGGCTGATTTCCAGCACGCCAACTCGATGCACATGAACCATCTCCGCACCTAGCCATCCAGAAAAGCCGAGCAATACAACGCCGATAAAGGACAGCACTACCGCGAATATCGGTGGCTCCGATGTGGCGGCTCTAAGGCCGGTATTGATCGCAAAGGCGACGATAACGACAACGTTAACTCCCATATGCCACAGCGCTATTCGTTTAATGTGAGGATCTTTCATGCTTGCCATGTCGATTAACCCGGGAATAATCGCAACGAGCGCGCCGACAACACCACCCGCCATACTGTAAAAACTGACTAAGTGCCATACGGTCGAATCACGCGCCCAAAAGGCGATAATGTCGCACGCTAAAGAAAATATCCATAACCCAACAGGAATCGTAATTAACATCGGATGTATTGGATGTCCCGCCACACTAGCTGGTGTTTTCATATTCAACCTCACAAAATCAGCTTCAATTAGTAGTAGAAAATAAAAAGCAGTGTTCGTGCCTATTCGATCAAAAAATATTTTGGGAACCATTAGCATAAACAATGCGTCTGTATATCAATGGAACCGATGCTATGCCGGTTGAGCTGACCGCGGATCGCAGACTTGGTCGAACGAGTGGACGTGATCCGGCACCGGCTCCTCTTATTAATTATTCTGGAGGGACAAATGCCACCATCCCCTCGATCATTCGATAGTTTAGGCCGCGCTAGCTATAAGCAAGACGATCAGGTTACGCCACCCGGTGATCGCGATCCAGTTGCTGAGAGTGCGCCGGCTTCTCAACCTTATGCATCTCCTGCCACTCCTGCTGAACATCAAGGCGATAAGAATGAAGACCTCGTTGCTCCGCGAGCACCCGCCAATCCTGTCAATAAAAAAGTGGATACGAGAAATGCAGTCGGAAATAAAAAAGAATCGGTTCATAAAGCAAGTCATAAAACATTTGAAAGTGATGGGGCTTTAGTCAGTGATACCGGTCAAGAAGATCCGGGTAGTCAGGTTGGCTAGCAATGCGTGTCCGATAAGATTGTTTGTAGAATTTACATAATTTCTGAAAGCCTTACGTACCGTATAACCATTGCTGCGTCGCCGTTTCGCTTTCTTTCGCCTCGGGAAGCCGTCTCTTCTTCAGTCAGCTTGAGTAAGCTGGCATAAATGATGCTTGGTTACCATTACAGAAGCTCTTCACATATGGAGGTGAACAAATGATTGCCATAGAAAGAACAATTATCAGCGGCTTAATTGCCGCATGCTTTTACTCTGTGTATTCCATTGCGGCTGTCGCGCAAGATGCTCAGAATATACCTTCACCGACATCTTCGGAGCAGCAAGCACCTGCGGAGCAACAGAAAAATGGTAGTTCCCTCGAGCCTAAAACTGAAAATGGAATAACCTACGTCAGCGGTGGCGTAGGAGAGGAAGAAGTTCAGGCATTGAAAAACGCGGCAAAAGATTATGACCTAATGGTGACCTTTGCTAGTGGAAAGACGGGCGCTTATCTCGCCGATGTTAAAGTCGATATTGAAAACGCTAAAGGAAAGAACGTTCTTAGCGCCGTATCCGACGGGCCGATTTTTTTAGCGGATTTACCAAAAGGAACATATCGGATCAAGGCTGAAGCAGAAGGTAAAACCGTTACTAGGCAGGTTCAAGTAAGTGGTCGTCACGGCCAAACGAAGAGGACAGAGATGGTATGGCCAGAGAGATTGGTAGTGTCACCGGCACCTGAGCCTACTTCTTCGCAAATGTCGTCAACACCATCGGCGCCTAGCGGAAATGATTCAAGCATTGCAGCGCCAACTGAATAACTAACCTGTATCTCTAAAATCCCCCGGCTGGTCTTGGGGGATTGTTATTTATAACCGCTGCTGCAGCAGTCTAATAATCGAGAGTTCTTCAGGGCTTAACTCATGAGCTTCCTGACGTATGGTATTTTTTGTCCGATGCTTTAAGGTACGTAGCATCGAGCCATCGAGATACGCATCAAGAACAGCGGGATGAACGTAGCATTTACGGCAAATAGCAGGCGTGTTACCAAGCCTTTTCGCGACATGTTCAATTGCTTGTACGATATTCTTTTTCGCTTCGGTTTCAGAATCGAATTTATTTAATTCCTGCAGCGCCATCGCTGCCAGAATAGTACCGGCCCAAGTACGAAAATCTTTAGCGGTATAGTCTTCGTTGGTGATGGATCGTAGATACTGATTCACGTCAGAAGACGTTATTCCGCGAATGTCGCCGTTTTCATCCTTGTATTGAAATAAATCCTGGCCAGGCAAATCGCGACAGCGGCGTACGACACGCGCTAGACGTTGGTCGCTCAACTCGATATCGTGATATTTTCCGCTTTTACCTCGGAAGTGGAATCGCAATTTATCGGTCTTTATTTCTACATGCTGATTGCGTAACGTCGTAAGTCCAAAAGAATGATTATTGCGGGCGTATTCTTCATTGCCTACGCGCATGGACGTTTTTTCCAACAGCCTAACAACGGCCGCGAGCACTTTCTCACGTGGCATGCCTGGAAGAGATAAATCTGCTTCTACCTGCTTTCGTATCAGTGGCAACGCCTTTCCGAATGCCATCATGCGCTCATATTTTGTCTCGTCGCGTACACTACGCCAACGGGGATGATACCGATATTGCTTGCGTGCTTTGCTATCACGCGCGGTTGCTTGAATGTGGCCATGAGGTAACGGGCATATCCATACCGAATTCCATCCTGGCGGAATGACCAAAGACTTAATGCGCTGTAGTGTTTCTTTATCTCGGATCGTCTTGCCGCTTTCATCGACATAACGAAAACCACGACCGCTTCGCAGCCGACGTATGCCTGGCATCTCGTCTGTCACATAATGCAATCCATTTTTTTTCGCAACGAGTTCTGAACTCTCGATCGCGCCACAAGTGACAGGGAAGTTTGTAGATTTTTCCATGCTTCTCAGTTAAGCAAAAGCAATGCCGGAAATTTTTTAATAGGTTTCTAATACTACCTGCGTCGCAAAGTACCTCCCCCTTCAAGGCGGAGGTCGGGAGAGGAATGGGTTGAAATTTGCGAGTCCGAAAGACGTCTATTGATATAGGACTTACGCAAAACTGCACCGATGACGTTGCTCCTGCTTTGCCGTACAAACGCGCACTGTCTGCGTCGTCGTGCCTTGCTGTGACCGTTTCAACAATTTGCGCATACATAAATTTTTTCAAACGGATAGACGAAGTAGTCCAGTGATGACTTATCCAAAACTCAGGGTAAATTACCGTGAGGTCTAGATAACAACTGACGGTTGTGCAAACTGACTGTAGGGGGAGTCGAAGAAGCCTTTCGACACATTTCACCAGCAATAGCGCGCAAAGCGCAACGAAACCACCTAATATTTTTTCGCTTCGCGGCCTACACTGGTGGAATGCGTCGCAAAGCTCCTTCGATTTCCCCCTACACGTTCACCGGGGATCATTTCAATAATTTGCACATGCATAACTTTTTCATACGGAAGTGCGTTTTTGTCTTATCCAGAACTGACGTTAAATTAACTCCGTTTCCTTCTTGTAATCGAGATTATTTGCCCGATTCCTAGCTCTCGACTATTCTTTTCCTCAAGTCGGCAGCGCCTTAACATCGTCTTGAGGAACCGTATATGGCTACATTGCTTGAGTTCGCAAAGTTATCCCGTACCGTATATCCATCCCCCCCCGGCGCAGCGTCGAGGGTTCCTCCCGATTGGGAGCCGTATGGCCCAAGTAGCAATGATGAATGGGAGAAAAAATGGGCGTTTCATGCGCAAGCCTATCGAAAGACTACCGGCGAGGTGGTTATCTCTTTTCGAGGTACAGAATTTAAAAAATTGCCTAACCTCTACAGCGACGCGCGTCTTAGCATAGGCCTTACTCATCGAGGTGAAGAATGTGCAATTGCTTACACAATGGAGGTACTTAAAAAGCTCAGAGCGGAATATGGCGATGGAGCTCTTCCTCCAATCACAGTGACAGGCCATTCACTTGGCGGCAACCTTGCCCAAGTTGTCACAGCATTTTTTGAAAACAATGGTGAATCTCCTCCTTGGTTCAACCCTGAACTTGCACAAAAAGTGAAAGCAGATTTTCAAGATATAGCCTCATCGCTCCGTATGCCGGCGGTGACGTTCCAAGCGCCGGGTGTGGCGAAGAGTTATATTGCCGAGGGGAAGGACAGCAAGTATTACGATGGCCTTCATCTATTCAACCCTCGCGATTTGGTTCGGTTGGGTGGATCTGTAAATATTGGCGTTCCGTCCGAGCTCTCTATTGCTCGCGGCGGTTTCAAAGATGTAGTGCAGGCTGCTCTTGAGCAAGCTTCCGATATCTTGAGTGTTGCCTTTTCTGCTGATAGGGCAACACCAACATCCGCCGATGCAGCATCGCAGGGGAGCGGTTCTGCTTCTCCGTGGAGGTCCTATACTCCATCAGTGTCCTCTTTATCTAAGTTACCCGCATCTGCGGCATCAGCCGTAGGCGAGGCTGCGCAAACCGCAATCACATTTTTTCCTGCTCACAAAATAGGCGCAACGATAGATATTCTCGAAGCGCAACCCGCGATAGGCAATTTGACGCCGCAACTCTATAAAGATCTTATGGCGCGACCTGAGCAACTCGACTTGTTAAGAGCGATCACGCCGACTCAATATGAGGCAATGCCCTATCACAAATCTATTCTTCTCAAGGCACTGCTTGAAGATAACCTAAACGCCGGTGAAATTTCTATCGTTATAGACGGATTAAAGGCATTGGCTGCATTGGAGCCGGAGCAGAAAGCGCTACGCAACAAAGGGAAAGCTCGATTGATTGCATGGCAGAAGCAGTGGAATACGCCGAAGGCAGACACGGGTGTTATAGATTCAACGGCGTTCGAATTATTAGCGCAACTTCGACAAACCATGAAGGAGCATCGTCAAGAGCTGCATGCGCTTGGTAAAGGTTTGGAGACTTGGTTGAACGCCAACCAAGATCGAATAAATGTTAACCAAGATCGAATAATTCAAGAGCAGGGTAAACGCATTCCCTTATACACAACTTTCTGAAAGTTTCGCCGTCTTAAGCTGAGATGA
>JAZKCF010000060.1:0-6373 GCA_040388195.1 Pseudomonadota bacterium
GAAAAAGTTACACTCACACCATCATGCTGTTGCACTTCAGACTTGAATCCGCCTATGTAATCACGTGGTCTTGCATTAAATAGGTAGAGTTTGAGTAGTCGGAAACTTTCCTCGAGATTTGTGAAGCGTCTGAGCTTTGCTATCGCCGATGTTTATGGCTATGCTCGGGAAATGTATAAATAGTTCACTTGTAGGAAATGTATTCCGTTCGTTCAGGTCAACAATATCTTACGCCATTAATCCGACTCGGGATTTCCATAATTTCAATAAGTTAAATTTAATATCGACGTTAAATCAAATATTCTGAATGTGGCAGCTATATCGGTTTGTAGTTGCGGCGTTTTCGCTGCCAATATGAAGAAGCTGGGCAGTTACGAAGAGGGGAGGGCGCTTCGACGTTTTCGAAAGATGACAGGCTTTTTTGCGCGCCTGCCTTTGCGTTTTTTATTTAGTTGTATGCGTCAAAATTTGGTGCGTTTTTCGTACGAAGGAGCGCATCATATTTTATAATGCGGCAACTGCAGAAGATTTGGATACAGCATCGGTTTTCGAAGCCGAGAGTAACGGGTTAATCCGGCCAGGCCCGCCAACATATGCTGGTTTCGTCCCCTGATCTTTGCGAATCTATTTCCTAGGCCCCTGCTCCTAGCCATAATCAGAACCAATGTTTTGCGGTACACCATGAAACGAGAGAAGATTACCGTTAGCAGATTCAGGAAAGCGGCGGCGAGCCGTGGAACTAGGCCGTTAGAAATTGTCTGATCTAAAGTCCGTCGCCCATTTAAGGGATGTTCCGGAACGCAATTACAACAATGTAGGGATAGAACGATGGGTGCATCGATATTGCAATTTCTAAAATCCAACGGGCAGGGGCTAGATGCTGAGATTGCCCAAGTCCTGCGTATTCCAATCTCACAGGTAAGGCAGGAGGTGGAACTACTCTCCCTGGCGGGCGAGGTCATCTCCTGCGACGTGATACGGTATATCAATGGGAAAGAAGTGAAGGGCATTAGCTGCCGTCTTTCCGGCAGCATACCCGTGCCCGCCCGTGGGCCAAAAATCGGCGCGAAACGAGGTGCCGAGGACACACCAATTCTATAAACGTAAGTAGGTATAAGGTGACCTGGTAGCTTCCTCTAGTTAATATTACCCATCAAAGCGAGCGCTATTTTTATGATGGGTAGTACTTTCATATCTCTTTTATTCTCAAAGCATCATCATCCGGATTTACTAAGGTGCCCGTGCCGTAAATGTGATTGATCGGATATCGACGCTGGTCGCAGGTTTCCTGCAATCTCTCCACTGTCGAGCCGATGTAACTCCTCCCGCCTCACCAACCGTAGTGCGATGCCACTCGGAGCCATCCGCATGTCCGTTCCCTGGCGGTCGCTCGAAGACGTAAAATTTCAACCTCCCCTCGAACGGTCGCGCAGCTCGTCTCGTAAGCCTGTTTAAATCATCTGAGCACCTTGTGTGCGACGTCCATGCGTCGCGATAGACCACAAAATGGTTGCGCATCGAGTTTGATTTCCTAGCACGTACTTGCTGTCCCCCTGACCGACCTTGCTTGAAGCGCGTTCCCGATTTCATTTCCTAAATGTGTAATAATAAATGTTGTATAATACATATTGCTACAACATACAAGAGGCGCCGAGATGGCGATTACTAAGGACCAAATCTTTGCTGTTGCCGATGAACTGGACCGCAACGGCCAAAACCCCACGTTAGCGAGTGTCCGGAAGATCGTCGGCGGGGGTAGTTTCACGACGATTTCCGAAGCTATGAACGAATGGCGGGCTCGGAAACGCGACATAAGCGAGCCGGTGCGCCAACCCACACCGCAAGCACTTGGGGATAGCTTGCAGCACTTTGGCACCCAACTCTGGGCCGCGGCGTTGGAACTGGCGAATGGCAGGCTCAAGGCCGAACGCGAAGCATTGGAAGCCTCCCGGGTGCAATTGGAAGCGGAGAAGAAAGAGGCCGCCGATTTGGCCGACCAAATGACCGCGGAATTAGAAGTGTCGCAACAACTTGTGACCACCCTGACGGCCGAAAAAGCTGCCGCGCTGGCCGCAGCAGATGGTCTACGTCGCGAGCTACAGGGCGCAAACGACCGTGCAGCCACCGCTGAGGTGCGCATTAATGAGATTGAGAAGCGAGCGGACAACTTGAATGCGGAATTGGTGAGGGTGCATCAGCAAAATGCGGAACTCGTAAAAGCGTTCGCGGAAGGCGCGAAGCCCAGGGACGCTAAGAAGTAGCAGGTGAGCCGCTGCCTGAGAACCCGCCGACCGTTCCACGAATAACAAATGGCCTCACAAGCCGCGCATGATAAAGATACTTATCATGAGTCCTACTTTTGTGTGACAATAAGACCGTTTTTGACCAACCGGTAATCCGCCATGCAGAAAACGGTTTTGCTGCCAGTGACTTACACCAAACCGGTGCGGGCCGACCGCGCAGTCCGCCGACGTCAAGGCGCCGGCCAACACGGTGACCGCAAACTTGGCTTGTCGCATCTGGCGTTTTTCCGGGGTTGTCTGCAAGGCCTCGCCATCGACGACATGGCATCTCGCTATCTCCTCGATCTCCCCAAAGATCCGCGGGTGATTCGGGCGACGTTCTTTTGGATTCGATCCGTATTAATCAACGCCTCCGCTAAACACAACGCCCCGCACTATGCGGGTTTGCTGTTGCGCAATCCCGCGCTGATTAAGGCCCCGGCGCTGCCGACGCTCGACGACTTCGCGCAACAATTTCCCGAGGATTTTTATCAGGAGGCGGAGCTGCTGGCGTTGTATCGCGAACAGTATCCCGCCGCTCGCGCCGGCACCCGCCGGGCACGATTGATTTCCCGTCTGTTAGAGGCGGTGCGTTGGTTGGAACCGCTGACTGTCAGTGAACCGCATCCGGACGATCATCTGGCGGCGTGGTTTGATCCGGCGCTGGCCAAACGCTTATTGCGCGTCGGCGTGGTGTCGTTGGGCGATCTCACCCGATTGATCGATATTCGCGGTTACCGCTGGTGGGTGACGGTGCCGCGCTTGGGCGAGGAGGGCGCCCGGCGGGTGGTGTTGTGGTTGCAACAACATGTGGCGGGTTTTGAATCGCGATTGGGACGGCGGGCCAGGGTGCCGATCCGGCAATTAACGAGTGCGGTGATTGCCGCGCGCCCCAAGGAAATGGCGGTGGTGCCACTGGAGTATTTATCGATTCGCGATGCCGATCTCGATGGCACACTGGGTACCAATCGGGCGCCGGTGTCGAATTGTCAATTAAACGCCCTGAACGATCTCGCCGCCATCCATGCCTGGCTCGACACGATGTTGACCGATCGCCAACGCGCTGACATGGACCCGAAAGAAAAAAACCATACGTGGCGCGCCTATCGCAAGGAAGTCGAGCGGCTGTTGCTGTGGGCGGTATTGCAGAAAGGTAAAGCGCTATCGTCGTTGCGGGTGGAAGATTGCAACGAGTATCGCACGTGGCTCATGGACCCGCAGTTGCGGGCCTTGTGGGTGCAGAACCGCCGTGTGCCGCGCTGGCATCCGGAGTGGAAACCGTTTGCCGGGCCAGTCTCGGAAAAGGGTAGGGCGTATGCGATGGCGGTGATCGATTCGTTATTCGGTTGGCTCGTCGGACAGGGGTATCTGCAACGCAATCCCTGGTCGGGCCTCGGCAAGTTAGCGCCCGCAGAAGCGCCGCAATTTCGGAAGCGCAGTCTCACCAGTGCGCAATGGGATGCGGTGCGTGACGTCGTGCGCGACTGGCCCGATTCGCCCGCGAAAACACGAATGCGGTTTGTGCTGGGATTGGCGTTTTCCACGGGGTTGCGATTGTCGGAGTTGGTGAAGGCGACAACCGGAGATATTACGCATGAACTCGCCGATGATACGTTGACGTCCTGGTGGGAACTGAAGGTCATTGGCAAAGGAAATAAGGTCCGTTATGCGCCCTTGCTCGTGCCCGTATTGGCGGCCTTGGAACACTATTTACTTGCGCGAGGGTTACCGCGAGATCCGCAAGCCTGTGCACCGAGCACCCCGTTAATCGCGAGCTTGCTCGACGAGAAAGAACGTTTAGCGGGAAAAACCGGCGAACGCATGACGGAGAATGGGTTATATCGCGCATTGAAAGCGGTGTTTAGCGAAGCTGCGGAGACCGTCGAATCGGCCAGTCAGCAAGCCGCCGCTCAGTTACGTAAGGCCAGTCCTCATTGGTTGCGCCACTCATTTGCGACGGTGGGGCTGGCCGAAGGCGCTTCACTAAAGGAAGTGCAGGAGCTGATGGGCCATAGCGACTTGAAGACGACGAGTGGGTATTTGACCGAAGGGAAAGAAAAACTGCATCGCGCTGTAAGGCTGTTGAGTGAAAGGGCGATTATTTAAGTCCATTTGACAGTCAGGGAGCACTCGTACACAATATTCCACAAATGGACATAAATGGCATTATTGTCTATTACTGGAATTAGCAAGAAAAGTTATTAGGAGGCGCTTCGATGAGCCACATACAGCATGCTTTACCTCAAATCACGGTCGCCGCAGGGGTCAGGGGTCTGAAAGCTGTGTTTAAAATTCTCGATAAGTGGGGCTGTTCACTGGAGCAGCAATGTCACATCTTGAGTATGAAAAAGTCTACTTTCTATAAGAATAGAGAAGCGGTTCAAAGTGCTCGGCTGACGAATGATCAACTAGAGCGAATCAGTTATGTTCTCAATATGCATGCCGCTCTCCGGACAGTGTTCGATAATCCGGCCAACGTTTACAGCTTCATGTCTCTGAAGAACAATAATCCATACTTTAACGGAAGAGCTCCACTTGACATTATTTCGACAGGAAACTTTGGGGCCTTGTACGAGACTTTCAAGCGTGTTGATGCTCTGCGGGGCGGGGGACTGTGACAGTTAAGATCGAAGATCTAAGCGAATTTTCGGACACCAAAATTATTGGTTATCGTTTGATCAATTCCAAATTTCCTCCTATTCATTTATTCGATGACGTTGCGAGTTCTGAAGAATTTGAAGACCTTTATGCAATCCAATCGCTAACCAATCCGAGGATACAGAACGAAGTCGGAGCGCTTAATCTACTGCCCCTAAGTGAGATTCCATTTGGCATTCCTGGATGTCATTATGCTGCGGCGTGCTTTACACACGTGAACCCGGATGGAAGTCGGTTTTCAAACGGAAGCTATGGACTCATGTACATCGCTGATACCAGCGAGACTGCACTAGCGGAAGTTAGACATCACCAAAGCATTTACTGGAGCCACGTACCCCAACTGCATTACGAAAGATTTGTATTCAGGGAGCTGATATGCTCATTTAGCGTAACAAATGGCGTAGATGCGACGTCCATTCCAATGGATAACCCAATCTACTCGCCCAATGAGTATTCTTACTCAAGATTGCTGGGCGGTGAAATCAAACGCGCAGCATCGCATACAGCCTTAAAATATAGTTCAGTCAGAAATGGTGGAAGCGTATGTTTTGCACTATTCACGCCAAAAGAAGTGATATCAGTCGTTCAAGCAAAACATTACGAAATGATCTGGGACCAATCAAAGATTAGCTCCGTTAATATCATTTCTTAGACAGGCCCCCTTGTTGTCGTCTTCCCTTAACCCTGTCAGTAATTTTCTTTAATCGCATCAGTAAAGATGCTTGAGTACCACGATTGTATTTATAGAAAGTCGACAATATCCATGCACCAAATTGCTCGCTCTTGTTGAAATAATTAAGGAGCATTTGAAATGCATCGAATAACTAAATGAACTACCTACCTTAGAAATCGACGACGAATTTTCATGGCCAAGGCAACACGTAATTATTCCGATAAGACACTAAAACTTATATTCGGCCTAAGTGGCAACAGATGCGCATTTCCGACTTGCACAAAGAGTTTGATTGAAGATGGGACCGAAATATCGGAAGCAACCGTTACCGGAAATATCTGCCATATCTATGCGGCATCGGATAACGGACCACGCGGAAAGCCAGGATTAAAGAAAAACGAACGAAATGCCCCAAACAATCTCATTTTGATGTGCCGAGATCACCATGCGATTGTAGACGGGCAATGGAAAGATTATCCCGCTACACAACTTTTAGAGTGGAAAGCGAAGCACGAATCGCAATACAAGCAAGGAAGCTCTGAAGCAATTCAACGACAAGGCGAGATGCAACAGCTCGCATACCTAACAGAAATATCCGACCAACAAATTAACAGCGCACTTGCACGAATTATTCAAGCGAGACATCTCAACGGCTTTATGCTCGACAACGAAGTCGCCAACTTAGCACATCGAATCGAGAAGGCGGAATTACTAATCTCTGCAAAACGAACTAAAGTTTTTTTCTGTGCGTCCAATAGCA
>JAZKCF010000061.1:0-76888 GCA_040388195.1 Pseudomonadota bacterium
TCTCCCCTCGACATCCATGATATTTACAATTCCACGCAAAGACGCGTAGAGCCAAAATGTTTTGCGTTCTGTCGAAGGTGTTGTGGCAGTCACATTACTGCGCGGTGATGCGCGGGTGACGCTTGTGTTGCGTTAAAGGTGATATGGTTCGCCACAATCGCGGCATTTGTACCGTAAGTATTTTCTAAAGCGGATTTCTACGAGCACTTCAATGGCGCGCATGAAATCCGCTTTACCCTATCCCTTGGCCGCGCTTTTTCTGTGATTGCTGATTCGCATCCGGTCCAACATGAGCTCTTTGAGTACCATTTACCATGGTAATGTTTAACTCCTGCTTGCCGCCTTTAACAAAGATAGTTTTACCGCCTTGTCGAGGACCTTCGAGTTGCGCATATAAAATTCCATTTTTAAAGTGTTTTACAGGTCCGCTAAGATTTTTATCTGTAAATTGCTCTGGCCGCATTAGGACAATGTCTTTCGCGGGTATTCCTGTTTTTTGAGAAATTTCTTGTATATCGCGCAATCGTTTCCGCATGACTTCCGCGTAATGCATCATATCGACATGAACAGTGGTGCCATCGGCGTTGGGAAATATCCTATTGCTTTCCCTGAGCGTTGTTTCACTGCGATCCCAGCTCTCTACCTCGCTCTTATGCAAGGTCTTCATTTTTGTTACGGGAGTAAATGTGATATTTGGATATTTGTTGTTGAGCATATCGATCGCTCCAGCACAGGAGGCGCAAAAAGGCGCGCTTACCGCCAACAGTACAGACCCTCGTGCATCATCGGGAGATAGATTTCTTTTTGCTAATGCATTGTCGATTTGTTTTTCAAGTGCAGCGACTATTTTGTATTCCGCATCAAGTGTTCGGAATTTGTACCTTCCCTGTTCGGCTTTTTCCAGGATATGCGGCACTGTCAAAGGCATGTGTCGTTCAGCAAGAGGAGCCTCACAAAATTCAAAGTTTGAATTAGGCGTCATGTTGCGAACTGCGGCTGACACGGCAACTTGTTGATCCGGTCCCCCTGAGCCGGCGAGAATCATCGCTTCGAATCCTTCTCGCTCTTCTTTATTATTTGTTGTACCTGGTAAATGAATTCTGGCGTAAGCAATAGCTGTCGTATGTCCGCTATCACCTTCGGCACGTTGCTCTATAACGTCACGCTCGTATTTTCTCAATAATGACATTTCACCAACTAGAACAGCTGTGGTTCTTTGTTCCATTAATTTTTTATTGTTTATAGGGGGGCTGATATCGTTTTTTGTTCTTTCATCGACGGCTATCTGGCTGGCCCTATCGATGGCTCCAGGAACGGCTAAATCATCAAACTCCTGCGAAGTGAGAAGTGCTCCTGCTGCTTTTAAGAGGGGGGACGGCAAGGCATGTCCTGTTGCCTTCGGGCCATTAGGGTCTGCTGTTACTTGTACGGAGACGATAGGCGTTGCTTTCACGGCTTGGTCGAACAACCCGTTGTAGAAAGTAACCATATCTTGGCGTAATGTTTTTACTGCCGTTGAGTCGTGGGGATTTAGTGCCTGCAATCTATCTTGCAAATTTTTCCCACTTTGTTTTATCTGCGCATGTAAAGCCCCGTCAATTTTTCCGTTAACTTCTTGTACCACCGGTAGCATGCCATCTAAGCACTGCTTCATCATTTCGCATAAGGCTAAATTCGAGAAAGGCTGGAGATCGTTCGGGGTTAATATTTCTTCACGGGCTGCCTTGAGCGCATTAGTAATTGGATTGCCTTCAACGGGGTGCTCAAAAAACTTTTCCTTTTTTCTTCTGGTTCTTAATTCTCCGAGAGGATTAGCGCCAGCATTTAATATAGGAGAGGCCGTCTCTTCCCCGGTAGGCGGTTGCTGTTTTGAAGATGCTTTGCTGGCTGCACGATATTGGACGGAAGAGGGGGTAATCGCATCGTCTTTTTTAGATGTTTTTATTTCTGCGCTAGCGTTGGAGGCAGCGATTGATGAGGTTGGTTGTGTAGGCTCAACTTTGCCGGCGTCTTGGTTTTTTCCTAGTGTGGGTTTAGTCACAGAGCGCTTTCCGATTGCCGAAGGGATGGCCGGAGTTACAACAGCTGTTTGCGACTTTGGTTGCTGTTGGATTTGTTCGCTAACCCCACATTGGTATTCTTTCCCAAGCTGTAGAGATTTTTTGTCTACTGGTCTTCCTTGTAACTTCATTTCTACGTTGTCGGATATTGCACTATAGACTTCCGGGTTTTGATTTCTTTCGTCGAATTTTGCAAACAGGAAATTACCTTCATGCGTACCGATATACCGTAGATCGTGCATTCCCGGCGCCATGCTTTGTGGTGTGGGGTGTTTTTTGAATTGTTGTTGAATCCTTGTGGCTTCGTCTTGAAACTCTTTTGGAGTAACTAGCTTTTTGCCCTGCGGTGATACCTTTGGCGTTACTTGTATTTTGGTGGATTGGGCCTCTAGAGGCTTGGCGGGTCTATCGGGTATGTCTTTTTTTTCTTCTACGCGAGCGGGAACGACGGGGGTGGTAATTTTCGTGCTTAAATCATCCGCCTCTTTCTCTTTTTGTTTGGCGCTTTTCGTCGATGTGCTGGCAACGATCGGATCTTGCTGTTGCGATTTTTCATGACCTAATTGAGGAAAGTGTTCAAGCGTCAACTTTGTAAACACGTCATGCGAAAGCTTTCTCATTTCCATCAAAACGGGTAGCTGTCGTCTTATCGTGCGTTCATGTTTCTGGCTAAGAGTGATTTTTACATTCGTATAAATACCCTCAACCTGTAAAAGATAAGGCTCTTGATCAATACGAGAAATCGTAGCCTTATGGACGTTTAATTTTTTTAGTATCGCAGGATCTTTCGTCTTAAGTTCTTGCTCTAGAAAATCCGTCCATTTCTTATTACGCGTTAACCACGCTAGTGCTTCGCTATTTGATTTGTCTTTTGTTTGGCTGTTGAGGAGTGCGGTGGCCTTAGCATTATCTTTAGCTTTGAATGCCTGAATCATTTCCGTGACAAGTGCGTTATCGACAAAGTCTCCGGCGGAAAAGGTAAGTATGGCTGTTTCCAACGTAACTGATGGCGATGCAGTCGAAGTAACGAGCGCACTTTCAGTTATTGCTCGTTCGCCAGTCGCTGTTTGCGTCACGTCGACAAGCGGCGGCAAATCTCGGTTTGGAAATAATTTACCTAGATATATCTGAGTAAACTCCAGCTTTTTTTACGTTCGCATGACCTAATTTCCTGTTCAGTATCTTGTATGGCTTGTTCTCGAGCTTCTTCTATATCAGCTGGAATTTCGTTTGGCTTGTCATGAAAGTGATTTCTAATTGCGTTGAAAGAACGGAGCTGTTCTTTAGTCATTCTTCCGTTGACCACTTGCCTTCCCAAGTCTTGCACCCACGATCCCATTGCAGATTGACCTGGGTTATGGTGCTCATATAAATAAGCGATCCTGATATATTCAACCGTGTCCTTAAGCGGATTCAATGGTGACTGTAAAAATATTAATTTCTCTTCTAACTCCTCCATTCTCTCTACATATATATCGTCATCATCTTTCTCAATTGCCTGTTCGAGGAACTCGTTCCATTTCGAATCCTTCATTAACGATTGTTGTACATCCTCGATAGGCATTTCCGTTATTTCTGGATTGAGTGCCTGCGACGATTGACCCTTGCTCTTCTTGCCTTTCTTTTTGTTGCTTAAGACTGCGATGATGTTATCGACATTGTCGGGGCTAAGCGTTTCCTTGGTGGAAAGCACACTATCTAAGAATTCCAAAGTCAGCTGTTGCTTTATTCGGTGTTGCTCTTCTTGCCTGACACCTGCTAATGCTTGTTGCCGCGCATTTTCGACATCATCTCTTGGGAATTCCTTCTGTGCTCGAGCGAAATAATTCATTGTCTCAGTAAAGCACGCGTGATACTCAGCACTAACCTTGCCTGTTTCTTTAGCGCTTTCCCATCTCAGCAGCATTGTTTGTATGGCATGCCAGGGCGTTTCTTTGCTCGATTTTAAATCAAGAATATCGCCAATCATGTCAGCATAGTAACGACGAATATTTTCTGGCAGAGCGGTTTCGTTTTCTAATGTATGGCTCAGCCTGTCTAATGTCTTCCGGCCTTTCTCGCTTACTTTATTTATCGCATCGCCGTGTTCCTTATTAATGAAAGTATTCCAGTCGGAAACGTTCAATAGTAATTTAACCGCCGCCTCCTTGTTTTTCTCATCAAGAGTCAGCAATACATCAGGAATTGCCTTCGTCTCTTGCCAGTGGAGTAGCGCAGGTATGATTTCATTTTTCAATGATCGATTGGGAAACGGATCTGCTGCAGCCCCTCCTTTTTTTGCAGGTTTTTTCCTTTTCTTTTTTTTGCCGGTGCTGAAGGAAACATTGACGCCTTCGTTTTCGTCATCACTGCCTTGATCTTGAGCGGCTGCCTGCGTAGTAGATGTCGATTGCTGATTCTTAGGTAGACGCTTTAATTCTTCCTGGCTTTGTTCCATGCGTATCGACGTTTGCCGTTCTTTTAGTGAACGTAATACGAATTGACGAGCATCTTCGAGTGTTGATAGATCTTCAGGAAATTTCATTGGGTTAACAATCGAAAAATAATCCCTTAAAGCCGTAATGTGTTCCCTATATTCCGTAGGAAATTTGCTTTTATTTTCATTCCATTCTTGTGATGCATCATTTGAACGACTTTGCCATTTATGATTTGTGTATTTCTGAACGACTTGTAAAGCCAAATCACTTTTGTCAGGGGGGATTTGCGGCCAAGCGTTCAAAAGCTTCAGCGATTCCTCAATAGCAGCGTTTTCTTTGCCCTTTTTTTTTGCTGTATTTTTGTTCGATAAACTGGTTCCAGTTTGAATTTTGTATCAACGATTCTGCTGTGAGTGAAGCCTCTGCTATGGTCGATGCTGCTTGCACCTGGTTGCCCGTGGCTAAGGCATGGATCACCGCCGTAACGGAATCATCGTTGTTCATGAGTTACCTTTGCAATTTGTTTAAATGCATCCCATTTATGAAATAGATGAAGTATTTCGAGGGACATTTCTTTTTAAACGGCTGCAAACCGATAAACTTTAGGCTTCAGTGACAGTATTTTTTGCTTGCTGGGGTAATGAAAATTACAAGGAGAGCACTCTCGGGGCGGGCGCTAAGACTGTTAATTCTTCCGTGAATATAATTTCACGTCCGCATTGAAATAAAGGTGGGGCGGCGATGGGAAAAACCTGCAGCCCGCAGTAATACAATGGATCTCGGAGACTTTATTCTTCCATTCTTGGCCTATGTTGCGCGACTAATTTCTGTTGCATCGATGGCGGCACTGGGTCGTAATGAGAAAGGGCCACCGTGTAATTCGCATGCCCGCCGGTTAGGGAGTCTAGCCGTGATTGATATCCGTTCAGCTCATTAAGCGGCACTTGGCCGCTAACTGAGACAATGTTGTCGCTTACTGCCTGCGTGCCGCCTACTTGTCCTCGTTTTGACGCAAGGTCGCCGGTAATGTCACCCATAAAAATTTGTGGAGTCGTAATCTCCACCTTGACAATGGGTTCCAGCACAATAGGCCGAGCTTTGAGGATTGCATCAATGAATGCCTTGCGTCCCGCGGTGATAAAAGCGATCTCCTTGGAATCGACTGGATGATGCTTGCCTTCGTAGACCGTCACTCGTACGTCTTGCATCGGATAGCCGGCTAACGGACCCGCTTCCAATGCTTGATAAATACCTTTCTCGACTGCTGGAATAAATTGCGTCGGTATGGTGCCTCCTTTCACCGCATCGACAAATTCGAAACCGGCGCCACGTGGTAACGGGTCGATGCGTAGGTACACCTCGCCAAATTGTCCCGCGCCACCCGTTTGCTTTTTGTGCCGGTGATGTCCTTCCGCATGCGCGGTGACGGTTTCCCGATAAGCAATCTTCGGTGAATGTGTTGTGACTTCAAGCTTATATACGTCGGCCATGCGTTCGAGCACACAGCGTAGATGCAACTCGCCTAAACCCAACAGGACCGTTTCGTTGGTGCTGATGACGTGGTCGACTTTTAAACAAGGATCTTCAGCAACGAGCTTTTGTAGTATTTCCCACATGCGTTGTTCGTCGCTGTGGCGGGCAGGTTCAATGGCGAGACCAAATATCGGTTCAGGGAAGTCGAGTGGTTTTAGATGGATGTGATCATCCTCGGCCGCATCATGCAGCACAGCATCAAAATGAATCCCTTCTACTTTCGCAACAGCGCAGATATCGCCCGGAACCCCTTGTTGCACATCGACGTGTTCCTTACCTTGCAACATGAACAGATGGCCGACTTTGAAGGGCTTACGTCCATCGTCAATGTAAAGCTGGCTATCACGCGTCACGGTGCCTTGATGAATACGGAAAATGCCCATCTTTCCTACGTAGGGATCGGCAGTAACTTTGAAGACGTGCGCTAGTACATGTTTAGTGGCGTCGGGTTCGGCATGGAGTTCGACTGCATTAGCCCCTTCGCCTTTGAAAAAAAGCGGCGAGTTGCCTTCCGCGGGGTTGGGCATCAATTTTACAAATACATCGAGTAGCTCTTCAATGCCGGCACCGTTGCGCGCGGAAACGAAGCAAATGGGTACTAAGTGGCCATTGCGCAAAGCTTCTTCGAATGGTTCATGCAGCTGCTCGGGTGCGATTTCACCTTGTTCCAGATAGAGTTCCATTAAATCAGCATCTAACTCGACAACTTGGTCAACGAGCGCGCCATGGGCTTTTTCAACTGAAGAGAAATCCGCTGCACCGGATGGGTTGAAAAAACAATCTACTACTTTGGCTCCGCCGTTTGCGGGGAGATTAATGGGCAGACATTCCTTGCCGAAGGTTTCTTGAATTTTTGTGACTAAACTTGGTAAGTCGATACGATCGGCATCTATTTTATTGACGATGATCATTCGGCAAAGTTTGCGTCTAGCCGCCCATTCCATCATACGGATGGTAATCATTTCGATACCACTTTGCGCGTTCACCACAAGCGCCGCACTTTCCACCGCTTCGAGCGCTGTCATTGCTTGACCCATGAAGTCGGGGTAGCCAGGTGTATCGATAAGGTGAATGCGCGTATTTTGGTGGGAGAGGTGAACGAGCGCGGAACTGAGAGAGTGCTGATATTTTTTTTCGAGTGGGTCGAAATCCGAGACAGTCGTACCACGCTCAAGGCTACCTGGGCTGCCGATGGCGCCTGTTCGATGTAGTAATGCTTCGGTTAAACAGGTTTTGCCGGAAGCGGCTTGTCCTACAAAGGCAATGGTGCGAATGGCTTCAGTCTTGTAGCTGGACATGAAGATTTCCTCCAAGACTTATATCTGCCGCGTTGAGGGTAGGCAGAATAGACGCAGAAATGCAGGCTACTAAAACATGCCTGCTTTATACATCATAGTTCTATTTATAGCGGTTAACGCTTGAGAGGATTTTCAGTCAGCTTGAACTAGAACGTTGAAAGGTCTAAACGTAATTTCATCAAAGGCGATATCACCTTCGCCTGCGGGCATGTTTTGCGGCTGCAAATTGGCGAAGTCATAAAGTTTCGAGTCCGCCAGGTGCGATGGGACGATATTTTGCAAACTACGAAACATGGTTTCCAGGCGCCCTGGGAATCGCTTATCCCAGTCTTGCATCATTTCTTTTACGGCTTGCCGTTGAAGATTTGGCTGGGATCCGCATAGGTTGCAAGGAATGATCGGAAATTGACGCAAGTCTGCGTATTTGACGAGATCTTTCTCGGCGCAGTAAGCGAGTGGCCGAATAACGATGTGCTTACCGTCGTCGGAAACAAGCTTCGGCGGCATCGCTTTCAGTTTCCCACCATGGAACATGTTAAGGAACAGTGTTTCCAGGATGTCGTCGCGATGATGGCCTAGTGCGATCTTCGTCGCGCCTAATTCGCCGGCAACTCGATAAAGTGCACCGCGGCGCATACGCGAACACAAGCTACAAGTGGTTTTTCCTTCTGGAATCACACGTTTCACGACACTGTAGGTGTCCTGTACTTCGATGCGAAATGGAACGCCAAGTTGGGTGAGATAGTTAGGCAGTACATGTTCAGGAAAACCGGGTTGCTTCTGGTCCAGATTTACCGCGACGATATCAAATTGAATGGGTGCATGCGCCTTGAGTGACAGCAAAACGTCGAGTAACGCGTAGCTATCCTTGCCGCCGGACAAGCAGACCATGACTTTGTCGCCATCCTCAATCATGTTGAAATCGCCGATAGCGGAACCGACGGCGGCTCGTAACCGTTTGGCCAGTTTATTAGCGTTATATTCTGCTTTGCGAGATTGAGATTCCATTATGAAAGGCATGAAGCGTCAGGTGTGTCGAGGCGCAGATTATCGCTCAAGATGGTTTGTTTCAGATGAATCATTTATAAGACTTATGCAAAACCGTCCCAGCAAAACGCGACGACGCACGCAGTACAAATAGTACGACAAGGAGGGTGAAGCAGGGAATTCGAGCAGCATTCTGCTAGCCCGCGTAACGATCTGCGCGTGCAAGCGCAGATGCGCCCTGCAAGGGAAACACCGCTGGGGCGGTTTCGCGTAAGTCCTAATTAAAACAGGCAAAAAAATCGCCCCGTTACCGGGGCGACAGTAATTGGTGCTTGAAACTACAGCCAGCAGGTCAGTGAAAGATAGCTGGTTGCTGCAAGATGTCGTCGAAGTTACCGAGGAATTCGTCTACGGATTCTTCAGTGGGTTCCTCGGAGAAAACGTCAGTGAGGCAACGACGGAATTTTTCAGCCAGCTCTCCGCGTAAATAAGTACCGAGGCCGAGCTGCCGATTGATTAATTCGAATCCCCCCTGCTCCCCGGCGTATTCCACTACTTGGTACTGTGGGCTTACATATACGAGGTTCATTTTGTGTACTCCTAGTTGCTGGCATCGCTTCAATTTTCTTAACGCACCACGGTTATTTCTGGACTACATTACTTAATTTCCGTAGCACGCATCCTGTTTAAGAAGGTGAGAGCAGAACTTCAAATTTCAAGACAGGTAGGGTTCACCGGTCAAATTCATTGTGCGCCTAGCCAATTCCTAAATCTGTGATTCGCTTAACTACAACTATGTAATCGGCAAACTTGAAGAGAACCTTAGTCGTACGATTGTTTTATATCACGTTCTCAGCAAGTCTATATCCCCTAGATAAGCCCCGAAATTCATCGCTTTCTTTTTGCGGATGCTGGCGTAGGTGTGGCAGGTATTGGTAACAATTGTGCTACCACACTAGGCTCGGTAAGCCGCTTTATGAACCATTTCAAAGCCTTGCCAGGTTGATTCGCACGCCATGCCAAATGAAGCGGGACGCCTGATCTATCTTCCTCAATTGTTTTTATTATCAATTTCCCCGCAGCTGCTGACGCTTCCGCCATATATAACGGTAAATGGCCAATACCCAGGCCTGCTTCCTGGGCTTCTAACTTCGCGCGGAGGGTGGGAACCGTTAGTACGTCCTGGCCGGATAACAGGCCTGTGGTCCGAGGCGTCAAATTGCGGGAGCTATCAGCTACCGCGACAGCCCGATAGGCAGCGATTTGCTCTCGTTTCAACGGTTCTGGAAGTTTTGCGAGGGGATGGTCAGGGGCTACCACGAACGCCCAGTTTACGTAGCCGAGAAGGCGGGTTACGTATCCGCCAGCAATCGGACCATCGCCAGGAGCGGCGATAGCAAGATCTGCGCGTCCGGAAACTAAAGCATCCCAGCAGCCGCCCAGAACTTCGGTGGCGAATCGAAGCCGAGTACCGGATTCTTCCTGATAGAAATCCGCTATCAGCGGCAATATTCGGTCCATGGGTAGGATATCGTCGTAGGCAGTTCTGCTTCCCAGCCTGTGGCAACGCGTTTAACTCGGCACTCTAAATCAGCAGCAGCACGTAGCAGATGACGGCCTTCCTTCAACAGTTCTTGCCCTGCCGGCGTTAGCTTAGCTCGGTGTCCGCCACGATCGAACAGTGCCACACCTAGATCATCTTCCAGTTTTTGAACCGCATAAGTTACAGCGGATGGCACACGGAAAAGTTCTGCTGCTGCGGCGGCGAAGCTGCCTTTACGGGCAATTGCGTCGAGTACTTGGAGGGATTCTAAGGTTAATTTCATTTTCAAAATATTTGAACTACTTGCCTAAAATTATTCGCTTTCATTTCGTGCAATACAAGACCATTATTAATTACAGGGTTGTTGGAAAATCATGCTGATAGTGTGAGGGCTCCTCCCCAAAATCACTTCGCTTAATTTTTCAACAGTCTTTTTCGGCGAGGTGCCCCAAGTGACCAATAAATGATTCAGAAATGATGAACGATTAGCAGAAAGGAGCAGTACATGTTACATGTTCGGAAGGCGGAAGACCGAGGTCATGCCAATCATGGTTGGCTGGATACCTATCACAGCTTTTCCTTTGCCGATTATTACGATCCAGAGGAGATGAATTTCAGCGTGCTGCGAGTGATTAACGAAGATTTTGTTAAGCCCGGTAGAGGGTTTGGTACTCACGGTCACAGAGATATGGAAATCGTGACTTGCGTCCTAGAAGGCGCGCTTGAGCATAAAGATAGCATGGGTACCGGCTCAATCATCAAGCCTGGCGACGTGCAACGCATGAGCGCGGGTAGTGGTGTGACGCATAGTGAATTTAATTCTTCGCAAACCGAGCCAGTGCATCTTTTGCAAATTTGGGTGATGCCCAAGTTCACGGGGATTGGGCCAAGTTATGAGCAGAAGTTTTTCGCGGTCGAAGAAAAATTAGGAAAACTCCGCCTGATTGTTTCTCCAGATGGTCGCGAAGGTTCTATCACGATTAATCAGGATGCATATATTTACGGCACTGTTCTCGAGAATAAAGCGCGGGTAACGCATCGCTTGGAAAGTGGTCGAAGCGCCTATGTTCATGTGGCAAGGGGTAAGTTGCAGGTGAATGGGAAATTGCTAACAGCAGGTGATGGCGCAAAGATCAGCGGTGAAACAGAGGTAACCATAGAAGGTGCTGATGATGGTGAGGCGTTGATCTTTGATCTGCCGTAATAAATGCAATGGCAGGGAAGGGTGGGCGATAGCGATTATCTCTGACAGCGCTACAATAACCTAGCGGGCTTGTTTGCAATCGACTATGGATTGCAAAACAAGCCCGCTTCTTGTATTCCACCAATTCGGAGAGTAAAGCATTATGAGTAGAACGATTCGCGGCGTAATTTCGTCGTTAGCTATCTCTATTAGCTTGTCCTTTGTCACTGGTCATGCCGAGGCAACGCCCTATACCGATGTCGTGATTTTTGGCGATAGCATCAGCGATACCGGTAATCTTTTTGCAAGTACGGGTTTTCCTCCGCCTCCCTATTTTAATGGCCAATTTTCCAATGGACCGGTGTGGGCATCGGCGTTTTCTCAGCACTTCGGTTCAAGCGGTGCGCCGCTATCGCAAGGTGGCAGCAATTATGCATTTGCTGGTGCGACAACGGGACCTACCGGCGTGCCTTCTGGCGCACCAACGTTAACCTTGCAAGAGCAAAATTATCTTACTACTCATGGCGGTGTCAGTAATCCGAACGCGCTCTATGTAATATTTGGTGGTGGTAACGATATTGCTGATGCGTTGACGTTAAATGATCCTAATTTGATTGTGAGTGGCGTTGCTAACGTTGCGAACATAGTTAATTCACTTTACGGCACCGGGGCCCGAAATATTCTAGTCGTCAATGCCCCCGATATTGGACGTACGCCGCTGGTTGCTTCAATGGGAGCGAACGCACAACTTTTCGGTACTCTTTTCTCAACAAGTTGGAACAGCGCTTTATCTACCACTCTGGATGCGTTGAACGAATTACCGAATCTGGATCTCGATCAACTTGATCTTTTCGGTCTTGAAACCACAGTGCTTAATAATCCGGCAGCCTATGGTTATACCAATACGACGCAACCTTGTTTTGATGGTGTGACCGTGTGTGCGAATCCCAATGCTTATTTTTATTGGGATGCATTTCATCCTTCTGCATCAGTTCAGGCGGTGATCGCGGAAGCTGCTGTTAATGCAGTTCCTGAGCCGGCTACGAAACTTTTGATGGGGTTAGGGTTGCTGGGATTTGCAATTCGGCGAAAACGCACTTGATGCAGTAATTATTTTATAAACGGCGGCCAATTGGCCGCTTTATTTTTTGTCAGGAATTTTCTGCATTCACCATTGCTTGCGTCTTTCGAATCCACTAACCTGACAATGTTTTTTGCAGGTTCTAGAGATAAAATCGCATGAGTTATTGTATTGCCATGGCGCTCGACGAAGGCATGATCTTCGCCTCCGATTCCCGAACGAATGCAGGGGTTGATCACATCGGCCGATTTTGCAAAATGCGGGTTTTTGAACGGCCACGCGATCGCGTAATCACAATTGTCAGCGCTGGGAATTTGTCGATTACTCAGAATGCTATCAACTTGTTGGAGTTGCGATCCAAAGGTAATAACAGTTCTCGTTCCATGTTCGGCACGGACACCATGTTCGATGTCGCCTCGTTGTTAGGTGATTGCGTTCGCGAGGTAAGGCGGCGAGATGGGCCTTATTTGATACAGGGCAATGTAGACACGCAAGTGTCGTTTTTGATTGGCGGGCAGATTCGAAAGGAACAGCCTCGGCTTTTCAACGTATATGCTGAAGGTAATTTTATTGAAGCAACCGTGGATACCCCTTACTTTCAAATCGGCGAGACAAAGTATGGAAAGCCTATTCTTGATCGCGTCATAACCAGCCATACATCTTTAATGGAGGGAGCGAAATGTACGCTGGTCTCCTTCGATTCCACTATGCGTAGCAATATCTCAGTCGGGCCGCCGATTGATTTACTGGTTTATGAAAGAGATGCTTTGAAGGTCGGCGTGCAGCGGCGTATTGATGAGGCCGATCCTTATTTCAATAGAATTCATACTGAGTGGGGCGAGGGCGTAAAACGACTGTTTTCTCAATTGCCAAATCCGAATTGGGACGATAGCCGCTCTTGATTTTTGATCGTTCACCGCAATTTGCAGTTATAAGTTAATTTTTTAAGAATGGAGCTAATTATGGCCACTATAGAACTTACTAAAGACAATTTTGAGCAAGTGGTCAATGGCGATAAGGTAGTGATTGTAGATTGCTGGGCACCATGGTGTGGCCCTTGCCGCGGTTTTGCGCCGATTTTTGAGAATGCATCGGAAAAGTATCCGGATGTTGTTTTTGCCAAGATAAATACGGACGAAGAACAGGAAATTGCCGGGCATTTTAATATTCGTTCGATTCCGACGTTAATGGCTTTTCGCGAAAAAGTGATTGTTTTCGCTCAGCCTGGCGCGTTGCCGGCGTCTGGGTTGGAGCAGGTGATCGACGGAGTGCAAAAACTCGACATGGCAGTGGTACATGCGGACATTGCTAAAGAGCAGCAACAGCAGGCTCCGCAGAATTAACAGAGCCTCTTTACGCTCGTCCTTGTTGTGGATTCTTCTTTCTAGAATGGGGGCGAGTTCCATCTTTCGTTAGCATTGAGATGATTTCCACACTTCGCGTCGGCTTAATATCAGATACACATGGATTGCTCCGAGCCGAGGCGATCGAAGCATTGCAAGGTAGCGATTTCATCGTTCATGCTGGTGATATCGGTGATCCTGATATTCTCCAGCAGCTGGCCAAAATTGCGCCCGTTACCGCCGTGGGAGGCAATAACGACAAAGGTCCTTGGGCAAACACGATTCCGGAAACCGACGTACTTCAGATTGGCGATATTTTTATTTATGCCATTCATGATGTGGCCGAATTAGATATCGATCCGGCTGCAGCTGGTTTTCAAGTAGTAGTGGCCGGACATTCGCATCGTCCTCTGTTCGAGGACCGCGAAGGCGTACTTTTCATCAACCCCGGTAGCGCCGGCCCTCGGCGTTTTACGTTGCCGATATCATTGGGTTACTTAACTATTGAAGGCGCCCGCGTAACACCACATTTGATCGAATTAAATGTGGCGGAACGAAACAAATAGCGCTTGCCATTTACCGTGGCGATAGTTTCAAAACGCCTATCTTATTTTTCTCGATTTCATTGCGCTTCATCGTCATCGGCATATATTCCAACTGCCCCCAAGACTTAGCGAAATTATTGTAGAAGGGCGACATGCGATTACCCGATTGTCCCGTGGAATGCATGAACACGGAACGGTCGAGGTCAGCAAAGTCATAAATCGCTCGGAGGCTGGCAGCGTGCCGGTTAGTAAAAGGTTCTAACTCATTACTGATAGAGTTGCGGCCGACATTTATGGTGTAGGTATCGCCGGGCGACGGTACGGTAATATCGAACCACGATCCGACAATAGGCTTGCCGCTAAACGGCCGGTGTGCCGAACGGGCTTGATGGGCTTTTCCCCAGTGCCATTGGGTTACGCTGTGGCCGAAGTGGGCTTTCAAATAGCGATTGGCGTTGAAAATTGCAGTTGTTACGAGATCGTCGCAGGTTTCCTTCTGTGGGGTGTTGATGTTGTCGCACCAGCGCGCTTCGCCATTTTTATCGGATAGTACATCCAGTACAAATATCGATCGCTGATCCCACGCGCTGGGAAACATATCGCCTAATTCATCTTGATAAATGAGTCGAGTGAGTTCTCGTAACCATGCGTGGAAAATGAGCGGTTCCGCACGATCGGCCAACATTTCGCCATCCCACTTGTTAAGCAATTCGAATAAACGTTTTGTTTCTTTATCCGGAGGTTGAGCCGCTTTCAGATAGAGCAGGAATTCGGCTGTTGGCGGAGAGATGACATCCGCTTGGATTGCTTCGAAACTTTCTATCGAATGTTTATCGATGACGTCGAGTAGCTTGTCGATCCGATTTGCCCGAAAAGGTGCTACCCATTCAGACGTGAGGAAGTGTGGATATCTATCGGAGACAATTTTTTGATTGGCGGTAACGATTTTTCGCGATGAAGGATTGAATTGTTTCGGTAATTCTTCGAATGGAATAAATCCCGCCCAGTCATAACGGGCAACCCAGCCTGGCGCTGGCACCAGTCCGTGCAAGTCGTTTTCTGGCTTGCGCATTGGAATGCGTCCCGGCGCAATGAAACCGATATTGCCCTCTACATCGCCATAAACAATATTTTGTTGTGGAGCATCGAATGTTTTCACTGCTTCGACAAATTCCGACCAGTTTTTCGCTCTGGTAATTTTGTCCGCGCTGATAATTGTGCGATCGTCGTCACGCAATGCGGCCCAGGAAAAGGCGAGTACGAAATTTTCCGGCAATAACCCGTCAGTGCTTTTTGTGACATCTGAAATGATTGGCCCATGACGGCTAATTCGAACCTTTAGCACTACATCGGCATTGCCCTTTACCTTAATGCGTTCCTCCACTGTGCTGAAGGGGGTGGAGCCATCGGGGGCAAAGTAATTTGCCGGGTTGGCAGGATCGACTCTTTCGATAAATAAATCTTGCGTGTCAGGGCCGGTATTCGTAAATCCCCAGGCAATATGTTCGTTGCGCCCTAGAATGACTGTGGGGAGGCCGGGAAGCGTCGCGCCTATTGTCTTGAGATCCGGCGCGTCTAGATGCGCGAAATACCAAATCGATGGTGCGCTAAGGGCCAGATGCGGATCATTAGCAAGTAGGGGTTTGCCGCTTTCAGTTCGATTTCCGCTGACAACCCAGTTATTGGAACCGGCCCCTTCCGGCAAAGCAACGGGCGCCGCTTGTGCTAATCGTGTGAGATCAAGATCGAGGTTTGCATAAAAACGCTTGAGATCGGGTAGAGGCGTTGGGGAATCACCAGGATACGGCGGTAAAAATTCCTGAATTTGCTGCGTGGTGAGTTTTTTGGAAAGTCTAAAGCGCAGTATTTCTGATCCCCAATTACCTGAAAGATCCCATGCCATCATAAGTTGCCAGGCTATCGAATCTTCCGGTGTCCAAGGTTCTGGTTTTACGCGGGCGATCAGAAATTCTGGTGGCAACGAACCAGTGCGTGCTTTTAGAAAGGAGTTTATTCCGGCGGCGTAAGCTTCCAGTCGCTCTCGGGTAGCGGCATCCACCGTTTTGTAGATTGCGGCCGCGGTGCGGCGTATACCCAGCGTGCGCAGAAATTTGTCCTGCTCTAAAGCGTCGGGACCAAAAACTTCCGCTAATCGGCCGGAACCAATGCGGCGATTCATTTCCAGTTGCCAAAGGCGATCCTGCGCATGCACATACCCAAGAGCAAAATAGGCATCGTGACTACTCTTGGCAAAAATATGAGGAATATCGTTGGAGTCGCGGATAATTTCGATGGGATTCGCAATATCGCTGACACTGGCATTGCCATCGAGTTGCGGTAATGAGGTGCGCACATAGAAAAAACCACCAACGGCGCCCCCGGCAGCTAACACAAGCGCTGTGACCGTGAGGCCGAGCAGCCATTTTTTTCGGGTCGATTTTCTTTGTCGTTCAGCCAATTGTTTCCAGCCCCTTTATTTTATGTTTACCACGTAACAAGATAATCATCGATTTGCCTTGGCCATGCCAGAACTCTGCGGATTCCTTGAAGATCTCTAGCACTGTATCGAAATGTTGAGGCGCATGTTCGGCGAAGATGTCTGTGTGGTCGTAAGCGACGAGATAATTGTTTGCGTCGATCCATGAAAGGTCAGTGAGGCAGTCTTCGAGTGCATCCCAGTTATCACCAAAATATTCGGGAAAATGCATAGCGAGTGCGGCGTGGTTCAAAAACTGTTCTTTCTTAGTCAGTTTTTGTCCTTCAATATGAAAATAAGCTAAACCGGCGATTTTTGCAGTTTTCTCCAGCTCGGCTGGTGTTACATGGGAATTGAGCCAGTAAACACCGCTACGCTTCTCATCTATTAGCGTCTTGATCTGTTCCACGGTTTACTCCTTCACACGACGGAAGGACCGGTAATGATCATCCGTATAGTAATACTCGCTCAGCTTGCCAGCGATAATCCGGCGTGCACCACGATTCTTTGCTCCCGGTGTGGGCACTGTGTATTCGTGATAATAGCCGCGCTTCTGGGATGGAAGAATGCGCTCGCGATTGCCGAATGTAACGCCATCGCGAGAGTAGGGAAAAGGTCCGCCGGACTTGATGAGATCAAGCGTGTGCTTCGCTTCAAGCGGAAGATTATTGATCCCTATCTCGCCTGTTGCGAATCTGCGAGAGGAATCCCACGTCGGAGATTGCGTTGCTTGGTTATCTGAAGGGGAGGCGACCGCTGCGGTGAGTAGTAACCCAAGTAGGAGGGTTGCTCCGGCGGTCAGAAATCTTTTCAGGGGCTTCGTCATAGCTTTCACGTTCCCGAATACTGATTTCTACAAAGCTGGCTATCAGAATTGCCAGCAAATTTTTTGTTCCCGTGAATGCGGGAATTCAAGCTAAGGTAAACGATATCGGAGTCGGGATACAAGTTTCCCGGATTACGCGTGACGATACCTAATTAGTTATTCTTTGCGATAACAACCAATCTCCTGCTTCGCGCGTTTGCGCGCGACTAATTTCACAGTTAGCTTGGTTTATGAGGGCAGGGTGACTTGGTGCAATCTACATACAAATGAAGCGAGTGATCATGAATGACAAACCCATGTTCCTTCGCGATTTTGTTTTGCCGGCGTTCGATTTCTTCATCAAAGAACTCTTCTACTCGACCGCACTTTATACAAACTAGGTGGTCGTGATGACCACCTTCGTTGAGTTCATATACGGCCTTGCCGCTCTCGAAATGATGGCGAGTGAGAAGCCCGGCTTGTTCAAACTGCGTGAGGACTCGATACACCGTTGCGAGTCCGATATCCATGCCTTCGTTGGTTAACAGGCGATAAATATCTTCGGCTGTCAGGTGGCGGACATCGCTACGTTCAAAAAGATCGAGAACTTTGAGGCGTGGCAAAGTCGCCTTCAGCCCCATTGTTTTGAGGTCTTTAGGGTCGCTCATTGGTGTGGGCTTTCGGAGGGAGATATTTCAGATGCGAGCATCATAGCTGCTTTTGCCCATTTTGAGAATTTGCGCGGGCGCTCGCTACTTTTAATATTAACTCCCTCCAATAATATCCGCTTAGCGACGTTCGGGACGGAAGGGATGACGTGGTGCGGAGCCCACACGTTCTTCCTTGTGCCGGAAATTGATACGGGCCTTTGTAAGGTCGTAAGGGGTCATCTCGATGGTGACTTTGTCGCCAGCAATAATACGAATCCGGTGCTTGCGCATTTTGCCGGATAAATATGCCATGACCGTAACGCCATTTTCTAGCATCACACGAAAGCGTGTTTGAGGAAGCACCTCGTCAACTACACCGTCCAATTCGATCATTTCTTCTTTAGCCACGTGTGGGCCTCCTTTCGCCTAGAATGCGGGCTGTCATATTAAATAGTTTTTAAATTAGTGGCCGATTTCTTACCGCCGCGGCCTTCTTCGAGATCAAAAGACACTCTTTGGTTTTCATTTAGCGTGTCTAAACCAGCTTGCTGAACGGCGGAGATATGTACAAATACATCGGTGGAGCTACCATCTGGTTGAATAAAGCCGAAGCCTTTGGTTGAATTAAAGAATTTTACAGTACCGATAGACATAATGGTTTCCTAGGTATAGCGTTGCCTCGCACGACAGTGTTCAAGGCATCGAATTATCTAAAGGAGAGAACCAGAAGTAGCGCCAGAAGGGAAACTGCGGGGCGGACCAAAAGCGAACTCGACCTTGACATTATGGAGGAAAAGGCGCTGCGAGGATAGGAATAATAGAGATTAGAAGCTGCTCACATAATGAGCCGATAGAATCACAGGTGAGAATCGACGCGGTTGTTCAACAGTGTCCAGACCTCGAATGCACACACTAATCCACAGATTTTGTGGGTTGTTTAAACAAAGGGGATAGCCAAAAATGTCTTCGAAATTATTTCGCGAACTCTCCATTGGCGCGAAGTTAGGCGCTAGTTTTGCGGTCATTCTTATTTTACTTGGCATTGTCATTGCACTTTCATATTTGGCGTTTGAGCGATTTGGCGCTGCCAGCCAAACACTCGTATCTGCGAGTTTGCAAAAGGCGGGATTGGCGCAGCGCGCTCAGGATCGAGCCCACTCGGGGGCCGAGCATCTTCTGACTCTTTTCATCAATGATAAGCAGGATGCGCGAAAGCCGATCTATGGAAATATAGATCGGGATAAGGCTGAACTCGATCAGGCGCTTAAGGATTTAGAGGTGCTATCCGAAAGCGATGAAGAGAAGATAGCGCTATCGGCTGTTGCTAAGGCAAGAGAGGCATTCGCGCGTGTATTTAATGAAACGGTCGATGCAGTGGAAATGGACGGCAAGGATGCGCGGCACCGAATGCTCTCGCAGACATTGCCGGCGTTGGGAACAATGCTTCGCGCTATCGATGTATTGGTGTCTCTTCAAGATCAAAAGGCAAAAGCCCAAACAGTTGTTATGCGAGATGCGCAAAATCGTGGTGCTACGCTTATTTTGGCGCTAGGTGTGTTGGCTGTTGTTGTTGGCTGTTTTTCTGCCTGGGCTATTACGAATTCGATTGCGCAATCGCTTAAGAGGGCTGTCTCTGTAGCTAATGAAATTGCTGCAGGAAAGTTGAATCGGACACTCCCTTCATCTGGAGGCGACGAGGTTGGTGCGCTACTTACTGCGTTGGGCCGTATGAGTGCGGGACTGAGAACCATGATCACATCGATTTCAACCAGTGCCGGTGAAGTGCAGTCCGCAGCGACCGGTTTAGCTGCTTCTGCAAAAAGCGTGGAAAACAGTTCGGCAGAGCAAGGCGAATCCACAACGGCAATTTGTGTTTCAGTGGCGCAATTAACCTCTGCAATCGAAGGAATTTCCGATACTGCTGGCACGGCTCGGCAGTTCGCGCTTGATTCGGCGGAGCTGGCAGCTAGCGGATGCCGAATGATTGGAGAGGCGTCAGGTGAGATGTCGCGCGTCGCGGACGCGGTAAATGCTTCGTCCGAACGGATCGATTTGCTCGATAAGCGTTCCGGTGAGGTGGCTGAAACGGTGAAGATCATTAAAGAAATTGCCGATCAGACAAATTTACTTTCCTTAAATGCAGCTATCGAAGCGGCGCGTGCGGGGGAAGATGGCCGGGGTTTCGCGGTGGTGGCCGACCAGATTCGCGCTTTATCGGAGCGGACATCTGCTGCGACGATACAAATTGCCGGGGTGCTGGCCGGCATGCAGCAAGAAGTTGTGGTGGCGGTGGATCAAATGCGGTCCGGCAGCGCAACAATTGGCCAAGGCGTGAAAATGATCGAGGCAATCGTGGCGCCTTTAACGAAACTCGATGCGGCCGCGCGCCGATCACTTGAAAATCTTGGGCGTCTTGCGGATACCGCAGCTGAACAGCATCGAGAGAGTCAGCGAATTGCAAATAAGGTCGAATTAATCGCAGATATGGCCGCTCGGAATCGGAAAATTGCTGAAACAGTGTCTTCCACCGTTGCCCATATGTCGCAGTGTAGCGGCACATTAACTGGTGCCGTGTCGCGATTTGATCTGAAGTCAACATAGGCTAGCGTATAATGGCGCCGGTTCTGAATCGGAGTTCTTCATGCGTGGAATTATTTTCGTCGTTGCCTTCAGTGGATTGGCCGGTGGTTGCACTACTTGGTCGTCGCTCAATTTTCTTACACCGTACAAAATCGATATTCAACAAGGTAATGTGGTTGAACAAAAGGATGTCTCTAAACTCAAACCGGGCATGCTGAAAGCAGAAGTGAAAACAATTTTGGGAACGCCGTTGCTTGCGGACCCATTCCACGCTGATCGGTGGGACTATATCTATTGGTATCGCAAAGGCGGTGTGGTTACCGAAGAGCGTCGGTTTACTGTCTTTTTCGACCAAGGAAAACTTGCGCGTGTTGAGGGGGGTGTCGCTCCTCCGGCTCAAGAAATCGATAAGAGCGTAACAAAATGAAAATATGTATTGCCGGAAGCGGCGGTCGTATGGGGCGCGCTTTGATAGAAGCGATAGCTGTGACTACCGATTTGCAACTTGCCGCGGCCTTGGAGCGAACAGGTAGCACTTTGCTTGGTAAAGATGCGGGCGAACTCGCGGGAAACCGGCTGGACGTGATTATCGATGACGATATTGATAAAGCGTTATCTGTCTCCGACGTGATGATTGATTTTACTCGCCCGGAAGCCACGCTTAAGCACCTGGAGCGGTGTCGGCAAAAAGGCGTAAAGGCAGTAATTGGTACCACAGGTTTCGATGCCGAAGGCAAGCGTGCCATCGAGGCAGCGAGTCGTGACATTGCTATTGTTTTCGCGCCAAACATGAGTGTTGGCGTTAACGTTACCTTGAAGTTGCTGGAGATGGCCGGAAGGGCGTTGAGCGAAGGTTATGACATCGAAATTATTGAGGCGCACCATCGGAATAAAGTTGATGCGCCGTCCGGCACTGCTTTGAAAATAGGCGAGGTGGTTGCTAAAGCAAGCGGCCGCTCGTTGTCAGATGCAATTTATGGGCGCGAAGGTGTTACCGGTGAGCGTGACCCAAAAACAATTGGTTTTGCCACCGTTCGAGGCGGCGACATTGTGGGTGATCATACGGTGCTATTTGCTGGTATCGGCGAACAAATTGAAATTACTCACCGTGCTACATCACGGACGAATTTTGCCGTCGGAGCAGTTCGTGCAGCTAAATTCTTAGCGAGTAAATCTACTGGCCTTTACGATATGCAAGATGTATTGGGTCTGTCGACTATCAAGGCAATATAAAGGTGCAGGCTGTATTAGCCACGTTCCTTAGCGGGATTTCTCGCCGCAATATCTCTTAACCGAGCGTAAATGGGCGTGAAGTCTTGCTCGGTTTTTTTTGCCAAATCCTCGAAACTGTCGATTACAAAGTAAACATCTTGATAGGCATCGATACGAAAATCGGTGCTCATCACTGTTTCTATGTCGAACGATTCGCGAGAAGGTGCGGGGCTGTCAATGCAATGCATCAGCTCTCCCCCGGAAGACATGATTCCCGCGCCATACGCACGCAATCCTTGGGGGGTCCGAATTAATCCGAATTCGACGGTGTACCAATAAAGGCGCCCCAGCAGTGGCAGCGCGTTGAGCCACTGTGCTTTCAAGCCACCCTGGCCATAAGCTTGCATGTAGTCGGCAAAAAACGGATTGAAGAGTAAAGGTGCGTGTCCGAAGAAGTCATGAAATACATCGGGTTCGACGATATAGTCGAATTCTTCCGGTTTTCTTATCCATGTGGTTACCGGGAAACGTCGACATGAAAGATGCTTGAAGAAGGCCGCATCGGGAATAAGTCCCGGCACTCCCACGAGTTCCCATCCAGTGGCTTTTCGAAGTTTGACGGAAACAACTTCCAATCGAGGTATTTGGTCTGGGGCGCCTAGATGATCCATGCTTGAGATAAATTCCGTACAAGCATATTTGGGCAAAAGCTTTAGCTGCCGCTCACAGAGACGTCGATAAAGGCTGTGCTCTGCTGCGGTGTAGTCCTCCCATTTTTGATCGACGGTGTAGTCGGGCAGCATATGGGCGTAGTCACCGCGAAGGCCGTCCTTATTTAAGGCAGCAGTCCATTTATCACTACTATTAGTAGTATCGTTTATGGCGACAGTTGTTTCTGGCGCGTCACTCATAGAGATCATCCTTAGTGGAGACCAAGATTTGATTATTGTAGGCTCCTTGAAAAGGGTTGGGGGAAGATGATTCGATTGTCTGGCCCGCCCACTTGGGCTATAATTCTGTTTTAAAAAAGCGGGAAAGGTCAGTCAGGCCTCTCCCGCTTTTTGTGTAACTATCGATTTGAATTTTAGGAAAACCTGGAGCTTTTTTGTGCCGCAGCAGTTCCCGCCAGCCATTCTAGTACTTGCCGACGGGTCGGTATTCCGCGGTATTTCCATTGGAGCGGAAGGCCAAACAGTCGGAGAAGTCGTCTTTAATACGGCAATGACCGGTTATCAGGAAATCCTTACCGATCCTTCTTATTGCAAGCAAATTGTCACACTAACTTATCCTCACATTGGTAATGTAGGTGTGAATGCCGAAGATGCCGAGTCCTCGCAAATTTATGCAGCTGGGTTGGTAATACGGGATTTGCCTGTTTTGACTTCTAATTTCCGTAGCGAGCAAGATCTAACTGCGCACCTAAAAGCCAAGGGAATCGTAGCGATTGCCGGCATTGATACGAGACGACTGACGCGCGTGTTACGCGAAAAAGGTGCTCAAAGCGGATGTATCTACGCATTCTCGAAACCAAATGAGAGTGAAGCGTTAACATTAGCGAGAGCTTTTCCCGGCTTGACAGGAATGGATTTAGCTAAAGTGGTGAGCGTCAAAGCGTCCTACCCTTGGTATGATGGTGAATGGAGGCTCGGCGCCGGTTACCAAAATACCACTGAGCCAAAATATCACGTTGTTGCCTATGACTATGGTGTAAAACGCAACATTCTGCGAATGCTGGCGCAGCGTGGCTGCAAAGTGACAGTATTGCCCGCGCAAGCAACCGCTGATGAGGCTTTGGCGCTCAATCCCGATGGTATTTTCCTTTCTAATGGCCCGGGCGATCCTGAGCCTTGCGATTACGCTATCAAAGCGATCCGTAAAATTCTCGAAACCAATATTCCAGTATTTGGCATTTGTCTGGGCCATCAATTGCTCGGTCTTGCTTCCGGTGCGAAAACCGTGAAAATGAAGTTTGGTCACCACGGTGCAAATCATCCGGTGCAAGATTTGGACACTGGTAAGGTAATGATTACCAGCCAAAACCACGGTTTCGCTGTAGATGCTGCTACATTGCCGACCAATCTTCGGACCACGCATATTTCTTTATTCGATGGTTCGCTGCAAGGTATTGCTCGTACCGACAAGCCAGCTTTTAGTTTTCAAGGACATCCAGAGGCCAGTCCTGGCCCGCATGAGGTGGGATACTTGTTCGATCGATTTATTCAAATGATGGCAAAGAAGTAAATGCCAAAACGTACCGACATCAAATCCATTCTGATTATTGGCGCTGGGCCTATTGTTATTGGTCAAGCGTGCGAGTTCGATTATTCCGGTGCTCAAGCTTGTAAGGCATTAAGGGAAGAGGGTTACCGCGTTATTCTGGTGAATTCCAACCCAGCTACGATCATGACTGATCCCGATATGGCTGACGTGACTTATATAGAACCGGTCACCTGGCGCATTCTCGAAAAAGTCATCGCCAAAGAACGCCCTGACGCATTGTTGCCCACGATGGGTGGTCAGACTGCGCTGAATTGCGCGTTGGATTTGGCGCGTGAAGGTGTTTTGGAGAAGTATGGCGTGCAAATGATCGGCGCCACCAAAGAAGCGATCGACAAAGCTGAAGACCGGGAGAAATTCAAGCAGGCGATGACCAAAATTGGCCTTGCTTCGGCTCGTTCTGCGTCTGCTCATAGCTTGGAAGAGGCCTTGCAAGTCCAGGCTATGGTAGGTTTTCCCACGATTATCCGTCCCTCCTTCACAATGGGTGGTTCGGGCGGTGGCATCGCTTACAACAGAGAAGAATTCATCCAAATCTGCGAACGCGGGCTTGATGCGTCCCCAACGAAAGAGCTGCTCATTGAGGAGTCTGTGCTCGGTTGGAAAGAGTTTGAGATGGAGGTCGTGCGGGACAAGAAGGACAACTGCATTATTGTTTGCTCGATTGAGAATTTGGATCCGATGGGCGTGCACACCGGTGATTCAATTACGGTTGCGCCAGCTCAAACATTGACGGATAAAGAATATCAGATCATGCGTAACGCCTCGATTGCGGTGTTACGTGAGATTGGCGTAGAAACTGGTGGCTCCAATGTGCAGTTTGCGGTTAATCCGGAGGACGGGCGCATGATTGTGATTGAGATGAACCCACGTGTCTCTCGATCCTCCGCACTTGCTTCCAAAGCCACGGGTTTTCCGATTGCTAAGATCGCCGCGAAGCTTGCTGTAGGCTATACGCTGGATGAATTAAAAAATGACATCACGGGTGGCGCAACCCCTGCTTCGTTCGAGCCTACTATCGATTACGTGGTAACCAAAGTGCCGCGTTTTGCCTTCGAGAAATTTCCTCAGGCCGATGACCGCTTGACCACTCAAATGAAGTCAGTAGGTGAGGTGATGGCCATTGGCCGTAACTTCCAAGAATCGTTACAGAAAGCGCTGCGCGGCCTTGAAGTGGGCGTTGATGGTTTTAATCTTAAGACAGTTGACACCGAAAAAATTGAAGACGAACTAGCTTATCCTCGTCCTGAGCGTTTGTGGTATGTGGCGGACGCGTTCGGTGTTGGTATGTCGCTAGAGGAAGTTCATCAGTTTACCAAAATCGATCCTTGGTTTCTCGCTCAGATCAAACAGTTAGTAGATACCGAGTTGAATATTGAGAAGCGTAAGCTTAATCAATTCGATGCTGAGGAATTGCGCCAGTTGAAGCGCATGGGCTTTTCAGATCGTCGGCTCGCGCACTTGTGGCAAACAACCGAAGACGAAGTCCGTGCTAAGCGCCACGCGTTAGGTATACGGCCTGTATACAAACGCGTTGATACTTGTGCGGCAGAATTTTCGACATCCACTGCTTACATGTACTCCACGTATGAGGAAGAGTGCGAATCAAATCCGAGTGATCGTAAAAAAATTATGGTGCTAGGTGGTGGGCCAAACCGTATTGGTCAAGGAATCGAATTTGACTACTGCTGCGTTCATGCAGCACTCGCATTACGCGAAGACGGTTACGAGACAATTATGGTTAATTGCAATCCGGAGACCGTCTCTACTGACTACGACACATCGGATCGTCTCTACTTTGAACCACTCACCCTTGAAGATGTACTTGAGATCGTTGACAAGGAAAAACCTCATGGCGTGATTGTGCAGTACGGGGGGCAAACGCCGCTGAAATTGGCGCAAGGATTGTGGAAGGCAGGTGTTCCAATTATTGGTACTTCTCCAGATATGATCGACTGCGCCGAGGATCGCGCCCGCTTTCAGCAAATGCTCAATCAGCTGGGATTAAAACAGCCACCTAACCGGACTGCTCGGACATTGGACGAGGCTGTTTCTGCTGCAAAGGAAATTAGTTATCCTGTCGTTGTGCGTCCGTCTAATGTTCTGGGTGGACGGGCAATGGAAATCATTCATGCCCAACAAGATTTAGAGCGCTATATGCGTGATGCCGTAGAAGCGTCTAGAATATTTCCTGAAAGGCTACCTATTCTGCTCGATCGTTTCTTGAACGATGCAATCGAAGTGGATGTGGATGCTATTGCTGACGGCGAAGATGTGCTAATTGGCGGCATAATGGAGCACATCGAAGAGGCTGGTGTGCACTCTGGTGATTCGGCGTGTTCGTTGCCACCGTTTACTCTTTCAGCAGAAATTCAGAACAAAGTGCGGCAACAGACTATTGCAATGGCAAAGGCGTTGAATGTAATTGGTTTGATGAATGTGCAATACGCTATCCAGGGTGATGTAATTTACGTGTTGGAAGTCAATCCACGAGCGTCACGGACAGTGCCTTTCGTATCAAAAGCTACTGGACTAGCGCTTGCTAAAATCGCGGCTCGTTGCATGGTTGGCAAGACATTGAAGCAACAGGGTGCAACCAAAGAAGTTATTCCGCCATATTATTCAGTGAAAGAGGCGGTATTTCCGTTCATGAAGTTTCCCGGCGTAGATATTATTTTGGGGCCGGAAATGAAATCTACTGGTGAGGTAATGGGCGTTGGTATGTCCTTCGCTGAAGCGTTTGTAAAATCTCAAATCGCGGCCGGTGTTAAATTGCCTAAAGCTGGTCTGGCATTCCTTTCGGTGCGTAACGCTGATAAGCCGAAAATTGTCGAGATAGGTCGCCTGCTGCTGAAAGTGGGTTTTTCTCTATGCGCAACAAAAGGCACCGCGACAACTTTGCGAGAAGCCGGACTTGAGTGTCAGTCGGTCAACAAGGTCAAAGAGGGGCGGCCTCATATAGTTGATATGATCAAAAACCGTGAAATTAGTTTGATTATTAATACGGTGGATGAAAACAAACGCTCCATTCAAGATTCGTGGTCCATTCGCAATTCTGCTCTTCAGAGTCGTATCACTTACTACACTGCATTGTCAGAAGTTCGTGCGGCATGCATTGGCATGCAGCATCTGCAAGAATTACAGGTTTACGACGTTCAGCAACTTCATGCTTCAATGCAGTAATTGAGAGATGCGGGGCGGCGGTGTGTTCAGAGGTTGAGATATGGCATTTGCAAAATATTTGCGAATATTCTCTTTAAGTATTCTTAGTGATTCTAGACTTTAATCGGGTAAGAAGAACAGTATGAGCAAAATTCCTTTAACTGTAATTGGTGCTGAGCTGTTGCGTACAGAGCTTCATAAGCTTAAAACCGTAGAGCGTCCATCGGTTATCACCGCAATCGCCGAGGCGCGTGCGCAGGGTGATTTATCAGAGAATGCCGAGTACGATGCCGCCAAAGAGCGTCAAAGCTTTATTGAAGGGCGCATCGTCGAATTAGAATCTAAAATTTCCAATGCGCAAATTATTGATCCTACATTGTTGGATGCAGAAGGGCGTTGCGTATTTGGTGCGACTATTGATCTTCAAGACATCACTAACAGTGAAGTAGTGGTTTATCAAATTGTTGGTGATGATGAGGCTAATATTAAATCGGGTAAAATTTCTATTAGTTCCCCAATAGCTCGAGCATTGATAGGTAAGTACGCTGGTGATATGGCTGAAGTTCAAGCGCCTGGCGGTGTTCGCGAATACGAAATTCTCGACGTCAAATACATTTAATTAAGGATGTGGGTTCTTGTCATCGCTATCCGGCATTAAGAACTCCACTCGCTCACGTAAACCTCCAACGCAGTTATGAGCAAACTTCTAGAAGTTCTCCGAGGTTTTAGCGTTACCCTATGGGTTGGTGGTTTATGGGCGGTGGGCTACCTTGTCGCTCCATCGCTATTTTCCATACTCGCGGACAACCATGTTCTGGCTGGCGCGCTGGCCGGTAAGCTATTCAGGAATATTGCCTGGGTAGGAATTGCCTGCGGAGGTTTTCTGTTACTGCAGGAAATCTTAAGTTTTCGCGGAAAATCTGTAACACGCCCGGTTTTTTGGTTGGTATTGTTGATGCTAGCTATCACATGCACCATGCAGTTCTGGTTGCAGCCTTTTATGGTCGCGTTACGTGCTCTTGGAACACCAATGGATACCCTTGCATCCCCTCCTATTATGAGAAGCTTTGCGTTCTGGCATGGCATCTCCAGTCTGTTGTATTTGTGTGAAAGCTTGCTTGGTTTGGTGTTGGTTTTAAAAAGCCGTTAACACTGTTTTAAGTGATAACGGCGGGGGGATAGAAAGTAGGGGGCGAGGAGAGCCAAATGAACATATGGCCCTGCACTTCCAAAAAACAGCCAATAAGTCTTTTAGGTTTTGCTTCGAGGTGAATTAGGTTTTACCTCTTGGCGTTGTTGTTTTTGGGCCAGTGGTCGCTCGCTTGCGTGCTGTCGCAGGTTTCTTCAGCCCTTTTGATGTGGCCGTTTTTAGCGGAGTAGCGGGCGTTTTGGCCGATTTGGGGTTTTCTCGATACACGACTAAAACTTTGCCTATATGCTGAATAGGCAAAGCTTCCAATTGCGTACAGATTGTTTCCATAATTGCCGCTCGTTCCGCACGATCCTCGCCAAAGACACGTATTTTGACGAGTTCGTGTGCTTTAAGGCTGCGGTCAATCTCCTTGAGGACACTTGGGGATAAACCTTTTTCGCTGATCGCTACAACTGGATCTAGCGCGTGGGCACGGGCGCGTAGCGCCTGTTGTTCAATAGAAGTTAATTTATGCATAGGCGAATATTGTAGGTGAGTAAGCGAACTAAAACCAGTAAAGCGTGGATGCATGAACATGTGAACGATCCCTTCGTTAAAGCAGCGAAGCGGGATGGGTACCGGTCCAGGGCTGCCTATAAACTCTTGGAAATCGATAAGCGGGACCGGATTTTTAAACCGGGAATGTTGGTGGTTGACTTAGGTGCTGCTCCAGGGAGCTGGTCGCAGGTGGCAAAGCAGCGAATTGGAGCCAAGGGACGCATGGTGGCAATAGATTTATTACCGATGGATCCCATACATGAGGTTGACTTTATCCAAGCTGACTTCACTGGCGACGCGGGGCTGGAGGCGCTTGTTGCTAAATGCGGTAATACCCAAGTAGATGTTGTAATTTCCGATATGGCCCCCAATATCAGTGGAGTAATCCTGGCCGACCAGGCTCGTGCGATGGAATTGGCGGAGCTTGCCCTCGACTTCGCAATGCAATATTTGAAACCCACCGGCAGTTTTTTAGTCAAATTGTTTCATGGTGAGGGATTCGATGCCTTTGTACGATCAGCCAACAGGTGTTTTCAAAAAGTGGTAATACGCAAACCGGATGCATCACGGGACCGCAGTAATGAAGTATATTTATTGGCAAAGGGGAAAAAAAATTAAGCGAATTTTTTGTAGTCTTTAATTTTTGCGTTTTTTAGTATTCCTGAACCAACGTTTTACATTTTTTTGGTTAAATTATGTAAAAACTGGTCGATATATATCCTATGCCGGGCTGCAGCACTCCAGATTTGCCCCCTTGTGTGCCGGGGGGAGTACAATGGGTTGGCATCGATTGTTATGCACACGTACTTCTTAAGGAACAGTTAGTGAACAATCTCGCGAAAAATGTTGGTATCTGGCTAGTAATTGCCTTGGTGTTGATGACTGTTTTCCAGCAGTTTTCTAACCGGCAGGCATCCGCTAACACCATTACCTATTCCCAGTTTATGGATGAAGTTAAACAGGGACAGGTTAAGTCAGCCTACATTGATGGGCGCACTATCCGCTGGCTTAATGGTGAGGGGAAAAAGTACACTACTTATAGTCCAGGGGGCGATCTCTGGCTGGTCTCCGATCTTCTCAAATATGGCGTCAATATCGAAGCCAAAGCTGACGAAGAGCCTTCAGTGCTTATGAATATCTTTATTTCCTGGTTCCCGATGTTGCTATTGATCGGCGTATGGGTTTTCTTCATGCGTCAAATGCAGGGCGGGGGCCGAGGTGGTGCATTTTCCTTCGGCAAGAGCCGGGCGAGAATGCTTGATGAGAATTCTAATACGGTGACCTTTGCTGACGTTGCTGGCGTTGATGAGGCCAAGGAAGAAGTCGGCGAGCTTGTCGAGTTTCTTCGCGATCCTTCCAAATTTCAAAAGCTAGGCGGGCGCATACCACGTGGTGTGCTAATGGTCGGCAATCCTGGTACGGGTAAAACCTTATTGGCGCGTGCAATTGCCGGTGAGGCGAAAGTGCCGTTTTTCAGTATTTCAGGTTCTGACTTTGTGGAAATGTTTGTCGGTGTCGGCGCAGCACGTGTGCGTGACATGTTCGATCAAGCCAAGAAAAGCGCTCCTTGCATCGTATTCATTGACGAAATCGACGCGGTTGGCCGTCAGCGCGGTGCTGGTTTAGGTGGTGGTAATGATGAGCGTGAGCAGACATTGAACCAGTTACTGGTGGAAATGGATGGTTTTGAAGGTACCGTTGGCGTAATCGTAATTGCTGCGACTAACCGTCCCGATGTCCTTGATCCAGCGCTGTTGCGTCCAGGTAGATTCGATAGACAGGTTGTCGTGCCGTTGCCAGATATCCGTGGCCGCGAACAAATTCTCATGGTGCATATGCGCAAGGTTCCGATTGCGCCGGATGTGAAAGCGGACATCATTGCCCGCGGTACTCCAGGTTTCTCCGGTGCTGACTTGGCCAATTTGGTTAATGAGGCCGCTCTGTTTGCTGCTCGCGGCAATAAGAGATTAGTAGATATGGACGATTTCGAGCGGGCCAAAGACAAAATTATCATGGGCGCTGAGCGTCGATCGATGGTAATGAGCGAGGACGAGCGGCGCAATACCGCTTATCACGAATCCGGCCACGCTATTGTCGCTAAGCTGCTGCCGAAGAGCGATCCCGTGCATAAGGTAACAATTATTCCTCGGGGCCGTGCATTGGGTGTCACGATGCAGTTGCCCGAGCAGGATCGTTATGCTTATGACCGCGATTATCTTCTCAGTCGTATTGCAGTATTGTTTGGTGGGCGGATCGCTGAAGAGGTATTCATGCATCAGATGACTACCGGCGCCTCTAACGATTTCGAGCGCGCTACTCAAATGGCTCGCGATATGGTCACTCGATACGGGATGTCCGACTCATTAGGCCCTATGGTTTATGGCGAAAACGAGGGGGAAGTATTCCTCGGGCGCTCAATTACGACACATAAGAATGTTTCTGAAGCCACCATGCAGAAGGTGGATATGGAAATTAAGCGAATCATCGATGAGCAATATACTTTAGGACGTAAATTACTTGAGAGTAACCGCGATAAAGTCGAAGTAATGGCGAAAGCGCTGCTTGAATGGGAAACCATCGATGCTGATCAGATTAACGACATAATGGCAGGACTGCCCCCACGACCGCCAAAACCGGCTCCGCCGGTCATACCTGGCAAACCGGGAAATCCCACGGGAACTGCACCTGCGCCGACGACAAAACCGGCACAGGAATCCTGATAACGTATTAAGATTTAGTTGAACGGTCTCGGGGGCTAGGTAATCCTAGCCCCCGATTTTTTGTATATAAAATTTGCTCCACTGATAGAGTGTCTTTTTGCTGCGTTTTATCGGAGCAATATACTTTTACCAAGGTTCAACTGCTTACAAACCGATGATCGTTCACGCTGGTAAATTCTCCTTTACCTTAAATCATCCCCTAATCATGGGGATCATCAATGTGACACCCGATTCCTTTTCTGACGGTGGCGAATTTCTTTCTCATCGCACAGCGATCGAGCATGGACTTAAGCTTGTTGAAGAAGGTGCTGACATCTTGGATGTGGGAGGAGAGTCTACCCGCCCCGGGGCGGAAGATATTTCCGTCGATGAAGAGTTGCGACGTGTGATGCCAGTAGTAGAGGCGTTAGTCGCTAGGAATTTACCGGTGTCGGTCGATACGCAAAAAACCCGGGTTATGGAAGAAGCGCTGGCAGCCGGCGCTTGTATGATTAATGACGTGAATGCCATGCAAGCAGAGGGCGCATTGGAAGTGATTGCTGCTTCGGCGGTCGCCATATGTCTAATGCATAGGCAAGGAACCTCCAAGACCATGCAGTTGGCCCCACACTACGATGATGTCGTGCAGGAAGTTAGAGCATTCTTGCTCTCTCGTGCTCAGGCTGCCGTGATCGCCGGTATTCCTCATTCCCGCATCGTTCTTGATCCGGGATTCGGTTTCGGTAAGACCCAGACTCATAATATCGAATTGATTAATGGTCTTCGGGAATTTTCCGCCACCGGATTTCCGATTTTGGTCGGACTTTCACGCAAGCGCATGCTTGGCGAACTGACTGGACGTTCGTCAAAAGATCGCCTCGCGGCAAGTCTGACCGCAGCTATAATTGCGGTGCAAAATGGAGCGGCTATTGTTAGGGTACATGATGTCGCAGCAACTAAAGACGCGTTGACTGTGTTGATCGCGTTGGCCCCATTTAAGGAGAGAGCATGACTAGAAAGTATTTTGGCACCGATGGAATTCGTGGCCGAGTAGGTGAGTCGCCAATTACCCCCGAAATGATTATGAAGTTGGGTCATGCAGCCGGTAAGGTGTTAGCTGCGCATAAACATAACCCTCAAGAAATCGCACGACCGACGGTAATCATTGGTAAAGACACGCGAATCTCAGGTTATATGCTTGAGTCGGCGTTGGAGGCGGGACTTTGCGCGGCTGGTGTTGAAGTGCTTTTGGTGGGGCCGATGCCTACGCCAGCAGTTGCTTACCTCACTCGCGCATTGCGGCTTTCAGCGGGCATCATGATTTCGGCATCTCATAATCCCTACGAAGATAACGGGATTAAATTTTTCTCTGCTAGCGGTGCGAAACTTCCTGACGAGATTGAGTTGGAAATCGAGGAAGAGCTGGAAAAACCAATGGACGCTAAACCATCCGCGGAGTTAGGCAAGGTACGGCGCTTAGACGATGCGGATGGTCGCTATATAGAGTTTTGCAAGAGCACGTTCCCCAATGACCTTGATTTGCGTGGAGTGCGGTTGGTAATCGATTGTGCGAATGGTGCTAGCTACCACATTGCCCCGCCCGTATTTCATGAATTGGGCGCTGAAGTAATTAGCATTGCCAATCAGCCCAACGGGATGAACATCAATCACGAATGCGGTGCCACCCAGCCGCAAACGTTGCAGGCAGCGGTGAAAAAGCATCGTGCTGACTTGGGCATCGCGCTTGACGGTGACGGTGACCGACTTGTCATGGTCGATAACGACGGCACTTTGTACGACGGTGATGAATTGCTTTATGTCATAGCCAAGCATCGTCACGCATCAGGGCAATTTAAAGGCGGTATCGCAGGCACATTGATGACCAATCTTGGTTTAGAGCTGGCACTAAAGCGATTGAATATTCCTTTTGGGCGCGCGAAAGTGGGCGATCGGTATGTGCTAGAAATGTTATTGGAGCGAGGCTGGCATTGGGGTGGGGAGAATTCAGGCCATATCGTATGTCTTGATAAGCACACCACGGGAGACGGCATTATCTCCGCTCTACAAGTTCTCACAGCACTACGGACAAGCGGTGCCACGTTGCAGGAGTACACGGCTGAGCTTACATTGCTGCCACAAATTCTCGTTAATGTCCGAATTGGGAATGGATTCGACTATAAAACGTCCGAGGCAATCGCTAAAGCGGTTTCGGAAGCTGAGAAGGAATTAGGCGATAGCGGGCGCGTATTACTCCGACCTTCAGGAACTGAGCCGCTTATTCGAGTGATGGTTGAAGGAAAATCGAAAGATCAAGTTGAAAAGCTGGCAAAACGAATTGCGAGGGTTGTAGAGACTGCTGCACTTTCGGTTTAGCAAGCTTAAAAAATGGCGTGCGAATAAGCGCAGATTTACAGGGTAAATTAGGAATTTTGTTTGGTAATGGTATTTTTTGTAGTAAATCCTGTAAATCTGCGTGTTGAATATTGTTGAGTAAAGAGTTATCCAAATCGCCCAGTAATATAGTCTTCGGTCTCTTTTCTTTTCGGTTTGATAAACATGTTTTCTGTTGCATCAAATTCGATGAGTTCACCCAGATACATAAATGCTGTGTAGTCTGATACCCGCGCTGCTTGTTGCATGTTATGGGTCACAATCGCGATCGTATACTCAGTTTTTAATTCGGAAACGAGTTCTTCAATCTTAGCCGTAGAAATGGGGTCCAGCGCAGAAGTGGGCTCATCAAGCAGTAGAACTTCCGGCTTAACTGCTACTCCTCTAGCAATACATAATCGTTGCTGTTGACCGCCGGAAAGTGATAGGCCGCTTTGTTTTAGTTTGCCTTTAACTTCGTTCCAAAGGGCTGCTTTTCCCAGTGCCCATTCAACGCGCTCATCCATTTGCCCTTTGCTCAACCTTTCATACAAACGTACGCCAAAAGCGATGTTGTCGTAAATCGACATTGGAAATGGGGTGGGTTTTTGGAAGACCATGCCAACTTTTGCGCGCAACGAATTTACGTCTTGGGTTGGCTCTAAAACATTCTTGCCGTTTAATCGAATTTCGCCCGTGGCTTTTTGCCCAGGGTAAAGATCGTACATACGGTTTAAGGTGCGCAATAACGTTGATTTTCCGCAACCTGAGGGGCCGATGAATGCCGTGACTTGTTTTTCGGCAATATCCATGTTGATGCTTTTAAGGCCTTGGAAGGTGCCGTAAAAAAAGTCGAGGTTTTTGACGCGTAATTTTGGAGTAATTTGAGCTATTGTCATGACGCTTCTCAGGTTTTTGCTCTTTCTTGTAATAGGGTGCGAGCCAGGATATTTAACCCGAGAACTGACAGGGTGATCAATAGAGCTCCGGCCCACGCTAGCTTATGCCAGCTCTCATAAGGACTCATGGCGAATTGGAAAATAACGACCGGCAGATTGGCCATCGGAGCATTCATGTTGCTGCTCCAGAACTGGTTATTAAGGGCGGTAAACAATAAAGGGGCTGTTTCCCCGCTGATCCGCGCGACGGCCAGTAGTATGCCGGTGAGGACACCGCCTTTGACGGCGCGCAGTGCAATCATTACGATAATTTTCCAGCGCGGAGCCCCAAGCGCTGCCGCTGCTTCACGCATGGTGTTAGGCACCAGCTTGAGCATGTTTTCGGTCGTCCGGGTAACCACAGGCACCACAATTAGCGCGAGTGCGAAGGCGCCCGCCCAGCCGGAGAAATGGCTGACGTGAAAGACGTAAACCTGGTAAACAAATAGCCCAATGACAATCGATGGAGCCGAAAGCAGAATGTCATTGATAAAACGAGTCGCCGGAGCTAGCCAGCCTTTAGCGCCGTATTCTGCCAAGTAGATGCCCGCCATTACGCCAATAGGAGTTCCTATTAACGTACCCGCGCTCACCATGAGTAAACTACCGTAAATAGCATTAAGCAAACCGCCGTCGCTACCCGGAGGGGGAGTCATTTGGGTAAAAAGCGTAGGGGACACCGCCCAAAATCCCATCTTTAACAACGTCCATAGAATCCACGCTAACCAAAAAAGGCCAAACGCCATGGCTACCATGGACATAAACATGTTAAAGCGGCTTATTAGCCGTCTTTTGAGAGAGAGAGGGAACATTTTTTCCAGGTGGGCGCGGGTTAGGTTTTTACACCTTCGCTCTTCGTAAGCTGTAGCAGCAGAAGCTTTGCGAGACCGAGTACGATAAGTGTAATGACGAACAATATTAATCCCAGCTCGATCAATGCCGGTTCATAAAGGTTGCCGACCGCCTCGGTAAATTCATTGGCAAGCGCGGAAGCAATACTGTTACCCGGTTCGAAAAGGGATGCGCTAATTTTGTGTGCATTCCCTATTACAAACGTCACAGCCATGGTTTCCCCTAAAGCCCTACCAAGGCCGAGCATAATGCCGCCAACCACACCGACTTTGGTGTAGGGCAGCACGATATTCCATACGACTTCCCAGGTAGTGCAGCCTAATCCGTAAGCGGACTCTTTTAAAACACTAGGCACTATTTCGAATACGTCTCGCATAACGGCGGTAATAAAGGGAATTACCATAATGGCCAAGATAATGCCGGCGGCAAGCATGCCAATTCCCATTGGAGGGCCTTGGAAAAACTTACCAATGACGGGCCAAGTGCCAACAGTCCTTGATAGCCAGGGCTCTACATAATCGGCAAAGACAGGCGCGAAAACAAACAAACCCCACATGCCATAAATAATGCTGGGAATAGCGGCAAGTAGTTCTATTGCTGTCCCTAGCGGGCGCTTTAACCAGCCCGGTGCCATCTCAGTCAAGAATACAGCGATGCCAAAACTTACTGGTATCCCTATCAACATCGCTATACCAGATGTGACCAAAGTCCCGACAATCGGGACTAGCGCCCCAAATTCTTCGGTTACTGGATTCCAGGCATCACTGATTAGAAACTTAAATCCGAATGCTTTGATTGCGGGCCATGCGCCAAAAAAGAGCGAAACAACGATGCCGACCAAAACGATCAGCACCGAGAAGGCAAAAAATTGGGTAATTACACGGAAGAGTAGGTCGAGAAAATGTTGCCTTTTCAAGACCGCGTCCGAAATTCCTTTTATTTCCACTTGAAAAACGGCAGAGTCTTTCGACTCTACCGCCAAATCCGGAGAGGACGCCATTCTTTATCAGAGCTTTGTATGGAGTCAAGGATTACCAAAGCGCTTTGCCGCTGGAATCTTTCAATTGCGCTTTCCAGGTTGCCTTGATTTGATCAATAACCGTGGTTGGCAGCGGAACATAATCAAGGCTAGAGGCAAGCTTGTCGCCCTCTTCGCTGTAGGCCCAGTCGAAAAACTTCAACACTTCTTTGGCATTCTCGGGCTTGGCTTGTACTTTATGCATTAGAACGAACGTTGCGCCACTAATTGGCCAAGCGCCTTTGCCTGACTGATCTGTAAGGATCAAGTAAAAGCCAGGGGCTTTGCTCCAATCCGCATTAGCAGCGGCAGCGCGAAAACTTTCAGCATTGGCTTGAACAAAATCGCTATTCTTGTTTTGGATGGCAGCGGTGTTCATTTTGTTCTGAAGCGCATAGGCGTACTCGACATAACCAATCGAACCGGCGATTCGTTGAACATAGGACGCAACACCTTCATTGCCCTTGCCGCCCACGCCAGTTGGCCAAGCAACGGCTGTGCCTTCGCCTATTTTCGATTTCCAGTCTGGGCTAACTTTGGAAAGGTAGTTCGTCCAAATAAACGTAGTACCCGATCCGTCAGAGCGATGGACAACCGTAATGGCTTGATCGGGCAGGCTGACACCTTTATTCAACGCAGCAATCGCTGGATCATTCCACTTGGAAATCTTGCCAAGATAAATATCCGCGAGTACTGGTCCGGTCAGCTTTAATTCACCGGTTTTTACTGCCTTAAGATTAACTACCGGGACATCGCCACCGATTACGGTCGGGAATTGTACTAGTCCGTCTTTTGCCAAATCTTCCGGCTTTAAAGGCATATCGGAAGCGCCGAAGTCCACGGTTTTGTTCTGAATTTGTTTTATGCCGCCACCGGAGCCGATCGACTGATAATTGAGGCCGTTGCCGGTTTTATTTTTGTATGCTTCCGCCCATTTCGCGTAAACAGGATAAGGAAACGTTGCGCCAGCGCCGGTCATATCTGCAGCGGCGGCGTTGACGGATATACCGATTCCTGCCACTGCGATTGCGCTTGTAGCTAACGCTTGGTTAAGTTGCTTGCACCAATTCATTGAACTAACTCCTGAATAATTGTTGGGGGTTACACGATCAAAAAATCTCAAGAGCGCAAGAATAAGAAAGTATTGTTACCGAAACATGACAGCGGGGGCGTATTGTTACAGATCTTCAACATGTGGGGAGGGCGCATTAAAATTTTTCTAACAATTTGTTTCACGGCTTCCATTGACCCATTGTCGTCCCGCGATTAGAATCGCCGCCGGCTTTCAGTTATAAATCAAACGTAATTACATCCACGGGGCAATGAGCGCGCAAGTCTTGTATAAATAAAGTGCACGTTAAAATTTACAGCTGGAATAAAACGGAGTTCTCCGATGCGCACAAAATTGGTGGTTGGGAACTGGAAAATGAATGGCTCCCTTGCGGAGAACGAAGCGTTGCTAAAGGCGCTTGCTCCTCAGGTGCGTGAACTGCCAGGAGTGGCAGTCGCTGTTTGTGCGCCATTTCCATATCTTGCCCAGCTACGAGCGCTTTTGCGTGACACGGAAATTTCTTGGGGTGCGCAGAACCTGAATCATAATCGTAACGGTGCTTACACCGGAGAAGTCGCCGCCTCAATGCTAGTCGAATTCGGCTGCCGTTTTGTAATTGTAGGTCATTCAGAGCGCCGCGCTTTGTATAAAGAAGACGACAATGTCGTAGCAGAAAAATTTATCGCTGCGCAAAGTGCAGGGCTGACGCCGATTCTTTGCGTCGGAGAGACGCTGGAGGAGCGGCAAAGCGAGATTACCGAGCAAGTAGTTGCACGGCAACTGGACGCAGTCATATCAAAAGCGGGCATCGAGGCGTTCGCAAAAGCGGTGGTTGCCTATGAGCCTGTATGGGCTATTGGCACTGGCCAGACTGCAACTCCGCAGCAAGCTCAGGATGTTCATTCGTTTATTCGGAATCGGTTGAAAAGCCACAATTTAAGCCTCGCCGAACAGTTGTTTATCCTCTATGGGGGTAGCATGAAAAGCGGAAATGCGGCACAATTATTGTCTTTGCCGGATGTTGATGGTGGCTTAGTAGGTGGCGCTTCTTTAAGTGCTCAAGAGTTCGCCGAGATATGTCGCGGTGGTGTTTTAAGTCGAATTTCCGGCGCACGCTAGGAACATATGCAAACAGCAATTTGGATTCTTCACACGCTTGCCTGTCTTGGTGTTATCGGGCTTGTCCTGATGCAGCATGGCAAGGGTGCCGACATGGGGGCAGCCTTTGGTAGTGGTTCTGCAGGCAGCCTCTTTGGTTCTACCGGGTCAGCAAATTTTTTGAGTCGTACAACGGCAGTTCTCGCCGCCGTTTTTTTTATGACTAGCCTCGTGCTCACCTATTTTTCGTATCAGCAGAGCGCGAGAAGTGGCGTAATGGATAGGCAAGTGATCGAGCAAAAGGCTGCGCCTACGACGCCGTTATCGGCGCCTACGACGCCGTTATCGGCGCCTACGACGCCGTTATCGGCGCCTAACCAGCCTGTTGCGCCAGCACCAGCGCCAACAGACTCAAAAGCAAAAGATATTCCTAAATAATAAAACGTTTAATACCTTCATAAAATCCTGGCGAGCGTTCCCCTATCAGCGCCGGGCAAGGTAGGTCTGTATAAGTGCGACTGGATGCGGAAAGTAAAGTGCCAGTGTGCCAGCAGAGTCGAATCGGTTTACCGAATAAAGATGGTACGGACATCGGTTTTTGTTTGTACCAAAAGGTTTACGTGCCCACGTGGTGGAATTGGTAGACACGCTGTCTTGAGGGGGCAGTGGCGAAAGCCGTGTCAGTTCGAGTCTGATCGTGGGCACCATTTTATAACGCAGAGCGCCTCGATAAAATCGTAGCGAGAAGTTCGGGATCAAGCATAAAAATGCTGCAGGCGTACTAAGTGTGTACGTTGCGCGTCATTTGATTTGCCCCGAATTGCGCGACGAATATCGATGTGCTCTTTATAATCGGCTGAGCAAGTGGGATGGCTGAAACTGGCTAACCTCCAGCTCATGGAGCCATGTTAGAAAATTATTTTCCCGTTCTACTTTTCATCCTGGTTGGCCTAGCGGTCGGAGTCATTCTCCCGTCCTTGGGGATGATATTGGGCAAAGTGATGGGGCACGATCGCCCCGACAGTGAAAAACTTTCGCCTTATGAATGTGGTTTTGAGGCATTTGAGGATGCGCGGATGAAGTTTGACGTCCGTTATTATCTGGTCGCTATCTTATTCATCTTATTTGATTTGGAAATCGCCTTCCTCTTTCCATGGGCGATTGTGTTGAATGAGATTGGGCTGTTCGGTTTTCTTTCCATGATGTTGTTCCTTGGGATTCTAGTTGTCGGATTCATCTATGAATGGATGAAGGGCGCGCTAGAGTGGGAATAGTAGGTTGGGCTGAACTTATTGGCTCATCTAGCGTCTTTAGGGACGTCCTCTAAGATCTTTGCGGAGTAAGGCTATGGGTGCGAACGATCTAACTCAACAAGGGTTCATCACCACCAGTATAGATGCGGTCGTTAATTGGAGCCGCACGGGCTCACTTTGGCCGATGACTTTTGGGCTTGCCTGTTGTGCGGTAGAAATGATGCACGCTGGTGCCGCTCGTTATGATTTAGACCGCTTTGGCGTAATTTTCCGTCCTAGCCCGCGTCAATCCGATGTCATGATTGTTGCCGGCACGCTATGTAACAAAATGGCGCCTGCATTACGTAAAGTTTATGACCAAATGGCAGAGCCTCGGTGGGTAATTTCCATGGGTTCTTGCGCTAATGGCGGTGGTTATTACCACTATTCCTATTCGGTAGTTCGTGGCTGTGATCGAATTGTGCCTGTGGACGTGTATGTGCCGGGTTGTCCCCCGACTGCAGAAGCGTTGCTCTACGGCATTATTCAATTGCAAAATAAAATCAAACGCACCAATACCATCGCCAGATAATTCTTATGGCAATTATTTCTAATCAAGATTTATCCTCGCGGCTTACGGCTGCGCTCGGCGAACGTGTCGTCAAACTGACCGAAGATCTCGGTGAGGTGAATTTGACGGTGAAGGCAATCGATTTTCTCGATGCTGCCACTGCGTTACGTGATACGCCGAACTTGCGCTTTACCATCCTCATCGACTTATGTGGGGTGGATTATTCCGCTTACGGGGATGGTATTTGGGAAGGCCAACGCTTTGCTGTGGTCTATCACCTGTTGTCGATTGAACACAACGCTAGAGTGCGAGTCAAAGTATTCGCGTCTGACGACGATTTTCCAATTATTAATTCAGTAATAGGGGTCTGGCCTTCCGCGAATTGGTACGAAAGGGAGGCGTTCGACCTTTACGGCATCATCTTCGAGGGACACACCGATCTGCGTCGCATTTTGACCGATTATGGATTTATCGGTCATCCATTCCGCAAGGATTTTCCTGTGTCCGGTAACGTGGAGATGCGCTACGACCCTGATGAACAGCGTGTCGTTTATCAGCCGGTTAGCATTGAGCCACGTGAAGTGACGCCACGGATTGTGCGCGAAGAAAACTACGCGAAAAGATAGCATGGCCGAAATCAGAAATTACACGATGAACTTTGGGCCGCAGCATCCTGCAGCCCACGGTGTATTGCGACTGGTGCTTGAACTGGATGGCGAAGTAATCGAACGCGCCGATCCGCATATTGGTCTTTTGCATCGCGCGACGGAAAAACTCGCAGAGACTAAAACGTTCATCCAGTCGGTACCATATATGGACCGGCTCGATTATGTCTCGATGATGTGCAACGAGCATGCCTATGTAATGGCAATCGAGAAGCTGCTCCAGCTTGAAGTGCCGATCCGTGCGCAATATATCCGCGTGATGTTCGATGAGATCACGCGTGTGCTCAACCACTTGCTTTGGTTAGGCGCTCACGCGTTGGATATCGGCGCGATGACTGTTTTTCTGTATTGCTTCCGCGAGCGGGAAGACTTGATGGACTGCTATGAGGCAGTATCCGGCGCGCGTTTGCATGCTGCTTATTATCGGCCAGGCGGCGTGTATCGTGATTTGCCCGATCGTATGCCACAGTATCAAGTGTCGAAATTTAAGAACGCCAAGGCTATCGGCGATCTCAATAAAAATCGCCAGGGTTCATTACTAGATTTCATCGAAGACTTTACCAATCGTTTTCCCGGTTATGTCGATGAGTACGAAACGCTACTCACTGATAATCGAATTTGGAAACAACGTACCGTTGGTATCGGCGTAGTTTCTCCCGAGCGTGCACAAGCATTAGGGTTCACTGGCCCGATGCTGCGAGGCTCTGGTATAGAGTGGGATTTGCGCAAGAAGCAGCCCTACGAAGTCTATGACCGCATGCAATTCGATATTCCGATAGGTGTAAATGGTGATTGTTATGATCGCTATCTCGTTCGTATCGAAGAGATGCGTCAATCCAATAAAATTATCAAGCAATGTATTGGCTGGTTGCGTAAGAATTCTGGCCCAGTGATAACGGATGATCACAAAATCGCTCCGCCTTCCCGCGTCGAGATGAAACAAAACATGGAAGAGCTGATTCATCATTTCAAGCTCTTCACTGAGGGATTCCACGTGCCGGCAGGCGACGCTTACGCCGCTGTTGAGCACCCTAAGGGCGAGTTTGGTATTTATCTGATTTCCGATGGTGCCAACAAGCCTTATCGCGTCAAGATCCGAGCGCCCGGTTTTCCGCATCTGGCCGCGCTTGATGAAATGGCCAGGGGCCATATGATTGCCGACGTTGTAGCCATCATCGGAACACAAGATATTGTTTTTGGTGAAATTGACCGTTAATGGATAGGACGCAAATGAACGCAAATTTGCGGGGTCAAAACGGATTTGCTGTGCGCAAATTCCTTTTATTTTGCTTCGCGTTCGCGCTGCCTAATTCACGTAATCTACAAGCCTAAATATGCTTTCGACTGAAGCGTTAAAAAAGATCGACCGTGAAGTAACCAAATACCCCGCCACGCAAAAGCAGTCGGCGGTAATGTCAGCGCTGGCTATTGCGCAAGACGAAAAAGGTTGGTTGTCCACTGAGACCATGGATTTTGTTGCCCAATATCTTGGTATGCCGCCTGTTGCTGTGTACGAGGTTGCGACTTTTTACACGATGTACAACCTTAAGCCGCTTGGGAAATACAAAGTAACGGTGTGCACCAATCTTCCCTGTGCACTGTCAGGCGCCAATGAAGCAGTTGAACATTTAAAGCACAAGCTCGGTATCGATTTTAATCAAACTACCCAGGATGGCTGCGTCACGCTGAAGGAAGGCGAGTGCATGGGGGCGTGTGGTGATGCCCCGGTTCTGCTAGTGAACAACAGGCGTATGTGCAGCTTTATGTCCAATGAGAAGCTGGACCAACTGATCGCTGAATTGAAGGATCAATAATGCTGAACTACGGACCCGATGCAGTCATTCTCGCCGGCCTAGATGGAAGTAATTGGCGCCTTAAAGACTATGAATCTCGCGGCGGATATCAGGCGCTACGTAAAATCATCAATGAGAAAATCACACCTGAAGTGGTGATTAATGAAGTAAAGAAATCTGCTTTGCGCGGCCGTGGCGGCGCCGGATTTCCAACTGGTTTGAAATGGAGCTTCATCCCGCGCCAGTTCCCCGGTGATAAATATCTTGTCTGCAATTCGGATGAAGGCGAGCCGGGTACGTTTAAAGATCGTGACATCATTCGTTACAACCCGCACATCCTGATTGAAGGAATGATCATTGCGGGTTATGCCATGGGTATCAAGGTCGGTTACAACTATATTCACGGTGAAGTTTGGTCTGCTTACGAGCGTTTCGAGGAAGCGCTTGAAGAGGCGCGCGCGGCTGGTTATTTGGGCGATAGTATTCTCGGCTCCGAAGTGGCTTTCCAACTCCATGCGCATCACGGTTACGGCGCCTATATTTGCGGTGAAGAAACGGCGTTGTTGGAATCGCTTGAAGGAAAAAAAGGCCAGCCTCGCTTCAAGCCGCCATTCCCTGCGAGTTACGGTCTCTATGGCAAGCCAACGACTATCAACAATACTGAAACCTTTGCAGCTGTTCCCTACATTATTCGTGAAGGCGGCGAAGCATTTTTGAATTTGGGCAAGCCCAACAATGGCGGCACCAAAATCTTCTCGGTATCAGGGCACGTCAATCGGCCGGGTAACTATGAAATCAAGCTCGGCACGCCATTCGCAAAATTGCTGGAGCTGGCGGGTGGTATGCGCGGTGACAAGAAAATTAAAGGCGTTATCCCTGGCGGTTCTTCCATGCCCGTATTGACGGGTGAGGTGATGATGCAGACCGACATGGATTACGACTCCATTTCGAAAGCAGGTTCCATGTTGGGTTCCGGCGCGGTCATCGTGATGAATGAGGACACTTGTATCGTCAAGGCTGCCGAACGACTGGCTTATTTCTATTTTGAAGAGTCGTGCGGGCAGTGCACACCATGCCGTGAAGGCACGGGATGGCTCTATCGGGTGATTCATCGGATAGAGCATGGAGAAGGCCGGAAAGAAGATTTGGATCTACTGCTAAATCTCGCCGACAACATTCAAGGTCGAACGATTTGTGCTCTCGGAGATGCAGCGGCCATGCCGGTGCGTGCCTTTATCAAAACTTTCCGTGAAGAATTTGAATATCACATCGAGATGAAGCGGTGCTTGGTAGGGCCGGGCTCCATAGTTCCGCATCAACGCGAGGCGGCGTAACGATGAGTGCTTCTAGAAATCGTAGCGAGCGGCTTGGGGTTTGGCCGAGAAGCACAGGCGTACAAAGGGACGTCGAGCATCGCAGGCCTAACCTCAGGCTGCGCAGTAGATTTATAGAGGCAATCAATGCTTAAGATTGAAATAGACGGTAGACAAACCGAAGTCGAAAACGGCAAGACTGTAATGGAGGCCGCTAATGGCATCGGAATTTTTATTCCCCATTTCTGCTATCACAAAAAGCTCTCCATTGCGGCCAACTGCCGCATGTGTCTAGTCCAGGTTGAGAAAGCGCCTAAGCCGCTACCTGCCTGCGCCACACCTGTTACCGACGGCATGAAAGTCCAGACCACTTCCGATTACGCCGTGAAGGCGCAAAAAGGCGTGATGGAGTTTCTGCTCATCAATCATCCACTTGATTGTCCGATTTGCGATCAGGGTGGTGAGTGCCAGTTGCAAGATTTGGCTGTAGGTTATGGCGGTTCCAGTTCACGATACATGGAAGAAAAGCGTGTAGTGGTGAATAAAAATCTGGGTCCGTTGATTTCTACTGACATGACACGTTGTATCCATTGCACTCGTTGCGTGCGTTTTGGCCAGGAAATTGCCGGCGTGATGGAGTTGGGCATGGCCGGTCGTGGCGAACATGCAGAGATTCTCGCTTTCGTCGGCAAGACGGTAGATTCGGAAATCTCTGGCAACATGATCGATCTTTGTCCTGTCGGCGCACTGACTAGCAAGCCTTTCCGTTATACCGCGCGTACATGGGAATTATCTCGCCGGAAATCGGTAAGCCCGCATGATGGTTTGGGTTCCAATCTTGTGGTGCATGTTAAGCAAAATGCGGTCATGCGCGTGCTGCCGTTGGAGAACGAAGAAGTTAACGAGTGTTGGCTTTCCGATAAAGATCGCTTTTCCTATGAAGGCGTCAATTCGCCGGAGCGTCTAACCGCGCCTATGCTGAAGCAGGGCGGCGTTTGGAAAGAGGTGGACTGGCAAGTTGCGCTGGAATACGTCGCCAATGGTCTGAAGCAAATTGTTGCTCAGCATGGTGCCGATGCCATCGGCGCGCTTGCGACGCCGCATCAAACGCTAGAAGAGTTGTACCTCCTGCAAAAGCTATTCCGCGGAATAGGTTCGAACAATGTTGATTTCCGTCTGCGCCAATCGGATTTTAGTAGCGACGGTAAACAAGCAGGCGTACCGTGGTTAGGAATGCCGGTAGCTGATATTAATAATCTTGAGAGTGCGCTGGTTATTGGCAGCACTTTGCGCAAGGATCACCCGCTGATTGCGCAGCGATTCCGGCAGGTGGCAAAAAAAGGCTGCGAGTTTAATCTCATCAATCCGGTGGACGATGAATTACTGATGCCGATTGCCAATAAAGCTATTGTTGCCCCAAGTATGTTGGTCGATACATTGGCTCAAGTGCTGAAGGCGCTTGCCGAAGCGAAAGGAACTACTTTATCTGGTGATGTGCAGGCTGCAACCCAAGTCACGATATCCGAGCCAGCGCGAGCAATAGCAGCGAGCGTTGCTAAAGGCGGCAAGAGGGCAGTGTTCCTCGGCAACCTGGCGGAACATCATCCGCAACGTGCAATGCTGCATCGGCTTGCGCAAGAGATTGCCGCCGTTGCCGACGCAAGTTTTGGCTTCCTCGGTGAAGCAGCCAATAGTGTTGGTGGATACATTGCGAACGCGCTTCCAAGCAGTGGAAGCAATGTACAGCAGATGCTTGCGGCACCGCGAAAAGCTTACGTGTTGCTTGGTGCCGAAGCCGAATTGGATTTCTACGATTCGCAGGCTGCACTAAAAGCAATGCGCGCCGCCGAAATGGTGGTCGCCATGTCAGCCTACAAACACAAGGCGCTCGACTACGCCGACGTACTATTGCCGATTTCTCCATTCACTGAAACGGCTGGTACTTTCGTCAGCACCGAAGGACGCGTGCAAAGTTTCAATGGCACAGTGAAGCCACTGGGCGAGACACGCCCTGCGTGGAAAGTGTTACGTGTACTTGGTAATTTGCTGGGCTTAGCTGGTTTCGAATTCGATAACGTCGAACAAGTTCGCGGTGAAATAGGCGCTGCGTTAAGTACCGTCGTTCAATCCAAGCTTAATAATGGATTGAAAGGCGTTGCCGTTCAGCTCAGCGCCGCAGCGACGACGCTGCAACGAATTGGTGAAGTGCCTATATACCAAGCAGATCCAATTGTGCGTCGTGCGGCAAGCTTGCAGAAGACTCGGGATGCATTGCCACCGGTAGCTAGCATGAATGCAAATCTCCTGCAGCGCTTGAACATCAAGGCGGGCGGGAATGTTTCCATCCAGCAAGGCGAAGGTAGCGTAGTCGTGAAAGCAGTGCAGGATAACTCGTTACCTGATAACTGCGTGCGTATTGCTACCAGTCATCCGCTGACTGCCGTGCTTGGACCAATGTTTGGCGAAGTGACTCTTGAAGCGATTGCTGCGGAGCAAGTAGCATGAGTGGATTAGAAGATTTCTTCGGCCCTGCCTGGCCAGGTGTATGGACGCTAGCGAGAATCGTCGCGATTCTTTTGCCGCTAATTCTTTGCGTTGCTTATCTGACGCTTGCCGAACGCAAGGTAATCGGCTTCATGCAGGTCCGTATTGGACCGAATCGCGTTGGCTACAAAGGTTTACTGCAACCTTTCGCGGACGTCATTAAGCTGATCCTTAAAGAGATCATCATTCCTACGGGCGCGAACAAGTTTTTGTTTATCATCGCGCCCGTACTGACAATCATGCCGGCGCTCGCCGCATGGGCGGTCGTGCCGTTTAGCCCTGAGCTCGTATTGGCTAATGTCGACGCCAGCTTGCTATTCATCATGGCTATTACTTCCATGGGTGTGTACGGCATCGTTGTTGCTGGTTGGGCATCAAATTCGAAGTACGCTTTCATCGGCTCATTACGATCAGCCGCGCAGATTGTCTCCTATGAAATCGCGATGGGCTTTGCGCTAGTTGGCGTGTTGATGGTCTCTCACAGTTTGAATTTGGTTGAGATCGTTCAGCACCAGACCGGTACCCTGGGATTTTTGAGCTGGAACTGGTTGCCCTTGTGGCCAATGTTTCTCGTTTATCTAATTTCGGGCGTGGCAGAAACCAACCGCGCGCCGTTTGACGTAGCGGAAGGTGAATCGGAAATCGTTGCTGGTTTTCACGTCGAGTATTCAGGTACAGCCTTCGCGGTATTCTTCTTGGCTGAATACGCGAACATGATTTTGATCGCTATGCTGACCGCCATCATGTTCCTTGGTGGATGGTTATCGCCGTTGCCGTTCGCGCCGTTTACTTGGGTTCCCGGATTTGTTTGGCTGTGTTTGAAAGTGGCTTTTGTGCTGCTGCTGTTCCTCTGGTTCCGTGCAACGTTCCCTCGTTATCGTTACGACCAAATTATGCGTTTAGGTTGGAAAGTTTTTATTCCAATCACTATTGTTTGGCTAGTTGTAGTTGGTATCTGTCTACAGGAACCGATTCGACACTGGCCGATTCTTAATCTTTGGTTCGGTAATTAGAGGATATGTAGGACCATGGGGGCAATGAAAGAATTATTTAGCAGCTTAATGCTGACCGAACTGGTAAAAGGCATGCGCCTCACCGGTCGGCATTTTTTCGCGCGTAAGATTACTGTGCAGTTCCCTGAAGAGAAGACCCCGTACAGCCCGCGCTTCCGTGGCTTGCACGCGCTGCGTCGTTATCCGAATGGTGAAGAGCGCTGCATCGCTTGCAAGTTGTGTGAGGCCGTTTGTCCAGCACTCGCAATTACTATCGAATCGGAACAACGCGCTGATGGCACACGCCGCACGACACGTTACGATATCGACCTAACGAAGTGTATTTTCTGTGGTTTCTGCGAAGAATCCTGCCCGGTTGATTCGATTGTCGAGACCCATATTCTCGAGTATCACGGCGAGAAGCGTGGTGATCTTCTGTATAACAAGCAAATGTTATTGGCGGTCGGTGATAAAAACGAAGAGCAAATCGCCAAAGCTCGCGCCGCTGATGCGGCTTATCGATAAGAATATTGCCCATGGATTTTAAAACAGCCATTTTCTACGTCTTCTCCGCAATTCTCGTTTTTGCGGCGTTACGCGTTATTACCGCTCGCAATCCGGTTCATTCCGCGTTGTTCCTAGTGCTTTCATTTTTTACTGCGGCAGCGCTGTGGTTGATGCTTAAGGCGGAATTTCTGGCGATTACACTCGTGCTTGTTTACGTCGGCGCGGTAATGGTGCTGTTCTTGTTTGTGGTAATGATGTTGGACATCAACTTCGACAAGCTGCGTGAAGGATTTTTTAAGTACCTCTGGTTGGCCGCAATCGTTGGCATCGTTATGTTGGGAGAAATGGTTGCCGTGCTGGGTGGCGACAAAGCTGGCCTCATGAATGTCGCCGAGCCTGCTGAACACGCCGCCGGTTATAGCAATACCAAAGAACTGGGTCGGTTGATCTATACCGATTATGTTTATCCATTTGAGCTGGCCGCAGTGATATTGCTAGTGGCTATCGTGGCTGCAATCGCGCTCACATTGCGGCGACGCAAAGATACGAAATATCAAAACCCGGCCGCGCAGGTTCGCGTGAGACGGCAGGATAGGGTGCGTATCGTTTCCATGCCGTCTGAGAAGAGGGCGGAAACGGTAGTTGCCACGCAGGAGCCGGTAGTGACAACAACCAGCTAAGCGACGCAGCTAGGCTAGTTCTACATGTATTCGCTGTATTAAGACTAAACATTAACAAACGTCGGTTCCATATTAAGAGACAGTTCCGCTCCCTTCAAAGGGAGGGTAGGACGAGGATGGGTAAAGGATTCATAGCAATTAATTGAGGATAGCCCATCCCCATTCCAGCCTTCTCCTTGAAAGGGAAGAAGTTACATCTCTTATATCGAATGCGTTAAAAAAATAGAGGTATCGTTTTGACCTGGTCTAGTTTGTCGCTTTCCCATTATCTCGTGCTTGGCGCAGTGCTATTCGCCATTAGCATCGTGGGGATTTTCCTGAACCGTAAAAACGTCATCATTTTATTGATGGCGATTGAGCTCATGCTGCTCGCGGTAAACATGAATTTCATCGCGTTTTCTTCTTATATGGGCGATACCGCCGGGCAAATTTTCGTCTTCTTTATTCTTACCGTTGCAGCAGCGGAATCGGCTATTGGCTTGGCTATCCTGGTGGTGTTGTTCCGGAATTTGCGCACCATCAATGTAGACGATTTAGGCAGTTTGAAGGGATAGCAAATGAAAGACATGCAAAGCTGGTATCTGCTGGTACCTTTGGCGCCCCTCGTTGGCAGCATCATTGCTGGATTATTCGGCAAAGTGGTTGGCCGTACAGGCGCTCATTGTGTAACTATCCTTGGCGTGGCGATTGCTTTTCTTGCTTCGCTATACATTTTTTCCGACGTGCAAGCCGGTCATCTATTTAATGGTTCGTTGTATACCTGGATGACGGTAGCGGATACCAAATTCGAAGTCGGTTTTCTGATCGATCAGCTGACAGTGACGATGATGTTGGTCGTGACTTTCGTTTCTTTGATGGTGCATATCTATACCATCGGCTACATGCAGGATGATCCAGGGTATCAGCGCTTCTTTAGTTATATTTCGTTGTTCACGTTTTCAATGCTGATGCTGGTGATGTCCAACAACTTCCTGCAGCTGTTCTTCGGCTGGGAAGCGGTGGGCTTGGTGTCTTATCTGTTGATTGGTTTCTGGTTCAAACGCCCGACCGCGATATACGCAAACTTGAAAGCGTTTTTGGTAAACCGTGTTGGCGATTTCGGTTTTCTGCTCGGGATTGGGTTGGTGCTGATGTATACGGGCAGTCTGGATTACGCGACAGTATTCAGTAAAGCGAACGAACTTTCCCACCTGACCATTCAGATTTTCCCTGGTCATGAATGGGCGCTGCTATCGGTGACTTGCATTCTCTTGTTTGTCGGTGCGATGGGTAAATCCGCGCAGTTTCCGTTGCATGTTTGGTTGCCGGATTCGATGGAGGGCCCGACGCCTATTTCCGCGCTGATTCACGCGGCAACGATGGTGACTGCAGGCATTTTCATGGTGTCGCGGATGTCACCGTTGTTCGAACTCTCCGATACCGCGCTTTCATTCGTCATGATAATCGGCGCAATCACTGCATTGTTCATGGGCTTTTTGGGCATCATCCAAAACGATATTAAGCGGGTTGTCGCTTATTCCACGCTATCCCAGCTTGGGTACATGACCGTTGCGTTAGGTGCGTCGGCCTACCCAATCGCTATTTTTCACTTGATGACGCATGCGTTCTTCAAAGCACTCCTATTCCTGGCTGCCGGTTCGGTAATCATTGCGATGCATCACGATCAGGACATTCGCAATATGGGTGGATTACGTAAGTATTTACCCATTACCTGGCTCACTTCTTTAGTCGGCTCGCTGGCACTTATAGGAACGCCGTTTTTATCAGGCTTCTACTCCAAGGACTCTATTATCGAAGCGGTACATGCTTCTCACCTTGCCGGTTCTAGCTTTGCCTATTTCGCCGTTACACTCGGCGTGTTCGTGACCGCGTTTTATTCGTTCCGCATGTATTTCCTGGTATTTCATGGCAAGGAGCGGTTCGGCAAAGCGCATCATCATGATGAACATCATGCCGATGAAGAGCATCCAGAGGAACATCACCACGGCCTCGCTCCTGGGCAAAAGCCGCATGAGCCGAGCTGGGTTGTTTGGCTGCCGTTAGTTATTCTGGCCATCCCGTCTGCGGTAATAGGGTTTATGACGATTGAGCCCATGCTTTACGATGGATGGTTTACCGGCGCGATTTTTGTTTCACCTGAACATCCGGTAATGCAAGAACTGGCTGAGGAATTTCACAGTGCTGCGGAAATGGGTATACATGCGTTTACAAGCGCCCCATTCTGGTTGGCGTTGGCTGGTGTCGTAGCGGCTTGGTTTTTCTACCTGCAGCGGCAAGATATTCCCGAGAAGATCAAAAATGCCTTGTCGCCGATCTATACCCTGCTCGATAACAAATATTACTTCGATAAATTTAACGACTGGTTCTTTGCCGGTGGTGCCCGTGGCCTTGGTCGTGGATTTTGGCGGTTCGGCGATGTAACCCTTATCGACGGTGTGATGGTGAATGGAACGGCGAAGATGATCGGCTTCTTCTCGCGCGTCGTCCGCCGTTTCCAGTCAGGTTTCATTTACCACTACGCCTTTACCATGATCATCGGCGTTTGTTTATTACTGACATTCTGGTTTAGCCGGATCTAAAAAAGACGAACGAAAAGCTATGCTCGCTGGATATCCATTATTGACCCTCACCATTTGGGTGCCGATTATTGCCGGCCTACTGATACTTGCTGTCAGTTCGGACCGCAATGCTTCCACTGCTCGGCTGATTGCGTTGATCGGCTCGGTGGTCGGATTTTTAATCACACTCCCGCTCTACACGCAATTTGATGTTGCCAAGGTTGGCATGCAGTTCGAGGAGTTCAGGCCTTGGATCAAGGCATTCAACATCAACTATCACCTTGGTGTCGACGGCATTTCCATGCTGTTCATATTGCTCAATAGCTTTACCACGATCCTGGTGGTTATCGCTGGTTGGAAGGTCATAGAGAAGAACGTTGCTCAATACATGGCAGCCTTTCTGATCATGTCAGGCTTGATCAACGGCGTCTTTGCTGCGCTTGATGCGATGTTGTTTTACATTTTCTTCGAAGCAATGCTGATCCCCATGTTCTTGATCATCGGTATATGGGGCGGGTCGAATCGGGTGTATGCGGCAGTGAAGTTTTTTCTTTACACCTTGCTCGGCTCGCTGTTGATGCTGGCTGCATTTATCTATCTTTATTTCCAAGCGAACGGCAGTTTCGAGATTCTGACGTTCCATAGATTACCGTTAACATTCTCGGCACAAATTCTCATCTTCATCGCCTTTTTCATGTCCTTCGCGGTGAAAGTCCCGATGTGGCCTGTGCACACTTGGTTGCCCGATGCGCACACCGAAGCGCCCACCGGTGGTTCCGTAGTGTTGGCGGCGATCACACTGAAAATCGGCGCCTACTGCTTCTTGCGTTTTTCGCTACCGATCACACCGGACGCGAGCCATTATTTGTCCGGCTACATCATTGCCTTATCGCTGATCGCTGTGGTGTACATCGGCTTAGTCGCATTGGTTCAAGAGGACATGAAAAAGCTAATCGCCTATTCATCAATCTCGCACATGGGCTTTGTCACTCTGGGATTTTTCATTTTCAACCCGCTAGGCATAGAGGGCGGATTGATTCAGATGATTTCTCACGGTTTCGTTTCCGCAGCATTGTTCTTGTGCGTTGGTGTGTTGTACGACCGCATGCACTCTCGAAAAATCGCCGATTATGGCGGCGTTGCCAATACCATGCCTAAATTCGCCGCGTTCATGGTGCTTTTCGCGATGGCCAATGCTGGACTACCAGGCACCAGTGGATTCGTCGGTGAGTTCACCGTCATTCTCGGTACCATTCAGGCCAATTTCTGGTATGGATTCTTTGCCGCTACAACGCTGATCTTCGGAGCCGCCTATACGTTGTGGATGGTAAAGCGCGTTCTTTTCGGCGAAGTGGCCAATAGTAATGTTGCCGCGTTAACCGATATTGGTAAGCGTGAGTTCTTTATCTTAGGCCTACTAACAATTGCCGTGCTAGGAATGGGTCTTTATCCCAAGATGTTTACCGATGTGATGCATTCTTCGGTCAATGACCTGTTGCAACACATTGCTCAAAGCAAGCTTACGCCATAGAGAGCATTATGAATTTCGTTATCCCTAATGTAATGCCCGCGGTGCCGGAGATTTTTCTCCTATGCATGGTATCAATCATTCTGATCGGCGACCTTTTCGTCTCCGACGAACGGCGCTTCATTACTTATGCGTTGACTCAAGCGACCTTGCTTGGCTGCGCTGTACTAACCGTATTCACGGCGAAAACCGGTGTTATCTATACCTTTAATGGCATGTTTGTTAGCGATGCCATGAGCACCGCATTAAAGCTGCTCTCTTATGTCGCGGTTAGCATGACCTTGGTTTATTCACGCGACTACATTCGTTTACGCGGTTTGTACCGTGGCGAGTTCTTCGCGCTCACGCTATTTTCTTTGTTGGGCATGATGGTGATGATTTCCGCCAGTCATTTCCTGACGCTCTATTTAGGGTTAGAACTTCTCGCCTTATCGCTATATGCACTAGTGGCGCTGCAGCGTGACTCCGGTGTTGCTACAGAAGCAGCAATGAAATATTTCATTCTTGGTGCATTGGCATCGGGATTGCTGCTGTATGGCATGTCAATGATTTATGGTGCGACCGGGTCGTTGGATATCGCCCAAGTGGCGAGTGCTATCCAGAATGGTACGGCGGTGAAATCGCTATTGGTTTTTGGCTTGGTCTTCGTGGTTGCCGGTCTTGCGTTTAAGCTTGGCGTCGTACCTTTCCACATGTGGATTCCCGACGTTTACCAAGGTGCGCCCACCGCTGTTACGCTTCTTATCGCCGCCGCGCCAGAGCTTGCTACGTTTGGCTTCTTCATGCGGTTGCTTGTATCAGGATTGCAAGGGCTTTCCGCCGATTGGCAAGAAATGTTGATGATTCTTGCCGTATTGTCGATGGCACTCGGTAATATCACCGCGATTGCCCAGACCAACCTGAAACGTATGCTGGCTTACTCGACCATCTCGCATATGGGCTTCCTGCTGCTGGGTATTCTGTCGGGAACGATCAATGGTTACAGCTCGGCAATGTTTTATATGGCGGTTTATGTGCTGATGACGTTAGGCGCATTCGGCATGATCTTGCTGCTCTCTCGCGCCGGCTTCGAGGCAGAAAATCTAGATGACTTCAAGGGGCTGAATAAGCGCTCGCCGTGGTATGCATTCTTAATGTTGCTGTTAATGTTTTCGTTGGCTGGCGTACCGCCTACGGTTGGCTTGTTTGCTAAGCTTTCCGTGCTCCAAGCCGTGTTGGAAGCTGGCTATGTGTGGTTGGTGGTTGTCGCGGTGCTGCTTTCGGTAATCGGGGCTTTCTACTATCTACGAATAGTGAAGTTGATGTATTTCGACGACCCCGTTGACGAAACTCCCATCACGCCACAGGTTGATATGCACATAGTGTTAGGGGCCAATGGCTTGGCAATCCTCGCACTCGGTCTGTTACCAAACTCGCTAATGGCGTTGTGCATTAACGCTATTCGTCAATCGTTAGGATAGGCAGCCATTAAGTATGGACAACGGCCAGATCATTCTGATACTTGTTGCGCTGGTCGCTGCCAACTTACCTTTTTTTACGGAGCGTTTTTTCTTTGTTATTAAACGCCCGGGAAAAACCAAGCATTTCGGATGGCAGCTGCTAGAGCTATTCGTACTTTATTTTCTTGTCGGCGGTGTGGCTTATCTATTGGAAAGCCGTCTCAGTACGCCTCACCAGCAGAAGTGGGAGTTTTATGCCATTACTGCCTGTCTTTTCCTTGTCTTTGCTTACCCGGGGTTCGTAGTAAAGTACCTTTGGAGCGGGCCTCGTCGCTAATAGCGTGTTCAAGATTGCTATTAAAGTTCAGCTCACATAATAAATATTGAACAGCCCGTCTAAAATCCTCGTCATTCGCTGTTTGATCTATAAAGTAATCATTTCCCCTAAAAACCGTCCAAAAAATTTGGCAAGGTACATCAGTAACGTGTACGTTAGCCTTATAAGTGACCTCAATCACAAGGGTACTACGCGCACTTAATCTCCATCGAGAATAAGCGAACGGCATCAAATATCCTTAACAACACTCCCTATGAAAAATCCATTACTCCCCCAAACGGATTTCACCGAAACTACCATTGAGACAAAGCCGGTTTATAACGGGCAAATGCTAAAAGTAAGAGAAGACCAAGTTCGCCTTCCAGACGGTAAGCATGCCAGGCGAGAATGGATTGATCACCCAGGAGCGGTAATTATTTTGGCGCAGCTTGATGACGGACAGGTGGTGCTCGAACGCCAGTTTCGTTATCCAGTACGTCGCCACCTCATTGAGCTACCTGCAGGGAAGATCGAGATAGGGGAAGATCCATTTCTAACTGCTCAACGTGAACTGCTGGAAGAAACTGGCTACGTTGCGGAGGATTGGAAGCATATATTTACCGTTCATTCGTGTATAGGTTATTCGAATGAACGGATAGAGTTCTACCGAGCCCTAGGCCTAACACTGCAACAGCGACAGTTAGACGAAGGCGAGTTTCTCGACGTATTCACTTTGCCTTTAAAGGATGCCTTAACATTGGTAGAGAGTGGGGAAATCACCGACATTAAAACAATTACGGGATTGTTCTGGTTAGAGCGGCAACTGCGGGTTTAACAGCTCCCTCAGATGTTTTGCCCAACCCCCGTTATTTAGCAACAGAGGGAATGAGTTTGTTAACCCATTTGTTAAATGCAGCAATCGAAGCTGCGCGTGTACTTCTATGTAAACGCCAGTTTCCCCATTCCGCCCAACGTCGCTGACACTCGTTCGCTGCAGTGTCGAAAGAAGTTTATTTAATTCATGCGGCAGGCCGCTCACGGTGCAGCGTTTGCCGTATCAACGATAAATCTTGTATCAGCGATTGGAATGCAATTTCACGCTGCTCGCTTTCTCTAATTCTTAGAATTGCCGACGGATGCAGCGTGGCGAACACAAATTCTGCAAAGTCGCTTTTTATAAAATGCCCGCGCTGAGTAGATACTTTGAAATCCTTGCCTAACAAAGCGTGTGCCGCAGTTGCGCCAAGGCAAACGATAACACGTGGCTTCACGGCATTAATTTCCCCTTCGAGCCATGGACGGCACGCATCAACTTCTCGTTGCGCGGGTGTTTTATGTAACCGCCGATTGCCACGCAATTCCCATTTGAAGTGTTTCACCGCATTAGTTATATAAACGGTTTCGCGATCTACTCCCGCTGCGATAAGCGCACGATCCAGCAATTGTCCTGCAGGTCCGACGAAGGGAAGTCCTTTAAGATCTTCCTGATCACCAGGTTGCTCTCCGACCAGCATTACTTCGGCATGTGGATTGCCGGTTCCGAAAACAGTTTGAGTCGCGTTCGCCCAAAGCGCACAATTGCGACACGATTTTGCGGTTTTGCGCAATTGTTCCAATGAGTTTGGTTGGGAGTCTTTCATGCTGATTGCTCCAATTCGTATGGGACATTATTTAATTGAAGTACGAATGGAAGATTAGAGTGAGCAGGCGTGTTTCGGTTTCATGCTTGAACGAAATACATGACCTTCAAAATGATGATCAACCGTTTGTTGCCATGTCGTTGGAAGTGGACCCTAGAGCGGATTTCATATGAAATCCGCTCTAAACTGGTTTACCATTCTGATGAATAGCCGAATGAGGTCACGATATACGCATGCCGAATGCCATCAATCAAAGAATCGCCGTCATCGTTCCTTGTTATAACGAGGCGGTAACGATTGCCGATGTCATTCGCGCTTTTCAATCTGCCGTACCTGATGCAAAGATTTTCGTTTTCGACAACAACTCCTCCGATAACACTATTGCAGTTGCTCGTGATGCAGGTGCCGTCGTTCGCAAAGTACCATTGCAGGGCAAAGGCAATGTCATTCGCCGTATGTTTGCAGATATCGATGCAGATATTTATGTACTGGTGGATGGCGATAACACCTACGATGTTCAGGATGCGCCGCGCCTTATCCAAAAGCTAGTTGATGAAGGGCTGGACATGGTGGTGGGCAGGCGCGTCACAGACGAGCAAGCGGCGTATCGATTGGGTCATCGATTCGGCAACGCCATGCTCACAAAATTCGTGGCCACAATTTTCGGCAACACCTTTACCGACATGCTTTCCGGCTACCGGGTTTTTTCTCGCCGTTATGTGAAATCCTTTCCTGCTCATTCGAGTGGATTTGAAATTGAAACAGAGCTGACAGTTCATGCGTTAGAACTACGCATGCCGGTAGGGGAAGTGAAGACCGCGTATAAAGCGCGGATGAAAGGCTCTCTAAGCAAGTTGAACACATGCCAAGATGGCGTGCGAATCTTGTGGATGATCGTTAAGCTCTTTAAATTGGAAAAACCCCTCGCTTTCTTTTCTTTGGGGTTTTTCGCATGCACTATTCTTTCGATTGTATTGGCGATTCCCATTTTCGAAACGTATTTTCAAACCGGATTAGTTCCTCGTCTGCCCACAGCCTTGCTTTGCGCGGCATTGATGCTATTTGGTCTTATCTTGTTAACGTGCGGCATTGTGCTCGACACCGTCACTCGTGGGCGAGCTGAATCAAAACGACTCGCCTACTTAGCAGTCCCTGCTCTTAACGTACTTTCCTAAAATTTCCAGCCTATGCACAGGCAACTATTCCGATTCGCGGGCGCCGGTATCGCCGGTTTTGTAGTCGATGCCGGCGTGCTGTATTTATTATTGGTGGCAGGCTTAGGATATTTCACGGGACGCATGATTTCATTCTTATGCGCTGTGCTGACTACTTGGCAAATCAACAGACGCTTCACATTTTCCGTGGCTTCGAATATGACAGCCTGGCAGGAATGGTGTCGTTATTTGATGGCGATGTGTGGTGGTGGCCTAGTGAATTACGCATCCTATAGTGTCGCAATTATGCTGTTGCCCGAAACACGCTTTCTCCCGTTGTACGCCGTTGCGATAGGCTCGTTGATGGGCATGATGGTGAATTTTGTCACCGCAAAATGGTGGGTTTTTAAGGGTGTGATATAAAACAGCGGATTCCGCGTCACCACAAAGTTGATCCGACAGCAATAGCCCGTTCGGACTATTGTTGTCCCTTTCCGTTCTAGGCAATATCCGGCGCTGCTGCTTTTGGGTTTGGCGGACGTGTCGTTCATCGAGTTACTTTCGTATTTCCCAGGGGTTAGCAATACAAATAAATAGGGGAAAAAGTAAAGTGAATTGCACTAAAAAATATAATGCTGTCGCTGGGTTGTTCGTATCAGTAATGCTTTTTGGTTGCGGCGGTGGTGGAGGCGGGGGCGATGGTGGAAGCACTGCGCCAAGAGAAGTTTCTGCTTCTGTCCCGCTTGCAGGCATTTGCGCCGCTCCGCGCTCGGGAGTCGATGCATACAATAACAATCAGCCTTACCCGGATGTTCAAGGCACTATCGAGAATGAAAAGAGTTGGCTCAGTGAGTACATGCACAAGAGCTATCTCTGGTATCGAGAAATTCCCAATGCCGATGCGTCGCAATACACAACAGGGCGATACGGCTCCGTCGCCAATGCCATGGACGCTTATTTTCAAGCACTGAAAACGCAATCGCTAACACCGTCCGGCAAACTCAAAGATCAATTTAGTTTTACGTACGATACTGCGGCATGGGAGGCCTTGTCTCAGAATAATGCGGGGATCGGTTACGGCATTGAATATGCCAGCCTCTCCATTTCGCCTCCGCGTAATTACCTGATCGCTTATACCAATCCGGGAACGCCCGCTGCGCATTTAACGCGCGGCACGCAGATTCTGGCGGTTGACGGTGTTGATCTTATCAACAGCAGCGAGATCGATAAGCTTAGTGCAGGATTGTTTCCCAAGAACGTGGGTGAGCAGCATACTTTGACTATACTCGATCCTGGCACCTCTGTTTCGCGCGATGTCCGGCTGACCGCTGCAGTTGTTACCAGCACGCCGGTGCAGAACGTTAAAACCTTCGACACCACCGCAGGTCGTGTCGGCTACATGCTTTTCAACGATCACCTCGCCACTGCCGAAGGCCAGCTAGTCAATGCGGTCGATACCTTGCACACTGCAGGCATCACGGATTTGATACTTGACATTCGCTACAACAGTGGCGGGTATCTCGACATCGCCAGCGAGCTTGCTTATATGATCGCTGGGCCGGTTGTAACGAATGGGAAAACGTTCGAACGCCCTATATTCAATGATAAAACCCCATTGGCAAGTAGCATATTTTCGGTTATCCCATTCCTGTCTACTACACAAGGTTTGGATTCGACGGTACCTAGCAACCAAGCATTGCCGCACTTAGGACTAACTCGCGTATTCATGATCACTGGGCCGAACACTTGCTCTGCGAGCGAAGCGATTATCAACGGCCTGCGTGGTATTGGTGTGCAGGTTGTGTTGATTGGCGAGACGACCTGCGGGAAGCCATACGGATTTTTCCCGAAGGACAACTGCGGCACTACTTATTTTGCTATTGAGTCGCAGGGTTTGAATGATCAGGGTTTTGGCGATTATGCTGAGGGATTTACGCCGACGTGTAATGTGGCTGACGACTTCAGTCACGAGCTGGGTGATGAAAGCGAAGGGCGTTTAGCAGCAGCGCTCGCTTATCAGAAATCGGGAAGTTGCTCAGCCAGAACATTGAGGGCGGAGTCGACGAGAACTTCAAACGCAAAAGTTCAGATGTTCAAATCGCCGTTGCGCACTAATCGGTTTATTAGGGCGGGGTCGCATTAAGTACGTATCGGCTATTGAGTGAGGTGCGATGATGAACCGTTTTGTCTTCCGATCGACGAAGCGGCTATCATCGCTTTACCTCTAGTGTTATGCGGAGAGTATATAAAGCTTATTTTTCCACTCAGCAGCATGCTTTTTCTTGGTGGATGTCTCGCGACAGCTCCAACAAATCAACAAGCCAGAACCGATGAAGTCCCGATGTACGGTGGAATGGAAAGACTCGAAATTGATAGATTAAAAAACCGGACTTGAGGGTGGGGGCAATATAGTGAAGCATAGGTAATGGTCGCCGAGGAACGAGTGGCTGGCAAATTCTTAAAACTGCTTCGAGAAAAAATGCCGGAGCCGGCCTTGTAAAAAGCAACATTCGGCAACATTAAATGTTGTCGGAATTTTACCTATGGACCATTGCCCGAGACACCAACACGCCCCCCCACGTTAAACGCCAGCGTTCTACCCTGTCGACTTAATATACTGCGCTACCATTGCCAACAACACATCCCGCCGCAATGGCTTCACTAGAAAATCAGTAATCCCTGCTTCTTTATAACGTCTATCTCTTTCCAGGCTAGTGCTGCTGCATATCGCAATAATAGGCACATGCGATCCGATAAATTTCTCTGTTGCTCGAATTTTGCGTGCCACGCCCAAGCCATCCAAGCCTTGCAATTCCATATCCAGTAAAACAATATCGAACCGTTGTAACTCCGCCATGGCAATGGCTTCGGCATCATTGGTCGCAAGGACCACGCTAAAGTGATTGCGATCGAGAAAGTGGGCGGCCAGCAGTTGACTATCGCGGTCGTCTTCTACTAATAAGACAGTTGCGCCTTGGCGTTTTTCTCGCAAGGAATGTCGAGTAACCAGGGTCGGCGTATGGTTCTCATCCCGCATGACGCCCATGATAGTGTTGACTGCTTCGTGTAAATCATGGGGGTTAATGGGTTTAGGCAGATATCCCGCCACCCCATTTTCGCGGCACTTAACCGCATCGCCTCGGCGGCCTTCGTTGGTCAGCATAATGAGACCAGCGGCATACGCTTCGGGATGGCGTTTAATTTGAAAGGCAAACATGAAACCATCTTGCCCTTGAACGTAATTGGTAAATACGACCAACGGTACCGGTCGACCAGCATTGATGCCGCGTTCAAGCAGAGCAACTGCCATTTCGCCGCTATCTGCTTCCAACGGATACATGTGCCAGCTTTGGAATAACTTGGCCAGTTCTTCTCGCTCATTGGCGTCGTCGATCACCAAGAGCACTGGTTGAGCCACAAGACTGTTGAAGCGTTGCGGCAGGGGTCTGTCATCTATTTTTTCGGAAATAGTGAAAGAAACAGAAAACGAAAGTACCGCACCGCCGCCTGATCGTTTCGTGCTCTGCAAATGACCACCCATTACTTTGACAAGCCCATGAGCGATCGTAAGACCAAGTCCGATGACGCTATCCATGGCCGAACCTGTGCCCTCATGCATGGTGCCCAGATTGTCTGGTGGACCCATTCTGGTATCAATGACCATGAAGGTTAGCGTTGCTTGGTGCTGTGTAATGAATTCCGGCTCAACGCGCAGCAATACTTCACCATGGCTTGTACCTGCGATGGATGTATCGAGAAGCTGGCCGAGTACGTGGTCTATCCGTCCGGGATCGCCGATTAGCATATCCGGGACATCGCCATCGACTTCAATACGCAACAGCAGACCCTTTTCGCGGGTAGAAGCTACTCGATTGCTAGCAACTTGCGCTACGTGGTCGCGAAGACTAAAGGGGATGGTCTGCAGTGTGAATTTATTGCTCTCGATGCGCGCATAGTCGCCGAGATCATTAACGACATCCAGCAGATTTTCGGCAGCGGTACGAATTTGGCGTACCTGTTCGCGCTGGACCGAACTGAGTGCCGTGTCGAGCACTTCATCGGCCAGAGAGACAATGGAATGAGCGGGTTCACCGACAGCGACAGACAGCCGGGCGGCAAATCGGTCGAGTGTCGCATTTTCCTGGGACGGCGTTTTGCCGTTGTGGTCGTTATCCGAGACCATATCCTATTCGCAGTAAAGACTTTCTCTGTCGTAAAAAGGCCAGCAAAAAATAACTATATCATTTTCATGCAGGACAAGTTCAAACGAAAATTCGAAGTTCGAACGAAAATACAAACAGCTTCTTTTTGTCCCCGCACTTTATGCGACACCATGCCGTGATAGTGCCCAGGCCACATGTTCCCGCACAAGCGGTGAGGAATGGTCTTGGCGACTTTTCAGCGCAGTGATGATATTTTGCGATGTCGGTGCATTACCGAGTCCAACCGCAATGTTACGTAGCCACTGTTCATATCCGATACGGCGAATCGCCGTGCCCGATAGTTTTTCATCGAAATCACTTTCGGACCAGGCGAATACTTCCGCCAAGCTTACATCATCGAGACCGTTTCTAATCGAGAAATCCTTCTCTATCGATATTTGGGCAAAGCGATTCCAGGGACAAATTAGCTGGCAGTCGTCGCAACCGTACACTCGGTTACCAATTAATGGTCGCAGCGATTCAGGAATGCTGCCCTTAAGTTCGATTGTGAGGTAAGAGATACAGCGTCGCGCGTCGAGGCGATAGGGCGCTACGATTGCCTGGGTTGGGCAAATGTCGATGCATTTGCGACAGGTGCCGCAGTGATCGCCTTCAGGACTATCTATCGGCAGCGGTAAATCGGTATAAATTTCGCCTAGGAAGAAGAGAGAGCCCGCTTTCCGATTCAGCAGCAGCGTATGTTTGCCGCGCCAGCCAAGCCCTGATTTAGCGGCAAGCGCCACTTCCAGCACGGGGGCGCTATCGGTAAAAACACGATAGTGAAATCCACTGCTTTCTGCCGCGATACGATCAGCGAGCTGCCGCAGTTTTCCACGTAATACTTTGTGGTAATCGCGTCCTAGGGCGTAACGGGAAATAAAGGCGCGTTCCGGATTGTTGATAACGGACCAGCTGTCTTTTGCTTTGGGTTGAGAATAGGAAAGTCTCGCAGTGATAATGCGCAGCGTTCCGGGGATTAATTCCGCAGGCCGTGTCCTTTTCACCCCATGCTTTGCCATATAATCCATCTCCCCGTGATATCCGCTCTCAAGCCAGGCAAGGAAATTCGCTTCTTCCTGTGAAAGATCGGTACCGGCAATGCCGATGTCATCGAAGCCTAATTCTCGGCCCCATGTTTTAATGGAGCGCGCGAGATTAGCAAAATCGATGGTGGGCGGGTTGGGGATGCTCATGTGGCGATAGTAACTGATGTTAAGTAATGTCCACGAAAGACACGAAAAGCACGAAAGGTTTCATAACAATTGCCCCTAGTTCGTGATATGTGGACGATGCTTTTCTCCACTCATTTATTCTTTCTTTGATTTGTGTAAGAGCTACAGTAAATATTGTGTCGTACAAACTATTTCTTCCCGACGAAGCCGCTACTTGTGCATTAGGTGCACAGGTAGCGTCGCTGTTGAAGCCGGGCCTCATTCTATTCCTGCGAGGAGACTTGGGCGCGGGTAAAACCACCTTCGCGCGCGCGCTGATTCAGTCTTTCGGATACCAGGGCCGCGTGAAAAGTCCGACCTATACGTTAGTTGAACTTTACAAAGTTTCTAACATATGCTTATATCATTTTGATTTTTATCGATTCAATGACCCGCAAGAGTGGATTGACGCAGGATTCCGAGAGTGTTTCAACGCCGAAAATATTTGTTTAGTCGAATGGCCGGAAAAGGCCGGGGGACTATTGCCGCCGTCGGACTTAACTATAGTCCTGAATCACATGGACAACGGACGGAGCGTGGAGATCCACGCCGATACCGATTTAGGCCGGACTTGCCTCGCGCAGCTGATTTAATGCCCACCAATCCGCAACCCCCCAAACCTAGCGCTCCTTCGGATTCTCCCGTGACTCGGCGAGGATTTTTGCTAGGGCTCGCAGCTGGCGCGGTGACTTTGCTCATCGAGCGACCAGCATTTGCAGCCACGTTGCTTTCCTCAACACGTGTATGGCCGGCTGACGAATACACCCGCGTTACGTTGGAATCGAGCATTGGAATCAATCATCAATTTTTGAGCTTGAATAATCCCGAGCGCTTGGTTCTTGATCTGCTTGATGTCGAACCCAATGAGGAGCTGAGTAGCTTAGCCGGCAAAGTGGATGTTAGCGATCCTTATATCAAATCGGTGCGGGTCGGGCGTTTTAAACCGGGCATAGTGCGTCTGGTGTTCGATTTAAAAGCCGAAGTGAAGGCGAATGTATTCAAGTTAACGCCGGTAGGTGATTACGGTCATCGGCTGGTGCTCGATATCTACCCGCTACGGCCGCATGATCCGATAATGGCGATGCTTTCCAATGGGGATAAAAAAGCGGACGGTTCCGACGCCAAGCCACCGGGAGGCGACCATCCTGTTGGATTGGAGACACCCGATGCAACCAATACGCCGCTCCCTAAGCTTCGGGTAGAGGAACCGGTATCTACTGGCGAGACCGTCAAGGAACCGAAGCGGCAGGTGGAGGGGAAGGAGAAGCTTCCCAGTCAGGCAAAGCGGCTGATTATCCGCCCAGTGATTATCGCGATTGATGCCGGTCATGGCGGTGAAGATCCAGGTGCTCACGGCGCTCGTGGGACGTTGGAAAAGCACGTAACGTTGTCGGTTGCCCGCAAACTGAAGGCCAAAGTGGATGCGGAACCGGGCATGCGTGCGATCTTAATTCGCGACGGCGATTATTTCGTCGCGCTTGCTGATCGTACCGCCAAAGCAAGGCGTGCGCAGGCGGATTTGTTCGTATCCATTCACGCCGATGCCTTTATCAATAGAGAGGCGAGCGGCTCTTCGGTATTTGCCTTATCGGAAAACGGCGCAACGAGCGTCGCAGCACGTTGGCTGGCGAACAAAGAAAACAAAGCCGACTTGATCGGTGGAGTTAACCTTGCCGTTAAAGATCGTTATTTGGCTAGAACGCTATTGGATCTTTCGCAAACAGCAACCATCAACGACAGCCTCAAGCTTGGCAAAGCCGTACTAGGGGAAATCAGCGGCATTAATCGACTGCATAAAAATTATGTCGAGCAGGCGGGCTTCGCTGTATTGAAGTCGCCAGATATTCCTTCCATTTTGGTGGAGACGGCTTTTATTTCCAATCCAGCGGAAGAAAAGAAACTTGCCGACAGCGGCCATCAAGATAAACTCGCTGACGCGATTCTGTCAGGCATTCGAGGATACTTTTCAAAAAACCCGCCTCTCGCGAAAATGAGGAATGCCTAATAAGCGTTTCTAAAAAACGTACTCTACAGTCTCGCTCTAAATCTCTTTTGGTTGTTATATTTCAGAGGGAAGTCATGCTGCGCTTTCTAATCTCCTTCGTTATTTGTTTTTCATCGATTGCAGCCAGTGCTGAAGTAGTGCATCGAAAGCCTGGGGAGGATACAGTCCGCTTTATTGCGAGAGAGGGACTTGCCGAATCTGAATTTACGCACGTAGTCATTGAGACAAAAGAATGGAAGTTCAAAGACGACATCATTATCGCCTTTTACGAGCGCGCCTTTATCGATAGCAAAACTGATAACACCTATAGCGTGATTACCGGTTTTGTCTTTATTCCGATCACTGATCGGCAATACCAGAAAATTGAAATCGACAGCTATGGCCCCGAGGGTGGCGGCGATCCTAATATTGAAACGGTTCTTTTCGCTGATACTGACAAAGGTCCAGACAAGAAACTGATTTTGATTGTGTCGCGGCCGCAAAAACAGAGTGGTGTGAGCGGGACTCTTTATTCGACTTATGTATATGCGAAGCCCGCGCTCAAACCCGCACTACAAAAATTGGCGTACTTAAAAGACGTTAGCAAGAAACTAAGCGGGGATTGTGAGTGCGTGTGGGCTGATGGCCGCAAGAAACGGGCGAAGTTCAAAACTGCTAGCGATATCACGGCCGAATTAAAACAGTGGTTGCGCTAACAGTCTCACTTCAAAACATCAATCTGTCCGGCAGTTTGTTGGCTTAAGTTTGTACACAAAATTAGGACTTACGCAAAATTGCCTCAGCGGCGTTTCCTTTGCAGGGCGCATCTGCGCTTGCACGCGCAGATCGTTGCGCAGGCGAGCAGCATGCTGCTCGAATTCCCTGCTTCACCTACTCCTTGCCGTACAAAGCCGTCCTGTCTGCGTGGTCGTGCCTTGCTGGGGCAATTTTGCGTAAGTCCTAAAATAAGTCCAACAGACGGCTAGACTGAAACTGCCTTACTCATCTAAAGTTTCAGCAAATTAAGATAGTCCTCGTTTAGCGCGATAACGTTTTCATTCGCTAGAATTCCTCACCAATAATATGGACTATTCAGCATCCATCTTGGGAAAACGGGTCCCTGCGGCGGTATTGGGATGCCGCCCTGCGTAGCGCCGAAAATATTACTACCCGCTCCCTGTTGCTGCCGCGCCAACGGATGCATTCCGCCTGATGACCACCACTCCTGTCCTGACGTCGTCCCTATGCCGCTTGCAACGGCACCGGATATCGCACTAACTCCCGAGCCGGCACCGACGGTTTGCTGAGTCGCTTGGCTAGGCTTCGCTTGTAGGGCTGCTAGTATTGGACCAAGTTGCGGCACACCAGCGCCAACGCGTTGCGTTGCCAAGGGTTCCGGCGCGCAAAGTGAACGGATGACATTGAACAACGCCGCGGCACGATCAGAATTGCGCGTGCGGAATTGTGCATGGAAGAGCGGATGATGCGCCAACAGTAAAGCCGCAACGCCGGTAACGTGCGCTGCTGCCATCGATGTTCCCGATTCTGCGTCGAACGCGGCGCCAGGCACCGTCGAAACAATACCAACTCCCGGTGCGCTCACGGCAATCTCCGGTCCGCGGCAGGAGAAAGAGGGTGAGAAGATGCCATCGCCCGATACTTGCCCCGACTGTATAGTCAGTGCGTCGGAAGTGTTTGGCTGAATTTCATTTATATTACCGATAGCGGCGACCGCCAGCGTCTCTGGCGAGGAAGCTGGATATGTCACCGTAGTGCCCGAATTGCCGGCGGCGACGACGCAGGCAACGCCGTGCAACACAGCAAACTGCAATGCCTCTTCGACAACCACATTTAATTCGGTATCGCCGCCAAGACTCAAATTGACGACATCGATTTCATTATTAATACAGTAATCCAAAGCCTCCAACAGCGAGCTGTACGAGCCGCCAGGGAAAACTTTTAGAATGTGGATTTCCGCCTCGGGCGCAAATCCACGCAGCATTTTTTTATCCTTACTGGATGCAGCGATAATGCCTGCGCAATGAGTGCCATGGCCGGTTAAATCTTGATTCCAGTTGGTAGATGATTCGGTACCATCTGTGAAGTCGCGACCAAGCTTGATATGGCTGAGTAGCGGATGCGTATTGTCGCAACCACTATCAATGATGGCGATTTTGACACCAGCGCCACCCAGCTCTTGCGGCAATTTATCGAGGCCCATTAAACGCTGGCCCCAGCCAAAGCGAAATTGCTCAGGAAACCCTGGAATGGTTTCGCGAAAGCTACGAACCCGAACGACATTAGTCGCAGTGTCAGAGAGGGTGGGTTCGGATACATACAGATCCCAATAATCACTGAGTGGCGTCACACTCAATGTTTTCGCTTGTTGGTCGCCACCAATCGTCGTCAAAGTAAGTTCAACTTCACCTTCTTCGTCGGTAGTGCTTAGCGTGGGAAAAGCATCGCCGGTCAATTGCACCTGCGCTCTCGCCAGTGGTTTATCGTTGGCGCCCAGGACACGAAACCGCATTCTCTTGCCTGTGATGCGAGCTAAATTAGAAAATTTTTCCACCCCAGAGGCAGCTTGCTGCGAGGTTACGTGGCCATCGTAGACTAGCGGCTTATCCTCGGCGATCATTAAGCTGGAGGGCAACGTTTGCCGCAACGCTTCCGCGCGTTCGGGCTCGATGCGCACGATAGCAATATCAGTTGCTTCACCCGGTCCCGAACTCAACGCTTGAACCGTACCGCTAGTTCGACGAACTCGGCGCACAACTTCGACGCCTAGTGTCGATAATGTGTTATTCATTGCTGTCGCCGTGATTGCCTGAACACCTGCTAGCTTGGCAGCCACACCACGGCGTGGCGCGATCATGTAGTTGCGTCGAGCGCCTCTTAAAGGCACGGTATGCAAATTCGACTCCCTAGTAGTTCTTTCAGGAGCGCTTTTTTCAGTAGTACTTCTTTCAGTAACCATGAAATATCCTCTTACACTTTCGCTCTCGTCAGAAATTGCACGATCGCTAAAAGCCGACTGGAAACCGATGGGGTTTTGTTGAAAACGCTATCCCGCCGCTTTTCAGTCGGACACACAGAACTAACCTATTTGTTTAATACCCGAGCGCGTTTTTAATGCAGCAACGATTGTTGCGCGCCGGCAAACGGTGACCCTTGTTGACCCCATGGCACGCCACCACCACCGATCGCATGGCCAATTTCGCTACCAATCAAGCCGCCGCCGAGTAATCCTTGCGAGGCAAGCGCGGCTTGCTGTGCCAATTGCGAATTAGACGCATATGGCGACCCTTGAACGCCACCATAATTGCCGATGCCTTGTTGTTGCAGGGCTTGCTGTTGAAGAGCTTGTTGTTGTTGCTGCAATGCTTGTTGAAGCGCTTGCTGTTGCAACGCCTGTTGAACGGCTTGCTGTTGGGCTTGTGCTAAGCCTTGCTGCTGTTGTTGCTGGCCTTGTAGACCTTGCATGCCTTGCACACCAATGCCGGCTATACCTCCTCCAACGCCTTGTTGCTGACTGAGGGATTGATATTGCACTGCTTGTTGTTGCGCGGCTTGTGCCAACGCTTGATGTTGCGCTGCTTGCTGTAGAGCGGCCTGTGCCAAAGCCTGATGTTGCGCGGCTTGTTGCTGAATTGCCTGGACGATGGCTTGTTGCTGTTGCTGTTGCTGTGCTTGTGGGTTAGCACCAAACGGCGATACTTGTTGTCCCCACGATCCTGCGCCACCTATACCGAGACCGCCTATTCCACCGAGGAAACCACCGGCTAATTGTCCTTGCCCTAGCTGAGAAAACGGCATCTGTGCTTGCTGCGCCAGCGGCGAACCGGCGAACTGTAGTGAGCTTATAGCCCCTGGGTAATTACCTCCGAAAGCTTGCTGTTGTGCTGCTTGTGCTAACGCTTGTTGTTGGAGTTGTGCCAAGGCTTGTTGCTGCGCTTGTGGATTGGCGGAAAACGCCCCAAATCCACCAGCGACACCGCCTAATGCACTACCAAAAATTCCCTGCGAGCCAAACTGCCCAGCTGGGTTTATTGCTATCGGGTTCTGACCCGCATATGGAACATAAGTCATGCTTGTACCTCCATCGACATCTCAATGCTACTTCGGTTTTAACACGCCGCTAACATTCATCACTTAAATCGCTAACGACAAAACAACGCCTGATCCGATCGAACATCGTTCATGGGTTGTATTTCGATTATAGGAAAGGCATACGAAAATAAAGGCCGATAGCATCTATTGAGTGATATTTTTAAAATTTAGAAGAAACTGTCTAAATATGCGCTATAGATTCTGTGTGTTGCGGAGTCCGCGTATAATGCTGGCATGGAATTTTCTGATCGCCCCATTCGTCCCCTTTCCGATTTGCTCGTTAATCAAATCGCCGCTGGTGAAGTAGTTGAACGCCCTGCATCTGCTCTAAAGGAATTGCTGGAAAATAGCCTTGATGCTGGTGCCACGGAAATTAATGTGGTATTGGAAAGCGGCGGCGCAAATCTTATTCGTGTGACTGACAACGGTGGTGGTATTCCTAAAGAGGAATTGTCGCTCGCACTGGCACGTCATGCCACCAGTAAAATTGCGGCCCTTGAGGACCTGGAGCGCGTAGGCAGTCTTGGTTTTCGTGGCGAGGCATTAGCGAGTATTGCCAGCGTTTCGCAGCTTAAGCTTGCGAGCCGGACTCCACAGAGCCGGCATGCATGGGCAATTGATGTCGCTGGAGGAGAAGTTGGTGAAATCGGCCCAGCAGCATTAGAGCGCGGCACGCAAGTAGAGGTGCGCGAGCTTTATTTCAACACGCCAGCCCGGCGCAAATTTCTCAAAACCGATAGCACTGAATATGCCCACTGCGACGAAGCATTCCGCCGCGTCGCGCTGGCAAGCCCCGATGTTGCGCTGACTTTATTGCACAACGGCCGCGCGCAATGGCGGCTTCCGGTGGCTGCGCATGAGAGTCGTGTTGCGGCTGTGTTCGATGATGCTTTTGTCGCTTCATCGGTCGCGCTGGATGAGCAAGGTGCCGGTTTGCGTTTGTATGGTTTTGCCGGATTGCCGGCAGCGGCGGGTACGCAACGAGATGCGCAGTATTTTTACGTAAACGGCCGTTTCGTACGAGATAAATTGATCACGCATGCAATTCGTCAGGCTTATGAAGATGTCTTGCACGGTGGCCGTCATCCGGCTTATGTACTGTTCCTCGAACTGGATCCCGCCGGCATCGATGTCAACGTTCATCCGACAAAGATTGAAGTGCGTTTCCATGCTTCGCGCGCGGTGCATCAGTTTATTTTTCACGCCCTTAATAAGGCGTTGGCGAAGCCAGCTAGCGTGTCTATTGCCGGTATAAATACAAGCGGAGAAATAGTAGCGGCACAGTCCAATCCGAATCACGGTGTTTCTTCGCCTACTGATGCTGTGCCACCACGAAGTTTTGCGGCGAAACCTTACATGCCGCCTCCACGCCAGGCGTCGTTGCAAGTTGGTGAACCGCAAGCGTTTTATGCCAAGCTGTTTGGCGACCTCGCTCAAACAGAAAAATTTGTTCCCATTGCTCCTTCTGCGCTCTCTACGCAGGCATCTGCAACAGCGCAAGCACCATCGTCATTAGGCTATGCCATTGCGCAGCTGCATGGCGTGTATGTGTTGGCGCAAAACGAGCAAGGGCTTGTCATCGTCGATATGCATGCAGCGCATGAGCGGGTGATGTACGAGAAACTAAAGAATTCTTTGGAGCACGAGTCGATTGCCAGTCAGCCGTTGCTGGTGCCTGCAACGTTTCCCGCGACTCTGCTTGAGGTCGCTTGCGCCGAGGAGAATGACGCAACCTTGCGTCAACTTGGTTTGGAACTGGCGGCAATCGGACCTAATCAAATTGCTATTCGCGCTGTGCCGGTACTTCTTTCCGGTGGCGATGCCGTTCGACTATCTCGCGATGTGCTGAAAGACATCAACGAGTTTGGCGCAAGTCGTGTGCTTACGGAGCGTCGCAACGAGCTTCTTTCAACGATGGCTTGCCATGCAGCGGTGCGCGCGAATCGCAGTCTGACTATTCCTGAAATGAATGCATTACTGCGTGAGATGGAGGCGACGGAGCGGAGCGGTCAATGTAATCATGGTCGGCCTACTTGGTACCAAATGAGTATGGTCGACCTAGATAAAATGTTCATGCGTGGCGAATAGTGAGCGCCTCTTAAAGTTGTATTCTGATCCTTCCTTACCCCCGGCAATTTTTCTGATGGGTCCAACGGCAAGCGGCAAGACCGCCATGGCCGTGGAACTCAGCGAACGACTTCCCTGCGAATTGATTAGTGTCGATTCGGCGTTGGTCTACAGATATATGAATATCGGCACGGCCAAACCGGATGCCGAGACTTTACGACGTGCGCCGCATCGGTTGATCGATATTCGCGACCCGCATGAATCTTATTCCGCCGCACAGTTCCGCGCAGACGCTTTGCGGGAAATGGCGGAAATCAGCCAGCGCGGCAAAATCCCTCTGCTTGTCGGCGGCACGATGTTGTACTTCAAGGCTTTGCGAGAAGGCTTAAGCGCGCTACCGGAAGCTGATGTCACGATACGCCAAGAGATCGATGAGAAGGCGCGCCGCCTTGGCTGGCCGGCGTTACACGCTGAGCTTGCTTCGCTTGACCCTATCACTGCAGCGAGGCTTAAAACAACTGATGCGCAGCGCATTCAACGTGCATTGGAAGTTTGCCTGATCACTGGCATGCCGATGTCGGCGCAGCAAGGTGGCGCTAAATCTGGCTTACCTTATCGCGTTATGGCGATTGGTCTGGAGCCTAGCGATCGCAAAGTGTTGCATGAGCGAATTGCTCAGCGTTTCGATGCAATGTTGGTGGATGGTCTTATCGATGAAGTGCGAGAGCTTCGTCAAAAATTTCCTTTGACGCCTCTGATGCCTTCGATGCGTTGCGTTGGCTATCGACAGGCGTGGCAGTATCTTGACGGTGAGTTTGATGAATCGGTTTTGCGAGAGAGGGGTGTAGTGGCGACGCGTCAGCTTGCTAAGCGGCAATTGACTTGGTTGCGATCGATGGCATATGTGATGCGGTTTGATTGTCTAGAGAAAAATTTGGTCGCGCGGGTTTTTGATTATCTTAAAATTGATTTTTAATTGCTGCTTACACAAAATAATCTACGTAATGTGTGAAATTTTATGCGCGCGATATTTAGCACGCTTCTTCCTTAGAAAAAGTGGGGCAGGGAGGATTTAAGGTCTGTGCTAATTTCACCGCCGCAAATCTCTCTGATGTATCTTGTTGTGCCTATGTCGAACCGGTGCTGCGGTCGATGGTATCGCCAGATACCATTCTGTGTTCGGACGGCGCGGCGTCTTATCGGATAGCGAGCCAACGGCTAGGCATTATCGCTATAAATTCCACCTTCTTAATGAAGAAGATCTACCTGTAGAACTGGAGTGCGAATTATAGATGTTGGATTTACCATCTTCCGACTACTGAAATAGTGCCGTAAATTGTGCGGCTTGTTCAGGGAAAAGGAAATAGCTTATTCCAAGTCTTGATGGCGGTATTCACGGACATGGCTGAGTCAGTCGAGCCTATCAATCGGTATGCGATCATAGTTACGGAAGAAAACCCCGCTTTGGTTGCGGCATTCATTTGCGACGACGCGACTGTTAAGTAAAAAGCGATTATTTGAACATCCGATTGTTGTGAAATGTTGGAAAAATCGCAATTGCTGTTTTAACAACAATTGGCCGCAATGTCGAAATGAAAACTTTTGATGAACTACAGATACACCGGCCGCAATTAGCACGAAGCTATCTCCAGTTTCTGGAAGCACAACCGGGAAGACCTCTTGCCCTGTTCGCGCCCCGCCGTGTTGGAAAAACATTCTTTTTAGACTATGACGTTACGCCGACCGCAAAAAAAGCAGGTTTGATACCCGTCTATGCAGATTTATGGCTTCACCGCGCCGCACCTCTTGATGCAATCAATCACGCCCTCGAAGAGGCGCTGGATGACATTAAAGTTCCTCGTTCGAATATAGGTAAAGTAGCGAAAACCCCCGTTAAAAAAATTGGTGGACTGAGCGTGAGTGTCGAGCTCGGCGATGAGCCGCAGCGGCGAAAACTTCCCGAGACGCCAGAACTACGATTCGATGCGTTAATTACGCGCCTTGCCGGGGAAGCGGATAAACCGGTGCTGCTGATGTTAGACGAAGTGCAGGTGCTAGGAGACCTGCCAAATGGGCAGGCGGCCATTGCTACGTTGCGAGCCGTCCTACAAAAGCGGAAACGTGAAGTTCGCGGTATCTTTACCGGTTCATCACAAGAGGCATTGGCAGCAATGATGGTCGCTGCTGGTGGTCCGATGTATCAGTTTGCACAGCTGATCGATTTCCCGGTTCTGGGAGAGGAATACCTTGAATTACTCGCTGAACATTTCTCGAATGTTCAGCGTGGAAAACATCTCGATCTAAAAGAGCTGGCAAAGGTGTTTGAACACATTGGATTCAAGCCAGAGTTAATGAAAGATATCGTTAAGACAATGTCAGCAGAAGGAATGGCGGATGTCCAACTGACGCTGAAGAAATTCATGAAGGATAATCGACAAATATCGGGGTGGCGTGCAGTAATCAATGGGCTTGCCACCAATCGATCGCGCTTTACTGGTCCTTATAGCCGAAGGGAGGCCCCCTATGGGTAAGGAAACAATGGAAGCGCTGGCAAGGGTAAAAGGTGTGAATCCGACTCTTGCTAAAGTGCGCGGGGCAATCGATCGGCTTAAACGGGCTGGTATTTTGGCGAAACCCACGAATGGTGCGTACATCATCGAAGACCGTCTATTCGCTGACTATATCGCAAGTGATGGGGTCAATATTCTATAAAAATATCTTTTGCTGTTCTAGTATTTTTGGCGACGTGTAGCACAGGCAGGACTTGCAGCGATATTGCGTGCTATGGCAATCAATAATGATGCCGAAAGCAAAAAAATCGAGTTATCCCGAGAGAAAAATTGACGGTAAGTCACCACTTAAAAACTATTCTCTGAGGGAGTAAATAGGATGGACATGTGACGGATAATAAAAATGTTGTCAGCAATCCGCAGTCAACGGTGCTTCCCGGCTCTTCTACTCCACAAGCCATCCCACTTGCCACACGCCTAGCATTCGAAATTCAGAAACCCAAAGATTGGCAAGCGTTTCAGCGTCAATGCGTGGTTCTATTTTGTGCTGTGCTAGGAGATCCGTATGCACAGGAATACGGACGTGGCGGCCAAGCTCAAAAAGGCATTGACATACTCGGTAGGCGGGATGGAGCTACAGATTGTTATGTCGGCATTCAATGCAGGTTAGTAACCAAGCCTCTCAAAAAGGGAAAAATTTTAGATGACTGCCGCGCAGCGCTAACAATAAAGGCCAATCTCAAAGAAATAGTCTTTGCCACCACTGCACCGGACGACACCGTCGCAACGGACGCGGCAACTGAGATCGAGCGGATACTTCGAGAAGAGGGATATGATCTGAAGGTAATCCTCTATGGTTGGGGCGGCCTGCAAACGCTAATAGGTATGCACGAAAGCGCATATGCTGCTTTTGTCCCTTCTGCTGTCGCAACCACAAATTCCCGATCTCCCACCAGACAATTTTCATCGGACAACGAGCTTGCTGCGCAGATTGCGGCTCAGGTAGTTCAACAACTTCAACAGTCAGGGTTGTCTCCACCGCCCTGTGATGCAGGGGCAGACAGAGCGCATAATGAAGACCCCGCCCTGCACGCACGAATCGATATTTATCGTGAAATTTTTAAGGACCAAAAGCAACCAATTCTTGCTGAAAAAGGGTTGCTCGCACTGCTGGAAAAAGAAACTTTAGATAGCAAACCATGGGCGCGCTTCCGGATCGAAACAAATTTAGGCTCAATTGCTCTTGAACTTGGTCGTGAAGAAGAAGGTGCTAAGCGATTTGAAGCAGCGTTTGTCGTCCGGTCGAATGATCCCAATGCCATTGCCAATCTGGCTCTCGCACGAACCATTCAGAAGCGTTACGAAGAAGCGATGAGCTTGGCGCGCCAAGCGCTCGATTCTTCACCACGCCCCGATCATGCAGTCGGGTATCTGCTACAAGCAGCAGCGAGGTCGACCTGGCAAGGAGACCCACAGACACTTATCCCTCCAGATCTTGTGGGCAGTGAACATGCTGACTTAGGTTTAACTGAGTTCCTGCGTCGTAGGAATATTTCCGGTTGGGAGGAACACAGTATTGAACTTAGCCGGCGCCACCTCGACCGTGAGCCCTTCAAAAAAAACCACGCAATCGCAATCCTCTCGCTCGTTCTCGGGGAAAACGGTCTTATCGGTGGTGGTACTGGAATGGTCACTTTCGAAGAGCTGAATATCGCCGCTGATGAATTAAAAAGAATTGCTGGAAAATATATCACATACCCTTATACCAATCAGCACGACCTTGTTGCCAACCTTAACAATGCAGGCGTCATGCTCCGTCTTGCGGGTCGGCATGACGAATGTGAAGCGCTACTGCGGGAAGCGCTTCCAAAGGCTCCAAACGAACCGTCCCTGCGTCGTCTCATCGCTTTGTCTCAGGCTGCCGTTGGTCGCCGAGAGGAGGCTCTTGCTACGCTTTCTGAGGATGACGATGTAGAAAACCGGCTGTTAAGCGCCGAACTTGCCGCGATCGACGATTCGACCGCCGCACTCACGAGAGTCCTCGCTGTGGACCCTACTCAGCTGAATCCGCATCTTTGCCAATTACGCTGGGGACTTACCGGCGAACTCGCGCTGAAAGTAGGCGACACGAACGCCCTTAATTCAGCTGTCGCCGCCTTGCGAGCACAAGATCCCGAAAATGTGACCGCAGCATTGTTGGAAGTGCGGGGCGAGCAAAAAAACGGACTTGACCTGAAAATGGTGCACCAGCGCCTTTGTGAAATATCGGCAAACCTTCCGATTAAGATTGATATGGTGACGCGATATCTTCTCGCTGAGGAACTATTCCGTCAGGGCTTACCGTCAGAAACATTGGCTGTTATAGAAAACCATGTGGATTTATCGCGTCGAAGCCCGATAACAATGCTTTACCTACAAAGTTTAGTGGGAGTTCGACGAGACGACGCCTTCTTCAAGGCGATCGCAGGCGCTGCGCCTGCGGTGCGCGACGATCCGGATGTATTGTGGATGGTGGCTATCCACTCATGGAATGTCGGTGATCTTTTGAGGGCATATCGAAGTATTGAAGCTCTGTTAAAGCAAAAACCGGATGATGCCGCAGTTAGATTGCTAAAGATCGAGACTTTGATCAGATGGGATCGGTCTACAGATTTATTCGCGGAACTTGATAAGCGCGTAGAAGACCTCGCGTGGGAAAAATCACAGGATCAGTTCCGAATAGCTTCACTATTAGGCCATTTCGGCTACATCGAGCGGGCGGCCGCCTATGCCTACCGGCTGTTTCTTGAAAACCGCGATAAAGCGCAGGCATGGATGACGCTCTCAACGATTGTCCTGGAGGAAAAGCGAGGAATAGAAAATAGGCCTCGGCGATGGGACGTGTCATTAGTGGCTTCAGATGTTGCTGTTGATCTACTTTATGACGACGGCAAGAAGCAATTTTTGGTAATACTCGATTCCGTAGTTTTTATTGTTTGACAATGTGCTTTCTTCACCTTGTCAT
>JAZKCF010000062.1:0-3680 GCA_040388195.1 Pseudomonadota bacterium
TTCCCTTTCTGCCATTCGCAAGGTTGTCAAACAGAAAAAACTACGGAATCGAGTTAAAGAACGGAATATCTTTTGCAGCACGGTTGTCTGCTTCTATGAGAGGCCAACTATTAAAGCCGCGCTCGAGTGCCGCGAACGAAGGATCTTCGTCTTTTTCGCCACCGCTACGCACAGCCCAATACAAAGCTGATTCCAGTGAGAAGGCGCCACCTGGGTGAAACATCTCCCGGAAATTCGTGCTGGCAATCTGAATCATGAGCGCTTTAGGGCCTGGATCGATTTGATCAGCTAGCACCCATTGCGTATAGCCGAAAGCTGAACCGCCCCACATCCCAAGCCGACCATCGAACCATTTTTGCTTCGACAACCAGCGAAGCGTATCGATCCCGTCGTGAAGCTCATAACGCAATGGGTAATATTCGCCACCCGATTTATAGCGACCACGCGTGCCCTGGATCACCACGTTGTAACCACGGCTTGCCCAAAATTTACCGACTCCACTAACGCCCAGATTATTTTTAAATGTGGCGGAAAACGGAATGCGCACAAGAATAGTTGGCGCAGATTCGCTCATATGCGACCGATAAATATCGGCAACGAGAGTAACGCCATCTGTTGTCTGAAAAGCCACGCCACGCTCAATGTCCACTTTGTACTGCGATACTCGTACGTTATCGTTGGGTAATACGAAACGACTAACCCACAGCTCGCAACCACTCGCCAAAACCATCATCACGACAAGCGTAAACAAAAAACAAATACGCGCAATAAAACTCATTTACATCGCCTCAAACGATGTGAGATAAAGCATCGGCTGTACGATTTTCAGACCAAATCCCTGGCGATCAATAATCTTCTGTTTCGTGACGTCGAGCAAGCCACCGCCCGCGAACATGAGCGGAGAATCGACTACATCTTTTGTTAGAAGATGCGTGCCGAATGCCCCCTCTTGTGCGACTAAAATGTCTGATGCGCTGCTTGCAACCGTTAATGCGGCACGGGTGAGCAAACTTGTTTCTCCGACATGCGCGCCGATGATAATTTGCATTCCATATCGACGCGCTTCATCCAAAAATGCGAGAGAACGCAGCAACCCACCCATCTTTGAGAGCCTGAGATTGATGATCCATCGATCAGAAGCATCCGCAAACGTTTTCAACTGTTCTGCTCGCACCAGGCTCTCATCCAGCACGATCTTTGTATCAAGTGTCGTGGCAATGCGAGCCATGCCTTGATCATCTCCAGCATGCAGTGGTTCCTCTAATGCGAAGAAAGGAAAATCGAGCGCCATAAGATGGCGAATAGCTTCATTCGAATCGCGCCAAAGATTGTTGGCGTCGGCACGCACGTGGCCGGGAGAAACGCCAGCGGCGGAAAGTAGCTTGGCCTTGGTGATATCTTGTGCTTCATGACCAGAAAGTTTGATTTTGAAATCTTGAAAACCTGCTTGCAGATATTTTGCCAACTGCGCGTCAAACTTGGCCGACGGTGCATCGCCAAGAACCGCGGTATAACGGAAAACGCCAGAAAGTTCCGGCAAATCAAGAAGCGACTCGACTGATTTATTCGCCTCTTTACCAAACAAATCCAGACAAGCAATTTCCACGGCCGTCCATGCTGCTTGATTGTTATCGATATCGGCACGATGACGCTCGCTCCAATCAACTAATGTACGAACATCGTGAATCTTGTTCAGCCAATCCTGTCGGTGTTTAACGATAAATGCTCGGCTTGAATCCAGACTCTCGCTAGTCACATATTCGCGCGGACAACCCTCGCCGAATCCGACCACACCGTTTTGCGAATGTATTTCCACCCAAATCGTCTGCGTGACAGCGCGCTCCGCACTCGCATGCTTGAATGCTGCTGTAAATGGAATCGCGAGCGAGAACGCCTGAATTGATTGCAATGTCATGACTGGATGTCTTCCGCATGCGCCTCAATGTCAAAATGAAATTCACGACGGTAGGCAAGCGCGACCGTCTTGAATTGTCCTTCACGCTGTCCTTGTTGGACACAAAAATACTTGTAGGCCTCTCCCGCTCCAGGTTTTAGCCAGATTGCAGTTAACAAACCAAGCCGCTCGCTTTCTCGCTTACAGCGATATTCGATATTAAGATCCATCAGCTTTACCTCGACAGTCTTTGCAAACGCCGTTGCGACCAAGGCAGGCATCACATCCGCTTCAACATAAAGCCGATAACGGTAAGCTTGCTCATCAGCAAGCATCATCACAAAGCGCGTCGCATACCCTGCCTCTTCCATCGCCACACGCACAGCGGTAAGCACTTGCGCCTCGTATAATTTCTCACCGGTGATATTCGTGACTCCTTTGCCTTTCTGCACAAATTTAAGTAACGGCGTCCGCCGTAAAAAACCAGTGACGCGAACAACGTCATTCATAAAATACCGATATAAACCGGAAGGTGTTGTGACGATCACATAGTAATCAACATTTTTTCGAAGGCGATCCATAGTCAAGCACTCCTGCTCTCCGCGATCCCATTTTTCACGCTCTGCGAATTCAAAAAAATAGGTGTCGAATGTCGGCATTCCCGTTTGCGCCCTGCGGCCGATAGTGAAGGTTGCATGAACCTCGCTTGATAGATATCCCAATTCAAGAATTCGCGTACGTGGCGATAACTCACGACGCAATGCCTCCACTGCGATGCCCGCGCTTCCACCTGTCCAGGTAACTACCAAATGCAACGTAGGCCATAGATCCGCAATGCGTCGCTCTTCGCTAGTTGCTCGCGATCGGGAAAGTTCCGCAGCACGTTGAGGACATGCGGTGATATATGGCTCGATTACCGACCATGCTGCTGGCGGCACCTTATCGGCGAGAAAGAATTTCCCGGTTTGCAGATCGTCAATAATCAGAGACTCGTGTTCGCGGTAGAGTTTGATCAGCGTCAGCATCGTGGTGGGATTAGCCGTACAAACATAGGTAATGTCACGACGTGCTAACGCGAGCCTGAGGATCAATAAATACTTTACGCGGCTATCTTGAACCGTCAGCGCCGCAGCCAGTGGGATAAATTTTTCGCGCACCGGCGCTGGCGTGTTATCGGCGACAGTGCCGGATGCAGAACCAAATGATTTTCCATTCGAAAGCACGCCTTCGTTGGCAGGACTGGTAATTGCCAAAATGCTGCCGCTAAATGCTTCGGGACAGGCTTGATGTTGATAAGCAACGGCAGTTTGTTGAATACGGCGCAATGCTTTGAGATAGGACGCGGTGATCGGGATATCTTTTGGCTTGCCGCTCGTTCCACTGGTCCGCGCGTAGCGTAACGGTAATTCACAGGTCAGCGCTTTTTCACTACGTTCGATTTCTGCATCGACGAAGGAACGTAATGCTTCGTATTCACGGACGGGTACTTGCCTTGAAAAATCCACGTAGTTATTAATATTCTCGAATTTATGCTGGCGACCATATAAGGTACTTTTATTTTCGCGAATGATGCGAAGAAGCAGCGCGTTTTGTACGGCCATTGGATTGCCCGAGGTCGCCCTAATTCGGCGACTTTGAAGGAACCTAATATATTGCACGTACAGTGTTACCAACACGGTGCCAATTTCTTCTCTTAATGTCTGGCCTTGCAATAATGTTTTACGCGATCTAAACGCATTCCCTTATACACATTTCACGCGAACTGTTCTTCGCGTGCGTAGCGCAA
>JAZKCF010000063.1:0-7127 GCA_040388195.1 Pseudomonadota bacterium
GGCGTCCCTTGTCCATGTATTGGTGACGTAAGCCGCTGAAACACATAAAGAGCCATTTTTATTATCTTCGCCATTAAAATTTTACAGGGAGCTTAATCTCACATCAGCAAGCAACTTTGCCTGCAAAGATTGGCGAGGCTTCATCTTGCAGCTATTTTCAATTGTAAGTACTTCAACTTTTCCACAACCTCCTCAACACAATATGAGAAATCTTTCTTGTCCAAAATGCAAAGGCGCTCTTATTGCAAACCCATTAGGTCGATGGTTTGCCAAATTCAAATGCGGACACTGCAACGCTCAATTGCAATTTAGTCCTGTAACGAACGTACTCGGGATGGCGGGTTCGGTGCTATTCGTAATAACTATTGGGTTTTTGATCGTGCACGGATACGACAAGATTGGGGGGCGGTTTACGCTAATCGGAGTAGGTGGATGGGTGATTCTTTTACTTCTAAGCTATTGGCTTCGCGGTGTAGTCAAGGATGAGTTGAAGTGACGACACAGGTGATTCTGAAAGCCAAAATCTTGGGTTTTATCGCATTCAGCTGTTAAGAGAAATTATTCGTCTGCTAAAAATTATGCGACTAATGGAGCGCGTAATTTAGGCTGCTTAACGAAGAGAAAAAACAGACTGAGATGCGAGGCTGAATTAACTCGAAACAGGCAAGGAGGGGGGCCGATAGACTTCGAACCTCTCGAATAATTTTAGGAGTGGCGTCACGTGTGGTGGACACAAATTGGAAACATTATTCAAATGGAATTCTCGGATCTTGGTGATCTATCCGGTATCACGCGGGTCTGTATCCGACTTTTAGTCGCTCTCGCTCTCGGTGCGATACTTGGTTACGAGCGCGAGTCATCAGGCGCTGCAGCAGGACTTCGGACGCATATGTTAGTAGCCCTCGGATCCGCACTATTCATGCTGGTTCCCTTTCAAGCTGGTATGTCGTTATCGGATACGTCTAGAGTATTGCAAGGTTTGACTGCAGGCATTGGTTTCCTGGGCGCCGGGACCATCATAAAACTGAGGAATCAAGATATAAAAGGACTAACGACTGCAGCGAGCATTTGGCTCACTGCAGCCGTAGGAGTGGCGGCGGGAATGGGACTCGAAGCGACGGCGATCCTCTGCACGGTGTTCGCGTTGGCCATTCTTACTGTGCTGCGAATAACGAAAAAGTAGGTTGACTGATAAGTCGGTATACCAGGCAACATGAAGGCGAAGATCAACGAAATTTTCGTTGATCTCCTTTCCTTGCGATCAAAGTGGTCAACGAACCGTAAGACGCCAAAGTGACGTCAGCTCGGCCGCCCGCGCAGCGTGAAGCGGATCGGCGTCGTCAGCGACTTTGGAGTGGTGCGGTCGAATATCCAACCTTTCTACAACGGTTAATCCTGCTTCTTTAAATTTGTCGAGTAGTTCATTTCGTGCTCTTAAACCTAAGTGCTCCGCGAGATCCGAAAGTATCAACCAACCTTCGCCCCCTGGTTCTAGATGCGCAGGCAAACCGGCGAGGAATCCATTCAGCATCCGACTTTCCGGATCGAAAACTGCCTGCTCGATTAAAGAACTGGGTCGAGCTGGAACCCACGGGGGATTGCACACAACGAGCGGCGCTCTTCCTTCGGGGAAGAGATCAGCTTGAACAACGGCCACGCGACTGCTCAATTGAAGTCGAGTAATATTTTCGCGCGCACATGTCAACGCGCGCGGATTGTTATCGGTGGCAACAATCCGTGCAACGCCCCGACGAGCAAGCACAGCAGCAAGCACGCCCGTCCCAGTACCAATGTCGAAGGCTAGCGCATGCGAAGGTAAGGGCGCTTTAGCCACCAAATCTACGTACTCGCCACGAACGGGTGAGAACACGCCGTAGTGCGGGTGTATGCGTTCACCGAGCGCTGGTATCTCGACACCTTTCTTGCGCCATTCGTGTGCACCGATCGCGCCCAGTAATTCACGTAATGATGCCACGTAAGGTTCATTGGCCGCGCCATAGGCCTCTTCACAAGCTTGTTGTACATCGGGCGCTCGCTGTAGAGGAATGCTGTGATCGTTGTTAAACGGCAATAGCAACATACCCAGCGTGCGCGCTCGCTGGGATTGGAACTGACGGTGCGAATTAAAAGTGTCGATCGGTGACGGTGACTCGGCTGACTTTCGCGAGGGACGATCGGCACGCCGCGCTAAGGCCTGCAACAGCTGGCGCGCGTTCTGAAAGTCGCCACGCCACAGTAATGCGGTGCCTTCACAGGCCAGGCGGTAGGCTGCATCCGCTTTCATCCGGTCGTCAGCTATGACGACTCGTTTAGGCGGCGGCACGCCGCTCTCCGAGCGCCAACGGGAAGAGCGATCTTCACCTGCTTCACTCCAATGCATAACTTGAGGCACACTTACAGCCATTTCTTCCATTCACTTTCAGGTAATTGATTCAACAGGTATGTTGGTAATGAGATGCGCGATCTTATATAAGTAGGACTTACGCAAAATCGCCCCAGCGTCGTTGCTCCTCCTTGTCGTACAATTTGTACTGCCTGCGTCGTCGCGCCTCGCCGGGACGGTTTTGCATAAGTCCTAATAAGATTCTCACTTCCCATTTAACGAGATACGTAGCCCTACATTTTGCCTGGTTATTGCCAGTTCAGACAGTTTTGAATTATCTGTCTTGCACTCGTTTATGCAACCCGTGAGCCGCAGCGCCCTATAGAGAATTACAGTGTTATTCTTAGCCGTATTTCCTTTAGATATCGCAATCAGATGGAGAATGCATGAATCTAAAAAGTATTTGTGTCTACTGTGGGTCAAGTCCTGGCCGCATCGAAGCCTATGCTGATAGTGCCCGCATTTTGGCACAGGCTCTCGTCGAGCGTGAAATTCGGCTGGTTTACGGCGGGGCGAGTGTGGGAATCATGGGTATCGTCGCTGATGCTGTACTAAATGCCGGGGGGCAAGTCGTTGGAGTTATTCCAGACGCATTGGTTCGGAGAGAGGTGGCGCACAAGAATCTAACGAAGATTCACGTAACGCGATCCATGCACGAACGAAAATTGTTAATGGCTGAAATGTCCGATGGCTTCATCGCACTTCCGGGGGGTATCGGTACGCTAGAAGAAATCTTCGAAGCTTGGACATGGACGCAACTCGGAATTCATGGAAAGCCCTGTGGTCTCCTCAATGTTGAGGGGTACTTTGACAAGCTAACCAGTTTTTTAGACCATGCTGCTGCAGAAGGATTTATTAAATCATCACATCGCTCGTTGCTTTTTATCGAGACTGATCCGAACGTATTGCTTAATAATTTTTCCAACTACCAGTCTCAAAATGCTGAAAGATTGGGCGGTCTTACAGAGATCTAACGATGAACGGGACACTTTGGCGCACCAACCGGCAACTGTGCATAGTTGCAGCGAATGCGATAGCGGAGTGCATCATTAAAGGCAAATAAGCGTCCTTGCATCATCTTGTTTGGACCGGACTAAGACCTGAGACCAGCCCCAAAGGGGCCGGCCTCTGCACTACTTGTACATCGCCGCGATTTCTATTTTTTGTTCTTCTCAAGAACGTCCTTGAGAATGCTCATAAAACGTAAGCGCTCAATTTGCCACTGCCGGCTAATGCCATCACACCCGTCGGTGAGTGTCAGCTGAGTTCCAGCTGTCTGCGAAGCGCTTGGCACACCTAGACACTTGTCGGGAGCATGTGCAGGACTTAGTTTATATTTCCCTTTGGTCGGGGTGGATTCAACCTTCCATGATTGGCTGATTCTACCGTCACAGGGCATCAATACAATTTTCGCGCCAGTTGCTTTGCTTGCCTCCGCCACATCAAGGCAGAAAGCACCCATGGAGACTGCGATATTGTAATGATCTGCCGGTTTTACATTTACGTTCGAAAATACCCATCTTTGCGCAGCCGTGTCGTTCGCTGAAAAGATACCTACTGGGCTTCCGGGTGCGGTTTTGGCACCAAGGTCATCCATACGCATGTTTGGAGCATGGCCGGCGATCATCATTTGAGTACCATTGAACTCGCCGCTAGAGCCGCCTCCACCGGTATCGAACTCCTTGCCAACAGGGGGAGTGGCGGTGGTGGTGTCTTGTACGGCGCCACCTGATGGACAGAACGTTACCTGGTAGTCAATGCCGGTACCGCAAGTTTGTAGGGCGCCGCTTCCTTCGTCATATGCCCAGGAATAACTACGTGGGCAATATTTGTGGACGTTGTTGACGTATGTTTGGGCCGACGCGGACCAAGTCGATACACTACAAGTCTCGGGCCTGTCATGTGCGCCGTGGCAGCAGAATTGGTCGGTTTTGTACTTGGTGCAAGGGCTCAAACAAGTCTCCCCCACTCTTAAATCCGCAGGGCAGTTCGAAATCACCTCGCTCATACACGAATTTGGGGACACACAGCTTTTGTTGGAAACCGTAACGCCAATCGGTGGATTTACGGCATCCACATAGCTGATGTTGTACCAGTCCGTGCCGACTTTATTAGGGTTGAGAGTGAATTCAAACAACGAGGTATTCGGTTCGCCTGTCGTGCCTGCGCATTGCAATCCTGTACCACCGCACTGGCCGGTTGTACATTGTGCGGGGCTACCACCGTTACATCCCGTTCTTCCCCAAAGGCGTCCGCTGCCTGACATCCCGTTGCCAAAGATGTCAAAGCTTATCGTTGCGCCTGGCGTCATGGTCCAGCCGCCGTTTGAGTAGAGGTTTGCGGGAAAGATGCCTGGGTATATTGTATAGCCGCAATTATTCTTGATGGTTACTTTTGCGGCATGTCCGCTAACGCTTGTTCCAAGACATATCAGTACGGTAAGTGCTAGAAATAAATTCAACTGCATATTCTTAAAAAGTCTTATCTGCATGATTTTTCCCCTGCCTCCTTGTTAAGTGGCGCTCCGACATCAAGCGACTGCATTAAACCGCTTCAGGGCACATCCACAAAAACCGAGTAAATGCGCTTATTTCTACGACACTAATTTTTTTGTCTGATATCCGTCTGGTCTTCTTCTACCCCTCCGTACCGAGCGTCAGCGTACGAGGTCTTATCGCAACGAAAGTGTATACTTTTATAACCAATCTTTGCCAATATTCCACCCGTTTTTAGCACTTTTCACGGTTGTGTCGCATTAAATGATGTGGCCGCCGCCCATAAGTTATGATGCTAGTCCTTTCAACAGCGATATACCTGTGATGGCAAGCACCAAATCGATGACTAAGCGTTTTCGTTTTCTGCTTGGGTTGGGGCAGTCAATAATATAGGTCACATTGATGGCTCATGATCTTGTACTCTTCGACCTCGACGGAACGCTCAGTGATCCGTTGGAAGGAATTGGTCGCTCGATCAACTACTCTCTCGTTTACTTCGGGTACGAACCGTTGGAATTCTCCCGCCTTACGGCCTTCGTTGGTCCGCCGATTGACGAAACTTTCAGGATAATCACCGGCATTAACACCGCATTCGACCTCGAAGCGCTTGTGACAAAGTACCGAGAACGGTACGCTGAGGTGGGGTACTCAGAAAATGTCCTGTATCCAGGCATCGCCGAGGCGCTGGCAACTCTGAGCGAAATGGGAGTCCCAATGGCGGTGTGCACATCGAAGCGAGTGGAATTCGCGGAACAAATCTTGGAAATGTTTGAGCTGCGTCATCACTTTCTCTACATCGACGGAGGCGAAATCGGAATCCACAAATGGCAGCAGATTGAAGCGCTGCTGTTGGCAGGCAAGGTCACCCAATCATCCGTCATGGTTGGTGATCGATCCGTCGATATGGTTGCCGCACACCGCAATGGTTTGAAAGCTGGTGCCGTGCTTTGGGGCTATGGCAGTCATGCTGAACTGAGTGGCGAACATCCGTTTTATTTCTTTGGCTCTCCAAATGAGTTGCTACAACTGGCTCCGAGTTAACTCATTCAAACATCGGACATGCGCGAAAGCGTTTTCGTCAGAGCCCGTTGGCATGCCTGTGGCGCCAACAAACGAGGCGTTGATATAACCGACGTGCCGAGTACAAAAATACCAAATGGTAACAATCTCATGAAGCGTGCGCCGATGTGGTATTTTTGCATCCCTAAACTTCGGGATTTCTCATTTTAGTAATGCCAGCAACGAAACCAAAACGATTGGATGCACTAACGTCATTGCGTTTTTTTGCTGCTATAGCGATCGTAGTTCATCATTCAAATGGCATATTTTGGAACGCTGCCGATTTAGGCGCTTTAGACGTCGGCGTATCTTTTTTCTTTGCTTTATCCGGGTTTATTCTGACCTATGTTTATCATGATATGGAGGGGAATAAGCGCGACGTATTAATGTATCTACGGATACCGCATCGCTAGAATTTTTCCCCTTCACTTAGTCTGCTTATTACTGGCAATTTTATTCCCGCCGCATTCGATACATTTTAATGTCGGCGCCTTGATTGCCAATGCATTGTTAATTCAAGCCTGGATTCCTTTCGACCAATATTTCTTTTCATACAACTCAGTCTCGTGGAACATTTCGGTCGAGATTTTTTTCTACCTAATTTTTCCGCTTATCATCTTGAACAAAGATCGGTGGTTAAAACAGGCGCTCGTTGTCTCACTCTTGGCAGTAGCAGTCTTCGTTGCCATTAGTTATTACACGGATCTTTTTACTTGGGATCCCGCACAAAACAACATTTCATCAACCGGACTTTTATATGTAAACCCGTTAGCGCGTAGCTTCGAATTTATTCTTGGTATGGTTGCTTGCACGGTGTTTTTGAAATCCAGCATACTTCCGGATCGCAGTGCTAAATGGACAATCATAGAAGTGGCAGTCATTGTTATATTCTTGCTTGCATTTCACTATTTCCTCTTCTTTTTTGGAACAATAATCCATTGGATAGCGATTGCCATGGGGAAAACAGATGTACCATTTACAGCGATGATTTACGATATAAACACTATCGAAAAAAAACGCTATAGCGTACTTGCGATAACAGCCTGTAAAAGCGTGCGCAGCTCCGATGAGCGCTTATTGCCAAACGATGATTCGAAATGCGCCTGCGCCTCGGCCCATTTCTTCATGCCGGCATTAAACCCATTCCCTTATACACAACTTTCTGAAAGTTTCGCCGTCTTAAGCTGAGA
>JAZKCF010000064.1:0-18979 GCA_040388195.1 Pseudomonadota bacterium
GGCTCGAACGGTGAGACTGTGAAAATAATATTTAAGAAATACTTTCACAGTCTCTATCGCTCAGGATGACAACTTAAGCATTTGTCAAAGTGGGAAGGCTGCTACGCAGCAACGAATGTGCTGAACATCATTCATTTTTCTTTTCGTGCCTTTCGTGGACGGTGTGTCACGTTAGTTAAACAATTTTGAATCACCATGGGAAAATACTATGAAAATTTTGGGGATCACTAGAACCAAGCTCGGTTTGTTGGCCTTAACTACAGTCGTTGGCTGTGGAAACCATGACAACGCTGCTGTACATCAAGTTGCCGCGCGAGTGAATGGGAAGGACATTACCCTTTTTCAATTGAAGAATGAATTTACAGCGCTTTCGGCTTTAGGTGCGGCCTCTAAGGCAACGCCGACTCGTGAGATGCTTGATTCACTCATTGATGAGCAGTTGTTGATCGAGCAAAGCAAGGAACGCAAGCTTGATCGCGATCCGCAAGTAATTCAGGCGGGTGAAAAAGCGCGTCGACAAATTATGGTGCGAGCACTACAGGATAATCTCGGTGCTTCGCTACCACAGCCTACGCCCGCTGAGGTGCGTTCGTTCTATGAAGGCAATGCCGCTCTTTTCGCTAAACGTCGCATTTATACCTTTCACCAATACACCGTCGATCGCACCGCGTTCAATGATGCGTTGAAAGCTAAACTCGATCAGGCAAAGTCACACGAAGCAGTGGTGGCGGTGTTAAAGGCTGAAAAGGTGGAGTTTCGCGACATAGTGAATGTGCGCACGGCCGAGCAGCTGCCGATGCCGGCGCTTTCATCCATGGTTGCAATGAATCGCGGCGATGTTGTAGTGATTAACGATAGCGGCGAAACGACGATCATGCAATTGGCGGATTTCGTTGAACAGCCGGCTTCGCTTGAACAGGCGACGCCGATCATTCGTGAATATCTTACTAACACAAAGAAAGGCGAGCTTGTGGCGAGTCTGCTGAAATCGATGCGTACGACGGCAAAGATTGAATATCTTGGTCCATTTGCGAAAGATGCCAGCCAGGTTGCACAAACTACGCCAGCCAGCCAAAGCGAAAAATCATCGCAGCCAGTTACACCAATTGTTGAAGCCAATACTAAGGCCAAAAACGATGCCCTCGATAACAAGAGTGGGTCGGCAGCGAAGGTGATAGAAGCCGACAAGGAAAACTATATTCGTAATGGAATGCAGTCTGGAAAAATTTGAGCTGGGATATCATGCAAAGAAAAGTATTCTCAACATTCGCCTTCTACCTCTGCTTTATCGTTACCGCGCTGTTTTCCAACGTAGCAAGTGCAGTTGATTATCTGCTGGGGCCGGATGACGTCGTAAAAATAACCATCTATAACCAGCCGGATCTTAGTACCGAAGCGCAGATTACCAAAAATGGAACGATCACCTTTCCGCTACTGGGTGAAGTGCACATCGGCGGGTTGGAAAAAAGCGCTGCGGAAACATTGATCGCGGAAAAACTTCTTGCCGGTAATTTCATCAAGCAGCCGCAGGTAAATTTACTCGTTACGCAATACCGTAGTCGGCGCGTTTCGGTACTTGGTCACGTCAATAAGCCGGGTGTGTATACGATCGATAGAGTGAGCTACGTGACGGATTTGGTATCGCAAGCCAGCGGTGTCGCTGTCGATGGTGCTGACATTGCTACTCTTATCAAGAAGAGCGGCGACGGCAAAGTTCAAAAGCAGAATATAGATCTCATCAAGCTATTTGATGCGCACGACAATACGGAAAACTATGAGGTCTCCGATGGGGACATTATTTACGTAGGGCGCGCGCCAATTTTCTATATTTATGGGGAAGTACAGAAGCCGGGTGGTTATCGTCTCGAACGTGGCATGAATGTAATGCAGGCTATCTCCGTTGGTGGCGGTCTTACGCCAAGGGGGACGGAGCGTGGTTTACGCGTCAATCGTTTAGCTGAAGATGGCAATCTGCGGATTTTTGATGTGGATACTAATACGGCGCTTAAAGAAAACGACGTGATTCGGGTAAAGCAGCGCCTATTTTAAGGAGAATCGCTTCATGCTGATGATCAGACCGTTACTCAATTCCATCCGCCGTGGGTTTCGTCCCACGGTACCGGAAATTGTTCGTGCGGTGCGTGCGGATTCACTCACATTTCTTGAGCCGGAAGCGCTGGCTGACCTTTTTGAAACCATTCAAAATTATGAGCGCAACGATATGCCGGGGATTTTGATTGAGGCCGGATGCGCAGCCGGCGGTTCGTCAATTGTGATGGCGACAGCAAAATCGAAGAAGAGACGATTACAGGTTTACGATGTTTTTGGAATGATTCCGCCGCCATCGGAAAAGGATGAAAAGGATGTCCACGATCGTTACGCGGTCATCCGCGGAGGGAGTGCAAAAGGCATTGGTGATCGCGATTACTATGGATACGAAGAAGACTTACTGTCAAAAGTACAGAGCAATTTCGAAAGGCATGGGATACCGCTTCGGCGCAATAATGTTCAACTGATCAAAGGTCTTTTCGAAGACACGCTGCAGGTCACCGAACCCGTGTTGTTAGCGCATATCGATGGTGATTGGTATGAGTCGGTACACGTCTGTCTTGAACGTATCTCGCCCGCGCTTGTACCTGGTGGCGTATTAGTGATTGACGATTATTACGCGTGGTCAGGTTGCCGAAAAGCGGTGGACGATTTTTTCATCGATAAGCGCGACAGATTCGATTTTGTGAAGAAGTCCCGTTTGCACGTTATTCGCAAATGACTCCGAATGTTTTGAGGGAATTAACGTAACTATTTCCCTATTCATTTTTAAAAAATGGTTAACGAAAATGCGGTGAAAAGATTTGTCATTCTGAGGAGGAACGACGAAGAATGTGCTGCTTTGCGCCTATGGAATCATTTAAAAGCAGATCCTTCGCGATGCTCAGGATGACAATTTTTCTCACCTTGTGTTGTTAATCATTTTCTGAATACTCAATAAGACGGTGATGTGTAAGTGAACAATTACGAAATAACAAACTGAAAGAATCAGCGCGATGAATAATCTGACCTTCTCCCAAATTTTCCGCACGCTCCGTGGCAGGTGGAAGCTGTGCTTTACCATATTCTTTGGGATTGTGGGCGTTTGCATAGCCGTAACAGCCGCCATGACCGAGAAATATACGGCGACTGCAACCGTGTTGCTCGATGTCCGAGGCGCCGACCCTGTTTCGGGCGCAACGGTGCCGGGGCAGTTATTTCCCAGCTACCTCGCCACGCAGCTTGATTTGATGTCTAGTCTTAACGTGGCGTTGAAGGTAGTCGATACACTCAAGATCGATACGGTGCCAGAAGTACAAACCGAATACATGCGGCAAACGGAGGGCAGGGGAACCGTGCGTGATTGGGCGGCGGCGCAACTTCTCAAATACCTCAAGCTGGAACCTACCCGAGATAGCAGTGTCGTCAGAATTACCTACACATCACCCGATCCTCGTTTTTCCGCGGTAGTCGCCAATACGTTTGCGCAAAGTTATATACGCACGACTTTGGAGCTTAGAGTAGACCCGGCGAAAGAAACGTCGGCATGGTTCGACAGTCAGCTCAAGACGCTTAAAACCAATTTGGAGCAGGCACAAGCCAAGCTTTCTGAATACCAGCAAAAAAATGGCATCGTTGCCAGCGATGAACGCATTGATGCGGAAAATACCCGTCTTCAGGATTTAACCGCTCGCTTGGTTCTCGCACAGGAGCAGACTTATTCGGGAGTCTCCAAACAACGACAAATTACTGCAGCGCAATCGCGGGGCACCGAAAACGCCGCGCCGGATGTATTAGCCAACCCAGTAATCCAGCGCTTGAAAAGCGAAATTGCGCAAGCACAGGCGCGCATCACTACCTTGTCTTCCACGGTAGGGACAAGTCATCCCCAATATCAAAGCGCACAAGAAAATTTACAGAGTCTGACGCGGCAGTTCGATGATGAAATGCGAACGATTTCTAGCGGTGTCCGTAATGTGACAGCGCTGGCGCAGCAGAACGAAGGATCGCTAAGAGCAGCGTTGAATGCGCAACGGGAAAAACTTCTGGACATCAAGAAGCAACGTTCCGAAATGGTAACGCTTCAAGGTGAGGCGGAAAGCGCACAACGTGCTTACGACGCAGGTTTGCAGCGTTTGACCCAGACGCGTATGGAAAGTCAACTTAACCAGACCAATGTCTCCATTGTTACCCCGGCTACTGAACCAGTTGATCCATCCCGCCCGCGCTGGATACTCCATATGTTGCTCGCCGTGATTCTCGGCATTAATGCGGCCATTGGAATGGCGTTGATGCGTGAAAGAGCGGATCGGCGTATTCGTTCTATATCCGATTTACTCGACGAGGTTCCTGCGCCATTGCTTGGCGAGCTGATGCCAATGTCTCGCCCAAAAAGGCGGCTCGCGTTGCTACCAAGATTCGGAGGCCGCCTTAGTAAGGCGTAAAAATGATGTCTATGGAAAATAGAATTGCCAGTGAATCAAACAAGAAATTTTTAAGCGGACTTATGGGAAAAATAACACCAGACAATCAGTTGCACCACCCACTTGGCGAATCCGTGACCGCCGCATCGAATCGCACTATCGGCAAATTGCTGGTTCAATCGGGACGGTTGCGATTCGAGGACGCGGAGCAGATTGCTGCTGCACAAAAAACATCCGGCGTACGCTTCGGTGAAATGGGCGTGACGCTCGGGTTGTTGACCGATGCGGAGGTGCGGGTGGCACTTTCCGATCAATACGGCTACAACTATTTGGAGCCTGGTCAAGGGAATTTCAGTCAAGAACTGGTTGCCGCGTATCAGCCCTTCACGCCGCAGGCCGAGGTGATGCGCAAGCTGCGTACCGAATTATTGCTGCGTTGGTTTAATGCCGATCGCAAGGCGCTTGCGCTGGTAAGTCCGGCACAGGGCGATGGCCGTAGTTATCTAGCGGCAAACTTGGCGGTGGCTTTTGCACAACTCGGCGAAAGCACGCTATTGATAGACGCCGATATGCGTAACCCTCGTTTGCACAAGATATTCAATTGCGACGACAGTATTGGCTTGTCGGGCATACTCGGCGGTCGCGCGAATTCCTATTTAGATGGTATCAGCCGTGTTAGCGAGTTGCCGAATCTTTCTATTCTTTCTGCTGGAGCAATCCCGCCCAATCCGCTTGAGCTTTTAGGCAAGATTGATTTTCAATTGTTGCTGGCTTTTCTTTCCGAGAGCTATGGCATTGTGCTTATCGATTCACCTTGCACGGCTTCGCATACCGATGCGCGGGTCGTGGCGGCACGAGCGGGAGGCGCGTTAATCATCGCGCGCAAAAATGTAACACGCGCTGCTGATTTGAAGGGGCTGACCGATGCGTTTACTGCATCGGGAACGTCAATTGTCGGCACGGTCATGAATAATCGATAGCCGTGCTCTCATGACCGCTCAATCCCCTACAATAAATATCGCATTAGCGCGTATTAAAGACAGTTGGCTGGTACTTGTTGGTTTGGCTGTGCTTTATATACCGACTTATATTCGGCTCGCCTTTGAAGTGTGGCAAGAGTCGCAATCATTTCATGGCGCGTTGTTTTTTTTAATCACGCTCGTCATAGTTTGGTCGCAAAGGGCCGCGCTTTTTGCGCCGGCCCAAGATACCCGGCCCATTCTTGGTGGGTTGATATTGTTGGCTGGGTTGGTACTGTTCATTACGGGAAGATCTCAAGATTTTCTGCCGTTAGAAGTGATATCGCAGTTGCCGGTATTTATTGGTGTGCTGCTGATGGTTAAAGGTCCGCGCACGCTGCGTGCGTTGTGGTTTCCAATTGCTTTTCTGCTTTTTCTAGTGCCGCTTCCGGGATCAATCATGGATGCGTTGCTGATGCCGCTGAAGCAATTTGTTTCTACGGTGGTTGATCAAGGGCTCTTTTTATTAGGTTATCCGATTGCGCGTAACGGTGTTGTATTAACTATTGGCAGTTATCAATTGTTGATTGCCGACGCATGTGCCGGGCTTAATTCGATCATCGCGCTCTCCGGCATTGGCTTCGCATTTGTATATCTCGCCGGCCATATGGCTAGATGGCATAACGTCTTGCTGGTTGCCAGTGTGTTGCCAATCGCGTTGCTTGCTAATGTGTTGCGTGTCGCTTTCCTTACATTGATTACTTATCACTTTGGCGATGCGATGGGGCAGCGCTTTCATGATGTTGCTGGGATGGTGGAAGCGTTTCTTGCGTTAGGGACATTTTTTTTACTTGATTGGTTGTTGGGGTTTAGTGACAGACGTATTGCTAAGCTTCCCTCTCCCGCGGGCGGGAGAGGGATTGAGGGAGAGGGTGTTTGCCAAGTCTCCGGTCATCACCCTCCCTTGCAGGGCGCGTACAGGCTCGCACGCCTGCACCGCTCAGCAGGCGGGCGACATGTCGCCCGAATTCCCTGCTTCGCCCCCCAACCCCTCTCCCGCGCGCGGGAGAGGGGAGCCAACCTTCATGACGTGCGAACACGACCGTTCCTAAGCCATTACGTCATCGGAGCACTAGCACTCCTTGCTACCGGTCTTTCCGTAACACTAATGCCTAAGGCCAACACCACACGTGAAGCTGCAGTTGATCTCGAGCAAATATTGCCGCGTCAATTTGGCCAATGGAAGCCCGCCCCAGCTGCTTATACGTTAGCGGATATCACCCCGAATCGCGACGGTAGCCCGGAGAAGGAGATTTACGATCAAACGGCATTACGTACTTTCAGAGGACCCGACGGTACCACCGTGATGTTAGCGGTCGCATGGGGACGGCGACAAAGCCAAGAGGTGAAAATTCATCGGCCAGAACTCTGTTACACCGCGCAAGGTTTCAAAGTCACGGATAAGCAAAGCGTGTTATTGCGAATGGGCGATCGCACCATTCCTGCGACAAGGATGATCACGCGCAATTCGCAACGCTTGGAGCCAGTCACTTATTGGATTCGGCTAGGCGATAGTTTTTCCCGAGGACCGGTGGAAACTCGGTTGACCATTCTCAAGCAAGGGCTACAAGGCAATGTGCCGGATGGCATTCTGGTGCGTGTTTCTACGGTTTCACAAGGCGCACGCGATCTGGATGCTGAATTTAAAATACAGCAGGCTTTTCTGGGCGATTTGCTGGACACCATGAGCAATGACGGCAAAGCGCTCATGGTCGGCAATCCTCCTCTTCATCAAGTGGCTGCAAGATAATAATGCCTATATGGAGAAAAGCCTTACTCGCGCTCGCCCCTGCTGGGGCAATGGCGAAGACGGTATTTACCAACGCAACCGATGGCAAGAAATCCGTCGGTAGGACGTTGCAGACGCTGTTTACCAGCGTATTGATGACCGGTTTCACACTCGGTATTTCAATGTTCACCGCGCGCACGCTTGGCGCTGAGGGACGAGGCGTATTCGTCGCGCTGTTGTTATTTCCGCAGCTATTGGCTGGATTCGCGGGAATCGGATTGCCGAATTCGTTTATCTATCACGCACGAAAATATCCTGACCACATACCGGTCATGCTTGGCTGGACTTTCTTGTTCGTCTTGCTATCGACGACAATTCTCACGCTAGTGGGTAGTTTGTTGGTTGGCTACGCGGCGAAGGGAACGGACTGGGTGTTTTTAGGAAACATGGTTGCTAATCTGCCAGCGGATTTGCGTGGGTTTGTAGTCAATTTCTTGTGGATCGCCATTCCAATCGCTGCGCTGGCGCAATTCACCGCGACACTTGCACAAGGGCTTTCTAACTTCAATGTCTTTAATGGCGCTCGGTTACTATTGCCCGCCGCTCATCTGATCTTGATGCTGCTGGTCTGGACGGTAACTCGCTTCGATGCGCGCACTGCGGCTCTTTGTTATGTCGGCGCCGCTGGAATCGCTGTTGTTTGGACGTTGTGGCGCTTTGCGCAATATCATCGTCCACGGTTGTCTGAGCGTCCGGCATTCCTGCGCAGTTACCTGCAATATGGTTTTGGCACTTACGGCATCGAGATACTCGGCGTATTTTCTTCGCAGGTCGATAAGATATTTATCTTAGCCGTACTTAATCTTCGCGATCTAGGTATTTACTCCGTCGCCTTCGGATTATCGCGCGTGTTAGGGCTGTTACAGAACTCTGTTGCCAGTGTTATTTTTCCTGCTACCGCGAATCAGCCTATATCGCGCGTCGTCACCTCAGTTGCCAGGGCAGCGCGTATCTCGCTGGCGCTTTCCCTGATGGCAGGCTTGCCTTTAATTTTGTTCGGCAGCCCTTTGCTGAAGTTGGTATTTGGCCATGAATTCGCGGAAGGTGCGTTGGTGCTGCAAGTGCTCGTGGTGGAGGTGATCGTCTCCGGCACTGCATGGATACTGGCGCAGGCATTTAACTCTGCCGGCCGACCTGGTCTCGTTGTAGCCCGCCAGGCTATTGGGTTAATGGTCGGCGTGATTCTCCTTGCTGTGCTTGCTCCTCGATATGGCGCCGAAGGCGTTGCTTTTGCTCTCTTGGCGGGCGGCGCGGTGCGATTGCTGATAACGATTCTTTGTTTTCCATGGGCATTAGGATGCGCTGTGCCGCAACTTGTGCCTACCATTTCGGATTTGAAATTCGCCTATCGTCAATTGACGGAACATCGGGGCACATAATGAACGCTGCATACGAAAAAATTTCTTCTCTTTTACCATCTGAGCATGCTGTTTCACAGAGCTTGGATGAAAACTCGCAATATGAATCGTTCGCTGGCGCAATGGCCGATCTAAAGACAGCTCTTTCGGCCATTCTCGGATTGATTCCGCGTGGTGCGCCGGTTGCTTATATCGATTATCCGGTACATCAAAACGTCGGCGATTTATTGATCATGCTCGGCACCGAGCAGTTCTTCCTCGATCATGGTCTTTCAATTGTGTATCGCGCGAGCATTAAAGATTTTCATGCCTTGCCGGCAAAGTGGCGACGGCCTGAGACGGTTATTCTTTGTCATGGTGGTGGCAATTTGGGAGACATCTATCCGCCGCATCAAGCGTTGCGGGAGCGGCTGATTGCCAAGTATCCCGGCAACCGAATCATTATTCTGCCGCAGACCATTCACTTCGCGGATCCGAAGCGGCTTGCGGAATCGGCGCAATCGATGCAGCGTCATCCCGATCTGCACATATTCACACGTGATGAGATCAGCTATCGCTTGGCGCGCAATAGCGGCCTCTCTAAAAATGTCTATTTATCACCTGACATGGCGCATCAGTTATGGCCGCGTTACGCAGTCGAGAATGCGCCGGCATCGCCAGGGAAAACGCTGTTCTTGATTCGCACCGATCTTGAGAAAAGTCCGGTGCCAAGTGCGCTGACCGATGAACAGGCGAGTTTTGTCGATTGGTCGAATCTACTAAAGCCAATTGATCCGGCGATCATAAAATTCTTTACGCTATCGCTTCGGTTGAATGGCTATCTTGGTAATTGTTTACCTTTGCGGAGGCTGTGGTTTTCATACGCGAATATGCTTGTGCGTCGCGCGATCAAGCTTTACCAGCCGCATGAGAAGGTCTGCACATCGCGGCTACATGGCCATATTTTGGCGTGCTTAATGGCAAAGCCATCTCGGCTGCTTGATAATTCTTATGGGAAGAATAGCGCTTATTTTCGTGCGTGGACGCAGCGGATTAGTGCTTGTAAATTGGAAAGTACGAAGTAGATTCGTGTTAGGAGGCTCCCTCCTCAAGGGGCATGGGTATCTACCATAAGCAGGAAAAGTGCTTTGCCCGGAAGCGGTATCTGCTTTTGCGGGCACTATCTTTCCATTGTCATCCTGAGCGACAGCGAAGGATCTGTTGTTTTCTTGAGCTGGGCACGGTCTTGATTTGAAACGCTGTAAACAGCAGATCCTTCGCTGTCGCTCAGGATGACAATGGTTTGTTTTGTGTGAAATGATCAAGACTCACTCCGGTCAAATGTACTGTCGTTCTTGATTACCTATTCACCTTAAATTTAACGACGAATCAAAATGAAATTTTCACTTATACTCGCCACCGTTGGCCGCACCGTTGAAGTTGCACGATTGCTTGCCTCATTCAACGCGCAGCGCTACCGCAACTTCGAACTGATTGTCGTCGATCAGAATCCCGATGATCGTCTGGTTGCGGTGCTTGACCCTTATCAAGCTAGTTTCCCAATCTTGCATTTGCGTTCCGAGCGAGGCCTGTCGCGCGCGCGAAACGTTGGTTTGAAACACGTAACCGGAGATGTCATCGCGTTTCCCGACGACGATTGCTGGTATCCAGAATCATTGCTGGATGACGTATTCAAAGATTTTACGGCACATCCAGAATGGGATGGCATGACGGGAAGATCCGTCGATGAAAAAGGCGAGGAGTCTGCGTTCAGTTTTGGTCGTCACGACGGCATCATCGATCGTTTCAGTGTTTGGCAACAAGCGATTTCATACACCATATTTTTACGCCGCCGCGTTATCGATCGTGTCGGCTTTTTTGATGAAACCTTAGGCCTTGGTTCCGGAACGCAATTCGGTTCAGGTGAAGAAACCGATTACGCAGTGCGTGCCATCCAAGCAGGTTTTCGTCTTTATTATTTGCCGCGTCTATTTGTGCATCACCCTCATCCCGAAGAAGTCATCGATCAGCGTATTTTGCAGCGTACTTTTTCGTATGGCTGCGGCATGGGGCGCGTGTTATCCAAACATCGCTATCCCGCATGGTTCAAAGTGCGGGCATTAATTCGGCCTTTAGGCGGCGTTTTCGTTTCGTTATCGAAACTCGCCGCACCGAAAGCGGCATTACATTGGCAGCGGTGCATGGGCCGCGTACGTGGTTTGTGCAGCGGCGATTTCAAGGAAACTGCGTGACCGCCGCCAGCCAATCTTTTTCCACAGAGTCCTTCGCGGCAAGAGGGCATGTTGCGCCGGTGCCTGCATCGTCGGCGGGCATCTATTTTCCGCTCTGGGCACTCGTGTTGCCGATTACCTCAATTCTGATTTTGCCAGGGCTACAGGGAACGACGCCCGGCAATATGTTCGCAATACTGCTGCTTGCTCCCGGCATGGCCGCAGTGACCATTGGCTTCGCTGGCGCGCAGAATTTTTATCGCGACTTGATGAAGTTCGCGATGATCTATGTGTCACTGAATGCGATTGCCCAATTGGGCCTTGCCACATTGGATTTTCCCGGCTTTGGCACAGCGCAATTGGTTGATCCTTACGACCGGAGTGTTTTGCTGCGAGGGACAATGTTTTCTCAGTCACTTTACCTCCTGACAGCAGTTGTCACTTTTACATTTGTGCGCCACGCTTATCGGCCAGCATGGGACAAATGGTTGCTTGCAGGCGCAGCACTCCTTGCCTGTTATGGTTTGTATGAAGTGGTGTGGTTCGCGGCAACCGGCATTAACGGTGATTTTCTCAGTAACCGGCGTTTTGGGGAGGGTGGATATTCCGGCAGTCAGTTCCAACCGATGGCGTTAGGGCCGTTGGTTACGCTGCGACTGAAAGGACTCACCGGTGAACCTTCCATGTATGCGTTTACAATTTTGCCGTTCTGGATTTATGCATTGCATACTGGACGCAAGTTTATTCATCCGTTGCTGCTTGGCACGCTGCTACTGTCTTTGTCTACGACTGCATTCATTGGTATTGGGTTGTATTGCCTACTTAGAGTTTGGTTTTTACGCGGCAGGGACAAATTTACGATTACACTTTTGGTGGTCGGGTTGCTTGGCGCATTAGTCGCGGCGACACTTGGTTATCAAGGGAATCCAGTTATTCTAAAAACGTTTAATGCGTTGTTTAGCGAAAAACTTACTGCTCAACACGGATCTGGGGAAGATCGATTCCAGTCCTTTCTCTCAGCCTTGCATCTCTTCCTCTCGCTGCCCTGGTTGAACAAATTGTTCGGTGTCGGTTTTGGATACATTCGTTCCCCCGATTTTTTTTCTACGCTACTCGTCAATATGGGAATCATCGGGATGTTGATCTTCCTATTCCTTTTTTTGCTGCCGGTTTTTAAGCTAGGCAACAGTTATCGGGAGCTTGGTATCAAAGCAGCATTGTTGGTGGTTACGGCGGCGGCACTGACGTCCGTGCCAGAGTATTCTTATTTGTCCACATGGTTGTTTCTGGGGATTGCGTATCACGCGCTTCGACAGATGCGTGAGCAGGACGCGTCCTCCTCGTCAAGGAGAGAGATGGCGCAACCTGCAGCGATTGAGAGAGTGGGATGACGCCCGGCTCCATCAACGTAAACGCACGTCGACTCGAATGGGTCGATTGTGCAAAAGGCATTGGAATTCTGCTCGTGGTCTATGGCCACTTAGGGCGTGGTGCGCTGTCAGCCGGTCTTACAGCAAATGCCGACGCGATGCTGCTGATCGATTCACTGATCTACAGCTTTCATATGCCGTTATTCTTTTTTCTGGCCGGATTCTCTTTCCGAAAAAGCAGCGAGAAGCGTGATACCTGGCAGTTCATTTCCGGCAAGGTGGGCTCTTTGCTCTATCCTTACCTGGTATGGTCGATTTTGCAGGGCATCGTGCATGTATTGCTATCACGGTGGACGAACTACCCACGCACGTTTCAAGAGTTGGTAAGCATCCCATGGCAGCCGATCGGGCAGTTCTGGTTTTTGCTCGCTCTGTTCTGGCTCTTCGCACTCAACACCTTCCTCGCCGTCTGGCTGCGCCGCGCTGCATTGTGGGTTTCGCTCGCTTGCGCCGTCGTTTTATACGCATTGAATCCGCCTTCGTTACCATTTATTCCTTCGCAAGTGTTTGCCAATCTGATTTTTTTTAATGTTGGATGGCTTGTCTCCATGCACGAGGAATCTATATCTCGGTTACATGTCGGATTAAGATCGCTAGGCCTATTGGCCTTAGTTTTTATCGCGGGTGAATTTTGGTTTCATCATGCCGGGTTTCGTTACAATCAAGCGCCGTTCTTGTTGCGCTTGTCGCTCGCATTGAGTGGTATTGCATTAGTAATTTGCATCTCCGGTAAGCTTCGAGGAATGATACTGAGGATATTTGCGTACCTGGGCCGCTACAGCATGCCCATATATCTCATGCATATCCTGATTGCGGCTGGTCTACGGATTTTATTGCAACATTATCTCGACATCGACAACCTGATGATCCACGTGATTATTATCATGCCGATCACTCTGCTGCTCCCCATTATGTTCTATAGGTTTGCGTGTTCACGGAAGGGTGGATGGCTCTTCATGCCACCTGGCGCGTCGCTAAAAGAAAAGCTCGGTATGACACATAAGCCGGCATTATCTTGGGAGGAAAAAGTATGAGGATTTTAAATAGTGCCCATGGAAATAATCGTGCGCATGGCGTGATCCTACAAACGAATCGTGTAATGTTGCTGTTGTTTGCGATGATGTTGTGCTTGAACGCACGGGCAGATGAGTTCATCGTCGGCGTATGCACCCACTTTGATAATGGAATTAACGACGCGGTGAAAACCGTCGATCTGCTTCAAGCGGTGGGCGTTAATTCGTTTCGCGCTGAGGCGCGGTGGGATCGCGTAGAAACAACAAAAGGTGTGTTCAAGTTTCCAGAGCAATTAGCTGGAGTGGAACGTGCAGTAGACGCCGCCCGCGCGAAGGGCATCCAGCCACTGATTATTCTGGACTATGGCAACAAGCTTTATGGTGGCAGTAATCCGGTTACTGATGAAGCGCGGGCCGGCTTCGCGCGTTATAGCGAATTCATCGTCAACCACTTCAAGGGCAAGGTTCGCTATTACGAAGTGTGGAACGAATGGAACTCAAAAGGCTCGCCCGAGGATTATGCTCGCTTGTTGAAGCAAGTCTACCCGGCGATTAAACGGGCGGATCCTTCCGCTATCGTGCTTGCTGGTGCGGTGGAAGGCGCTGGAAAGTATGACTATATCCAAGCACTAATGCGCGAAGATATCGTGAACTACATGGATGGGTTCTCAATTCATCCTTACGTGTTCTGGAAAGGACAGAAGGTCGGTACTCCCGAGTACCTCATGAGCTGGGTGCAAAAATTGCAGCAAGATATTTTGCAGAAAGCTAACGGTGGTAAGCAAGTGCCCATTTACATTACTGAGATTGGCTGGCCCGTGAACAAACGCGGTGTCGGTATTGAAAACGAACGTGTCGCCGATTACTTGGCGCGGACGCTGCTGATGTTGCGCACGCTACCGTATGTGCGGGGAGTATGGTGGTACGAATTTCGTAGCGACAGCTTCGGTATGCTTGCTTCAGGTAACGAGCAGAAGCCTGCTTATGAATCGATGCGCGAGGTCGCCACTTTAGTAAGTAAGGCACAATTTGTTGAGCGCGTAGTGACGGCAAAGGATGTGTGGATGCTGCGGTTCCGTAATCCCGATGGTAGTGAAGTGCTCGCGAGTTGGCGGACGACTGGCGAGGAGCGTTGGGAGGTATCTTTTGACCACGATTCTGATAGCGCTGCCGGCGCCACCGCGCCATTGGCGCGACGCGTGAAGGGCATGGCCGCTGTTAAGGAGAAGGGTGCTGATGTGGCGCCAGGAAAGAGTGCAAAGTCAAAACTACTAACGATTAACGAATCACCACTGATCGTACAAGACAGTAAATCAATGGCGGTTAAGGGCGCGACGAAAATTCAATGAATACTCCCTTGTACGCAATAATACCAAACGCTTGTGCCGCTCAACTGCCGGTCAAGATCACCATCAATGGCCGTTTTCTCACGCAGTCGGTGACCGGGGTTCAACGCTATGCCATCGAGCTTATACGTGCTCTCGATTCATTGCTCGCCAGTGGCGAAATTGATAGCGCACGTTATGCAGTGCAAATTATTGCACCGCCAGGCGCCAGGGATTTGGGTGTTCGGCATATCCTCGTTCGCCACGCCGGCGTATTGCGCGGCCACTTGTGGGAACAATTGGAATTGCCGTGGCTTGCACGAAATTCATTACTCGTGAACTTGTGCAACACTGCGCCGATAGCGAAGGTAAACCAAGTGGTAACCATCCATGATGCGGCGGTTCGAGCAGTGCCGGAAGCCTATAGCCGGATGTTTCGCGCATGGTATCGGTTGTTACTTCCGTGCATCGCACGGATGTCGAAGCGGGTGTTGACCGTATCTCAATTTTCAAAGTCTGAATTGGTGGGTTGGCTTCCTTTATCCGAACAAAAATGCGTGGTTATCAGCGAAGGTAAGGAACATATCGAATCGGTGAAGTCGGATAACGGCGTGCTCACGCGCTTCGGGCTTACAGAGAAACCGTTTGTGTTGGCGGTGAGCAGCCTTAGTCCCAACAAAAACTTTCGCGCTATTGTCGAAGCGTTGCAATGGCTAGGCGATGCGCAATTTGACTTGGTGATTGCCGGTGGAACTAATCCGCGAATATTTGCCGGCAATGCGCAGTCCTTGCCTAATTTCGTTAAGCATGTTGGTTATGTATCCGATGGTGAGTTGAAGGCGTTGTACGAACATGCTTCTTGTTTCGTTTATCCGTCATTGTATGAAGGTTTCGGCTTACCGCCATTGGAGGCAATGGCGTGTGGATGTCCGGTGATCGTATCCAACAGAGCGTCTCTGCCGGAAGTGTGTGGTGATGCGGCGCTTTATTGCGATGCTCGAGATCCGCGAAGCATCGCTGATCAAATTGTCCGGCTCATGGGGGATAGTGAGCTGCGTGCGAATCTGCGGCAGCGTGGGCTTGAACGGGCGAGTGGTTTTTCGTGGAAGCGATGTGCAAGAGAAACCTGGGATGCGATAACTAGTGGTTAGTCACGTTAGATTTGTGGGATAGAAATTGATGGATTTTGCCGCTTGCCGAGGCGTGAGGAGGCGTCATAACTGACACTATGGCAACGACGAGCAACGAAGGCAAGCGGCAAAAGACGCAATTTATACCCGCAAAATCTAACGTGACTAACCACTAGTAAACCCTCCAGATAAATTCGTTAGGCACAATGTTTCCATTGTCATTCTGAGTGCAACGAAGAATCTGCTTTTTGTCTAGGTTATGCACGATATTAATTTTGACCGCTCGTAAACAGCAGATTCGCGAATGCTCAGAATGACAGTCACACAGCGTATAAAATTCATCTGACCACTAGCCCTACTGTGCCATAAGTTGATTCCCTCCCTTTGATGGGGCGGATGTAAAGATGCTGTAAATAGATTCTCATAATTCTTAATCACGAGGCGCCTATGAAAATTGCCATTGTTCACGAGTGGCTCACAACCTTAGCCGGCAGCGAGCGTGTACTGGAACAGATGCTGCAATGCTTTCCCAATGCGGATATCTTTGCGGTAGTAGATTTTATGCCCGACGCGCAACGCGAATTTTTGGGTGGCCGCCGAGTCACGACTTCGTTCTTGCAGGGCTTTCCCTTTGCTCGCCGGCATTACCGTAACTATCTTCCACTAATGCCATTAGCTATCGAGCAGTTCGATTTGTCGAGTTATGATTTGGTGCTGTCGAGCAGCCACGCGGTAGCGAAGGGCGTGCTCACCGGCCCTGATCAGTTGCATGTTAGCTATATCCATTCGCCGATTCGCTTCGCATGGGATTTACAGCACCAGTACTTGCGCGAATCTGGCCTGAATAAGGGGCTGAAAGGTTTTTTCGTCCAATACATGCTGCATAAAATTCGGCTATGGGACTGCCGCACCGCTAACAGCGTTGATTCGATGATCGCGAATTCCCGCTTCATTGCGAGGCGCATCCGAAAAATGTATCGACGAGAAGCCGAAGTCATTTATCCACCGGTGGACGTTTCCGCTTTTTCCTTGCGCGCAAACAAGGAAGAATTTTATGTCACCGCGTCGCGGATGGTTCCGTACAAAAAGATTGGATTGATTGTCGATGCATTTGCCACGATGCCGGATAAACGGCTTAAGGTAATTGGTGACGGCCCGGACTTCGCAGCGATTCGCGCGCGTTGTCCCGCCAATGTCGAGTTGCTCGGCTATCAGTCATTCGATGTACTCCGTGATCATTTGCAGCGCGCGCGCGCGTTCGTATTTGCTGCCGAGGAAGATTTCGGTATTGCACCGGTCGAAGCGCAAGCATGCGGCACGCCAGTTATCGCTTACGCCAAAGGCGGAGTGTTAGAGACTGTGATCGGTCTGGAGAACGAGCATCCGACGGGAGTTTTCTATCCTGAGCAATCTATAGACTCGATACGATCTGCGGTCATGCGATTCGAAGCGGAGGGTGCTTGCATTACCCCGCACGCTTGCCGAAGCAACGCACTGCGTTTTTCGGCACCACGATTCCGTGAAGAATTCTCGGCTTATGTGGAAGCACAATGGCATGCGTTTCAGCGGGAGCGGGTGCTGGATTATTCGCCGGTGGAGCGGCCGCGGCCGGTACCTGCGGCGATAGAAGTATCGCGAGGTTAACGGTTTTCTCGCCTTCCATCGGCGCATATGTACTAGCAAGGATCGTAAATGTATATTTTGTCATTCTGAGCGGCAGCGAAGAATCTGCCGTTTGTTTCTTGTGGAGCGACTGTTAAAAAGCAGATTCTTCGCTGCCGCTCAGAATGACATAGTGGCCGACGTGCGTAGAGCGGGTGTCCCGTAGGCGGGAGTGGGAAATCTTATGGGGATGTGTTTAAAAAGGTCAATATGAAAATTTTAATTGTTGGTGGGGCAGGGTATATCGGGTCACACATGGTAAAAATGCTCGTCGATGCGGACCATGATGTGGTGACGCTGGACAACCTGGAAGGCGGCTATCGCGATGCCGTTCTGGGTGGGGCATTTGTGCATGGTGATATCGCCAATCGAGCATTGCTGGATAAATTATTCGCAAGTCATAAATTCGATGGTGTTATGCATTTCGCTTCTTATATCCAGGTCGGCGAATCGGTACGATTACCTAGTAAATATTATCGAAACAATTTGGCTAACACGCTTAATCTGCTTGATGCCATGGTAGCGCATGGCGTACAGCGGTTTATTTTTTCCTCCACCGCTGCAATCTTTGGCGAGCCGCAATATGTTCCTATCGATGAGGTGCATCCGCGCAAGCCGATTAACCCTTATGGTTTATCCAAGTGGATGCTTGAGCAAGCATTAGCCGATTACGATCGCGCTTATGGATTGAAGTCTGTGTGCCTGCGTTATTTCAACGCTGCCGGCGCGCATCCGTCAGGTTTATTGGGCGAGCGACATGAACCGGAAACGCATTTGATTCCGCTGGTGTTGCGCGCGGCATCTGGTAGGCAAGACGCGATTACGGTTTTTGGCACTGATTACGATACACCCGACGGCACTTGTATTCGTGACTACATTCATGTCGTCGATCTTTGCTCAGCGCATCTATTGGCGTTGCAGCAGCTGATGGAGGGGAGGGCGAGCGATGCATTCAATCTCGGCAACGGGAATGGTTTTTCCGTGCTGGAGGTGATTGAAGTTGCGCGTCGTGTTACTGGTAAGCTGATACGTGTAATCGAAGCGGAGAAGCGGGCGGGTGATCCTGCACGCTTAGTTGCCAATGCTGCGCGAGCGCATCGTGAACTAGGATGGCGACCTGAATTTGCGAATTTAGAAACCATCGTTGCGCATGCTTGGAGTCGAGAACAGCCATTTATTGGTGCTAACTACTAATACCGGTTTCAATTAATAACGAAACATGAAGTTGCGTCTTTTTCGTTTGCCTGCATTACTCGTGGTTGCCATCGTTTACCATGACGCCTCCTCTTTTCTCTGGTGCCCTTTGGGTAGGCTATACAAAAAAACTCACTCTGAGCGACTAATGAAGGAAGTGCTTTTTTGCGATGATGGCATGAGCGTAGAACAGCAGATTCTTCATCTTGCCTCCTCGAATGACAGGTTTCTGACGCAGTAGTATTAGGATCGGTATAATTCAACTTTTACCATATTAATATTTTCCTAATGGCTTATCGGGACAAAATCTTTCATCACAGTTCAGCATTTTTTCATATCTCAACACTCACCACTCACCACTCACCACTCACCACTCACCACTCACCACTCACCACTCA
>JAZKCF010000065.1:0-8744 GCA_040388195.1 Pseudomonadota bacterium
TCGCGCCTTTCCACGGCGCACACGTCAGTTCTGGATAAGAAATTTTCATGAACTATTAGTCAGTCACGCTAGATTTTCACGACGTGTGACTGTCATTCTGAGTACAACGAAGAATTTGCTGTTTACAGCGGTCAAAATTAGCACTATGCATAACGCAGGCAAAAAAGCAGATTCTTCGTTGCATTCAGAATGACAGTGGAAAAATTGTACCTAACAAATCCAGCGTGACTAACCACTATTACGAGCAAAGTGCCTCACAGCCCTGGTATGGGTTTTCGGTCGTCCACATTGTCCAATGGCTTGCTTCGTTCTTGCGCGAGCTTAGAAGCCGATGCCGAATAGCTCGAAAGTGGTTGGAAAATGGGCCTATTACTGGATTGTATTTATACCGGAGACGCTATTTCGAATTGAGAATGCTTGATTGCAGACGGATCTGCACGGTATGACCGGCAAGCGGTTGTGATGGCACCGATAAGTGATCTATTCGTCTCAACGTTTTTTGCTGTAATTTTTATCGATAATTGCGATTAAAATTATTCCGAACGACAATAACCGAGCTAAGTAAAAAAGTGGTTCTTGCTCCTCGGATGGCGAACTCATTGCTAATACGATGCGACTCAACGCGTCGATAACGAAGGCCGCTGAAAATAAGAAAAAGAAGCGGTCGCCGGTTTTTTTCCAAAATTTTAGAAAGAATAACGCCGCCACAGCGGAAGCCATTGCAATAGCCCCCATTAGCAGTAAGTTCATCGCAACTTCACTCCGCTTCCCAAATTAAGCCGTAAAGCAATATCAACATGGCAACGAGCCCGATAAGGTGGCGCCAGGTCGACAAGTCAACCAACGGCAAAATTACCTTATCGACTACTAGCAGTACGTTATTGAGCGTCAGTCCGGCAAAACAGAGACCACTCCACAGCAATAATTTACATCCGTTCCTGCGATAGGCAAGAATCAGCAAACAAGCACACAACAGCGAAGTCAGTGCACAGAGTCCATAAACTAGGCTGGCCATTTTAACGGTCTTTTCTTAATTTGAACGCATCTGCAAATTCACGGATTTTCGTTAAAGATTTTGAATGGATCAAATTGGTGATAAGTATGAGATGCCGTGTGTATGCATCGGCCACACGGTCCACCATTTGCTCCAACTCTATAGAGCAACAGCGATACTGAAATCGGCTGCCGGTCTCTACAAGAAAGCCATCAGCGTGAAGACACATGAGTAGCGTAGCTGCTTCTTTATCTGAAATGTAGAGCCGACTTGCGACAGACGCACTATCCCAGCACTCCGTCGGGTCGAGACGTAACAATAGTAACGCCTCCATGTGCGCGATACTATCGATGCGCAAGAAAATAAATTTCCGGATGTCTTCCGGTATCAATTCGCTAATCATAATAGAGTGGATACCTCGCCTTGCGCGTCGGTATTAGAGCGGGACGCTTCACAGGGAGTGGCCCCGCCGCGTCGTCGCACGCCTTGCCTTGCGCTCAAATAACCTCCGGCGCTAGCGGGAATAGATTAGGACTTACGCAAAACCGTCCCAGCAAGGGCGACGACGCAGGCAGTACAATTAAGTACGACAAGGAGGAGCAACGCCGTTGGGGCGATTTTGCGTAAGTCCTATAGATCTTGAACAGGTTCTTAAGGTGATGTGGCCCAGTGGCGCCATCTTTCGGACATCGCGTCATACAACGTGCGCCGGCAAATAAGCCTGGATATGGCCGTTGCGATAAGCGCAGCCGTCATTAACGGCAAGGCCATGGAATAGCTACCCGCCATTTCCATAACAATGACAAACGCAGTAATCGGCGCTTGAAATAGCGCAGCGAAATATGCGGCGATACCCAGCAAAATAATTGCCGTTGCGGGTATCGATGGCATCACAGCGGATACGCCAGCCCCAATGCCGGCACCAACAGAAAGTGACGGTGCAAAAAGCCCCGCAGGTATACCGCTAAGACATGAAAAAAATGTCGCCGCTAATTTGATCAAGCCATAACCGAAGGGCAGACTATGCTCGTTTTCAAGTAATAGACGGGTTTCTGCCGAGCCATTACCAAAAATGCTGCCGTTTGAAAGCACACCCAATATTGCAACAACCAAGCCGCATGCCGCCGCGAATTTGATCGGTGAGGATTGTCTGAAATGCCGAACTGGCGCCGGTAAAAACGTGCTTACCGGTCGAAAGGCACGAATGAAAATACCACCAAGTAACCCACCGACAATGCCGCAGGTTAGTATGGCCGGCCATCCTGTGCTCCACGGCAATTCCGTGGTAACAGGACCAAAGTAGCTGTAATCGTGAAAACCCGCCTCTGCCACGATAGTTGCAATAACAACCGTTGCAATCATGGCGCTGCTTACGCGCCTCTCTATCGATTGCAGTAGTTGCTCGATCACGAAAATCACACCCGCTGCGGGTGTATTAAACGCTGCGGCAACACCTGCCGCACTGCCAGCCGCGATCAGAGCGCGATCGATTTGATGCCGAGAGGTTGATCCATCGGGCATGAAGCGCCCAAGCGTATACATGATCGAGGCGCCGATTTGAACCATTGGTCCCTCTCGCCCAATAGATCCACCCACACATTGGCCCGCTATCGTCAAAACGAATTTTGCGGCCGCGATCGGCAAAGATAATAGCTTCTTGGGGTTCTCTGATTCACCAGCATGCAATGCCGCAAGCGTTTGCGGTACACCGCTACCTTGAGCCGCATAAAAATATTTGTTGGTTATGAAAACGATCAGCGCAAAACCTAGAGGGGTTATAACAAGTGGCAACAATGGCGAGAATTCCAGCACATGACGCAAAAACTTATGCGCAAATTTACTACCAGCCCAGAAAGCAACCGCCACACCACCGATGGCAATGGCGCCCACGCAGAAAAAAAACCATTGCCGCCACATCCATATATGGAATGGTAATTTTTTTCCAGTTACCTCAACCGCTAAGTGCTGATCGTCCATTTATAATATTTCGACTATGCGCAACGAATAAAAAAATGCGCCGGCAATATCGCGGCGCATGGAATACCTGATCAAAACCATGCGACAAATTCCGAACTATCCGTTGCCGATGTGATAAGGCAAGGACATCGAAGTATAACGGGCTATCCTCGTTCTTATCCGTGGAGTCTGTGAATAAAAATTCCGAATGAGCTGAAATTGAGCCGAGGCGCAGAAATGTACGAGTAGTACATTGAGCACCGGAGATCCAAAACCGGCTCACACAGTATTATTTAAACACACCCATTTGAAAACAAATCTGTGGCGCGCCTGGTTGTCCCCCCACCTCTTCGCCAGCACTATTTAGAGCGGATTTCATATGAATGTACGGTGTCGTTGCCCCCAAATGCGGACGCCCGCTAGGCGTCGCGACGCGGCTAATGGTTGCTTCCCTTAGCAAGGAGCGCAACGACGCGGGCGCCGCATTTGGGGACAACCCGCAGGGCTGGGTTTGTTTGGGGTGCAGTGCTAGGCGTGAGGAGCGCCGTTTGGTCATTCCAAACAAGCGACGAGCAACGACGCAATGCGCCCCAAACAAACCCAGCGACACCGTACATTCATATGAAATCCGCTCTAGTACCGGCCGCTCTCAAATAGCACCAAGCATCCCACGTTTATTCGCCATACCGGATTAATGATGCAACACAATTATTAGGTGAAACTTAAATAGCGGTATTAATTTTCAGTCAAGTTGAGTTAGCGGGAAATAAATCGCGTCTTTTTTCATCTACTCCCGGCGACATTGAAAAAAGAACCTTCACTTCTAACCCGCCAGCCGACGATGTATTGAGAAGAATACTGGCAGCATGCCGATCGGCAATGGCTTTGACGATCGGCAGGCCTAGCCCACTGCCGGTGGCAGCAGTACCAGGAATACGATAGAAACGGTCAAATACGCGCAGCCGTTCTTCGTCAGGAACTCCAGGCCCGGAGTCGAACACTGTAATGGCGGCAGCACCATTTTCCATCATAACCTTAAGCCCCACTGCCCCGCCTGGTGGTGTGTAGCGAATTGCATTGTCAACGAGGTTGCGAATTAGTACGCGAATATTTTCGGCGTTACCAATCACATAGGTGTCACACGATTCTTCGAAACTCAGTGTAATTTGCTTGGAAGAAGCAAGGACTGCAACATCCGACAATGCTTGCCTGGCGCAAACCGCAAGTGGGGTACGTTCGACGTGTAGTTGTGATTGCGCCAACGGATCCTGGCGCGCCAAGGCCAGCAATTGTTCGACTAAACGAATGCCGCGCTCAATACCACCTGAAAGCCGCGCAATCGCATCGGTACGTGCTGAATCGTCTTTCGCACGCCCTAGCATCTGGACTTGCAACTTCAATGCAGTAAGCGGAGATCGCAATTCGTGCGCCGCATCAGCGATAAATTGCTGCTGCGAGCCCATCGCTTGATTCAAACGGGTAAGAAGCGAGTTTAATTCGGTGACAAGAGGCGCAACTTCGCTCGGAATGCCTTCCACGAACACCGGTTTTAGGGACGGCGCATTCCGGCTTCCTAACTCCTGCCCAATTTTCGTCAGTGGTATTAAGGCCGCGCTGACGACCCACCATATCGCCCCAAGCAACACCAACGAAATCGGAATGATCGGCCATAACGAGCGTAGCGCTAAACGAATGGCGCGATTACGTCGCGCCTCGACCAATTGTGCAACTTGGATTACTTTGTTGTTCGTATGTGCAGCGTAAATTCGCCACTCGCCGTTATCTAAAATGATGGTCGAATAACCGATGACCGACTGCTCTGGCAAAACGCGATGTTTTCGGGATTGATACACCCGCATTCCATCCTCGCTCCAAATCTGTATGACAAAATCGAACGTATTATCTTCGCCTTCGGCTAAATTCCAATCCCCATTATTGAAGTTGCTATCGCGTAACGCCAACGCTATTTGTTGCATATGGTAATCAAATAGTCTGTTCGCTTGTCCCATTGCGGTACGAAACAATGTTAAGGATAAGATTACTGTCGTAATGACAATCAAAGCGCCAAGCAGCAGCAAGAGACGAACACGCAATGATTTCACGGCGCTTTCGCGACCATATAACCAACGCTGCGAACGTTGACGATAAAATGTTGCCCAAGCTTCTTGCGGAGTCCGTGAATATAAACTTCAACCGCATTACTTGCGGTTTCGCCATTCCAGCCATAGAGGCGGCACTCTAATTGAGAACGGGAAAATATCGCGCCCGGCCGCGCAATTAAGGCATCCAGAATCGCCCATTCCCTTGATGACAAAATGACGGGTTTTCCATCGACAGCAGCGTCGCGAGTAACGGGATTCAGCACAATGCCGTTATAGTGATATGTAGGTTCCAACCGGCCACGTGAACGACGTACAACTGCATGCAAACGCGCAATCAGTTCATCCAAATCGAAAGGTTTAACGAGATAATCGTCGGCACCACTGTTTAAACCTAATATGCGCTCCTGCACGGTGTCGCGCGCGGTAATAACAAGCACCGGCGTACTGTCGTTTCGAGCACGGATCCCACGCAGCACTTCTATGCCGTCCTTGCGCGGAAGTCCTAAATCAAGAAGGATCGCGTCGTAACGCTGTACTGCAAGCGCGGCATCCGCCTCGTCACCATTACAGACCCAATCGATCAGGAAGCCCTCGCCCTCAAGCGCTTTTTGTGTACTTTCGCCAATCATCAAATCGTCTTCTACTAATAGAATTTTCATATCCCGTTATAAATTCTTCCGAATCATCTGCGTTAGTATCGAATGATACCGTCATCATAAACAATACCGGTGGATATACGTTTTTCATTAATGTCTTCGGAGCGAAAAAACTACGCCTTAGGTATTGACATGAAAGAACACAAATACGAATCCAAGGTCTAACGAGATTAATGAATCGCCATGTGTGGCATTCCAGAACTGGCGCGATTAACACGTCACTGCGGCGTATTTGCTATCCTGTATCCTGGTTGCAATAACTTTAGTTGCCGACGAACTCCAGAAATGGGAAAGAACGGCGTGCTGCATAAAGTAGTTTGGTAATTGATCGCGACACGGTATAAGTTCAACGTTACAAACGAGATACAAAACGAATTGCTTAATCGGAGGTAATTAAGATGTTTCACGTCAAAACTGCATGGGCTGCTAGCCGCTTCCCTTGGCGGACAACGGTCCAGTCCCGCAGTGTTAATAAAATGGTAACGACGGCGCTGCTGCTATTCGGCCTGGCTGGATGTTATGGATCAAACCAAGAGCCCAAAAATCAAAACGCAAAGAATGAGAGTACCGCAGCATCGCAAATGATACGGGACGATACGGCACGAGATGCGAATACTGCGGGTACGAGCGCAACCAGCGCACGGTCCCCAGAAGCGCCTATTTTCGCGGCTATAAGGCAAGGAAATATGAGTGCGGTAGAAGCGTTGATTGCCAAAGGCGCGGACGTAAACGTTACCAATGCAATTAAGCAAACACCGCTTCACGAAGCGGCATTTTTCCGTCGTCGGCAAATCACGGCACTGCTTGTTACAAAGGGCGCTAAGGTCAACGAAAAAGATATGCATGGAATGACTCCACTCCATGCAGCAACATTATCCGGCGCGAAGCAAATTGCGGCGTTTCTCATCAGTAATGGGGCTGAAGTCAATGCCAAGGATAACGTCGAAGAAACACCACTACACTTAGCAGGAGCGACCGGCGAGGACGCAATTGCCGAGCTGCTGGTTAAAAGTGGAGCGGACGTTAAAGCACTAGATCGAAACGGAACGACGCCACTTTCTTACGCTACGCGTAACGGCCACAATAAGATGGCCGCATTGTTGACCGCGAAAGGCATGGAAAAATAAATACGTTTTAGTGGGGAACACGGACAACCAAAAGACAAATCTTCACGCGTGATGGCGGCTTGTCCGTGAGTTTGAAGCTATGCCCCGATAGTGAACACTACTGCGGTTTCACGACGATGACACGCCCTCTTTGCTAAGATCGCATCGCTTAGCAAGATTCCATTTTCTGCAATATTTACCAAAAATTTGCAACTATTACCGAAAAATACACGAGCGACAGTACGGATTCGTTATACCAAGGTTTATATATTGCTTGCTCGTTATCTCTCGTCCAATCAACCAATAAACTTTAGATAGCTGCCTGCATTTTATTGTAGGCACGAGGTTTGCATATCATAGGTTAGAACGGCTATTTATTAATATGAGGAGAACAAATATGCAAAAAATGTCCGCAAAATATTTAGTCATCATCCCTTCCGTGCTATCAGCGTTATTGCTATCCGCGTGTGCAAGCAATCGGGATATGCCAACCGCTCAACTTGCTGTCGCTCAGTCTGCACTAGATGATGCGCGGCGTGCGGGTGGCCGCGAATATGCGCCGCTTGCCATTACGTCCGCAGCAGAGAAGCTGCAGCAGGCACGCGCAGCCGCCAATGATAAAGATTACGAAAAAGCGCAACGTTTAGCGACGGAGGCAGAGGCCGACGGTCGATTAGCGCAAGCGACTGCCGAATCGGTTAAAGCGCAACAAGCAGCTTCCGAGGTGCAGCAGAGTATTCGAACGTTGCAACAAGAATTAAGCAACCAAACGAATCAATAGCACGCACATTGCATAGCAAGGAGAAAAACATGCCGAATTCAATATTGAAATCCTATCTTATTCAAATGGCGTCAGTAACGGCGATTCTCTCGGGTTGCGCAAGCACGCCTGAACGCTTAGCGATTCTCGATGAAGCGCAAGCGGCGTACGCCACCGCATCAGCCAACCCGCAAGTGAATCAATATGCGCCGCTAGAATTGAGAAAAGCCGGGCAAGCATTAGAACAAGCCCAGCGACTGCAATCAAACGGTGCCGATCGCGACGAGATTGCGCACTACGCTTACTTGGCCAAACGTAACACCGAGATCGCGCAGCAAACAACTCAGTCGAAGGCCGCTCAACAAGTTGTTGCCAACGCAGGCGAACAGCGGAATAGACTTCTTTTATCTGCACGGACTCGAGAAGCTGATCTCGCGAAACAGCAGGCCCAGCAGCAAGCTAACCAAGCTCGGCAAGCGCAACAACAATCATCCGTTTCAGAAGAACAGGCAGCGAAAGCGCAACAACGGGCGCGAGAACTGGAACAAAAACTTTCCGATTTGAACGCGAAGCATACAAGCCGTGGCGTTATTCTCACGCTACCTGATGTGTTATTCGACGTTGGTGAGGCCACGCTAAAGCCCGGCGCGTATCAAGCTATCGATCGATTGGCCACGGTGATGAAAGATGATCCTGCAGTGGCGGTCCGAGTTGAAGGTTTTACGGACAGCACAGGATCAGATCGACTTAATCGCGAGCTGTCGCAACGCAGGGCTGAGTCTATCCGCACTGCGTTAGTGGATAGAGGTATCCAGGAAAATCGAATAGACGCCCGCGGATTTGGCGAGTCTTTACCAGTGGCGACCAATGCCACCGCCATTGGCCGTCAGGCAAACCGACGTGTGGACATCGTAGTGATGACAAACCGGAATGAAAAAGCGAGTGGCTCGTCCATACAATGATCGATCGAAAAGCTTAAATGTAACGGCGTTTAGAAATCAGTAACGTCACATAGATTCTAAACACCGTTATATTTTTTAGAGCAGCTAAACGGCGCTTCACAAATTACTGATAGAGATCTAGTGTTCAGTCACGTCGAATCTGTTAAGACTAAGTAACGCGAGTTCGACATAAGCGAAGGGAATGGAGGGACGGTATTGTTGTCCTTAT
>JAZKCF010000066.1:0-5721 GCA_040388195.1 Pseudomonadota bacterium
TGAGCCCTTCTTCTTCCCGCACCTGCAGAATGTGTTGCCGAAATTTTAATGGATAAGTCATAAATATAGCTTAGACCAATTTAAAGCACCCTAGCTATATCGATGCCCGGTATCGTGGCTGGTTCCATTTCCACCTTCTCGCTGACGTTAGGTGATTACATTATTCCTGGCGTGGTCGGCGCTCCTGGCTATTTCATTGGCCAAATGGTCTATGTGCAGCAGGGAACAGCGGGCAATATCCCACTTGCCGCAGCATTCTCGGTAGTGCCGATCGTATTAATCTCGATTTATCTGTTGATTGCCAAACGTATGGGAGCTTTCGATGCACTCTGACAACCAAGCTTCTTGGGGGCTCAAACTAGCGGCATTTTTTGGCATCGCTTTTTTACATATACCGATTCTATTGATTGCCTTGTATGCGTTCACCACCGACGACAAGACATTCCAATTTCCGCCCCCCGGCCTTACGCTACATTGGTTCGACGTGGTGCTTCAGCGTGACGATGTGTGGCGAGCGATCGCTCTATCGATCAAGGTCGCAACAATGTCCACAATAACAGCCATGATTCTTGGCACGTTGGCTGCCGGCGCGATCCATCTAGGGCGTTTCCCGGGTAAAAGTGCGTTTACTATATTAATGGTGCTGCCTCTTGCATTGCCCGGCATTGTCACTGGCATAGCGTTGTTAGCATCGATCAAGCTATTAATGCTGACACCTTCGTTATGGACGGTCGTGGTTGGTCATGTGACTTTTTGTATCGTTACTATCTATAACAATGTATTGGCTCGTCTTAAGCGCACGCCTGTCAGTCAAATCGAGGCGTCCATGGATCTTGGCGCTAATGGTTTCAAAACATTTCGCTATGTCGTATTGCCGAACATCGCCACAGCGTTACTCGCCGGCGGTATGTTGTCATTACCCGTAACACCGAAGCCATCGCCGGTGGTAGCAAATAACCTTATTTAAGACCACGCAAAACTCAGGGAAAGATCGATATGGAGTTTATTAAATTGCATAAAAAATGCTGATTGACGGTCAGTTCGTCACTGGTGGCGGCGCACTCGAAGACATCATTAATCCGGCAACGGGCAAAAAAATTATCAGCGTGCGCGAAGCATCGGAAGAGCAAGTCATAGCAGCGGTTGATGCAGCTGACCGTGCTTTTCCTCTGTGGGCGAAGACGGTACCGCGCGAACGCGCCGCAATGCTGCTCGTATCGACCAGAACGCAGCCCATTTGGCCGCCCTTGAGTCGCTCAATTGCGGGAAACCCTACAGTGCGGTGCTGAATGACGAATTGCCGGCCGTCGCTGATGTGTTTCGTTACTTTGCAGGCGCCGCACGCAATATGAGCGGCGCGGTGAGCGGGGAATATTTGGCGGGGCATACCAGCTTCATAAGACGCGATCCAATTGGCGTTATTGCATCAATCGCGCCCTGGAATTATCCGTTGATGATGGCTGCATGGAAATTAGCCCCGGCTTTAGCTGCGGGCAATACTTGCGTGTTGAAGCCTTCCGAACAAACGCCGCTTACCTCGTTGCAATTGGCGGAATACATCGCCGATATTTTCCCGCGTGGCGTGGTGAGTCGGTGGGGGTGCCATTGGTGTCGCAGCCGAAAGTGCGAATGACTTCGCTCACGGGTGATGTATCGACGGGGCAGCGTATTTTGGAAACAGCTGCGAATGGCGTGAAACGCACGCATCTTGAATTAGGCGGAAAAGCGCCGGTGATTGTGTTCAAGGATGCCGACATCGCAGCAACAATTGCCGGACTGCGATCGTTTGGTTATTACAACGCCGGACAAGATTGCACAGCCGCTTGCCGTTTATACGTCGAGAAAAAAATATACGATCGCTTCGTTGCCGATTTTTCTGCTGCCGTATCGACTATTAAAGTAGGTTCGCCGCGTGAAGAAGGCATAGAGATGGGTCCACTGATTAGCGAGCGTCAACGTGGTCGCGTCGCCAGCTTTGTGCAACGGGGCGGCGGAACACGCGCATATGGAAGTTACATGCGGCGGAAAATCCCTTGAAGGGGAAGGTTTCTTCTATGCGCCCACTGTGATTGCCGGTGCTCGTCAAGAAGATGAAATTGTTCGCCGCGAAGTATTTGGTCCGGTGGTGTCGATCACTGCATTTAATGGCGTGGACGAAGCCATTCGTCTTGCCAATGATTCAGATTATGGCTTGGCGTCGTCCATGTGATGATCAAGCATTAACATATTCCGGTGCGCAGTCGTTACTTGAGTGCCGATTGCGCGCTAACTGGAAATGTATTATGAGCGCATGCGCAGTCTATAATTGTATATGATCGCAGAAAATAATGATTCTTCCCCGTTGCTTCAACTTCGTAATGTAGCCCGCTATTTCGATATTTCCCGACCGTGGTTCGAGCGTGTTATCAAACGTCAGCCTAAGCAACTTTTGAAAGCGGTTGATGATGTCAGTTTTTCACTCAATCGCGGCGAGACACTGGCGCTTGTCGGCGAATCTGGTTGCGGTAAATCCACGGTGGCGCGGCTTATCGCTGGCCTTTATCAGCCGACGGGGGGCAGTATTGTTTTTGAGGGCGCCGAGTTCGCTACTTTAAAAAGCCGCGCTGATTGGGCGCCGCTGCGGCGGCGTATGCAGATGATATTTCAGGACCCTTATGCCAGTCTCAATTCACGTTGGCGAGTCATGGATATTATTGCAGAGCCGATTCGCGTCCACGGTTTGTTGAAGGGCGCTGCCGTAAGAAGCCGAGTAGACGAATTGCTCGTACAAGTAGGGTTGTCGCCTAATGATGGCGATAAATATCCCCACGCGTTTTCCGGCGGACAGCGGCAGCGCATTTCGATTGCCCGCGCACTCGCTAGCCAACCGGAGTTTCTGATCTGTGATGAGCCGACCTCGGCGTTGGATGTATCGGTTCAAGCGCAGATACTGAATCTCATGAAAGACCTGCAACGTCAGCGTAATCTCAGCTACTTATTTATCTCCCATAACTTGGCTGTCGTGCGTTATCTGTCCGACCGGGTTGCTGTGATGTATCTAGGAAGGATCGTTGAAATCGCGCCGACACAGCAACTTTTTGCGACCCCTCGGCACCCCTATACACGGATGTTGCTAAATGCCGTGCCGGATTTGGAAATGACCGGCCAGCCGCGCTCGCTTACAACGGGTGAAGTTCCCAATCCATTATCTCCGCCAAGTGGTTGCACATTTCATCCCCGTTGTTCGTTTGCTAACGAGCGCTGTAGACGTGAAGTGCCTGAAATAAAACTAGCTTCAGCGGGAGGCAGTGCAGCGTGTCATGGGGTAGAGGAGGGCCGGCTACCGTAATATTCTGTCAGGATTTACGCAAAACCTCCGCCGCAGGGTTACTCATCTTGCCGTACAAAGTTCGTAGTGTCTGAGTCGGCGAGTCATTCTTGGGTAATTTTGCATAAGTCCTGCTGCTTTGAGTTTGCAGGCGAGGTAATAAGGTTACAGCGCGCTTTGAAAAGTGGATAATTAATGGGGTTTTGGTGGTGTGTTGCAGGAGGGGCTGCCAAAGACAGTTTATGCGTGACCGCCACAACGAGTTCTACTACTAATTATTATCTATTAAGGATGGCCCGTCATGACCGAGGAGGAAATGGAGGCGCTGAAGCAGCAGCTGTCCGTGCTGCGGCTTGAGCACCGTAATTTAGATGAAATGATCGCCCGGCTAGTGGCGACGCCGATAGCCGACGAGTTGGAATTGCGCCGTTTGAAAAAGCGTAAACTTTATCTAAAGGATCTTATTTTCACGATGGAGGGGCAGTTAACTCCCGATATACGGGCGTAATTGGTAATCGTTCAATAAGTACTTGTGCAAAAGTCTTCCTGCGGCGTTGCGCCTCCTTGCCGTACTAATTGGGTACTGTCTGCGTCGACACGTCTTGCTGGAAAACTTTTGCACAAGTACTTAAGAGCCTATTGAAATGGGCTCTAAGTAACTGTTGGTACTTCTTTTCCTGTTCGGGCGCCAAAGGCGTAACGCTGAGCCTCAATTTTCAAATTGAAAGTACGAACGCCATGGAGATACTTACTCACTTCGAAGATCATATTCTTCGTATTCAGATTAATCGACCCGATAAAAAGAACGCGTTAACCGTCGCCATGTATACCGAGATGGCGGCGGCGCTCAACCAGGCGGAGCACGACCCGGCCGTGCGTGCCGTGCTCATTCATGGTCATCCTCAGGTATTCAGCAGTGGCAATGATCTACAAGATTTCATCACGCACCCGCCTACAGGCGAAGATCACCCGGTATTCAAATTTTTAGTGGCAATTAGTACGGCTACGAAGCCGATTGTAGCGGCTGTGAATGGTCCGGCTATCGGAATCGGTATGACGATGTTATTACATTGTGATCTTGTTTATGCTGGCGCTAACGCGCGCTTTCAGTTGCCTTTCGTGAATTTGGCATTGGTGCCGGAAGCTGCATCCAGTATGTTGCTTCCGATGCATATTGGTTACCATCGCGCCGCCGAATTGCTTTTCCTCGGTGAGCCCTTCACTGCTGCGGTAGCCCATCAATTTGGATTGATCGCTGAAGTAACTGCTGACGGTGATGAGTTGCGGTCGGCAACAGCAGCGGCTAGCAAGCTGGCAGCGAAACCGCCCGCCGCCTTACGTCTTACCAAGTTGCTGATGAAGAAAGGCATGGCTGCTGCGGTTGCTAAGCAGATGAGCGAAGAAGGTAGTCACTTTGTCCGCCAACTACAGTCGCCCGAGGTGGCGGAAGCATTCCAGGCGTTCCATGAAAAGCGAGCGCCTGATTTTTCTAAATTTAGTTAAGGTAACGCCAGGCCATGATTGTTACTCAATACTTCGCGGAAAATTTATTTAAAGGCAAAACCGTTTTTGTCACTGGCGGTGGTAGCGGCATTAATCTCGGCATTGCCAAAAATTTCGCGGCATTGGGCGCGAACATCGGCATTTGCGGGCGAACACTGGAAAAATTGGAGAACGCTGCTGCTGAGTTACGTGCGTTAGGCGCAAACGTTTGTCCGGTTGTCGCCGATGTACGGGATATCACTGCCCTCGAAGCCGCGTTCGCAAAAAGCAAGCAAGAGCTTGGGCCGATGGATGTGCTGGTTTCCGGCGCTGCTGGAAATTTTCTTGCGCCAGCTGAAAAGCTTTCGGCGAACGGATTCAAAACCGTAGTTGATATTGATCTCAACGGATCGTTCAATGCGTCCCACGCAGCCTTCGAGCAACTCAAAGAAACGAACGGCACCATCATTTATATTTCTGCCGGCATGGCGTACATGCCGCATGCTTTTCAAGTGCATGCCGGCGCCGCGAAAGCGGGTATCGACATGATGATGAAAAACTTGGCTATTGAATGGGGACCATATGGTATTCGCACCAATAGCATAGTGCCCGGACCGATAGAGGGCACGGAAGGCATGAAGCGATTATCAAGTGCTGCGGCGAGAGAGGCAGTTATTAATGCCGTGCCGTTACGCCGGATGGGTACCGTGGATGATATCGGTCAGACCGCTGTTTTTCTGGCGTCGCCGTTGGCCTCCTACATTTCCGGTTGCGTTGTTGTTTGCGACGGCGGCCAGAATCTCGCCGGTTCTGCGATATTCAATATGAGCGCCGAACAAATGTTAAAGGCGCAGCTCAAATAGATCTCGCGATATAGATTAGGACTTACGCATTGACGAGCGCGGTGAATTATGGTTTTTGCGAGAGGAATT
>JAZKCF010000067.1:0-19923 GCA_040388195.1 Pseudomonadota bacterium
TACGCTCTTTAAACATCATCTCCATTGATCCAATTTAGAACGCAACAGCTATATTTATAAATTACGGTCTTGATACAACCAACACGCCGCCGCTGTCTCGCCGGCATTCAGTAAAGCCGGCCGCTCGACGCGACATCGATCAAATACTCTCGAACAACGCGGATTAAATGGGCAACCGGGAGGAATCGCATTAAGCCGTGGCATCGCACCATCGATTTGCGTCAGCCGATTCACGTCGCCATGAATCGATGGGATCGAACCCATCAAGCCGATCGTATAGGGATGCTTCGGATTCTTGATCACGTCTCGCACGGGACCGATTTCCACAATTCGTCCTGCATACATCACCGCAACGCGATCCGCGATTTCCGCAATCACACCCATATCGTGCGTGATCAATACAATCGCCGTGCCATGTTCATGCATGAGCTTCTTCAGCATCTCGATTATCTGAGCTTGAATGGAAACATCCAGAGCGGTAGTAGGTTCATCAGCGATTAGCAATTTAGGATTTGCGCATAGCGCCAATGCAATGATCACTCGCTGCCGCATACCACCGGAGAATTGATGCGGATATTGGTCTATACGTTGTTCGGGCGCAGCGATACCCACTGCCCGCAGTAATTCAATCGCACGAAGGCGCGCCTGCGTTGCAGACAAATCCAAATGCGTGCGAATCGTTTCAATTAACTGTTTGCCAATCGTGTAAAGCGGATTTAACGACGTAAGCGGATCTTGAAAAATGGCACCGATTTGTCGTCCGCGTACTTTACGTATCTCATCCGCAGACAAGTGATCAATACGCCTTCCGTCCAAATTAATCTCGCCATTAGCAATACGGCCCGGTGGTTCAAGCAAACCGATAATCGCATTGCCGGTTATTGATTTTCCGGCACCTGATTCGCCGACCAAACCCAATACTTCACCAGGCGCGAGAGTGAATGACACATCATCTACCGCGAGTAATGTGCCGTGACGTGTGGGAAACTCAATGCTGAGGTGAGAAACGGTAAGAAGCGAGTTCATCCGAAGAACTGTAATTTTGGATTCAAGGCATCTCGCAACCAGTCGCCTAGCAAGTTGATAGATAGCACCATGACGACGAGAGCAATACCGGGAAAGACGGTGATCCACCACTCGCCGGAAAAAAGAAAGTCATTACCGATCCGGATCAATGTGCCTAATGACGGTTGCGTAGGAGAGACGCCGATGCCAAGGAATGACAATGTTGCCTCAGTAATAATCGCCGTGCCGATATGCAATGTTGCAAGTACGAGGACAGGCCCCGTTACATTGGGCAGCACATGATGGAACATAATCGCCATCGGATGACGACCAATGACGCGTGCGGCTTGCACATATTCCTTGCTCTTCTCCACCATCGTGGAACCGCGCACGGTGCGTGCATATTGCACCCAACCTGAAAATCCAATCGCTAGTACCAGTACGTAAATTGCGATTTGATCGTGTGCTTCTTTTTGAACTAATAAACGAGCGACGCCATCAATGAGAAGCGCGATCAAGATAGCGGGAAAGGAAAGTTGAACATCCGCAACGCGCATAATGAACGCGTCGATCCGTCCCCCCATGTAGCCGGCGATTAATCCTAGGCCGACGCCGAGCACCAGCGAAAATATTACCGCACCAATTCCTACTAGCAAGGAGATGCGAGCGCCATACATGATCGCCGAAAGTATATCGCGACCTTGATTGTCAGTGCCTAGCGGATAGCTGCTTTTGCCTTCCGGCAACCAGGCGGGCGGCAGCAATGAATCCATGAGGTTAAGTGTTTTAAGATCGAATGGATTATGCGGTGCAAGCCAAGGGGAAAATATCGCACCGACAATGCAAATCAAGGCGATTAAGGCGGCAAGTATCGCGACGGGAGAATCGCGAAAACTATAAGCTATATCGCTCTCCCATGCGCGATGTACCGCTAGTTTGATAGCATTCGTAGTCACGGAGCCGCCCGCACGGTTCGATCGATGCGTAATCGCGGATCAACCGCGTAATACAGCAAATCCACAAATAAATTGATTACCACGAATACGAGCGCAACGAGGCAAAGATAAGCGGCCATGATAGGCACATCAGCCGCGTTCACAGCTTGAATGAAAAGTAGTCCCATGCCAGGCCATTGGAATACTGTTTCAGTGATGATGGCAAAGGCGATGATGCTGCCAAGCTGCAATCCGGTAATGGTTATCACCGGCACCAATGTATTTTTGAGCGCATGGCCGAAATGAATCGCTCGATCAGGCAAGCCACGAGCGCGCGCAAATTTGATGTAATCAGTGCGCAGCACTTCCAACATTTCAGAACGTACCAACCGCATGATCAATGTCATTTGGAAAAATCCTAAAGTGATGGTTGGCAGTATCAGTGCCTTCAAACCACTTAAGGTAAGAAGCCCTGTTGTCCACCAACCTAAAGCCACTGTGTCGCCTCTTCCGAAGGATGGCAGCCAGCCAAGGTTCACGGCAAAAACAAGAATCAGGAAAATACCAATCAGAAAAGTTGGTAATGCGACGCCGATTAACGAGGCCGTCATGATCAAACGTGTGATCCAAGAATGGGGGCGTAAAGCCGTGTAAACACCGCACGGAATGCCAAGCAGTAATGCGAATAACGCAGCCATTGCGGAGAGCTCCAAGGTCGCAGGCAACCGCTCGGCAATCAGCGCCGCAACCGGGCGGCTCAGCCGATACGAAATACCGAATTCGCCTTGGATCGCATGCGCGACAAAACGGCCGAATTGTACGAAGAACGGCTGATCAAGACCAAGCTCATGTGTCAGCCGTATGCGATCTTGCAGCGTCGCGTCCTGCCCAAGCATGATCGTTACCGGATCGCCAACATACTGGAACAGCGAGAAAGCGACGAAGCCGACAACTAGCAGGACAAAAACCGCTTGCAAGACGCGGCGCAGAATGAAGGTAATCATGTGTTGATATGTTATTCATTGCTCACGAAAGACACAAAAAGCACGAAAGGGCTCCATAACAAAATTGTCTCAGCAGTTACTCTATAAAGAATCAAAGCCGTCCAAAATGCTCAAGCGCATTGCTGTTTTTTCGTGCCTTTCGTGTCTTTCGTGGACAATGCTTTTCCCCGTTACGATCACAATTTCCAGATTCAATCGATGTTGACCCAACGCAATTCCAGAAAATTGTCAGGCGTGTGTACAACGCGCACATTCGCACGCATCGCCCAAGGAGTCACCTGTTGATACAGCGGAATATGAACCACATCTTCGTTATGCAGCAACAATGCGTCTTCAATGAGTTTGTTTCGTTTCGTCGAGTTCATTTCAACACGAATTGCATCAATCAAACTATCCATCTCCGTATCAGCGTAGCGGCCTATATTCCAATCCCCACCACCTTCCCAACCCTGTGAATGCGCCATCGAGAATAGCGAATTCCATGCGTCGTGGGTTGTCGGCAATATTCCTAATAGATAAAAGCTGGTGTCGTATTTTTGAATCTTTGAGAAGAACTGCGCCTTCGGTAGCAAGTTCAGTTTTACCTCAATACCGATATGCGCCAACATCGCAGCAATCGCTTGGCACACATCCACATCGTTGATATAACGATTGTTCGGGCAATCGAGCGTGACTTGAAAACCATTCGGATAACCAGCTTCGGCAAGTATCTTGCGTGCCTCGACAAGATTAAATGGTTCCCGATGTGCAGCCTCTGTCGAATAGCCACTCACTTGCGGAGCAACCAACGATCCGGTCGGTATGGCTAGGCCACGCATAATCTTGGTTTTGATTGCTTCTACATTGATGACCTGATATATCGCTGCCCGCACGCCTAGTTCTTTGAAGGGATTTTTTCCCTTCACATTCGAATAAAGCAACTCATCGCGAAACTGATCGAACCCCAAAAAAATCACGCGATTTTCAGGGCCTTCGACAATCTTGATGCCAGCGGTGCTCTTGAGTCTGGCAATGTCCTGTGGCGAAGGATCAAGAACGAAATCCACTTCACCAGATGCCAATGCGGCAAGGCGTGTTGCGTCCGCAGCAATGGGAAGATAGACGACATCGGTCACGTTACCTTCGCGTTTACCCCACCAGTGCGGATTGGCGGCAAGCACGGTCTTTACATCCGGCTCGCGCGACTTGAGCATGAAAGGCCCGGTGCCGTTGGTATTACGAGCGGCGAAGGTTTCTTCCTTCGCCGCATAGTTCTGCGGTGCGACGGCTTTGTGCTCCACCGCCCAAGGGTGACTCATGATACGCACGGTGGAAAGCTGGGCAAGCAATATGGGATTAGGACCGTTAGTAATAATTTCTACAGTCAAATCATCTATTTTTTTTACTTTGCTGATACCGACAATATTGGATTTGAAGTTAGAAGCCGGCGCCATCGCGCGATTGAGAGAAAACACGACATCATCGGCAGTAAGCGCTTGGCCACCATGAAATTTCACGTTTGACCGCAATTTGAAACGCCACACGGTAGGAGAAACATTTGTCCAAGAGACAGCAAGCTCTGGTACGAGTTTCCAATTTCTATCTCGTCGCACCAACGCTTCATAAATCTGGTTCATCACGCTGATGGTAAGGCCCTCGTTCTGGGCATGCGGGTCCATCGTGAGAGGATCGCCTTGGCTGGTCCAACGTAAGGTTTTGCTGTGAGCTGGTGCGACAATCAAAGTCGCGACCAGTAAAATGATGGGCAGTAATCGATGCATGTATTCGCTCTTATTTAACCTCGGTTTAATCGCCTGTCGATTTACGCAACTAGTAGTCAGTCACGTTGATTCTATAGGGGGGGGCCACGCCTGCGAAGCGTTTCTTGCATCCCTCTCCCGCAAGCGGGAGAGGGACTGAGGGTGAGGGGCTTGCTATGGTCACGGAGATTCTAATCAACGCCATCATCCCCAACCCTTCTCCCGCTTGCGGGAGAAGGGAGTTTAGGCGCTTCCTTACCTAACCTAATATTTTCGTCGTGACGACTAACCACTAACACCTTATGAACGGCGACTTTCCAAATAATCCACCGCCAACGCAGCCAGTGTTCGAACACCCAGCTTCAGCGTCGTCTCATCAACAAAAAAACGTGGACTATGATTAGCTGCCGCTTTTTCGGCATCTTCACCTATGGGCGTGCATCCCAAAAAAAAGAAGAACCCTGGAATCTTCTGCTGGAAAAACGAGAAATCTTCCGCCCCGCATATTTTCTGCATCAGAAAAACTTTCTCACGGCCGGCAACACGGGCCATGGTTGGAACGGAGGCTTCAGTAAGTCGGTCGTCGTTCACCGTTACTCCATAGCCTTTGCGAATATCCACTGTTGCATGTGCACGACTGGATTTGGCGATTAGGCAACAGGTATCGGCGACACGCTCCAAAACATCATCACGCATTTCCTCGTCGAACGTGCGAACGGTTCCATGCATCTTCACATCGTCGGGAATGATGTTGCTACGAATGCCACCGTGAATGGAACCAATCGTCACAACGGAAGGCTCTTTGGTCACATCGACTTGCCGACTAACAATAGTTTGCAATCCCAACACAATTTGCGCCGACACAACGATAGGATCGACGCCACGCCACGGCATCGCGCCGTGTGTTTGCCGACCACTGACTGTGATTTTCACTTCGTCGGCGCTCGCCATTAATGGCCCTGGACGGTAACCAATTGTGTCGGTAGCAAACAGCGAAGTCACATGCAGGCCGTAAATGGCATCCACTTTGGGATTTTCCAGCACGCCTTCTTTAATCATCAGTTGCGCGCCACCTTCTTCACCATCTGGGGCTGTTTCTTCGGCGGGTTGAAAAATGAATTTCACACTACCAACGATATGGTCCCGCATTTTAGAGAGCACTTCGGCGACACCCATCAAAATTGCCGTATGCGCATCATGGCCGCAGGCATGCATAACGCCAGATTCGATGCCATTCCATACAGCGCGCTCTTTTGACGCAAAAGGAACATCCACTTCCTCGGTCACCGGCAATGCATCCATGTCCGCACGTAAGGCTACTACCGGTCCGGGTTGAGCGCCTTTGAGCAAACCGACCACGCCGGTGTAGGCGACTTTTTCCTGCACGTCTATACCCAAGGCGCGTAGATGGTTCGCAACGAGCTGAGCGGTGCGGAATTCGCGATTACCTAATTCCGGGTGTTGATGAATATCGCGCCGCCATGCAATGACCTTCGATTCAACTTGGGCGGCGAGATCATCTATCTGGCTTTGTAGTGCGGATTTGGTATCGGGGGCATTCATAATTAATTCCATTGTAACCAACGTAAGGTCACTCGGTTGTCAGCACGGTGGGGTATCGTTATGGTGCTTTTCATTGCCCACGGAATAACCTGATGATGCAACGGCACGTGAGCGACTTCCTCGCTATGCAACTTCAACGCTTCTTCTATAATTTTATCCCTCTTGGCAAGGTCAGTCTCCACGCGCATTGCATCAATCAACTGATCAAGCTTGGGATTTGAATAACGACCGAGATTGAAGCTGCCGCTGCCCTGCGTGACGCTATGGGCTAAGGCATCGAGCGCGTAGAGCGTATCGAAGGTGCTAACGCCCCAGCCGAGCATATAAAAGCTGGTATCGTATTTCTGAATCTTTGGGAAATAGCTCGCGCGCGGCATTGCATTGAGCTTTGCCTGAATTCCAATTTGCGCCAGCATCGCCACAACCGCCTGACAAATTTGCTCGTCATTGATGTAGCGATTATTCGGGCAATCCAATGTCACTTCAAAACCACTTGGATAACCGGCCTCCGCTAATAATTTTTTAGCCTTTGCCGTATTGTGAGGTAGTCGTGTATCGAGTGCTTTATTCCAACCGTGTACTTGCGGCGCCACGATGACGCCTGCGGGTTGAGAAAGTCCTCGCATGATCCGCGACTTAAGCGCCTCAGCATCAATGGTGTGATAAACCGCTTGTCGCACACGCTTGTCCTTGAATGGATTTTTACCTTTGACATTCGAATAAAGCAGTTCATCTCGATATTGATCGAACCCTAGAAAAATAGTGCGGTATTCATTGCCGTCAGTGACTTTGATGCCGCTAGTTGTTTTCAGTCGAGCGACATCCTGCGGTGGCGGATCAAGCACAAAATCAACCTCGCCGGAAAGCAACGCGGCAACGCGAGTAGCATCGGCTTTGATCGGCAAATAAATAACTTCATTAACGTCGCCTTCGCGCTTACCCCACCAATTCGGATTAAACATAAGCACCGTTTTCACATCCGGTTCGCGAGATTTCAGAATATACGGGCCAGTGCCATTGGCGTTGCGAGCGGCAAAGGTCTCCTCTTTATTGTTGTAGTCCTGCGGTCTTTCAGCTTTGTTTTTGATCGACCATGCTTTGCCCATCATGCGCACATCGGTTAATTGCTGCAGCAATACCGGATTGGGAGCGGAGAGATTGATATCGACGGTAAGGTTATCCACTTTTGTCGCGCCGATAATACCCGTGGTGTTGCTTTTGAAATTGGAGGTAGGTGAAAGCACTCGCTGAATGGAAAACACGACATCATCGGCGTTGAATGGCGTGCCATCGTGAAACTTCACATTCGGCCGCAGTTTGAATTGCCATACCGTCGGCTTCGGATTACTCCATGAAACCGCAAGGCAAGATTCCAATTTGAATTCCTTGCTCCATTGCACTAGCGGCTCATAAATCTGCTCGGAGACATTATTGGTCAGCCCCTCATTCTGTGCATGCGGGTCCATGGTAAGAATGTCTCCGCGACTCGACCAATGAAAGGTTTTGGCGTAGGACGGGAATGTGAATAGGAAAATGAATGCGGCGGTAATTGATACGATAGTACGATAAATCACAAAGTACCTCCTCAACCTAAAAACAGCAATCGGTCCACGAAACAAAAGCAATGCGTTTGAGTTTGTGAGTCAGCTTTTATTACCATTCGAGAGTGACCGCCAAGACAATTGCGTTACAAAACCTTTCATGCTTTTCGTGTCTTTCGTGGACAAACAGTTTTTTCTAACTTCAAATTTGGCAAAGTCTGGCAGCCCCCTCAAGAAGGGTTTTCTCTCCCTTTGCAAAACAAAAACGCACGACTTGGTTATCTTCCCGATCTCGGTAAAACGCGGAAATAGGAATCGATGCAACGCCAGCGTCGCGGGTCATCCGTTTGGCGAAGTCAGCATCAGATTCCTCAGTGATCTCGTCGTAGCGTAGTAATTGGAAATACGTTCCCGATGATGGCAACGGCGTAAACCGCGAACCTTTGATCGCTTTAAGAAAAAAATCGCGCTTTTGTTGATAGAACGCAGACAGCTCTAGGTAGTGTGATTTCTCCTGCATGAAATCGGCCAAACCAAATTGCACGGCAGTGTTGCATGTAAAGACAATGAACTGGTGGGCTTTGCGGAACTCTACCATCAGCTCTTTAGGTGCTAGGCAATAGCCGATTTTCCAGCCAGTGACGTGATAGGTTTTTCCGAAGGAGGAAATGATAAAACTGCGTTCGGCTAGCTCTGGATAACGTGCAACACTTTCATGCCGCAAGCCGTCGAAAACGATGTGTTCGTACACTTCGTCGCTGACGATGACAATGTCAGTCCCAGCAACAATCTTGATCAGCGCTTCCATATCAGCCGCAGAAAAAACACTTCCTGTCGGATTGTGAGGCGTGTTAATCATGATCATGCGCGTGCGTGGCGAAACCAACGCGGCGACTTCCTCCCAATCAATATGATAGTCGGGAAATTTGAGACGCACATATACGGGCTTGCCACCGGCGAGTTGAATAGCGGGAACGTAGCTGTCGTACACGGGCTCAAAAACAATCACCTCGTCGCCAGGATGAACCATGGCCGCAACAGCAGTATAGATGGCTTGCGTTGCGCCTGCGGTAACGGTGATCTCGTTTTGCGGGTCATATGTATGACCATATAAATTTTTTACTTTTTCGGCAATAGCTTCACGCAATGGTGCCACGCCGGTCATAGGTGCATATTGATTGTGTCCGGCCTTCATATGATGGATCACGCGATCAAGTAGCAAAGCAGGGCAATCAAAATCTGGAAAACCTTGCGACAAATTAATTGCACCATACTCGTTGGCAAGTGCTGACATGACCGTGAAGATGGTCGTTCCTACTTCGGGTAAACGGGAAACAATAGGCGAAGGGAAAGTGGACATTAGTTAATGCCTTTTTTAAAGCGATGACCTCGGTAGCTAAAAATCATGCCGTCCGGCATAACCTCTACGAGTCTTAAACCAGGACTCAACTCGTCACCTTCATGCAACGGTTTGTCGTTAATGGTTACCAAGCGATTTGAAGGCCGGCCTGAATACATATGCATTCCTACAACCATCTTAGGAATTGCTTGCTGAATATCCGGTGGCAATCCTGTTAGTGGCGTAATCTGTTTTCCTTCCGCTGAAGGAGCTGATGCTGCCGTTGTCGTTGCAATCGCTTCAATCTCATGCGGCTCGATAATTTTTACAGATTTTTCAAGCTCTCGCTTTTTTGAAGCGACGGAAGATGTCACAGCAACCGGATGAGGGGGATTGATCGGTGGGAGCGTGGGTTTCAGAGTAGGTCCAGGCGCTAATGGAGTGACTGACGGCGAATTACTTTCTAATGGGGAGCTGATAGAAGGAGAAGGGGCGGGTACAGAGGGCTGTGCGATTTTCGCCGATGGTTTATCGGGTTCGCTTTTCCTTAACCAATAAAAAATTGCCACTCCGTTTAAAATCAATACAAGCGCGACTATCCATGGCAGCATTGATTTGGATGATGCAACCGACGCTTCCGCCGTCTGCACTGCAAATAACGCGGGCGCCTTACCTTGGCTTCGTCCTTGTTCCGCTTTTTTTAATGCATCGAGAATATACGACATCTTAGTTCAATCTGGTTTGGTCGTTGACATTCGTTCGCCGCCAGATTTAGGCGTAACTAATTTAGGTGCGTTCATATCGTTGCGAGATGCCAAATGTACTAACGTTAATGGACCTGCAATACCGGTAGAAGGCAGCCCTTCGGCCATTTGAAATTCTTTAACCTGACCGTACAGTCCTTCATCAAAGCTCGTTCGATCACTTACTTTAGCGTTGGAACCGTTTACTTTTGCTAATTGTCGGCGCAACCACGCTACCGGTTCGCCCTTCGCACCTATTCTAAGCGGCTTGTCGTAATTTGGCGGCGCGCGCCAAAGAACGGTATAGGCGCCTTGCCAGCGTCTTGTGAGCACAGGTAACGAAATTTCCTTCAACATGCCATCTCCGATGACAACCATAGCGGTCTTTTCATCAAGCGCAGTCAGAGCGGCATGAAATACTTCGCCTTGGCTATCGCTTAATTGCAGAATTGCGGGTAAATCGAGGCTGCGCAAATCTTCCAGTTTTCCTCGCCCCGACAAACAACTTAATCCTTGCTTGGCGGCTTGCAAACAAAGCGGTTGACCGCCGTTAACGCGATAATTTAATTTCCAGAGACCGAAGAGTACTGTCATTGACTGTGATTGGCTTTCACTCTTTGCGAGTCCCTCCGGCCACTTTAATGTTTCATCAACGGTAGGTACCACATCGATGGTCGTAGCAGAAACAGCAGCTATTTTTGGTGGCACGGTTCCAGCAACAAACGCTGACTGGTTAACTTGGTGATAGTAGGCAATGGCTAATACTGCAGTTCCACCAAGTGCCGCTGCGCCAGCGACGCTCCAGGCAAAAATTCTGCGCAAGCTGATACGTCTATTTTTCCTGCCCAATACTTCGCCAGCAGCTTTATTAACCGTTCTGCCGTTAACATAATTCTTTCCTTGTACATACGCACCTAATAGCGCTCGATCGCATAACAAATTAATAACGCGAGGAACTCCTTTGCTTAGCTGATAGATGCGCCATAACGAATAAGGTGAAAATAATTTGCGACCGCTTCCTGCAACAGTCAATCGGTGGCTGACATAAGCAGTTACTTCCTGCCGCGAAAGCGGCCCTAAATGATAGCGAGCGACAATACGCTGCGCTAATTGTCGCAGGGCATTGCTCGCTAGCATATCTTCTAACTCCGGCTGCCCGAGCAAGATGATTTGCAACAGCTTGCGCTGATTGGTCTCCAAATTGGTTAACAGCCGTAGTTGTTCCAATACATGAACGGAAAGGTTCTGCGCTTCATCGATAATGAGCAGCGCCTTGCGTTGTCGCGCGTGTTGCTCAAGCAAGAAGGCATTGATCGCATCGATTAAGTGTTTGGTACCACCCTCGACGAAATGGGATTTGATGCCAAATTCCTCGCATATAGTTGCGAGCAATTCCTCGACGGTTAGTTTGGGGTTGTAAATGAATGCAACATCACAATTCGCCGGCAGGTTCTCTAATAAACAGCGACAAACCGTAGTTTTACCGGTGCCGATATCACCCGTGAGCAATACGAACCCACCATCAGCTTCTACACCATAAAGCAAATGCGCCAGCGCTTCACGGTGGCGCCCGCTCATATATAGGTAGCGAGCATCGGGAACAATTGAGAAGGGTTGTTCGCTGAAAGCGAAGTAATCTTTATACATCGAGACTTAAGTGGGAGTTGATGTCGGCGCTAAGCGACAGTGGAATGCTTTAATTTTACCGCTACTTAGCTCTGCAATTGCGAATTAATGTCCGCAAACAGCGACATATTTCTTGGTTGTGTGCAAATATTTTCCTAAGCTAAAACAATGCGGATCGTCACGACTACCCGGAGTTGGCTATATCTTCCACTTGATGGCACGGTACTTGCAAGACTTCCGTTGCCTCATATGTAGGTACTTAACAATACTTTTTTGCTTTAACTAGGAGACATTAAAAATGAAGTCGAAATTATCCCTGATATTTGCATTCGCAGTCGCCGCAAGCTCCGCTTTGCCGTTCGCCGCTAGTGCGGAGAAGCCCTCTTTGAGCGCCGACAATCCCGCTAGCGGCGCACCAGCTCTCGGTTCTAGCAATTCTAGCGGTAGTGCAGCCACGAATAGCAGCGGAGTCCAAGGCGATCTCTCATTATTCCAACAATTGGACAGCAACAAAGACGGTTTTGTTGACCAATCGGAAGCAAATAAATCGGCGCAAACAAAGTCCGACTTAAAAGCTATTGATGCGAATGGAGACGCGAAGATCTCGGCCGAAGAATGGGCGAGTTACAACACGAAGCGATAAATTACTTGTCTACGCATCGTGCTTTGGAGGCACGGTGCGCAGACTTCATTTACTCTTTCAGAAAATTGGAAATTCTATTCCAGAGCAGATTTTGCATCGCTGTAAGACATAGCCGCCACGGAAATAATGTTACGGTGGTTTCTCCGGACTACAGCGGGCACTCTGTCGCCTCGCGGTGCCCGAACAAAATGCCGGGTCATTGCCTTATGAATACCCAACTCATCAATGAATTTCAGCTACTCAGGCGACCATTCCTCAATTTGCGATTAATACTCGGTATGTGCTTGTTGAACCGGCTCGCTCTCTTGCTCTACGGCATGTAGTCGCTATGGCGTACAGGAATATTTGCCCGCAATAACCACGGATGCGGTGCGCACTTTCCAATGCGCCATAAGACTTTATTCGACGCAATACTGTCAACAATCCAGGCGGGGTAATGTCAGCAATCGGCCTGCCGCCTATCCACTAGAAGGCGTTCTTTTCAAAGCCGCTAATCTTGTCAGCGCTGGAGGCTGCCCCGTTTGGTGAATGCGTGGCAAACCACTCGCGCGCCACCAGCTCAAAACTGTTTGCGGCTCGCATCGCTTTTGCCACTTTTATAACCTTGCGGGTTGTCGTTTGGGTCAATCTAGCAACTTACGAGCCTCGTCCCGCCTCTCGCCGGCCTCCTTTAAACTCATATCGGGTAAGTGTCGAACGAAAGCAATTTTTCCTTACCCCCCCCAGAACGACATTTAAATCGCCACCGTTTACCGCCCGCCGGAGACAACAAAAGGAATAACTCTTTTTCGTTTGAGAATTTGCCAGGCTTCACGCCCGGTTTAACGTTTTTTATTGCAGTATCGGATAGGGGCACAGGGTAACTCTTTTCTTGACTTGCGAACTACCCCGAAAATCACCCCCAGTTACCCCCAGCTATCAACACATGACCTTGGATGTCATTGGACGAGAAATAAAAGAAAAAGCCCTCTATTACAAGGGCTTTTGGATGATTTCGGATTACTCAGGACTTCGAATTGGTGGGTCGTGCTGGACTTGAACCAGCGACCAATGGATTATGAGTCCACTGCTCTAACCAACTGAGCTAACGACCCGTCGTTTAAAAACGCGAACGAAAATTGTACAGATTTTCGTTAAATTTATTCCCCTTTCTCACATAAGAAGGGGAATAAAGCATTAACTTTCTTGATCAAGGAAGCTGCGCAAACGTTCTGACCGTGATGGATGACGTAGCTTACGCAATGCCTTGGCTTCTATTTGACGAATACGTTCACGGGTAACGTCAAACTGCTTACCGACCTCTTCCAACGTATGGTCGGTATTCATTTCGATACCGAAGCGCATGCGTAGCACTTTAGCTTCTCGTGGAGTCAATGTATCCAGCACTTCTTTCGTTGCTTCACGCAAGCTCGCGTAGAGCGCAGAATCTGCCGGCGCCATTGTCGCCTGATCTTCAATGAAATCGCCTAAATGGGAATCATCGTCATCACCAATCGGCGTTTCCATGGAGATAGGCTCCTTGGAAATCTTCAAGATTTTTCGGATTTTCTCCTCGGGCATTTCCATTTTTTCGGCAAGCAGTGCTGGATCCGGCTCTTGTCCGGTTTCCTGCAGAATCTGCCGAGAAATACGATTCATTTTATTGATCGTCTCGATCATATGCACTGGAATGCGGATGGTGCGCGCTTGATCGGCGATTGAACGGGTTATGGCTTGGCGAATCCACCAAGTAGCATACGTTGAGAACTTGTAGCCGCGACGATATTCGAATTTGTCGACAGCTTTCATTAAACCAATATTGCCCTCTTGAATTAAATCAAGGAACTGAAGTCCACGATTGGTATATTTCTTAGCAATCGAAATCACCAAACGCAAATTGGCCTCAATCATTTCACGCTTGGCACGGCGAGCCTTCGCTTCGCCAGTGGACATCTGACGCGCGATCTCTTTGAGATCCTTTATTGGAATACCAACTTCTTCTTGCATGTCGAGCAGCTTTTGCTGTTGCTCGTGGACAGCAGCTTTGTAACGCCCTAAAGTAGCTGTGTACTTAGCGCTGGAAGTAAGCTCTTTATCGATCCAGCGAAGATTTGTCTCACTACCCGGGAAAGTCTTTATGAAGTGTGCACGAGGCATCCCCGCACTACGAACACACAAGTCCATAATTTCCCGCTCGTAACCTCGCACTTGATCCACTAACCCACGCAAGCTATTGCATAATGCTTCTACTTGCTTGGCAGTGAATCGAATACCCATCAACTCATTAGTAATCTCGTCTTGCAAGTCTTGGTACTGCTTGTTACGTATTCCTTTTTCTTTAAGCAGTTTACGAGATTTCTTATAGGCACGACGAATACGACCGAAGATCTCTAACGAATCCTGCTTAAGTTGCTCAAGATTAGCGGCAGCGATTGCGCCAGCTTCTTCCTCGTCAACCTCTTCCTCTTCTTCGATCTCATCTTCGTCCTCTGCGGTGATCGGCTCTTCAATCGCTTCTTCGGCCTCACCGTCGACTAGACCGTCAACCAACTCATCAATGCGAAGCTCGTCCCGCTCTATACGATCAGCCATTTCAAGAATGGTTTCGATAGTCGTCGGACAAGAGGAGATGGCTTGAATCATGTGCTTCAAGCCATCTTCGATACGTTTGGCGATTTCGATTTCGCCCTCACGCGTCAGCAACTCCACCGAGCCCATTTCACGCATATACATGCGCACTGGATCAGTGGTGCGTCCAAATTCTGAATCTACCGTGGAAAGCGCGGCTTCAGCCTCTTCCACGACATCCTCATCAGTGACAGTAGGCGCACTATCCGTCATGAGTAGCGCTTCGGCATCAGGCGCTTCGTCATAAACAGCAATGCCCATGTCGTTGATCATACTGATAATGCCTTCGATTTGCTCGGCATCCAGCATGTCATCCGGCAGGCTGTCATTGATCTCAGCGTACGTCAGATAGCCGCGATCCTTGCCAAGAACGATCAAGTTCTTGAGTTTAAGTCGCTGCGCCTCAACTTGGTTATCCAGCATTCCAGGTTTATCGAGTTGAGCGTCGTTTTCTGTGATATCAGGTGTTTTGCGTGCCAAGGCCATTCCCCGCTAGTCGTTGGAGGCAAACTTGTAATTGTACTGTAAAGTTAGACAATTCGCCGAAGGTTTTGTTTTATGTTCGCGTACTAATTAAGCGCTGAAAATGCGCTTTTTCTTCCAGACTCAATTTTTCATGTTGCGATTTTGCCTGAAGTGCCTCGAATTTCTTATCAGCACCGGCAGCGTCAATTTTTCGAAGCACATCATCAAACCATTTTTGGACATCAAAATCATCCTGCCATTCCCCCATAATCTCTCTACATAAAGCATTTAGGAGACTGTGATGAGCAGGGTCAGCCATACCCTGGATTAAACCTGCAGTAGTAACTGGCGCGGTTGCCTGCCTCACATAACCAATCACCTCCGGAATCACATCAGACTCTATACAAGGCTCATCCGGCATTTCATTTATCACCCCTCTCGCAAGTTCGGGCATAGCAATTAAGCATTTCAGCAATTGCCTAGCCAAAGAAGGCGCCTGACGCACTGAGTGCCCAGACGACAACGTCCTGCGCGATTTTACCTGTCCCTTAATACCATACTCCCTATCCAATTCACCCTGCGCTAGCCCAACTTCCTGTGCAAGCCGTTTGCGTATTTGTAAACTAAATATGGGTGCTTTTATTTTTTGCACCAAGGGCTTTGCGTTTTCAGTTAATTGAGCTCGCCCTTCTTGACTCCGCAAATTAACGCCCGCTTTTAACTCCCGCAGGAAAAATTCTGAAAGGGGTAGCGCGTCGCGAAGCTTCTCCATGAAACCTCCTCCCCCAAATTCGCGTATAAAACTGTCCGGATCATGCCCTTCAGGGAGGAAAAGAAAGGAAATTTGTTTTTTATCCACCAGCTCGGGCAAGGAATTTTCAAGAGCCCGCCATGCAGCACCGCGACCGGCCTTGTCGCCATCAAAACTAAAAACGATTTGGTCGGCTTGGCGTAGCAGCTTTTGAATATGCGTACCGGTGGTAGCCGTGCCCAATGTCGCTACGGCGTTTTCGACACCATGCTGGGCAAGCGCGACTACATCCATATAACCCTCTACAACAATTACTTCACCGCCATCGCGAATTGCCCGACGCGCCTGCGTCAACCCATAGAGCTCATGTCCTTTTTCGAATACTGGCGTCTCTGGGCTATTAAGATATTTAGGCTCGCCCTCTCCCATCACCCTGCCGCCGAAACCAATGACATTACCTTTGGCGCCAAGAATCGGAAACATCACGCGATTCCGAAAGCGGTCATATCGGCGACCTTCAGGACTATCGACTACCAAACCAGCCTGCAATAACACCCCCGACTGGTAATCGGGAAATTCTGTCGCTAATCCCTGCCACCCGTCGGGGGCATAACCCAAACCAAATTTGGCCGCCACCTCTCCAGACACACCACGCTGCTTTAGGTATGCAATTGCGGCCTCACTTCGCTTTAATTCGCCGCGAAAATAATGCATAGCCACGTGAAGCGCCTCATGGATTGCATCGATACTAACTTGGCCATCTAAGGTACTTCTAGCGCGGGAATGTAACGCCTGACTCTCCGGCACCACCATACCGACCATCCCGGCAAGTTCTTTCACCGCCTCGACAAAAGACAAACCTTGATACTCAATCAAAAACGAAATAGCAGTACCGTGCGCACTACAACCGAAGCAATGATAAAACTGCTTGGCGGGACTTACAGTAAACGAAGGCGTCTTTTCGTTATGGAAAGGGCAGCAAGCAGAGAAGTTAGCCCCAGCTCGTTTCAGTGGCACATGCCGCTCAATGACGTCAACGATGTCAACTCGCGAGAGCAGTGCCTGTATAAACTCCGGAGGAATCATTCTAAAACTATAATCCCGAAGTACATTCTTAGAAACTCGCTAAGTTAAGGTAAAAATAAATTCGACGAACCCTTTTCCGCATTCCGCACCAGTAAACCGAGCTATCCACCAAGCCTCTCTTTAACAAGAGCAGACACCTTAGCTACATCAGCTCGACCCGCAATCTTCGGCTTCACCACCGCCATTACCTTACCCATGTCTTTTATGCCAGCGGCTTGGATTTCCGCAATAGCCGCTCCAACAATCGCAGCGACCTCATCTTCCGAAAGCGCCTGCGGCATGTAGGTTTGCAGCAAAGAAACTTCAAATTTTTCTTTATCCGCCAAGTCAGTGCGGTCAGCCACCTCAAACTGAGAGATGGAGTCACGACGCTGCTTAAGCATTTTCTCAATCACCAAAACAACATCGGCATCGGAAAGCTGAACGCGCTCGTCCACTTCCTTCTGCTTCATAGCAGCAAGCAATAAGCGGATTGCGCCAAGGCGATCCGCTTCCCGCGCCCTCATCGCCGCCTTCATGTCTTCGTTAATGCGCTCTTTTAGATCCATTATCGCCTCAGAAGCACAAACACCCCGGGAAAACCCTGGGGCGGCAGTGATTAATCTTGTACCGGGTGAAGCTGTAGGTCACCCAAAAAACTTGAATAGGCCTAGTACAACTTTGGTGGCAGCATTTGGCTACGCAAGCGCTTGTAACGACGCTTAATTGCGGCGGCTAGCTTGCGTTTACGCTCGGAAGTGGGTTTTTCATAGAACTCGCGTGCGCGCAGCTCAGTTAGCAAACCAGTTTTTTCTACAGCGCGCTTGAAACGACGTAATGCAACATCAAACGGCTCATTTTCTTTAACTCTAATGTTCGGCATGGGAAGATTAGCTCCTAATCCTTTTTAAGGGCAAAAATTGAAGGCCGGCTAGTATATCATCCAGTTTTAACAAAGCCAATGTGGATTTAGATTCCGCACATTACTAACTATGCTCGTCCTTGGAATTGAAACCTCTTGCGATGAAACCGGTACCGCCCTCTACGATACAGAGCGCGGGTTAATCTCGCATGCCTTGCATTCTCAAGTAAAAATGCATGCGAATTATGGCGGTGTTGTACCAGAACTTGCTTCTCGTGACCACATCCGGCGAGTATTGCCACTGAGTGAGCACGTACTGGATGAAGCGAAACGAACGCTTCACGACATCAGTGCAATCGCTTATACGCAAGGACCAGGGCTTGCCGGAGCACTCCTTGTGGGAGCGAGTGTCGCGACTAGTCTTGCCTTCGCTCTCGGCAAGCCCACCATCGGCATTCATCATCTGGAAGGTCATTTGCTATCCCCACTACTCGCCGCGCCGGCCCCAAAATTTCCTTTTATTGCATTGTTAGTTTCCGGTGGGCACAGTCAATTAATGGAAGTAACTGCGGTTGGTGAATACAAGCTTTTGGGCGAAACGCTTGACGACGCGGCTGGTGAAGCATTCGACAAAACAGCAAAGCTGCTTGGCCTCGGATATCCAGGCGGACCAGCGCTTTCTAAACTTGCGGGACAAGGCGAACCAAACCGTTTCCAGCTACCTCGCCCAATGATCAAGTCCGGTAATTTGGAAATGAGTTTTAGTGGGTTGAAAACCGCCGTACTGACATTAGTACAGCAAAATGGCGGCGCGGCTATGATAGATGATCAGACTAAGGCTGACATCGCGCATGCTTTTCAAGAAGCCATTGTCAGTGTGTTGGTAGCTAAATCACTCGCGGCATTAGATCAAACAGGTCACCGACAATTAGTTGTTGCCGGAGGTGTTGGTGCAAATAGACAACTAAGAGAAACACTCACCCGCGAAAGCGCAAAACGCGCAGCAGAAGTGTTTTATCCCCCCATAGAATTTTGTACCGATAATGGAGCGATGATTGCATTTGCCGGCGCGATGCGGTTACAAAAACTACCTAATCTGGCGCAGAAAGCAATGAGCTTTACGGTTAAGCCTCGCTGGGACTTAGCGGAAATTTAAAATTACCATTAAATATCCCAGCCACTTGGAGGCTCCCGCGCAACGTTAAATTAATCTACCTTTTAGCTTCCGATCCGCACACCATACAACCCGGATCTTTCTGCAATCGCACGCTATGCCATTCCATTGATAATGCATCCAGCAAGAGTAATCGCCCGTTTAATGTCTCACCTACACCCGCCAGCGCTTTTAATGCTTCAGCTGCTTGCATGGCGCCAATAATCCCTACTAACGGCGCAAATACACCCATTAGCGCACACCGCATCTCCTCCTGGTCAGAACTCTCAGGGAATAGACAGTGATAGCACGGACTACTCTCATCTCTTAAATCGAAAACGGAAATCTGTCCGTCAAAGCGAATCCCGGCGCCGGAAATAAGAGGTTTCCTACACTTTACGCAAGCCCGATTCACTGCGTACCGAGTTGAGAAGTTATCAGAGCAATCCAGAATGACATCGGCCCGCGCAACGTATGCTTCGAGCTCCTCGCCTTGCAATCTTGTGGGGATGGCATCAATATGGATTTCCGAATTAACTCCCCTCAACGCGCGCTTAGCCGATTCCACCTTACTTAAACCGACCGTTTCTTCACGATGCATGATCTGCCGCTGCAAATTGGTGAGATCCACGTCGTCGCCGTCACAAATGGTAAGAGCACCAACGCCTGCAGAAGCTAGATAAAGCGCAGCAGGCGAGCCTAGACCACCGGCGCCAATAATTAGCGCATGAGATTTAAGAAAAATTTCTTGTGCCTCGACACCAAGCCGATCAAGGAGAATGTGGCGGGAGTAGCGAAGAAGTTGGCTATCGTTCATGGACAAAACATAAATCGGCATAGGGGCGACCAGTGTAACTGGTCGATCCCCTGCCACACCACCCG
>JAZKCF010000068.1:0-19343 GCA_040388195.1 Pseudomonadota bacterium
ATCATCTCAGCTTAAGACGGCGAAACTTTCAGAAAGTTGTGTATAAGGGAATGCCTTAGAGGTGCGTTCTACTAATGTAGATATTGAATTGGTACTTCGAAGCGAGTTCGATCCCCCGTCAATTCGAGTCTTCTCGGAAAAATGGGAATGCGTACTTCGATTGGAGCTTTTTAGCGTTGAAGATGATTTCGATTTCCGTTTCATTTATGTGAGTGGGGTGACGATAAAAATAAAAATAGGAGGGAGAATTGAATCCTCGTTAGAGGAGTTCTTTACCCAGTGCCCGCCTATCATTTGGTTTGCGGATGGATCATCTCTTGAAGGTTGCGAATTCACAAAGCTTCCAAGTGATGAGCTGCTGCCGTATGACCCGGAGCGGTTGGAAGTTGTCGACTGGTCAGGGGTGGACATAAGCTCTGAATCGCAGGGAGAGAATAAGCGTGCCGGAACAATTCAACATAAGATCATTGAAATGCTTCAGCAAAACCCTAGCTATTCGATTATCTTTGACGATGATGGTACTGGAGAAGCTGCGGACGTAGTGGCTATATCTGTCGTTGATAAGGATCAAAGACGTAGTGTTGAGGTTGAGTTGTATCACCTTAAATACACAAGCAGTCAACCAGGGGGGCGTGTAGATGATCTTTACGTCGTTTGCGGTCAAGCGCAAAGGAGTACATGTTGGCTGGTGAACTACGGTCGCCGAATAGAGCTATTTACACATCTGTTGAGGCGCAATGAATTACGAACGGCGAAAGGTCGAGGATCTCGTTTCGAGAGAGGGGATATTGAGACGCTTCTGCAAATTCGAGAGACGAGCCGACGAACAGAAGTCAGATTTAAGGTATTTGTAGTACAGCCCGGCTTGTCGAAAACAGCTGCGTCAGCAAGCCAATTAACACTCCTAGCGGTCACGGAGCGGTATCTTTCCGACACATACGAAATCCCGTTTTCTGTAATGTGCAGTGCCTGAGAGCTAACCGGATTGTTAACTTTTACTTCATTTTATGAGCAGCTAAAAATTATTTGAAGTGAGCTTGTTGGCCGAAGTAGTCGATAGTACAGACGTACTTGAAAGACCGGAATTGTATTAATTGCTTACCTCAGGAAAAACATCTAATTGATGATTGCTTCGCTCTACATCTAAAGCAGACATACAAATCGCTATACCTTTTCCATGCCTTAAGAAATACAATGCTGACTTTTACTTCAGCGCACTGCACGAGGGCTGAACGCTTGAAATAAGGGAAATTCAATGGCGACAGAAGTGCTGAACGAACAAGAAAAAACTACGGGATTAGCAGCACCTACAGTAGGTCTCAAAATTATTGCCGATCCCACTACAGGATACGCAGCAATTCAAAACAACATTCCGGTTGTTCGTTCACTCATCGTTAAGAACAACTCCGAAGAGATACTTCACTCCCTTGATGTCTTCGTTTCTTGTACACCAGCATTTGCACAAGGTTCTCGATTTCACTTCGAACGGCTTGCTCCAGGGGAGACTCGCGCTATCTCGCCGGTCGACTTACAGGCGGACCATACTTACCTAATAAAACTGGATGAAGCCGAGAAGGCGTCGATTCAAGCCAAAGCCGTAATCACTGGCACAACGCTAGCTGAAATTAATCATTCGATTGAGGTCCTCGCTTACGACCAGTGGGCTGGCACCAGAAGCCTGCCAGAACTTTTGGCGGCCTTTAGCATGCCTAACTCAGTGGTCGTTGATAGACTACTCGGCAAAGCTTCAGCACTTTTACGTAAAAACGATGCAGAACTATCGCTCAACGGTTACCAGTCTAAAAACCGGGAGCGAGTTTGGAAGCAGATATTAGCCATTTACAATACTCTCCTGGCAGAAGGACTTCATTATTCAAATCCGCCGGCTTCCTTTGGTGCTGACGGTCAAAAGATTAGAACGCCAGAACGTATTTTTGATGGTCGGGTGGCCACTTGTCTTGACCTTGCAATGCTTTTCGCTTCTTGCTTTGAGCAAGCAGGGCTGAACCCGGTTGTGCTATTTAAGGAAGGACATGCCTGGATTGGTGTGTGGTTGATTGAAACAAACTTTCCAACGTCTATTGTAGATAACGTGATGGCCGTGCGTAAGCGTGTGAAGTCTGGTGAGTTTTTGGCGTTTGAGGCAACTGCTATTGCATCTGATAAAAATCCTTCACTTCGCTGGGCGTGCTCAAGCGCAGATGCCTACCTCGAGGAAGAGGAAAAATTTAATTACGTAGTAGATATTCGGCGCGCGCGCGAGCTCCAGATTCGGGCTTTGCCTTCCCGCTCAATTGCGCAAGGATCTACCGTTGTGATTGCCGATGCATCTTCTCCGTTTATCGAGGAGATGCCTTCGTTTCCACCTCTTGATCCAGAGTTGCTACATCCGACCGAGGTTTCCAACGCGGATACGGCTGAAGGTCGCTTGGCTAAATGGAAAAACAAGCTGCTCGATCTCACACTCCGCAACCGCTTATTGAATTTCAAACCAAGCAAGAGCAACTTGAGGATAGTTTCCCACTCTCCGGCAGTTCTTGAAGACAAACTCTCCGAAGGTCGAGAATTCCGGATCAAGGCTGTACCCCAAGTTATGGACGGCAGCGACCCACGCGCCGCAACCGTTTTCAAAGGGAGGACTGGGCACATCCCCTTGCTAGCATTGGCCGAAGATGCGCTTGCTAAGAGTGAGATTGTTGTTGACGTTCCTGAAGACAAGCTTGATGACCGTCTTACCGAAATTTTCCGTACGGCAGAAACCGGAAAGGAAGAGGGTGGCGTTAATACACTCTTTCTTGTCTTTGGTTTATTGCAGTGGCTAGAAGATAAGAACTCTGAGGACAGTCATCTTGCGCCGATTCTACTGATTCCTGTCACGATTACTCGACAGTCGATAAAAACTGGCTTTCGTCTGACTCGGCACGACGACGATGCGTTGGTTAATCCTACCCTCATTCAAAAGCTCGCCAATGATTTTAAATTAAAAATGCCCTCGTTTGAGTTTCTACCTACAGACGACAAAGGTCTAGACGTCGAGAAAATATTCCAGATATTTCGATTGAACATAACTGAAATGCCTGGCTGGGAGGTGAAGGAACAGGTTCACCTGGGAATTTTCTCCTTCACAAAGTACCTCATGTGGAAGGATCTGCAGGATCGTCAGAAACAACTTCAGGAGAACGTAGTCGTTGCTCATCTCATCAACAATCCGGGAAAGGCATTCAGTGACGCCAGCGTGGAATTTAATGGTGATATGCTCGATGAGCAATTTGCGCCAGAACAGCTTTACACCCCAATGCTTTCCGACTCCTCGCAGCTGCGTGCGATTTGCGTAGCAGACTCTGGAAGCAATTTGGTCTTGGAAGGTCCTCCTGGTACGGGCAAGAGCCAAACTATTACTAACTTAATTTGCCATCTCCTAGCGACCGGCAAGACAGTGCTTTTCGTGTCCGAAAAAATGGCGGCGCTAGAGGTGGTACATCGCCGCTTGAATTCGATTGGCTTAGGGCCGTTCTGCCTTGAGTTGCACTCGGCTAAGGCGAAGAAATCGGAAGTGCTTTTGCAATTGGGTAAGGCTTTAGATACCGGTAACGTACGAACCGTGAAGGAATGGGAACTTGAGGCTGAAAGACTCGCTACTCTACGCGGTGAGCTGAACGCTTTGGTAAACTCTCTTCACAAGATACATCCGAATGACCTAACTATTTACGATGCAATTGGAACTTGCATTAAATACGCCCACTGGAAGCCTGCTTCGCTCGATTGGACAGACCCTAATCAACATACTCGTAAAGACCTTGATACTTTACGTACGCTTTGCCGGCAGACGGCGGCACTTGCTAGTCAATTACATGATCTGCAAGCACACCCACTCCTCGCGATTAAGCGAACGACCTGGACTCCCTCGTGGCAACAAGAATTGCTGGGAGCCACTGTTAGTTTGTCCGCAGCAGCGTCTAAGACTCAAGAACTAATTATCCCTTTCTTACATCTTCTTGGGCGTCCTGAAAACGGGGCTTCTTGGTTAGAATTTGTATTGCTCGATCGATTAGCTGACCTTTTGCTAAAGGTTACTCATGTTCCAGTCGGGGTTGCGCGCTCAGCAACCGACGAAGTTGCTAGAAACCGCCTGAAGATGCTTCGCCATCATGGCTCGCAACGCGATGCCGCCTGGAAAACCTTTAAGGGAAGGTACCGGGAAGAGATAGCGAATCTCAATGGCCAAGAGCTCGAAATGCAGTGGGGTGAAGCTAATAGTGCATGGTGGCCTAAGAGTTGGTTAGCAAAGCGAGCATGTCTAAAGCGCCTTGGCTTTTACCAAATCGATCATGGATCTCCTAGTGAAAGCGAAGCTAACGAACTCATTGGCGTTCTCCGTATGCTCAATGAAGAAGACAAGGCCATTGCAGCAATGGAAGCAGAAGCAACCGTGCTTCTACAGGAGGAATTTAACTCTCACAAGACTGACTGGAATGCTGTTGATGTCTATGAAAAATGGGCAAAAGAATATTCAGACACCTTGGCTCAATTAACGTCAGGAGATATTGCTGCCCACGGAGCCTTATTGGGCAAGCTCTTGCCTTACGTGACCGACAACCGCGTAATGCTCAGGGCTGATGCTGTTTTAGGCGCTACATTGATTTGTTATCGTGACGCTTACCGACAGCTTATCAGCGAGACGCATCGGGTTGCGGAGTTGAGCGAAGCCAAGGACTCGTTTGTCGAAGAACTGCATGCCGCTGGCGCTATCCAACGGTTACTTGCTCGACTGCAGCGTTGGCAGCATGCTGCCCATCAAATTCAGCCGTGGTGCCTTTGGCAGAATAACAGAGAAAAGGTCATTAGCGCTGGTCTGCCTGGAATTATTCGCTGCATTGAAGTAGGAGAAGTCGCACTTGCCGATATAGTTGAATTTTTTGAATACACGTACCAAAGCTGGTGGGTGTGTAAAGCCATGGACAAGGAGCCGGTGCTTTGCGCATTCTCCAGTGCCGACCACGAACGAAAGATTGCTGAATTTAAGGAAGCAGATGAGCGCTTTCAGAAACTAACCCAGCAGTATGTCGTTGCAAAGCTCTCTGGTCAGATTCCTTCAAGCACCGCTTTAGTGCCTGGGGCTGATTCCGAGATGGGCAAGCTTCGCCGTGAACTGACGAAGCAGAAGAAGCACATCCCCATTCGCCAATTAGTTCAAAGCTTGCCAACGCTCCTACCGAAACTGAAGCCTTGCCTATTGATGTCACCATTGTCGGTCGCACAATACCTGGAAGCAGGGCATCAACTTTTTGATGTGGTTATTTTCGATGAGGCATCGCAAATTCCAGTTTGGGATGCTGTTGGGGCGATAGCACGCGGCAATCAGCTTGTTTGTGTGGGTGACCCGAAGCAACTCCCTCCTACTAATTTTTTCAATCGCGTTGATGAGGAAGATAATAGTGTCAGCGAGGACGAGGTCCAGGACCTTGAAAGCATTCTCGATGAGTGCTTAAGCATTGGTCTGCCCAAGCTGGGTTTGGATTGGCACTACCGAAGCCTACACGAAAGCCTGATTACCTTCAGTAATGTGACCTATTACGAAAATAGGCTTATTACGTTCCCATCTCCAGTTACTGAAGATACCGCAGTCCGATTTGAACGTGTGCAGGGTGTGTATGATCGTGGTGGCTCACGTACCAATCGAGCGGAAGCAGAAGCAATTGTTGCTGCTATCGAGAAGCACTATCTCTCTACTGAAGGTAAGAAACAGTCTCTTGGCGTGGTGACATTTAACCAAGCTCAACAAAGCTTGATTGAGAATCTGCTAGATGCTCGCCGCCGTAGTTCTACCAAGTTAGATCAGGCCATTGCCGAGGCTGTTTTTGAGCACCTTTTCATCAAAAATCTTGAGAACGTTCAGGGTGACGAACGTGACATCATCTATTTTTCGATTACCTATGGACCGGATGCGGCCGGCAAGGTGGCACTGAATTTCGGCCCGCTAAATCTTGAGGGTGGTCATCGTCGTCTAAACGTAGCGATATCCCGCGCACGACAAGGTGTTGTTATTTTTAGTACCTTGTTGCCGGAACAGATTGATCTGTCCAGAGTTCGTGCCACAGGTGTGCGAGACTTAAAGAACTATCTTGATTTCGCCATTCGTGGATGCCGTGCTCTTGTTGAGCAAATTAATCTTGCTGGCTTGGAGCCTGATAGTCCATTTGAAAAGCAAGTCATTAATCAATTGCGAGAGAAAGGTTGGTCCGTTCATTCACAAGTTGGGGTATCCGGCTATCGCATAGACATTGGCGTTGTAGACCCAAGAGCTCCTGGTCGTTACTTGCTCGGCATTGAGTGTGACGGTGCTACTTATCATTCAGCAGCTACTGCACGTGACCGAGATCGCCTGCGCCATCTCATCCTTGAAAACTTAGGCTGGAAGCTACACAGAATTTGGTCAACAGACTGGTGGCGCAATCCAAGCGAGCCGATGCAAAAGATTTTGGCAAAGCTCGAACAGTTGTTGACTTCTGAGTCCTTGAAAGAAAATGAAACAGACGAGGCTGGTATAGTAGAGCGGGAAGTGTCCTCCGCACATGAAGGTACTGAGGTTTTAGCTTACGCAAAAATGATTGATCCAGGGCCAGCAGCAAAACAAAAGCTTCCCACGTACTGTAGCGTAAAAATTGCTGGAGGAAATCCTGACAACTTCTACGACTATGCATTTAGAATAACTCTAGCGGAGCAGTTGTCACACATAATCAACACGGAAGGACCGATTGCAGACTCTGTACTCTTTCGCAAGATGACTCGCGCTTGGGGATTAGCACGAACTGGGAGGCGCATTGAAGAATTGTTGCGTTCTCTTCTACCGTCAATGGTCGTTAAAACCGTTGAAGGCGAGATCACTTTCTATTGGCCAGAGGGCTCACAGCCAAGCCATTGGCAGGATTATCGAGTTGCGGACGAGTCCGACGATAGCAAGCGTCAGCTCAGCGAAATTTGTTTAGAAGAATTGGGCAACTTGGCAATTTTTATTTTGTCTGAACACGGTGCCACCAGCATTAGCGAATTAGCCAGAACTATTTGCCGTCTTCAGCGACTTAATCGCACATCTACAGATGCAGAGACGAGGATTGCCGGTGCATTGCAAGTTGGGCGTGCGAAGGAATTTGTGCAATTTGTCGATACTACAGTAAGTCTTTCGAAGCGCTTATAGTCAATAGAGAATTTTAGGTCATTCAGTCGGTTCCAATGTATTAATTGATCTAGTTCGTGGGATTAAAAGCTGAGGTTGAAACAATTATTACAGAACTGCCGTTTAAGGATGTATTGCCGACTAAAAGGCTTCGTAAGTAAGCTAGATGCCGTAATGGCCGAGCTACAGTACTTCGGCACGAGTTTTTGTCCGCTAAAGTTCTTACACTGATTATTCATCTGATCGAATTTTAATCTCTATTTGCTACATATAGTCTTGGCTTCTGCGTACTTTGCGTGTTTTTGAGTGTGCACATATCGAGTTACAAAGTGACCCTTCGCAATAGTCGTGCAATAACGCGATACCTAACTTATCGTTTCTGTAGCGGCTTAAGCAAAGATGATAAGCCGTTGTGATCTAACTCATGCATGAGAGCCAATAGACGGCCGAGCTCTCCTGGAGGGAAACCTTTACGAGCGAACCAATTCAGATAGTTTCCCGGTAAGTCGGCAATCAAACGGCCATTATATTTACCGTAAGGCATGACTCGTGTGACTAAGAGTTCTAAAAGTTCAGAATCCATGGATGTATTTTAATGTGACTTAGCATGACCAAAATGTACCCTCGTATTGCTAATGACCTTTAACGTGACAGTTACTTTCTCTGGACGTCTATAAATTTTTCTCAATCCATTGGCGACCGGTTGGAGAGAGGTGGTACAGAGAATTGGTCGAGTCGAAAATGATAAGGCCGGCATCCTGCAATTCTCGCCGTAACTTTCCGCTCGCCGATGCGGCTGCCTGTGGCGTACGAAAGCCACTATTGGGGAAAGAGACAAAACCAATTCCCGAAGCCGTCAGGCTGCTTTGAGATAACGCTTTCATCGCGAGGCGTTTTGCTTCGTCCGTTGGAGTAGGCAAGGTGGATGTCTTTCGTCCGATATTGTTATTGGGAATCGAAGGCATATTGAGTATGCCTTCGCATTAAAAACGCTATTTTTTCTTCTTCGCTTTGCTGCCATTTACGGTCTCTTTAAATGTTTTTCCTGCAGAAAACTTTACTGTCTTTGCGGCTGGAATTTTGATCGCGGCGCCAGTTTGCGGATTGCGGCCGGTGCGGGCAGCGCGCTTTCCTTGTGAAAACGTGCCAAAGCCTACCAAGGCAACTGAATTTCCTTTGGCGACGGTGGTGACAATCGTTTCCAGTGCAGCCTCCACGATCAATTGCAGTTTTGCTTTTGATATTTCGACGCCCGACTTCTTTGCAATCGATTCGATGAATTCACTTTTGTTCATACACTTTATCCTTTTGAAAGAAACATAAAACAAAGACCATTAATAATTCTAACGACAGATGAAAATAAGAACCAGCTAAACGCTATCTAGGAATGGCAAGGCTAATAGGCTTTTCCCTACACTTGAAGCATGCTAAACAGCTTGTAATGTGGGAGGATGCTTCGTAACGATGAAAAAGAACTGATTCGTAACGGTCTTGAAGCCTTACGAGAGGGGATTCCGAATTTTAGGAGTCGCCGCCCACAATTGGAAATGATTGGGTCGGTGGCTAATACGTTCGGTGTTTGCTATGAAACGGATGCGTCTAACAGGGACGGTCGCAATATTGCCGTTATTGAAGCGGGCACTGGGACGGGTAAAACAATCGGTTACTTGATCCCTGCATTGATCCTGGCGAAATCTCGCCACAAACGGTTGGTTGTATCCACGACAACGACGACGCTGCAAAATCAGTTGCTGCAAAAAGACGTTCCGGCACTACAACGTTTTCTTCCCATCGATTTCACCTATGCGGTGGCAAAAGGCAGAGGGCGGTATGCCTGCATTGCTAAATTATCGGACAAAGCCGGGGAAGCGAATCAGGAGACGCTTGCATTTGCCGAAACGCCGCCTGAAAAGTCAAAACCATCCGAAGCGATATTCACGATCAAGCTACTCACGCAATTGAACAAGCAATTTCACGCAGGCGAATGGAGCGGTGATCGCGATGATTTGCGAATGCCGGTTCCTGAAAACATTTGGAAAGAATTGATAACCGATCGCCAAGGATGCGCGGGTAATCGGTGCCCGCATTTTGCGCAATGTCCGTTCTATGCAGCGCGTCAGCGTATTAAGGAAGCGGATTTAGTAATCGCAAATCATGATTTGGTGTTGTCGGCGTTGGAGATGGCCGCAGGGACGGTATTGCCCGATGTTGCCGAAACGCTGTTTGTATTCGACGAAGCGCATAGCCTTCCGGCAAAAGTTGTCGATCATTTTGCCGCAAAGCATACGGTTCATGGTGCGCTTGAATGGGTTGCCGATGTTGGAGAGACTGCTAGGGATATTGCGTTCGGGCTGTTTCTGGATCATCAATATTATCGCGATGCGCAAACCGAGTGCGGCATCTTAGTCGGTTATCTGGAGGATTTATATCGTGCGATCGATGAGACAAAGGCATTCGAAGAAAAACAGGCGCGTCGATTTAAGAATGGTGTATTGCCGGCGTGGGGAAAGAGCATTGGGGAGAATATATTGGCGAGCGCCAAACGTTTGCAACAAACGCTGCGGCGATTGCGCGAGGCAATGTTCGACAAATCACAATCGGAAGCGCATCTCGTCCAGCGACTAGTGGCTGAACTTGGCTTTTATCTCGGCAAGCTGGAAAACCTTGTCGATACCTGGGAATTGATGTTGCGGGAGGATGCAGTCGGTGCCACACCGACTGCACGATGGATTGAGAAGTACGAAGGCGTATCCACTAAGCAAGATTATCTGATTTGTGCATCACCCATCAGCGGCGGCGACAAGCTGGCGCGATTGCTGTGGAATCAAGCAAGCGCCGTGGTGCTTACTTCTGCGACGTTGACCTCATGCGGGTTATTTCATCTGTTTCTCAAACAAACCGGTTTATCGAGAATGCCTGACAAAAAATTACTCAAGGTCGATTCTCCCTTTGATTATGCGAATAAAGCAAAGCTTGTCATTCCCGCCATGAAGACTGATCCCACAGATACGATCGCGCATACCGAAGAAGTGATCGAGCGACTGCCGGCATTATTGAACACAGCCGGAACACTGATGCTTTTTGCCTCAGCTCGGCAAATGCGAGAAGTGTATGCGCAGTTACCGGAACCCTTACGGCGAATCATCCTGATGCAAGGCGCATTGCCGAAAATGGAAATCATTGTTCGACATCGCAGCGCGATCGATCGTGGAGAGAAAAGTGTGATCTTCGGTCTTGCAAGTTTTGCGGAAGGGGTGGATTTGCCGTTCGAATATTGCACGCATGTCGTGATCTCCAAATTGCCGTTCTCTGTCCCCGATAGTCCGTTGGAAGAAGCGCGTCGTGAATGGATCGAGAGCCAAGGGAAATCGGCTTTTTTAGAAATCACTTTGCCGGAAGCCGGTGTTCGTTTGGCGCAAGGGGTAGGACGACTGTTGCGTACCGATCAGGATTACGGAACCGTGACCATTCTGGATAAGCGGCTCATCACCAAGCGATGGGGAAAACAACTACTAGCGGGGCTACCGCCATTTACGGTCATTCAAACGATAGATAAGAAATTGCCTTCCATTAAACGAGGACTTGAAGACAAGTTATCACATGGGAATATAAGGGGGTGACATCACTGATTAAGGAATAGGAGATTAATGATGACGACCGCTGTCGTAACAGTAAATGGAAAAGCGCCCGTGCCGACGATATTAGGGCAGGGCATTCCGCGTATTCCCACTGCCGGAAAGATTCGCGCGGGCATCAAAGCGCTGACGAAAACGGCGGCTGCGAATCCGAAAGCGAAGGAAATCTATGACCGAGGTTGCGCCGCCAATAAACCATTCGACGAGATCGAGCGGGAAATTACGCAAGTCGTGCCGGAATTGAAGAATCCGTTGACGCCGCGCAATGTGCCTTGGTTCACGGTACGAGCTCAAGACTTTCCGAATCCGCAGATAGCGCAACAGATCATGGATGCCTATGGAGAAGATCGGGGAGACGGCATTAAGCGGCTTTATCATTTTCCTGTCTTGTGGCCAGCCGATCAGTTGCATGTCGTGATGCCGCATCAATTAGTGGCTTGGGGCGCCAATGACAAGAAGTTCTGGTCGGAATATTCAGCGGACGGACAAGTGCGTTATTGCAAGTGCTATGCGCCCATTCCGAAAGATACGAGCGGCAAACGCGTTATACGCCAGTTCGGCGGCAGAAAAGAAACGCTGCGTCCTGAAAACGGTGGTCTGTGTAATCCTGAAGGATGCCCTGAATACCAGAACCGGCAATGCAATCTCTCGGGACGGTTCATTTTCTATATTCCGGGCATTAAGTCAATTGATGCGTTCGAATTAGCAACCAACAGTTTTTATGCGATGAATGCCGCTATTCAGAAATTCCAGGCGATTGCATTCATGCGTGGCGGACGTATCTCGGGATTTCTGGATGGCAGAGCGACGCCATTTTATATCACCAAAAAGCTGATGGAGGTACCCCGTATCGACGAAAACGGACGAGCAGTACGTGTCAAACACTGGATCATCGAATTGGAAGCGCCGGTCGATGTTTCGGCATTGCTACGCGCCAATGAGGATGAAGATGCATCGTTGGCGAATGCTAGAGATGCAATACAGTCGTTGCAAGGGCAGAGATTTGAAAGTGTGCCTGTTGTGTGTGAACACGAGTTTATTGACAGAGAGCAAGCCGACAGAAAAATCTCAACAGGATTTGAAACAAGTGTTCCCGTATTTTCCGATACCGCTGATCTTCCCCAGTCAAGACAAGAAAAATTCCAAAGGTCTGCAATGCATTCCGCCGCATCGACAGCCAGAAACAAATCGGATGTAGAAGAGCAGACTGTCGAACAAGTAATCGATGCAGCGGTGTCATTGGGTATCGAGTCTTCGAAATATGAAGCCTATGCCGCAAAACGGTGGGGGGCCGGATGGAAGATGAATGCCGGCGGACGCCGCCGTGCATTAGAAGAGATCGAGCGATTTCGTAGCGATCCGCAAGGGTTGGCGAGCAAGATCAACGCGGAAGTCGATATATTTTCCTGAGAACGATAGAGAAAGCGAAAACCATCATGATTCGAGTAGCACAATTTTCAGATATTCATTATGCAGGCAACACGCTGCAAGAAGTGGAGCGGTGTTTTACCTTCGCTGTGGATGAGGCGATTAAGCAAGGCGTAGCATGCGCCGTGATTTCGGGGGATTCGACCGATCATGCGCTTGATGTGCATGCCCCGGCTGTCAATGCACTAGCACGTAATATCCGGCGACTAGCAGACCATTGTCCGGTATTGATGCTGCAAGGCACGTTTTCACATGAGCCGCCAGGAACGTTGAATGTATTTCGGCTGCTTGGCGGCAAATATCCGGTTCATGTCGCAGATACCATTGAGCAAGTCGCCTTGATGTCGGACGGCAGTTGGCAGGCTTCAGAAAACTGGTGTTTTGAGGAAATCCCTGCAGGCGCATTGGCTTTGTTTTCATGTGTGCCTACGGTGAATAAAGCGGTCATCGCAGCGGTTGCCGGTGCTACCAACGCAGCTGAATCAGTGGGCGAAGAATTGGCGTGCCTGCTGAAGGGATTTGTGCCTATCAACGAAGCGGCGCGCCTTTCGGGAATTCCCACGATAGGCGTATCACATGGAACCGTGTACGGCTGTATGACTGAACACGGTGTGCCGATGGCTGGCTTCGATCATGAATTTTCAACGGCGACGCTATTCAGTACGCAAACGTCCGCTTTCATGCTTGGCCATATTCATAAACATCAATCCTGGGAGGAGGGCGGACGCATCATTGCCTATCCAGGTTCTATTGGGCGATTGCACTATGGCGAGGAAGGCGACAAAGGTTTTCTGATATGGGAAGTGGACGCAGCAGCGGCACAATGCAAACTCGTTCGCACACCGGCCAAACGAACAGTCGAGATTACGTTCGACGGCCTGCCGACTTTAGAAGTATTGCAAGAGCAGGTGGAACGGCTCGATATCGACGGCGCGTATGTGCGCGTACGATGGACCGCGCCGGAAGAAGATCGTCATCAAGTGGATCGTGCAGCCATCACCGAGGCATTGCGAGGTGCCGCGAGCATCAAGTTGGAAGGTCGTCTCATTCCCGTTGTTAGAACGCGAGCAGCAGGCATTTCGCTGGATGCTTCTATCAAAGACAAGATCGCAACGTGGGCAAAAGCGACGGAAGCAAAGGCAGCACCATTATTGGCATGCCTAGAAACATTACAAACCTCTACGCCGGAAGAAATCGCTGCGCGACTTATCCAGCATTCGATCCATGATTCGAGTGAAAAACGGGATAAAGAGGAATCGCTATCGAGAAGTAATGAACGCGGATTAAATCACGATTCCATGGAAGCCATGACATTGTTTTAGATAGGCGTTGAGAAAATTGATTTTCGACGGAAACTGAAGGCGTCACATCAAAAGTGGTTCTACATAAGGAGATTAAATGAAACCGATTTCACTGACGCTGAAAGGATTCCGTGGCATTCGCAAAGGATTGGGGCAAGACGTTATCGAGTTGAATTTCCAGCAGCTCGTCGGCGACGCGCAATTGGTAGCGATCGTCGGCAAGAACGGGCGGGGGAAGACAACCATCATGGATAACATGACGCCTTATCCCGTGATGCCGTCTCACGCAGGCGCTGATGGGCTGGGCAGTTTTTCCTATTACGACCATGTGTTTTTACCCGAGAGCGTGAAGGATCTCATTTGGGAGCATGACGGCAAACGCTATCGGTCACAATTGGTTTTCCGATTGAACGGCAAGAAAAAGACTGAAGCATACTTGCATGTGAAAAATGGCGATCAATGGATGCCTGTGATCGCCGCCGATGGAACGGTATCGGATGGCAAGAGCGATACGTATCTGCGCTGTGTCGAATCCATTCTTGGCAGTGCCGAGACTTTCTTTACGTCGGTATTTTCCGCGCAGGGGAAGCGGCATCTATCGAAATATAAAAATAGCGAGATTAAGACATTGCTCGCCGATTTGCTTGGCTTGGAAGAAATCAAGGAGTATGGCCGGCAGGCATCGGAAACGGCGAAACTGCTTAAAACAGGGCTCGCAGCGACGCGGCAAGAATTAGCCGGATTGCAGGTGGAAGTCCAGCGAATCGCACGCCAGCGCGCCCAATTGGGGGATACGCAAGCGAAGGTGGAAGTAACCCGACAGGAGAAACTAAAAGCGCAGGAAGCGCTTGATCTGACAAAGAACGATCTTGCCAAAATAGTTGCCACGCGTGACGTTGCGATGCAGACCGAGATGCGTCGTTCCCAACTGCTTGCCGAACGGGAATCTCTCATCAAGGATGGAAAAAATGTCATCGCCAATTTGGATGAGCAAGCACGTCGTGAACAGGGACGGCTTGCACAGCTCGACCAACGTATTCACCAGCGAGTAGAAATGCTGCGAGCGAAACGACGCGATCTCGAACAACAGCGACAACGGCTTCATCGGACGGTCGCAACGGCGGCATTTGTCAATCGCGCCAAGCGACGGTTGGCGCTGGCTGATGAGGTAGTTAATGCCCGTGAAACGCGCGTTGCGGCATTCGCTAAAGGAGTGCAGCGATTCGAGGCGCTGCTGAGCAATCGGCAACTTGTTCATCAACGATTGGAAACCATCGAACGTGAAGCGGGCCAAGCAGCACTGAAGGCGGAAGAGCTTTCACGCCGGTTTGGACTGACGAGCGAGGTACCGTGTGCCGGCACTGACTTGCAGGGACAATGCAAGTTGCTTGGCGATGCAATGGAGGCGAAAACGCTGATGCCTTCGGCAACCCTTCACATTGCCCGGCTGGCAAAGGATAAAAATCAGGCCGTTGAGCAATTAAAGCGTATTCAATCGGAACTGGATGATCTGCAGAGCGTTCATCTCCAACGGGATCGAGCCGAAGACAAACTTAAGCGCGCACGTCATCGTGCCTCCGCAATGGCGGTATCCGCTGCCCGGCAAGGCGAGCTAGAACAGGCGCAAGAAGCATTGACGGCTGTGGTTGCCGCGATCAATACCATCGGTGACGATAGTTCCGAGCCCAGTGACGACGAAAGGGCTGAACAAATGGCGATTGCCGAGATACGGCAGCGTATTGCCGAACAACGAACCACGCAATCTCAACAGTATCGTGCTTCACTGGATCGAATCGACAGTATGTTGAAAGCGTTGCCGCCGTCTTTCGATCAATCCCAAATACGAAATGCCGAACAAGATGTGGCACGCGCAAAGCAGATGATGAATGAAGCTGATGAAGCATTTACGGCAGCCATTCGCGAACAGCAAGTTGCGATAGAGGCGGCGCAGCGATCGGCGTTTTTACAGGAACGAGTAAGGGAAGTGGAGGCGCGAGCGAAAGGCGTGGAAGAGGAATTGGGCATATGGATGCTTTTTGCCAAGTGTATGGGTACAGATGGGATCATCGCGTTGTCGATCGATGATGCCGGGCCCACGCTTGCCGGGCTGGTCAACGATTTGTTACTGGCGTGCTATGGGCCACGTTTCACGGTATCGATAAAGACGCTTGTCGAAACTGCAAAAGGCGAGTCCAGAGAGGAATTCGATATCGTCGTTCATGACGCCGAGACAGATGAAAGCAATAGTGTGACATTTATGAGCGGTGGTGAAAAAGTATGGATTAATGAATGCTTGACACGCGCAATTGCGCTCTACCTTGCGCAGAATGCTTGCCGACGGTATCAAACCTTGTTTTCTGACGAAACCGATGGTGCGTTAGATGAGGATCGTAAGCGCATGTATCTAGCGATGAAGCGAGAAGTGCTTTCTCTTGGTGGATACGATTGCGAATTTTATATTTCACAAACGCCACAGCTTACTACACTGGCAGATGCAGTGATCGATTTGGACAATATGGTTCGGCATGACGCGTGTCGGATGGAATTGGTGGATGCATAAGCAAATAACAAACAGAGACGGCGATAGGTAGGGAATGTGGGAGCACCGGAATAATTCCCGGTGTTCCCATTCATTGTTGATGACTCTTATCGACGGATTGTGATGCTAAGCCGCCGCAGAATGTGATTTGGTATTTTTGAGTACGGAAATCCGAATCGTACGCCATGTACCATCATCGATTAGCGAATGCAGTACATCGCCGAGGCTTTCAAAACCGATGTTTTCGAGACGCGCGGTAACGACGTTATCGTTGCGTAATTCGATTACATAGTAATCGCTGCAGCGGTCATAGATGATCGCCACTCGCCCCTGAAATTTCTCCGTTGTTACGTTGAAGCTAATTTCTGGTGGTGTGGCGATGACATCTTTATCTGCCGGATCGACGGCAGTAAAACCGGTTGCGTTCGCATCTACCAGCAGATGAACAATCGCGCGAAATCCATCCGGTGCCGGAAGCGTTTCCAACTGCTCAATGAGCGCACCGAGGTAATGACACTTCGGTGCAGGCAGCGGCAGGCGCGTTTCCCAACCGCCGAGCAACACGGTACGGGTAGTATAGGTTTCTCCGTTCGACCCCGTATGCGTTTCGAGTCGTGGTTTATCGATACGTTCTCCGTTGAAATCACGGCGGAAGTAGGGAGTGACTTCGATCTGCTCACTGACTTTCGGCACCGTTGAAACCAGAGAACGATCGATGATAGCGAATGTCGTTCGCGCCGTTTTGACGAGAATCATATCCGGCGTGACGTTGACTACCTTTCCCGAAAATGCTTTGGGATCGATTCGGAAACCCAGAGCGTTCTTATCAGGAAGTTCGTCATAAAATTGAAACTGAAAGCGCCGAGCATTTTTCGGAAGATGCGGCGCTACCAAGGAGCGCATTTGCGCGTGGATTGTTTGACGATCCATATAAAACTCCTTTCAGAATGAAAAAACGCGCAGGCTGTGGAGCAATGCGCGGATGATCGCGCCATGCGTGATAACGCATGACAGGAAGGTGCGTGTGGGATAGGGAAACGCGAGCTGAGATCGTTAAAAGAGGAGGTCTGAATTACTGCGTTTCTTTCCTTCGTGGGCGAAGGTGCATACAGAAAGTGATGCTGAAACTGCGACGAATGTCGAATAAGTTAAGCAGGCGCAGCAATACGATGCCGGCTTTTTTTAGGTCGAACTTGTTTCACCTTCTTGCTGAAATCCATGCCGCAATCGCGACATCGATACTAGCGAAGAGAGCCAAGACAACCAATTGAAACGCCATGGCCAGGACAACGGGACACGTGGGCATACTCATGAGAATCTCCGAATAAAATCGGGGAATCAGCATGCCCTAGCCGGGGAAGATGATTCCTCGGAGTTGGGACAAAACCCAATATGACTTGGGCGAGAGAAGGGCAGGTATCGACTGACTACGCCTGAGAGGCTCAGGATCTCCGCGAAGGAGTGCCGACCGAATGCTCGAAAAGCGTTTCAAGTATTTCATCAATGCTGAGGGGAAGCCATTGGGGAGTGAGCGAAAGTAGGAAAAATGCGCTGCATTCCCGATTGTTTTTCGGGTGGAAATAATCGATTGGCAAGATCTCTGCGTAAGTGGACACGGCAATTCGGTCAGTTTCTGCCGGTGAGATAGATTTGCTTGATGAGCTGTTTGAGACTGAGCGGGCATTACGCTTTAGGAGCGACTGACGACAATTCGGCCAAAGGCGACGCTCGAGATTAGCGTCAACTAAGTCCGCAATGTGCTAGTTTGCGGTCACAAGCCCGAATGTTTGCAGCGAACGGCAGCTTTCCATTTTCTATTGCTTCAGGATTGTGCCCATTGCGGACCTTCAAGACCTTGAACATCGAATTACGGCTTTCGGAAATGCAAGAGACATTAAAGGTTTTGGTTCCAATTTATATTGGCGTACTAGGTCAAAATTCAGTCGGTGCCAACATCCATAATCGACGTATTAGCATGAGTGCTCTTTGCAGAATTTTATGCACGTACTCACGTGATGTCAGGTATTGATTGCGGACGCACCAATCCTGGTTCCCGTTTTCTGTTGAGGTAACGCACGGACTTTCAGCGTAATGTCGTCATGGCGTGAGCAATCGACTTTATGAAACCTTCCGTTTGCTGTAACGGCAAACGAAATACTTCGCGGATAAATACTACCGTTTCAATTACCAGATTCGAATATTCCTTTGGACGTCCATGCGAGTCAGTTTTCGCTGGATTCCAGGCAACGATGGCTTCTTACGTAAACCAAATCGTGATATCGCTACATCGTCGTAGAGCATTAACGATTTTCGTTAAATTTGCATAGCATTCCATTTCTTGTAACAATAAACTCAGCTCATCATCGCACATCTGAAAAGAATTTTTTAACCATGCCAATGGGATAGTTAGATGATGTCAGGAGATTCAACCAAACTCTCAAATCAGAAAATATTAGATGATGCCTTTCATGCCTATTGTCACGATAGCGCGCTTGTAGGGAATAAAAGTCGTAAAAAAGAAAGACGGCGGATCCGAGACGCAATTTTATCTTGGTCTTCTAAAAATGACTCGTCTTTAACTTTAACGTTTAACGGTTGTAAGTCAGAAGAGCTGGCTTTACTTCCTTCAGAAGTCATCACACATTTTGCCGAACGAGTTCAGCATCTGGTGTTACCTAGATCTCTTAACAATACAGGTAAGTTACCCCCATCCTGGTTGAAATCATTAACAGAAATAAAGGAAATAAGTTTCCCAGATTATCAGGATGAAGTACTAGAGTTACGAGAAATTTATCCGAAAGATGGATGTAAACTCTTAGTGCAAGGCGGCAATATTCGTACCGTTCACGGCTCTGATCGAGTACATATTTATTCACCAGATGTTCCTTCTGAAGCTGATGTCAGAGCTTATTATTATTCTAAAGATACAGCTAAGGTAGAATGCGAACAGGCCCTAGGTTATGTTCGTGAAGTAATCCCACTTCAAAAAGAAGAATATCGATATCTCAATAATAATGCTCAAGCAGAATTTCCCGATGGCACGGCCGTAACATGTGGAAATATAGCCGCACACACTATTATGAGTCAGCAAGCTTATCGTTCCGAATATTCAAGTCCTATATGGATATCAATGTTATCTGGACAGCAGAAAGGTATATTTTCAAGAAAGAAAAAAAGAGCAGAACGATTACATGAAGAACTCGAAACCATAAAAAAAAAGGTTCTTCATCAATTTCACTGTGATTTTGTGCGCGATCTTGCAAGAT
>JAZKCF010000069.1:0-11625 GCA_040388195.1 Pseudomonadota bacterium
CGATCTTCGCGAGATCCAGAATATCGTTGATCAGCGTTAGCAGATGTTCGCCACTGCGTTCGATCGTGTTCAGCCCATTGCGTTGCCGATCACCCATGCTTTTATCGCGTTTCAGGATTTGCGCGTAGCCTAAAATACCGTTCAGCGGCGTCCGCAATTCATGGCTCATGCTCGCTAAAAATGAACTCTTTGCTTTGTTCGCTGCTTCCGCCCTTTCTTTGGCTTCCATCAATTCCGCTGTTCGCTGTCTGACGAGTTCTTCTAGCCCAGCTTGATACGCGGCAATCTCTTCGTCATGAGCTGAGCGCAGGAAAGCCGGCACGAGCAGTTCGAAGTAATTGAGATAATTCATTACGCCTTCCGGCCGGCGGTCAACACGGCTTCCTACCAAGCCTGATACGGTAATCACTGCGTGGCGCATTTTTTCCGTTACGACCGGAAGCAGAAAAATGAAGTGTCGCGCATCAAAATCTCCTGCCTTGCCCATTGCGTCAAGAGGCGGGAAGTGTGCAAGATCGCAATGAATCTCCCGATCATCCGTATTACCGTCCGTATGATCATCAATGTGACATATCATCAACGAATCCGGCTCCGCGATTGGATCTTTCCATTTCGCAATACTTGCCCAATCGACATGACGTGCCAGCAACTTCATTAAAGGTTGCATTTGGCTAAAGCTTGCATTCACCACATCCGCGCTGATATCACAATTAACACCGAGCGCAACCGCGTCGCCGTCCGCCGCCTTGTCGCTCGGTTCACTCGGGTTTTCCCCCACGGACATAGCGGAAGCCAGCCCACAAGAATGACGGCGAATGAAAGTATTCATTACCAGTTCTTTGCCACCACGACGTTGCTTGCTGTGAATCTGCTCCAACACAACGACGACCGCGCGATCGGCCAATTGCTCGAAATTCTGATCAATACTAGCCAGCGGTGGATCGGAATTACGCGCCCGAAAAGTATTGTCATAGCCTACAACAGCGATGTCCTCGGGAACTCGCACGCCCGCTTCCTGGAAGCAGATGATTGCCCCCAACGCGTTATGATCCGTGCCTGCGAAAACTGCCGTCACCGGAAGTTTTTCCGTCAAGATTTTTCGAGCTACCTCGATGCCGGTGACTTGGCTGTGTTCCCCTGTATCGAAAACATATTCGGGACGGTAAGGAATTCCTTGTTCGGTAAGCGCTTGCCGATAACCTTCCAACCGGCGAGCGATGTCATACTCTTTAAGATGACCTATATAAGCGATGTGACGATGTCCGGCTCGAATCAACTCGTTGACTGCATACGCTACGCTGCTCACATTGTCGCTCTCCACTGAAGCAACAAGCGGATTCCCGAAATCGTGTGCGATGGACACGATAGGTTTTCCTGTGGCCAGTAACGTTGCGAAATATTCGGGAGAGATGGAATTGACTATCGTGATCCAACCATCGACAAGTGCCGTTGCCAATGGAATATCGAACTGCCCGGTGCCACCAGTCCGAATCGCTATGACGCGCACGCCGTGTGCCTCGGCGCTACGATAAACTTGCGCCATCACATTGATTAGATATTCACCCCCAAAAGAGGGAGTCAACACGCCAAGCGTGAGGCACTGGGACATGTAAAAAATCTCCTTTTTCACCGCATCGCTGCTTGTAAATACGGTTCTCACACCGGCAAAACGGACCTGAGCTTTTACAATCGTGAAAACGCTTTATTGGCTAAAGGAGGCACGATGCATTATGTATGCATCGTGCTAAAAGAACTTGCACTCCTTAAAACATCATTTGCCCGCCAACGCCAATCCGGGTGGCATTCTTGGTGAACGCCGCATCAATCCCGTTAACTTGCCACACGCCTGCGGTTTGGATTGGATTGAAGTCACCGTCAAGCTTCATATAACGAACAAATGCATATAACCAGGTGTCACGAGCAACTTCTCGTTGCAGCTTCACGCTGTAGGTTTTTGCCTTGTCATGAAGATCGCCATTAACGCTGTCTTTGCCACCGAGCCACAATTGCGCTCCCACGCCGACGGTCCATTTTCCGAAGGGATAGTTTGCACCGAGCAATAGATCTCCTGCCTTGACATCATCGCCGGCAGTTGCGGCCTTCAAACCTCGCCAGGAGTCGGATAATCCCGATACACCCGCATCGTTGTGCCATTTATTTTGTTTATAACCAAGTATGGCCTCGATGCCATTGCCAAAGGTGTAGCGTCCGCCAAGGAAAGTCATGCTTTGCCAGGTACCAGCTACCGGTGAAGGTATTCCATCGTCGTAACCGAAAATACCAACCCCTACCCAGGTCGCTGTCTCCCACGTCTTCTGATAGATGGCGTCTAACGCTAATGCTCCAATCCCGTAATGCAACCACAGCTCGCCATTGCGAGCATGCGCATTTACACTTTGCTGACCGACGTCGTAAGTAGTCTCGAAGTTAAATCCCTTCATAATAGGTGAACTATATCGGATTGCTCGAGTTGTCACCCAATTTGCAGCGCCTGTTTCGGCAAATGGCTCGGACTGATAAGAAGGACTGCCGTACGGCCAATCCAATACTTCCCATGATTTAGTCAGAAATCGACCTACCTTTACCGTGCCATAATTAGTTTCAAGTCCAGCCCACGCCTCCCGTACACCTAAGGCACCAGTTCCGCCAAAGTTACCGTTTCGTGGACGTTCTGAGAGCTTCCAAATAAATGTTAAATCACCGTCTAATTTACGAGAGCTACTAAACGAGATGTTGTGCTGAGTAAAGGAGTCATATCTTTTTTGTTTAGACGAGCCTTGATTGTTAGTGCCCCAAGCTTCGAATTGGACGAAGCCGTCTAGATTAAGGTCCCCCAGTTTCGCCGCAGTTGCGGGGCCGACTAAGGCTGCAAGAATGGAAGCGCAAAGGACTTTCTTCGTAAACATGTTGATATATCCCTTATAAATTTAAGTCGAATGTAGATAAGGGAAAAATCCTGCAGTTCCCTTATTGCCCGTCACTAAATTTTCACATGAACGACGTCAATATCTCTTCCGCAATACGACTACTTTTATATAGTTATTTATGTTTATGAACCTAATTGTCGACGCACCTCCTTGATAAAATGCTCCTAATAAATTGACTGTTTTTCGAATAGGCTTATCAGCCTCGCTGTGAAGCAATAAAGTCGCGATACCACTTCGCACTGTCTTTGAGAAGGCGTTTCTGCGTGCTGTAATCAACGTGGACAATACCGAAACGCTTGGTATAGCCAAATGCCCATTCAAAGTTGTCGAGAAAGCTCCAAACGAAATAGCCGCGAATATCGACCCCAGCCGCAATCGCATCAGCTACCGCGCGGATGTGCAGTTGCAGATATTCCGTACGTTTGATGTCGTGTACGTGATCACCATCAACGACATCAGGGAAAGCGGCACCGTTCTCGGTGATGAAAAGCGGTGGTAGATTGCTGTAGTCTCGCTTCAGGCGCAGGGCCAATTCAGTAAGACCCTCTGGGTAAACTTCCCAACCCATATCGGTATATCCAAGCGCTCCCATTTTCTGCTCCGGCGGTTCGCCATTGCCGGCAACTATTCTCGAGTAATAGTTGATCCCCAGGAAATCAAGCGGAGTGGTTATCGTGTCGAAGTCGCCCGGCATAACCAAGGGCGCATCATCGCCTAAGTGATGAAGAGTTTCAGCTGGATATTCGCCTTTAAATAAAGGGTCCATGTACCAGCGCACAAATGTATCGTCTTCGTATTTCATCGACCCTAGATCCTCCGCACTGTTCGTACGCGGATGAACAGGGGCTTGATTAAGCACAATCCCGCACTGGAGATTATTCGCAGATGCACGCATCGCGTGGACCGCCAGACCATGACTTAATAACAAATGATGGGATGCGTGAGCCGCTTGTTTTCGATCTTTGAAACCAGGCGCGAAAATGCCCCTATCATAACCAAGCGTGGCCACGATCCAAGGTTCGTTATGGGTTGCGATAAATGACACGCGATCGCCAAAGCGTTGCGCGATCGCGGCGGCGTAATCTGCGAAGTAATAGGCGACATCGCGGTTAACCCAACCTCCTAGGTCCTGCAAGGTTTGAGGAAGATCCCAATGATAAAGAGTCAGAAACGGCGTGATATTCCGCTTTAGCAAACTGTCTATGAGCCGATCGTAGAAATCAAATCCCTTGGCATTGTATGGGCCTTTTCCATTCGGCTGTATCCGTGGCCATGCGATAGAAAATCGATAGGCTGGTACGCCCAGCTGTGCGACGAGATCGAGATCTTCCTCGAAACGATGATAGTGATCACATGCCACGTCGCCGTTAGACCCGTCAGCGATCGCGCCGGGAACGCGACAAAAGGTATCCCAGATCGATAATCCTCGCTCGTCAGCAGATACGGCTCCTTCAATTTGATAAGCGCTAGTAGCCACGCCCCAAATGAAGTCTTTACGAAACTGTATATCCGTCATGAATCGTCTTTCATCCCTTGAGTGCAATTATCTATTCAGCCCTTATTCGGACCAGACTTGTTACATCTCCTCCCAAACCGTGGCGAGCGACCCGAGTAGGTTTCAAAAGAGATCTATTGTTTTACGGCTCCCGCGGTAAGTCCATCAATCAATCTTCTCGATGCAAAGGCAAACATCACCAACAATGGCGCAACACTTAACGCTGTGCCGGCCATGACTGCACCCCATTCAGTATCAACCGGACTTTGGATAGCACGTAATGCAAGCGGCGCCGTGAACATTTCCATTGAATGCATCACGATGAGCGGACCGATAAGTTGGTTCCAAGAGCCCACGAAGGCCACTAAGCCAAGTGTGCCGAGGGCTGGGCCAATCAGCGGCAACACAATGCTCCAGTAAATACGAAATTCGCTGCATCCATCGATACGTGCGGCATCGAGCAGTTCTCGAGATATCGACGAAGCAATGTACTGCCGCATCAGAAAAATACCGAATCCGCTCGCTGCGCCGGGAATATAGAGCGCTCGTGGCTGATCGAACCATTCCAGTGCGCTAATAATCATGAACGTTGGAATCATACCGAGGAAGGGGGGCACCACCATGGTGCCAATAACGAGGGCGAATAGCGCATCCTTGCCTTTAAATTCGTACATGGCAAACGCGTAGCCACCTAAAGAGCTAAACAAAAGTGTCAGGATTGTGCCCATCACCGCGACATAAAAACTAACCAGAAGATTGCGCCAGAACGGGGCACGCTCCAGCAATAGATGCAGGTTGTCGAGAAAGTCATTTCCAAACCAAATCGGCGGCGGCAATTGAAATATTTCAGATCTCGTATGTGTTGCGAATACGAACATGAAATAGAACGGCGCCAGCATGATGAGTGCGCCAACGCCTATGATTAAGTAAGCGCCGAATTGGTTGGAAGAGAATTTACGCATCGTCACGCCGTTGTTATTGACGCATCGCTAGTACCGGCGCGAGGAAAAAATTTTCGGGAGAGCAGAATCAGGGCTCCAATAATAATAAACAACAGCCAGGAAATGGCACTAGCCGTACCGATATCATTAAACTCGAAGGCTGTGCGATACATGTAAACCGCAGTAGTCATCGCGGCTTGGTCGGTACCGCCTCGGCCACCAGTAAGAATAAACGGCTCCTCGAACAGCTGCATGCCGCCGATTATTGACAGCGTTATTGCGAGCAACATCATCGGGCGTAATAGCGGTAACGTGATGTAACGAAACTGCTGCCACTTCGTTGCCCCGTCAATCATAGCCGCCTCATAAAGACTTTTAGGAATAGCCTGCAAAGCCGCAAGATAGAGAACCGTGTTAAAACCGACGTAACGCCAGAAGACCACCAACGCAACCGCTGGCTTAATGTATTCAGCACGGTTGAGCCAATCGATTTTTTCATCGGGGAAAAAAATACCAACGCCGGAAAGCGTGGCTAAACCGTTTAGAACGACATTGATAAATCCAAAATCCGTGGAAAACAGCGTGCTAAACATCAAGACAATAGCAACGGTCGAGGTAATGTAAGGAAGGAAATACAATCCCACGATGCCGTTGCGCCAACGGGTAAATGAGGTGTGAATAAAGTATGCCAGCGGAATAGCGATCACGTGCTGTGGAACGCCTGAGATAACTGCCAAATAAAAGGTATTCCACAATGACGTCCAATACCATGGGTCAGTAAGGACGAAGCGGAAGTTGTCGATGCCAACAAACTTCATGCTGGCGAGACCGCTTGTCGGCTCCCAACTTTGAAAGCTTAGATAGAACGAGAATAAAAGCGGAAACAGCCCGAAAATAGCGAATAGGATAATGAATGGGCTAAGAAATAAATAGGGCCACCAGCGCCGCGCCAGGAAGCGCGGCTTTTTTTGTGGGCCTATTGTCTGGGTGGCGGAAACGCTAGATTCGCCGTGTGTCGGTAAGGTCGGGGTCGCCAAGAAATCTCCACACTACATAGCAAAACAAAGGGAATGCACCAATTTCGCACTCTTACTTAGTTATTCCAGAGGCTGTGCTACTAGATCTAGAGCGGATTGCGCCTTAATGTACGGTATCGCTGGGTTGCCCCCAAATGCGGCTCCCGCGTCGTTGCGCTCCTTGCTAAGGGAATAACCATTAGCTGCGTCGCGACGCCTAGCGGGCATCCGCATTTGGGGGCAACGATACCGTACATTAAGGCGCAATCCGCTCTAGCGTCGCGCCCGACGCTCAATTAATGCCTTGGCGTCAGCCAAAGCGGCTTTAATATCTTTACCTTGATCAAGTACCTTATCGAGCTCGGAGTTGATTATTTCGCCCGCTACGGAGTCATATTTATTAGCGTCGATTGATCGTATATGGTTTGCCGCGTCACGCCACAAGGGACGTGGTGCTTGACCGCCAAGAAATTCAATCGGCTGATCAAAAAAAGGATCGTTCTGCGCTTCCAGCAGCGCCGGGAATGCATCTTGGCTCTTAAACGCGGCTAACTGAATTTCTTTGTTGAGTGTCATTAGTTTGACGAAATCCCAAGCCAGCTCCTTGTTCTTGCCATTTTTAGGAATTGCATAGAATGAGCCGCCCCACGACGCAAAGGTAGCCTCGGGAAGAGCGGCAGCGCGCCATAGCCCTTTCGTATTCGGCGCTAGCCAATTGGCCAAATGTCCGCCGAGCCACGCCCCCATCATCTGAGTAGCAACAGTTCCACGCTTGAAACCTTCTGACCATTCGTTCGACCAAGCACCTATTTTTGCATCCAGCTTCGCTTGACGTGCGGCCTTTGCGAGTTCAAATGCCCGGACAAAGCGGGGGCCTTCAACCAAGACTTTATTACTTTTATCAAAGTAAATGCCCTCGCCTTCTTTGATATTGGCCCGTATGGCAATGTCTTTAAGATCGCGAGCATGCGCTAGCAAATAGGAACCCGTGGCGGTCTTTATCTTCGAACCTGCAGCAATGTATGATTCCCACGATTTCGTTAGATCAGCTTCGCTGACGCCAGCTTTTTGAAGGATATCCTTGCGATAAAAAAGAGTACCAGGCCCAATGTCAGCCGGCATAACTGCGATTGCACCGGCAGTGGACATGGCTTGTCCAACACTATAAGGAACAAATTTATTGAGGTATTGCCCGGCACTGTAAGGGGGCTTGGATAAATCATCGAGACCGCCGCCTTCCGCGAAGCGAGCAACAAATCCAACCTCTATCACCATGATATCGGGGACATTGGAGTTGGTAGCGAGCGCAAGCGTAATCGAGTTGTGGTGGTCAGCGTACTCGCGACTCACCACTTTAATATCGACATCGGGGTGTTGTTTTTTCCAGGCCGGAATAGCGGATTGAATAATCTTGTCGACCGCCGGAAAAGCGGCGACTGTCAACGAGGTTGTAGATTGAGCATTTGCTCCAAATACCGCAAATAGCAAAGCAACAAAGATACTAGCTCTGAGCTTCATTTGCCTCCCTCCCTTGCATGACGAGGAATGATTGTTTGCTCCGCCGATATACGAAATGCGTCAATCAACGGATGCCATTATCGGGTTTTTCTTATTTCAAAAAACAACCGATCCAAATCTTGTATTTGTCTCGCTCACTTGTCATGTAACCGTCTATAAAATCTTCGCTATGATTTTGAACTTACATCAACTAGCGATGATTACCGCGGCGGAGCTAATCCTACCTGGGTCTAGTGAAGATGTCTAAATAATCTGCATACCCGGCCGCTGTGAACTTAATATTGACATGAACTTCCACCGTTGCGCCCGATCGCCAGCCGGTAAGCCAATGAGTGCCGAGGAGGGGCGCTTTTTCCTTTAATCGCGGCCACTGAGCGGATATCTTTAGATGGTGTTATCACACAGTAAATTAAGTATCATGTCCACTTCCTAAACCTGGGTCTGTCACTCTAGCAATAAGGCTAACCGTCCAGGCGGTGAACATCGCAAGATATGTAGCGGTCCAGCTGTGGCATCCGCAATTACGGTTGAACAATAAAAAATCGGCGTTGTAAATAAATGAGCCAGAAGAAATTTCCGCAGTTTTTCCCATGGCAGGGACCTCTCTAGTTTTCGCCTCGATATTTGCTGTTACATTTTTCATCAGTGCGTTAATTGCGCGTTTTGCTTCTAACATCCATGATGAGATTATCGGTATTGCATTCATGGCAGCCGACGGTCTTCCATTATGGATAACTCTTAAAGCTAAAGAGTCAAAATCTATTAATACTGCAAATGCACCTATAAAAAATGGGGCTTGATGTTCAATCCGTAATTTTCATCGTCGACAAAGTTCACGTCCAGCCGCAAGAAAAATGATTCCTACAAACGTAACTCAACAACGCAGTTAATCAGATCCATGGCAGAGCTACATCTTTCACAATTTGTCGGTTACGACATAAGCCTTCGAAAACATGGTGGTCGAAACATTACGATTGGGATTTTTCTATCGCTGTTGTTGCATGGATTATTACTGTTCGTTTCGGCGCCAAACCACATTGATGTTGATGGTACTCCTCAGCAAAAATCTAACGGACCGCTCGCCGTACGTCTTTTACACGCCACACCGGAGTCGCCGGCCTTACCTCCCAAATCTCCACCGGCGCACATTCACAAACCTGCTCCTACTCGCCGGCACGGCTCGCCCATTGCTGTATTGAAACCATCGCAAAAATTTTCAACACAGAAGCAGCCGCCGGTTCAATCTGCACCGCAACCATCAGCGCCACAAATGGATTTCATGGGCATGATCAACGCCAAGCGCCGCGCCGCTGAGGATGGCGCTGCGCGGGAAAACGCAGACGCGCAAATGAGTAGCCAGGAACGTACAGCGGATGAAATTTCCACGGCTAACATTAACCGTAATTTACAAACGATGTCCCGCGAACGGGATGGAACTAACGGTGTGTTCCAAATCCTTAGAAAAGGAACGCGTACCGCCCAATTCTCATTTCGCGGTTGGACAAAAGATGCGCGTAACAATTGGCATGAGACTATCGATGTGGATGCTGGACTACATGGCGATGTCGATCTGGCTATTGTTCAAAAAATGATCGAACGAATCCGAAAGGATTATCAGGGTAACTTTAATTGGGAGTCGCGTCGGCTGGGGCGTGTTATCGTGTTGTCGGCGCGTATGGAAGACAACGCGGACTTAGAAAATTTCTTGATGCGCGAATTCTTTGGTATGAATTAGCAACGCAGGGAGCAATGCCCCCACGGTATGACTAACGGAGATATATCCTTGGCAACTTACACTCACCCCGGTATTTATGTCCAAGAGATCGCTGGTCCCTCCAGCATCCAAGGCGCATCTACGTCGGTTGCGGCTTTTGTCGGCGTGACGGAGTTCGGCCCCTATGAGCAACCCACATTAGTCACAAGTTGGAATGCGTACCAGCGCCAGTTCGGCGGATTGATCTGGCATGGCATGGCGTCGTGGGCGGTATACGAATTCTTTGCTGAAGGTGGCACTACTTGCTATGTCGTTCGTGTAAAAGACAATGCCGGCACAGTAGCCAATGTCACGATCGATGGTCTCACGCTGAATACCGTCACGCCCGGATTATGGGGCAACGCGCTAAGCCTGATGATCTCCAACGGCAACAATGCCGACAATACGTTAACGTCACCAGTATTTACCGTCACCATTTTAGCGGAGGCCGCTACCGTCAATGCGCCCTCCCCCAATCGTCTACTGCAAGAATTCATCGTTCAAAATAATCTGAGCAAACAGCGCATCGGCGACAAAGATTATTATCCGCTGGAAGTGTTCAACGGCTTTACCGCATCCAGCTTAACTAGTGGGGCCGGCCAGCCCAGTCAATTAGCGACCACGATCAACAACCATTCTCCGTTTATCCGCATTCCTATAAGCGATGCCGCAGTGACCGGCAAACGTCCGCCAAACAACCAACAACCACTACCGTTCATCAACGGAACTCAGCCCTCATATCAATTTGTCACGGCGCTTGAAACGTTGTCTACGATACAAGGGCTAAGCCTGCTTGCGGTGCCGGATATCGTTCTTACCACCGATGCAGTGGGAAATTTCAATTACGCGCAACAAAGCACATTGATTAATGCCGGACTATCGTTTTGCCAACAACTGACCAGTTTGTTTTATGTAATCGATCCGCCGTTTGGCTTGTCGGTGCAGGATATTCTGTCGTTTAAGTCCAGCACCAATAGCGGTGGCATGCAAGCGCTGGATTCTAGTTATGGCGCGATCTACTATCCATGGGTTTGGATCTTCAATCCCATCTCCAACACCAATGTCCCAATCCCGCCTTCGGGCGCTGCATTGGGCCGATACGCATATACCGATGTTAACGTCGGCGTTTTCAAATCGCCGGCAGGCGTAAATGACGGCGCGTTGGCAAGCGTCGTCGCCGTGGAAACAACATTGACCAACTCGGATCAAGATCAACTCAATCCCCAAGGCATTAATGCAATACGCAGCCTTCCGAATTACGGCAATGTAATGTGGGGCGCGCGCACGCTTGCTATCGGCTCGGAATGGACCTATATCAGTATCCGACGTCTATTCATCTATGTTGAGCAAAGCTTGAAACAAAGCCTGCAATGGGTCGTATTCGAGCCCAACGATCAGCAATTATGGACATCGGTAGTTCGCGACATTTCGGCATTCCTCACTACGTTATGGCAACAAGGCGGATTATTCGGCAGCACGCCCCGTGAAGCGTTTTTCGTTATCTGCGATGTCTCCAACAATTCCCCTGCAAACATAGTGCTGGGCGAGCTTTACATCGATATCGGGTTGGCGCCGGTACGTCCTGCGGAATTTGTCATTATTCGGATGGTGCAGAAAACTGCTGGTGCGGGGATAGAGACATAAAAGAGGTGTGTCCTCCGTAACCATTCACCTAAGGCGGTAAGGTGAAGCTCGCATTGACGTCAGGAAAGCCTAAATTCGGCTTTAGATGGTTGCAGCCATGTCGGGCTACGGCGACTCCTTTTTTGCGCTCGGTTAAGCGTTCGGAATTTCTCTATACCAATCAGGCGTTCTAACCCAAACCAGAGATTCGGAGTAGTTGCTGAGGCGTGACGTGTGAGCTTACACCACGTCGCCAATACGGATTGCGGCAACGCCATTTGTCGTTGTTTTGAGACAAAAAAAGCATTAGACAAGCACCTCAAATTCAAGACAAAATGCGCCCATAAAGATA
>JAZKCF010000070.1:0-16833 GCA_040388195.1 Pseudomonadota bacterium
CATGCAACATTTTCCTTGAAAAAATGTTGCACTTAGATTTCGCGCCCGCCATACTAAAAAGGATAGGTTGAGAGAAATTAAAAGCACTCTATTTAATAAAGATCACGCTGCTGTAACAGCCGAGCTTGAAAAATATCAGCAAAAAATGGATAAGCAAAAAGGGATGATTATCGGCCCAATAAAAGAATGGGAGCTGACAGATATCAATCAATGCGTTTCGCAAATCACCACAGATGTTGATAAACAATTCGAACCTCTGCTTACAAAACTTGAAGAAGATACCGCACGATATCAATTGCAGCGAATAGCAAAAACATTGCAACGACAACTCGATGAGTTGAATGGCCTTACCGATGTGACCAGCCTAGAAAATCACACTCTACTTACTGAGGTGAAAGATACAATCGATGATGTTCAGGAACATGCAGACGCAAAAATGTCGAGCAGTTTGGAATCAATGCGGGATTGTATAGCGACAATAGAGGGAGAGTTGATAGGCGGTATTGAAAGTGATGTCAGAAAATTATGTGAAGCTGATGAACCACGAAAGTTACTCATTCAACTCAAATCCGAAAATGAATTATTAAGTGGGCTATTGTCAGACATTGATAATTTACCTTCGAATCTTATTAAAGGGCGCGAAGAAACATATTATTTGAGAAAATTCATCGAAAATAGGCAACGGGAAATCGCGGAAAAATACGTATCTTTGTCAGACGAGAATAACGCAGAGGCATTGTCACAAGAGGCTCGTAAGCATTTAAGAAAATACGTAGCCGATACATCAATTATTAGAACTAAGGAGATAACAACCAAAATTCAATGGTTGAAAGACTTGGAGCGTACGGAGAATCGTGATTTTGTAAATCGGGTTTTAAAAAACAATGCAGAAATTTTAAATGACCAGTCGGAACGATTAAATGGCTTAGCAGGAGGTATAAAAGAGAGCGACATTCAAATGCTAAATGGTTTAAGGAGCGCCCTTACTCGCCATGAAGTAGTAGTGCAAAAGATGATCCAAGAATTGACTCAGAGTCCTCCAGAAAAAGAAATATTATCGACTATTAAAAGTCAAGTAATTGATCTTCGCGATGAACAAAACTCTAGCATCCGCCCCAACATTGCTATGTTGGAATGGAAACAAGAGTTGAAAGAACGTAAGAAACAATTTATCGGTGCTTCTGAAGAAAATATCGAACGCGAGTTTAGTCGTCTACAAAGTTGCATTTACTCGCCAGCATTAATACAAAGCAGCGGGGTTTCGGAAATCATTCCCAGCGAGGGGCCTCGTGAAGAAGCAAATTCTGTAAATAAACAGAAAGCAAGAACACAGGAAATACTGGCTGAACGCCGAATATTAATCGATCTTTTGGAGTTGCCTGTGGTAAAAGAAGAAGTTAAGCGTTTATTTGGCAGTGATGAATTGCCTACAATGCATAATTCTTCAGAACCAGTTACTTTGGAACCTTTTTATCAGACTGATAAAAAAGTTTTGCTATGTCGTTCGGAAACAGAAAATAAATTTATTGCTTTAACGCGCACGGAAGCGCTAGCAACGACAAGCCTGAAGGGAGATTTATTTGATAGAGCTTGTAAGATGGCTGATTTTAATAAAGGAAGAAAAGCTGGGGAGCCTGCGCAGACTTTTAAAATAAGATCTTTACCCGATCAATTAAATGCTCTGCGTACTTCAACGCGACCTCTAGGTCGTTAGTATGTCGGCAAACACGGCATTCGCACCTGCGAATACCAAAGTGAGAGTTCACATCACAATGCCATATTAATGTTACCTATGCTTCCGGATTGCACCTGCCAATTTTCTAACGGCCTCGTCCACATCACTTGCTGCGACACTCGCGAATCCCAACAAAAAACCGCTCCAATTTCGTCGGCGCGCGTGTGCAAGCACATGTTCACTCAACGGCCTGGCAATGATTCCCTGACGCAGAACGGCCTGGCTAATCAAAACATCTGATCCGCCATCTGCAAGCTCGATGGAAAGGTGAATCCCAGATGATCCACCATATATTGATATCGCGGTTCCTAAATGTCGGACAAGTGCCGCCTGAAGTGCGTCGCGACGCTCAGCGTAAAGTCGACGCATTCGCCGTAAATGTGATGTGTATAAACCATTTTCGATAAATTTCGCTAATGCTAATTGCTCCGCAGGTCGCCCATGATTGACCAAAGTGGTGAGGGCTTTGTTAACAAGAGGAGCAAGGGCTGCAGGTACCACCATGAAACCAAGTCTCAATGCAGGAAACATGCTCTTACTAAAGGTGCCAAGATAGATCACAGGCGAGTCTTGCGATAGCCCCTGCATTGCAGGTAATGGCGGACCGTCACGGCGAAATTCGCTATCGTAATCATCTTCAATGATCAAAGCACCGATTGCATTTGCGTGCTCGATGATCGATAGGCGCCGCTCCAGACTCAGTACGCTGCCCAGCGGATACTGATGCGAGGGAGTCAAATAGATCAGCTTAGGAGGATGACGGCGCCAATCTTCAGCTTTAGGGCACATACCATCATCGTCCACATCAATTGGAATTAACCGCAAACCCGCCACCGAAAATGCAGTTCGTGCGCCAACATAGCCTGGATTTTCGATCCATACGATATCGCCAACATCAGCAAATAGACGCGCGCATAAATCCAAGCTGCTTTGCGTTCCATCAGTAATAAACACTTGGTCTGCGTCGCAGCGCAATCCTCTTGATGCACGCAAATAATTAGCGATTGCGACACGCAAATCAAGCTCTCCGATTGCATCACGATAGCTAAGCTGTTGAGAGGACAGTTTCCGCCATTCCTGGTCTAGCAAGCGTCGCCACTGCCCAATCGGAAATGCCTCCAAGCAAGGAACGCCTACGACAAATGCGGACTGAATATCTCCCCCCTCACATGCAACACCAAAGCCTTGCGTTCGTTTTGACAAACAGTGATTTTTGATCTTTTTATGTAAATCGATGCGAGACTTGGTTAGCACGCTGGCAACGAAGGTTCCTCTGTGACTGGATTGCACAAACCCTTCCGCAACCAACTGTTCATATGCGTAGATAACTGAATTACGCGCAATACCAAGCTCACGAGACAACTCCCGTGAGGAAAGCAATCGCGTCCCCTCTTTCAATGTACCTACAAGAATCGCCGAACGCAGGCATTCGTACAACAAGCGCTGGCGCCCCCAAGGAGCATCGGCATGCTCCATCAAAAAATTTGAAATTAAAAATGTGTAATCCACTGGTGGCTCCAAATATTCTCGTTACGCTGGGTCTACTAAAGGCGCCATTGTTCACTTATTCTTAGCAACACCGAAAGGAAAATTCCAGCAGCGATCCTAGCAGTCAGTCCAGATAAATTCGTTAAGCACAATTTTCCTATTGTCATTGTGAGTGCAACGAAGAATGACAATGGAGAAATTTTGCCTAGAACAACTTACCCTTTCTTAACAAAATCAGCATGACTGACCACTAATTTTTGTTACAAAGGATTTCGTCATTATGACTTCTCAAATCATCAATTCCGATTGTTACCCAGTCACGCCGCTGACGCGTGTACGGCGTTTAGCAAATTTGGCTAGTTACGACACTAATACCGTCTACAGCGTACTAGATGCCGCCTATGTGTGTCATGTCGCTTTTACTGTTGAAGGACAGCCACACTGTATTCCAACCGCTCATTGGCGACACGGCAACACACTCTACATTCACGGCAGCTTTGGCAGTCGTCTACTCCAAGCCTTAATCAATGGCGCGTCGGCAGTAGTCACTGTCACCTTACTTGATGGCCTCGTCTTCGCACGGTCAGCTTTTAACCACAGTATGAATTACCGCTCGGTAGTAATTTACGGCCAATTTTCCTCGATAGAAGTGCCAGCGCAAAAAATTGAGTTGCTGCGCGCATTCATGGAACGGTTGGCACCTGGCCGCTGGGACGAGATACGTCAACCTACTGAAAACGAACTTAATGCCACGACATTGCTGGCAATGCCGATTGAGGAAGCAGTTGCAAAAATCAGCAGCGGCCCGCCGAAAGACGATTTGGCCGACTGTGCCTGGCCAGTGTGGGCCGGCGTGTTACCGATCAAACAAGACTTCGCGGCCCCTCAAGGTTGCTCTGATTTACCTGCCGGCATCGCCTTACCGAATTATTTTCCGCGAGGAGCAATTACTGGAGGAAATGAATCATAGATACGATATTAATTGTCGCGCCTGATATACGCTAAAGTCTTCTTTCCGCCATATTTTCGAGGGTGATGATTACCCGTTAAAGCAATCCATCAAAACTTGGCGCTTGTTGCGGAAGGAGATCGAACATAGAGATCTACCCATTCTTTTCACCTCTCCGAAACACCCATCAAGTAATACACGATAGCGCAGCGTATGTTTACGGTTTTCATGTACCATATTTTTATTTCGTTTAAACGTGGTTGGTTAGTCTCGATTGATGTGGATTTCAGGCAATTATTATATTTTTCAGATGCGCCGTACTAGATGATTTTCAGCTCACCATCGAGGGGAGAAAAAATGAGTTTAGACTCAATGCCGTTCGTATATGTCAATCAAAGTGAACTAGCGAAAGAGAATCGACAATACATTCTCGACAATGACATTAAAACAGCAAGCGAACATCTTGGAATTTGTTTGCGCTCCACGTTCAAATGGGTTGCCACCCTGTTAGCTGGCGGGTACTACAAATACGATGAGCTAGATTATGCTGCAACGAAAGGTAAACAGCACAAAAGCTATGATCAAGAATGGGATGAGATAAGGGAGGACACTTCCAAAGGGGCATCTCCTCACGAAAAAATCCAAAGCGCCCTTACACTTGCATCGCAGACGATGAGTAGTTGGGGAGAAGAATTTACTGACGCGGCAGGGGGAAAGTTTTCCATTGGCCTTGAACCGGCTTTCAAAAGCATTCATTCAGATCGAACCACGCCTACACAGCTCTCAGATTTATTAGCCGCAAATTCACCCGCTTTAGGGACCGGAATGGTCATCGCACTTAGTGGAACTTTAAAGGATGGGAATACTGGCGCAAAAACCGATGAACCGATTGTTCATTATGTCGGACTAGTGAATCTCCCAGAAGGCACCTTCTTTTTCGATATAAATAACGGCGTGTGGGGAGAAATCAAGGACGGCAATGATATAAGTGCTGGGTTAAATGCGTATGTAGAAAGAGTATATACCCGCTGGAATCTGGACTCTTGCGATTTTTTTCCAATGTCCGCTGAGAACGTCAGAGAAAGTGAAGCGGCGATGCTAGTAGAAAAAGATCTTTCGCCGCATGCGATGAACGCTGTGATGCTAGTCAATGCTCAAGCGAAGATGCAACGGAACAATTACAACGAAGTAATTAACGAGACCTTCTTCGACTGCGACAAACTGCCATTGGATAAACTAGCCAAAAATATAAAGCACCTCGAAGAGATTAAATTTCATCTTGAAAACTGCTTGAACTGGACAACGCATATAAACAGAAAGCTGATGACGCTACCCGAACAACGCGGTCCGATTAACGATATACCGCGTATAAATAGAGCGCTCATAAAGGCTAAAGGCGTATTTGAGAAACATCCGGAAAACACAGGGGAACGAACGGACAGCGTTACAACCGCCGTAGTTAATGATGAGATAACAGAAGCTCAACTGCGAGCCTTAGACATAGAATGCGGTCGACGTGACGCTTGGCGTCTAATATCGCATGATGATCTTTCCGCCCCCTATTCCGGCAAGGCGTTCGCCATCGACAATCCGTCAATACCGACAACTTATGACCCGGAGAAGAAAGACATTGCCCCAAAAGGAGATGCCTACCAAATAAAATCCGCTTTTTTTGAGGCTGGGAAAGATGACGCTGGCAATCGGCAGTTCGTGAAGATCTCCGGCGACTTGATGTCACCCTATACAAAACATCGAATACATAACGGTAGGGCCATTCCCCTCGATAAGACAGAAGGCAAGGTAGCTTCTCTGTTGGTAGGCGAAGAATTGGTAACCACGAATTATGTGCACGAAATAATTTCCATGGTACGCAAGCTTGACCGCGGCTTCCCGGAGCGCATGGAAATAACGCCTTCAGGTATACAACAGGTAGCACATCCCTATGCTCAAGCAGCAACAAGTGCTTATCAAAAATGGAACGAAACAAAATCTGACGAAGCACTGAAAGAAGCGCATGAGGCTTTTCGTGTTGCCTGTGAAGCTGGAAAAAATGATCCTAATGAGGTTGCACACGCTGAGCACTTACAGATTTTCGGCCGCATATGTTGCTTGATGAAAAATCCGGAAGAAGGCGTCCTCGCTTTAGAAAAATCCGTCTCCCTTTACGAAAAGCATCAGTATGTTCGTGGTGGCAGCGCTTCTGGATTGCAAAGTGCCTTGACGGAATTATGTAAGGCAATGGTGGATGTCATATCGGTAAAAAAGCAACAGCAAGGAGACAGCTCAGCGGTAGAAGTGGAGAGGGAGAAATTACGGAAGTACACGCAACAAGCAACGGAGATATTTTATACAACGAGTGGTGAAGTACCTATTGATACTTCCGCCTACAGAGGTGAGCAAGGCGAGGTTGTTTTTTTTAAAGGTAAATCCGTTGCCGTTGGAACACACGGTGTACACGATTGCCTAGCTATTAGTATCTATCACCCGGTAGCGGACGTATCCGCAGTCATCCATCTCGATGAGTGCTCATCTGTTGCCTCCCTGCGAAAAGTCGTTTTTGAAGAATTTTTTGACCAGATGCCTCCCGCCACTTTGGAGGTATCAGTAGTCGGTGCGAGTTTTCCGCCCGGCCATTCCAATAAAAGGGCTGTGGAATATTCTGAACGGAACCTAGTCAATCTAGTTAAATCAATTTTTAACAGACGAGTCAAACTCGTATCAGCAGCAATTGGTGACACTCATCAGCCAGCAAATATTGTCGCTAAGGTGCAGCCTCAAACCGCGGCAGCATCGCAGCTTCAAATCAAAGAAGCAATTCCGGGAATTTATAATCCAGACATGGCGCTCGGCGGTGGAAGATATCGAATAGCCAAATGGGGTAAGCCTCTGCATGTTGCACTTGATCTGACGGTATGCGACAGGCGAGCGCCCATTCTCCTTCAAGCGGATGAGGTAGCTGATCTAAAGAATCAATGGGGCAAAAAAAATATTGAAGAAGTCTATGATTGGGGCAAAACCAACAATATAACTACTGGGGATCGATTACCGGCAGAGATCGGCTCAATCATGGCATATCGCGAACAGTACGAGATAGCGGTAAATCATATCAAACGTGAATTGGATGAGACCCTTCAGTCATTACCTGTGGCACCTTCGCCATCCTTCAGACGGGACGCTATCCGAATTATTGAGGAACACGCAATTCATGTGGGGAGTGAAGCAAAAATTGCCAATCAGCCACTAGTGGATTTCATTAAGCACGGACTTTTTAAAGGAATCGCCACATCGGATATGACGCAGTTATATACGCCCGACTTTGCAGGATTGAAAGCGGTGAAATTTGATCCACAACCAATCAAAGCTATACGAACAGCACATGAACGTGCGATGAATTACATCGAAGGAAAATTAGACGAAACGATTGCCTCCTTAGCAGGCCAGAATGTAGTGGTCACTCCAGAACATAGAAAACAAGCGATCCAAACCATGAAAAGCCATCGAATAGAAATAGGAGAAGGTGCTGATCAGCGCAATCAACGACTAGTGAATTTTATTAACACGGAACTTTTCGTACTTCGACAAAGTCGTCATAACGATCGTTCCTACATACTCAATGTCGCTGGGCTAAAAAAACTGGGGCAGCAACAATCAGCAACCGCACAAGCCTCCACATCACAGGGGGGAAAAAGTAGAGGAAGGGGAAAAACGAAATGACTATGGAAGAGGAATACGACGGCTCGAAGTGGGACCTTTTAACGAAAGCATCTAATACGATAAGAAAGCGTAAGCGGCGAACGGTCGCCATAGTCCGCCCGTCAGATATGCAATGTCCCGCGCCTACCTTTTAGCATTTCTGCAATCTCATCTAATGCCCTCCACTATATCGAGATAAAAAATTAATATATTTCAAGGAAATATAATTTTTTTAGCAGGCCTTTGCGCTGCGGCATAAGATTTGCTTTAGTTTGTACTTGTGTCATTTTTCTAAAAAAGCGTAGAGTCACTAAAGAACAAAAAAACAACTTATGAGCGCACTGCAAACACTTAAAAAAGCCGGGAAGATTGTCTCGGGGACCGGCAAATGGAGCTTTTGGGGCGGTGTGCTCATGGCAGCCGTTAGCATAGCTATCTTGGCGTCACCAGCGGGCCCAGCGGTTCTTGGGGGAGCCGCAATTGCACTCACTGTTGGAACGATAATGGCGTACACAGGTGCCGGCGCCTATTTGTTAGGAAAACTCCCTTACCCTGTTACCAGAATCTTCGCTTCTATGAAGCATGGACCAAAAGCGTTCTTTACCGAATTAGCAAGGCAAGCAGCTCGTGGCGTAACGACTGTGTTGAAAGCGGGCGGAGCTGCTCTGTTGGGCACTGCGGTCATCATGACAGGAGGCGCCATCACAGGAGGCGCCATCGGTTTAACGGCATTAGGAGCGCTAGCGCCAGGGGTGGGCGCAAGTTTAGCCGCATCTATCGCGGTAACAAGCGTTGTGGGCGCAGCGGGAATGTTGATCGGCAAGCTAGGAGATAGGTTAGCCAGACACATTAAACCGCGATGGGGACGAGGACAGCGTAAAGCCGTCGAAGCAACCTCAGGAGGTGGTAAGCGGAAGGCGCCTGAAGAAAAAAGCCCTGACCTCAGTTCCCGAAAAAGGCTTTTCAAGCGAAGTAAAGAAGAAATTGAACCGAAAATTATTCATTTCAATGAACTTACCGATCAACAGCGGCAAGACTTAAAAAGTAAAACGTTTATCGTGGAAAGCGTGGATAACAATAGCGCTGTCATCCACAAAGATACGAATCGATGCAAAGAAAAATACATTTGTATCAATGGAGTCGATTGTCCCTCCGATCTTCAGCCGAACCAAAAGATGAAGTTGGCTGCAGATGAACATGGAAAATTGAAATTCGAGTCTGCACCAGTCAAGAAGCGTAGTGAAAGCCAAACGCGTCTAATAGGGTAATCGGCGTTATCGACCTATCGGCATTTGCCGTACCACGCCTTCCCGGTCGTAAGTACCGCAACAATCAGCATCATCCAATATTACTGGTCAGTCACGCTGGATTTATTAGGCACACTGTGTGATTGTCATTCTGAGCGCAGCGAAGAATCTGCTTTTTGGCAACGTTTAAAGTTAAGGCGATCAGTAAGCGATAATGAAACAGAGTATTGACAATTTTGCCGCTTAGTTATCGCTTATCGACAAACGTAAGCGCCAAGTTAGCGACGTTGTTGGCTTAACGCTTACGATGTGTTGTTGTAGCAAATGCCCAAAACGAACTGGCTTTCGTGTTCATTGGCGCCGAGCATCTCAATGTAAACCAATCAATGAAAGCATTTGCGTCTGATCAGTATTTATATTCAACGTCAATCTCAAGACCTTCATGATGATGGTCGAAGATGTTCCTGCTGACACACTTGACGTCACACTTGTTTTTTTTGTCCCAATTTGAAACATATACTCTATCAAGATACCAATTAGCTTGACCGCCGCCGTTATATATTAGCGTCAAGTCCTTTGCCTCCGCTCTATTGAAATCACCAACCCAAAGAGTTGGCTTTCCCTCATTCTGAATTTTGTTCATTTCATTCACAGCCCCGACGATCTCCTCATCCGCAATTTTTTTATTTCCAGATTTTAGATGCACGAAGACGACATTAACACTTGGTAAGCCGGTGAGTTGAAACTTAAACAGAGGACGGGTTGACTGTGCGGTTGTGTCGATATCCGTTGCTTCGGTCACATTTCGAAGGGACATCTTATGGGTACTAGCGCTACTGCTACTAGAGGCGTCGACGCGTGCACTGTGGAGGCTCTCACTCGTTTTTTCATAGATAGTAAGCGGCGGAGTACCACTAGATTTACTTACCGTGAAGTACTTTGACATATCCTCGTTGGATTCTGCAAAAAGAAGGGCGTCGTACCTCCTCCAATCCACCGTGTTCGAGCCCGTTTTGCCTCGATTCATATAAAATATAAGCATGAACTTCTCCTTGTCTGCCGATTAAAAGGCTTTGTTTTCAGAGATGCTGTATTTTGCGAAGATTTCTCCGCCCTCTTTGCCGCCCTTATCGTTTTGCGCCTGATATGCCAATTCAAATTTGGCGAAATTCAAAGTAATTGTTTCGGTTAAGCGTGTCTGCCCGTTCCCTCCCCCTGCGCTGACTGCGGTGACTAGCACTTCCGTCAGCTTGATTTTGACGTATTCCAATGGGGTTTCCCCCGCTTTGCGGATAGTTAGGTCGGCTTCTGGGAAATGGGTACCCTTAACACATGCCATCATCAAATTAGGGGTGGACTTGTCTAAAAATTTGGTGAAAGTCAGATCCTGAACACTTGCTTTGCCTGCGCCCGCGCCGCTTCCGGAGTGCGCCGAACCAGAATTACTCATTCCCCAACTCCACCCTAATATATCGATCTCTTTTTTATGTACTGAGTCAATAGCCTCGCCTTCGATGTTGCCAATTTTGATAAACATGTCTGTGCTCATGATGCTTGCCTTTCTGAATTGAACGTAGGAAAGCGGCCTATAAAATGCCTTGTAGGGATCTATGAAAGCTGGGCCGAGTAGTCCGCGTTTTTGCGGGCTCCTTTGTCCACTATCAGGCGGTCGGCGAATTAAAACCATTACCGATCATTACACCTCTCGTAAGGCGTTATTGAATAATTGGATTTTTCGGTCGGCAACGCATTTCTGTAATATGCTGAAATCGCGCAGCCAGCCTTGATAACTACAGCAGAAATTCGAAGCCAGGATAGCTGCGCTCGACAGAATGACCCAATTTGGTATGCCGATCCCTATGAAAACCGTGTAGCATCTGACCGAGATGCGAGGATTTGGTATCACGTTCGAATAATTCAACGATACTGCGAAGGTGGAGACTAACGCACATGGCGATACTCAAAAACAATGTATCGAATCAAAAAATTATTTTACGCACCTGCCATACTTTTGGCCGCGATTCTAAAAGTTCTGATACATTTTTAGAAAACAGGCATGTGTCGCAAATCCATGCTTCGATACGTTGGGATGGCACAGAATGGGAGATTCTCGATCACAGCCGCAATGGAACATTTCTCGACGGCACTAAGCTCTCTAACAGCAAAAGAGTAGTGCTGCGTTTAAAAAGCAAAATCCAGTTCAGCATTGCCGAAAATTCAACTTGGGTAGTGGAAGACTTGGCGCCCCCTTGCGCCGCGCTCGTGCCCACGCAACGGAACGACCCGATAATAGAGCTGAAAGAGTACACCTTGCTACCTGATGATGCCCTTCCGGAAGCGGCAATCCATCTCGGCGAAACCGGTCAGTGGATTTTAGAAAATAACCAGAAAACCGTCTTACTCAAAAACATGGATACCGTATGCGTAGGGCAGCATTCGTGGCAATTCGTTTGCCCTCAAGAACTGGAACAGACAATTGGATTTGAGCATAGCAGCCACTTCAATCCGGAAAGGATCGCTTTCCATTTTCAGGTTAGCCTGAACGAAGAACATGTATCTCTAAAAATAGTTAGCGCTGGAAAAACCATCGACCTAGAGGAACGAACCCATCACTATTTTTTGTTGACCCTAGCAAGAAAACGCCTCGACGACGCCAACAGACGAATCGATTCGGCAAGTCAAGGATGGATCGATCTAGAAAAATTATCGCGCATGCTCGGCCTCGATTCATCGCACATGAATATCCAGATCTTCCGCGCACGCAGCCAGTTTGCAAAAGCATTGGACGTAGGAAGTACTTTCCCAAATATCATAGAGCGAAGGCGTGGCGAGGCGCGCTTCGGTGCATTCGAATTTCATATTATGCGCGGTGCAAGCGTCGAGGGAGAATTCAACCCGATTCGCAGCTTTTAGGACCCTTTCGACCGCACACCATTTGTAACGATGGAGTGATTCTGACAAGAATTTATAGCGCAGAATATAACGCCGATGAGTTAACGGTTACAGTGATCAGAGCAGAATTAGATTTACCTCAAAAAAGAGATTTGCTTGAAGTGCCTGTTTACCTGAGCAGCCCAACTACTATCTACTTTCTTTTATGACTTGAACCGGAAGACTGTGAGGTTCTGTTAAGAACATGACCGGGCTGAATGTTATAGTTTTCCGCCGTATATCCCTTCCCATCATTTTGAACGGTAATTTTTTTATCACCCTCCATTTCCCCGAAAAGCGCACAAGTTTTCTCACTCGCTGGAATTTCCCACTTGTCCCGCGAATCACTGCCGTATCGCCCAACAATAAGTCCAGTTTTCGTAACATCAAAAACCTTACCTTGAAAATCTTGCGGGAGCGTTTTAAGGGGTTTTAGCTCCTCACTTTTTATGCTTGCTTCGACGGGAGTAATGGGACTTAAAGAATTATCAGTATTCACGAAACTGCCAGCAAAAACCTTTACTTTTCGGTTATCCCTTTTTGCTGAAGAGACTACCGCATCTTGTGCAGAATTTTCTTTCGATGAAGGAAACTCTTCCCTCGCTTCGTCCTGAGTTAACTTATTCAACGAATCTGCTCGGTTCTTTTCCTTCTTATATGCATCTAGAAACGTTCGCACAAATGCTTGCTCTCCTGGAATATTCATTTGATTTTCCCCTTTGGCGACCATTTGTTCGGTCCTCACGACCCAAAACGTTTTCTCAAGCAGCGCATTGCTTAGTTCGACTTGCTCGCCAGATTTCCTATTTGCATTCAATTCCTGCAAAAATTTTTTGAGAAATGATCTCCCTACATTCTTGGGAATGGTAATTGCCTCTGCAGGTGTATTTCCAGCGGCTTCGTTTCGAATAGTTAATGTCGTAAAGAATGCTTTTCTAATCAGGCTTGCTTCTTGCCGCGACTCACTTCGCCTAGCCAACTGGTTGGAAATCGCTTCTTTTTGATGATCGTTTAACGATCCCGCGACCTCATTAACAAGGCCGTTCACAAAATCACGTATATCGGATACGGGTCGCGCAAGATCAAGTGAGTCAATTCCATATAACGATAGAACGTCGAAGTACGCCCCCCCCCGGCTCACGGGCATTTTTATCGGTCACTTCAGAATCGTCTACCGTCTTCTGATGTTCGAACATTTTGCAGTATTGAACCATGGCATCACGGAATTCCGAGTCGGGAGAACCGACGCTTCTCGTTCGCTTTTTTAATGCAATGTCGAAAGCCGAACTAATACATTCCGCGACTGATCTCTCAGGCTGCTGTAGATGCTGTAGTTCAAATTCTTCCAATAAATCATCAAGCAAACCTTCTCTCTTTTTATAAAGAGCATCGTTTCCCCCTTCTGCGTTTGGATAACGGTCTGCAGCAACGTCAAACGCGTTAATAACAATTTCTTTATTCTCTTTTTTCTCTCGAATTTTTTCCACTGCTGTGATGGCCTCTTTCATTGCTCCCAGAGATTGATCTGAAGGGAAAGTGCCGAACCATTTTTCTACACGATTAACCAGTTCGATTCTCTTAACGTCTAAAGAATCTTCTGACGGTTCTTCATATTGATCACAAAGCCAGTCCACAAAATTGCTTTGTGGTTTTTCGCCTATCGCCATACTCGGACTCCTTGTTCTATATTTTCTTTCAATTGGGCGTCGTGCTTCCTCACAATGACATATTTTTGCACTTCGTTTTTGTTAACCATTTTTCAAAAGATCAATAGAATAATTCAACAAAGCCCATGGGCTTTTCGCACTCGATACGCATTTAGATTACTTAATGGCTGCCAGATCGATCAGTTTTGATTCATGCATGATGTAATTATTAAAGAATGTAACGCCAGGCCCTGTTTCTTGATTACTGTCAAGATCCAATATCTTCTTGTTATCGGCAACTCTAATAATATGAGTAATGCCTTTTCTATACGTCGGGTTTAAGCATCTTCCAGAGAATTTCATTTGTATTGCGACATACTCTCCGGTTGGCGAAGCGAATACGCCAAACACGCTACCGCACTCTAACCTCTCAAATGTACCCGCTTCGTATTTTCCCTTACCCGCAGTAAAGTGCCATGCGGCGACGCCTCCCTTAGCGTTCGATTTAAATTTCGAGGAGGCCGGCGTGCCACGTCCTATCCAGCCACTTTTGAAATGCTTAAGTGAACCATAAGTCGTGTTAACTCCTGTGGCGTCCGGCCCTCGAATCACCTTACCTTCAAAACTCATCGCATAAATCTGATCGCTCTCCGCAAACTTGCTAAATACCAGTGTGATCTCTTTTGCCGCGCCATCGATGGAAAGAATACGCAAACGACCACTGCCCTCCCCGACCACGGTTGCCAGCGCAGCAGGTAGTGCAACAGCTTTCTGTTGGCCGGTACGCGGTTGCAGTAATTTTAGTTGTACCGTTAAGTACATCTTGCGGCCCAACTCGTTGCATTTTGGAAATCGAGTATCCAATGCCGCGCCCTCAAGCCAACCTATCCATTCGCCGTCAGATGCCAACACAACCTCTTGCGGAGAAGAATAAGCCTCATCACGGAAATACTTCGACTTCAATTCACGCAATTCGCCCTGCGGCGAATACCAGCACCATTTACGCTCGTCGACATATTCCTCACCATTCTCCTTTCCTAAACAGCGATAGCGAGGAACAGAAATAGTACGGTTGTAGCACACGCCGAATAGCGTGCCGTTTGGCGATGCTTCATCCGGCGTAAACGTGTAAGCCAACTTACTGCCGTCTTGCTCCTCGATCTCTTTTCTGTCGTCGAACTCAGTTCGTACACCGAGTAGCTCACGTTTGCACTCAGGGAACTTCATCCGCGTCAGCATTTTAGTTTTTGGGTTCCAGAAAATTTTTAGATTTCCTGTTGAAGCATCGGTTGGTGCGGCGATTTTCGCGGGCATACCGTCGAAGGAGCAGTTGTTGAGGGTATTGGGAGCAGCTTCTTTGGTTTGTGCGTAAGCGGGATGTAGGGCAAGGTTAGCAAAACCTGAGATCGTGATAACGGTAATAAAGATAAGTGAACTCGGGGTGGATCGGCGGGGATCGAGATTCATTATTTATTCTCAGTAGTGGGTCGATGTAGTTTACGTTTTTATTGAGCGCGGTTGGTGGGTAAGAGTTTCGTTAACTGCGCTTTTGAATTAACGGTTACCGCCATAATGAAGGCGCTTTGCTGTCTACTTTTGACTCTTTAACACGGCTGCTCCCAATTTCGTGGCTGGAGAACGGCTATAAAACAATAAGACTGGAATCCCATCTACCGTCGTCGCGTCAATCGAACCTTCGGGAGATGTTCTCATCGACTTAAGTAACTCCGCACCAATCTTTTGGCCCACGAACGTCTCAGCAGAGTGTGTGCGTCCAATAATTGTGCCAGTGCTATCGAAAACTGTGGCCACCCAGCTGGGCGGCAGATTTTGTGCTTTCAGAATGGCATTGAAATGCTCCGGTAACATGTGGACGGCGAGAGCATAAGTGATTTTGCCGTCGAGTATGACTGGCACGTCCACGCTAATGGTCGGCCGCTTGAGCACGGGGCCTATAAAGATATCCGAGACAGTTAACTTTCCTGCCGAAAAGACACCATGCACCAGTTCTGGAGCAGCTTGAGTGGGCAATGGTTGACCGAATTGCACCAAGGTATTGAGGGTCTGTCGCCCGGCTTCGTCCATCAGCACAACATTGACGCCCACCGCCATGAGTGCCGCCGCTTTCCGCGCATGTTCGTGAAATCGGGCGAGATCCTGTTTGGCGAGGGAATCGGCGGTGGAAAGCACTTGCGCTATAGCCTTGGCACTAAGCAAATGACTGTCCACCGCCTGAACCAAGGCGCGGGTCGTCTGTAGTGTGTTATTTGCCAGTTGTGAGTGGTCTTCCTGATACTCGTAAGCGAAAAGGAGACCGGCGCCGATAACACCCGGCAGCAAGCAGGCCAGGACGAGCCACATCAAGAATTTCCGCACGGACCAATGGGGCACAGGGGTTGTGGCTGGCATCAATATACTATTCAGCAATCCATCAGGTAGGAAGTTCAAGGGTAGTCGAATTCAAGGTATTTAATTCGACCGCCAGGAGCCGAACTAATTCCGGTTAGTTACAAATCAAAAAGGCACAGGGCCGACGGCAATTGTTTTTGCATCAGGCGGTGAGTGACGGCTGTGGTTGGGGGCTGCGTGAAAACGCAACATTGAATTGATTATGGGAGGATGAAAAATTATTCTACTCATCAAGAAATTGAATACGCGCGGAAAAGCAAAGTGCCTTCCGCCGAATGTCAAAATTTTCAACTCTTTCAATATACCAAACTATCGTCGCAATCGTGTCCGCGCTGGCACGTACTTCTTTACCGTTAACCTACTAACACGGAAAAGTCAGTTTCTCATTGTTCAAGCAGATGCTTTCCGTGAAGCTGTGCGGCACGTATGTGCTAAACATCCTTTTCATGTCGACGCTTAAGTTATTCATTCCGATCACACGTATTGCGTCTCCACATTATCGCTGAAGACGCGAATTATTCAGCACGATGGAACGCTATTAAAATTGCGCTCCCCAAAGTTTTGCCAAAAACAGAACGCTTGTCCGCAGTCAGAGAATGCAACGGCGAGCGAGGAATGTGGCAGCAGCGCTTTGGGGGCATATAATCTGCGACGAACGCGATTATGCAGCACATGTTAACTACTAATCTCTGCAAAACGAACTAAAGTTTTTTTCTGTGCGTCCAATAGCAGATG
>JAZKCF010000071.1:0-51221 GCA_040388195.1 Pseudomonadota bacterium
GCGTCCCTTGTCCATGTATTGGTGACGTAAGCCGCTGAAACACATAAAGAGCCTTGATTAGTTTAAGTGAAGAGACTGAAGGCAAGACCAATATTACTTACATGGAAGCTGGCACCTGGGCTCCCAGCTAATTCATTATCGAGATAATTGCCCTGCGTAACCGGTCCACATGAAACGCGTTGGCCCTTTACCAGCCCAAATGCAACACAGACCGAATTGTATTATTAAGCAACTAAGAGATGCTTAAGGAAATCTCTTTAGGACATTTATAACTTGGCAAGTTAGAAGCAAATCTGGCGGCAGATACCGCTTATCCGGTATTCCCGCAGTTCTGAAGCCTTTTTAGTATTTCAGTATTTGACTTCCTTGTCGGCGATTTTTTTCTTAATGTGTTCGGCCGACAAGGAAGTCAAACACCAAGCAGTTACATGTTGACCGGTGGCGTCTAGTTTGTGATGTCCGTCGCCTTCCGCTGGGATAAGAATCACATCATGTCCTGCAGCCTTAGCAGCCTCATAGTATTCAATTTGGTTAGAAAAAAGCGCGTATTCATCCTGCTCATCACCAATCACAAATATGCGGCGATCCGGGACAGGAGATATCTCTGGCAGATACTTGATCGGATCATAGATGCCCAATGCGCCGTAATCATAGCCATTTGTTTGGCCGGCTTTTTTCAGCCCCTCCAGAGAAAGGGCCGATGATGTAAAAGTCACGCATTTTGCATCGGGGAATTGCATAAAGAGGTAGGCTACTACGCTACCGCCGCCAGACTGTCCTGTGAAACCGTAATGCTTGATGCCAAAGCGTTTGATAATCTCACGGACAGCTCCTTCGATTAGCCTCATTTCCCGCATTTGCCTACGCTCAGAATGTGCTCCTGAGGAACCGTACAAGCCTGGACGACCTATTTTTACGTAAGCCATTCCAATCGACTCCGCGGTGCTAATAGCATTCTCTTTTTGCGCGGTGCGATTGTTGTCACTATACGAACAAGTTTTCCCCGCCCATATGCGGTCTCCGTGTATGTAAAATACAGCAGACGGCGTGTCGTTAGTCAGCCCGGCAGACCAGTAACACAGGCAATCGCCCTTTCCATCCACCTCCACCCAAATGCCATTGTCTAATGCCTGACACTCGGATCGCGTCGGTGCGGGCGCGCCGTTTATAACGCCTTCTAATGGAAATTCCTCAGCGACTACTCCAATTGCCATCCCCGTTGCGGCAATCGAGGTTCCCACCATGCTTTGGGCACTTGTGTTTTTTGAACTCATGTCTTCTCCCATCAAACTAAATGCAACGCAGATCCGTTTTCATTCTAAACCACTAAGAGATGCTCAAGGAATACATCATTAGGTGATTTATAACCGAGAGATGCGCGGCCTCTTGTGTTGAGAATGTGTTCGAGTTGAGCAATATCATCATCGTTGACCTGGTTAAAGTCCGTACCCTTTGGATAAAAGCGCCTGATTAAGCCATTGGTGTGTTCATTGAGTCCTCGTTCCCAGGAATGATAAGGACGGGCGAAGTAAAAATCCGCGCTTGTCACTTTTGCAATTTCATCATGTAAAGCGAACTGTGTACCGTTGTCCGATGTAATCGTTTTGAATTCGTAGAGGGTGTTGTTCACGATATCTTGAAAGGCCGCCGCAACCGTTTCCGCGCGTTTGTCAGGCAGCTTTCTAATGATCGTGGATTTAGTAGCTTTATCAACCAGTGTCAGCAGAAAGGATTTCTGCTGCAGGCCAAAAATCGTATCCGCTTCAAAATGGCCTGGCTCCTGTTTCCGGTCAGCAATTGCTGGGCATTTCTCTATGCCAATACGGCCGATGATGCTGACCTTAACATCCCCATTTTTATGCCGCTGGTAAGGTTTCCCACGATGCGGAAGCAACTGATAGAGGACGCCGCCTTTTTCTTTATCCCGTTCAATATAACGACAGATCGTGTTCTTGCTTACCCGGATGCCCAATTTAAGGCGCATCTCCCCAGCGATGACATCCGGTGACGTATGCACTTGAAGACGCTTATGGATATAACCGGTTGCCTCATCGGTGAGTTGAGCAAACTTCTTGTCGGCCGAGGCCTGGGAGCGCCGGGCGTCAGCCGTCTTTTGCGCGACTGTATAACAATACAACGCATTAAAATCCAGCGCTGTATTTCGTTTGATCTCCCTCGCTATCGTGCTTCGATGCACCCCAAGTTCTCGGGCGATTTGGGAAGGTGAAGCCTCTGCTGCCAATCGTTTCTCAATGTAAAACCTGTCTTCCTTTATCAGATGTTTCCCGCCCACTTAAATGCTTCCACTTTTTTTCCTCGCACGGAATTTTAAACTCCTCCATGCCAGCATTGGGTTTGTACCCTGTGTTGCATTTCATTTGGGACGAGGCGGTTGCGCGGGTTGCAAAGTTTATCCTGCGCCATTTTTCGCATGGTTTCGTGCATTGGCGCTATCTCTTGCCAGACCAACCACAGTCGGTATGCACTCACCCAACATAAATGCATCGCATAGTCTGGTCTCCTGGCAATTCAACTTGCAAAGTTATTTAAGAAGCGGGAAGATGCAAGCGCTGCTTATCGCTCAGCAATTTCATGTGACAACATTTCTAACGTTTGCTCTTCGCTGGAAATAAATCTGCTGCCCAGGAGAAAATATGTCTTCCGAGAACGAATTTTCTAGCCAACCTACCGAGCAATACACGGAAAAGAAAACCAAGCGATTGCCATACAGCAAGCCCACCGTACAATTGATTAATTTAAGTGAAGAGACTGAAGGCAAGACCTATGCTTCTTACATAGAAGCTGGCAGCTATAATGCTCCCAGCTAATTCATTATCGAGATAATTGCCCCGCGTAACCGGTCCACATGAAACGCGTTGCGTGGTTTGCGAAGTTTATCCTGCGCCCTTTTCCGCATGGTTTAGTGCATTGGCGCTATCTCTTGCCGGGCCAACCACGGTCGGTACGTATTCATCAAAATTTATGGCGGCAAGGACAGCCGCATTTGCCTAGTCCGTTACGATGGATTATTGAAGCATGGCTCTATAGCCGCTGGACCTTATGCGGGGCTTGGCTTAGTACGTGGCGCGGCGTCCGTTATTTTGGCGTGGATGTGCGATCACGCGAGGGCATTTCAATTTCCCGGCAAACCTGGCGCGTGCTGCGGCTATCTCTCGCGACATGCTTGCCGGCATCTGCAATTTACAAATTCCGGCTATATCGCGATCCGCGTCAGGTTTGGGATTATGTTTATACGCACGAGTTACCTGCGTTCCATCATTGGCGCAGCAAAGCGCTAGGCGAACGGCCCGAATCCATCGTTCTATTGCAGGATAAATTTCAACTTGGTGAACACTTGCGGGCGCAAGGAATTCCCTTAGTGGAAACGCTTGCTGTTTTAGCACCTGATCAACTAATCGATTTCTCTCCCTATCTCGATCGATATCCGCGACTTTTCTGCAAACCCCGACATGGCAACGGCGCGAAGGATGCTTTCTTCGTCGAAAAAAACAGCAACGGATCGAGCCCATCGATTCATACCTTTGAAGGGGAGCCAATCCCTTTTTCAAGTCTCGAAAAATTCCTTCGTCAGCACTTAGCGAAAGACGATTATCTTATCCAGCCCTACCTGGAAAATCATACCGCGCTCGCAACACTTACCGAAAGCGACGAAGCAATCACCATCCGGCTAATCACCGAGAAAACGGATGCACAATGCTATAGCGCTGTCATCGAGATACCGGTACGCTCTCGGAAGCAAAGTATTTCGGAACAGCAAACCTATGTCATCTTGCCCATTAACATGGAAAGCGGCGTGATCGAATCCATTCCTGAAAACAAGCTTCCGCTGAAAGCGCTCGCCGCTCATCAGATTGTCACTGAAAAAATTCAAGGCACCACCCTGCCCTACTGGAAAGAATTGCGTACCGCCGCATTATCCGCACACCAACTATTTCCGGATATTTTTGCAATTGCCTGGGACTTCGTCGTTACACCGGATGGCCCTTGCTTGCTGGAAGGCAACACCGGCTGGGCCACTGCGATGCCGCAGATTTTGCATGGAGGATTGCTTGCTCCACCACGAGCAGAGAAGAGATGAGCACTCGGTAATGATCGCCAACATTGAACTGAAGCATTATCTCCGTACTTTCCTACGCTTTGATCTAACGGCAATACGACGCACCGCATTACTTAATTTTGCGACCGCCCTGACAGAAGGCGCAGGCTTCATGCTGCTGGTGCCGATGCTTTCGATTATCGGCATATTGGGCGATACACCCACAACAAAAGGAATCGGCAGCGAGATCGCCGATCTGCTGCTCGGTGGATTCACGCAATCGAATAAACTGTTGGCCGTTCTGGCGCTATATGTAATCTTAATAGCGATGCAATCCGTGCTAACCCTACTGCGCGACCGACAAATTCACTCGTTACAGCATCGCTTTGTGGATCATCTTCGCGAAATGCTTTACGCCGCCATCGCTCGCGCCCGCTGGAATTTTTTATCCCAGCGTCATAGTAGCGAGTTGCTTAGTGTGCTGACGATGGATATTCAGCGAGTGGGATTGGGAACGCATTTTCTGTTGCAGCTAGCGACCGTATCCATTCTGTCGTTTGCTTACCTGGTAGTCGCCGTGCAGTTATCGCTGCCGGTAACCGTGCTTGCATTGGCGATTGGTGTCCTGCTGTGGTGGATGCTACGCCGCACGCAAGATGTGGCAAAACAAAACGGCGTCATGCTGACTCAAGCTAATCATGGGCTATTCGCGCAAGCGCAAGAATTCATGGCGGCAATAAAATTGGTGAAGATTCACGGCGAAGAAGCCGGAAACGTGCGGCAATTTACACGCGCAGTGGAAGACTTGCGTGAACGCATGGCGGCGTTTCATGAGGTGCGTTCAAAGGCGCAAACCTTGTATCGCATCGGCGGCGCACTCGCACTGGCAGCATTGACTTATCTATCGCTCATGGTAATCAAGACACCGACGGTACATCTTTTGGTAATGGTGGCTATTTTCTCGCGGTTACTGCCGTCACTGTCGCAGGTTCATGGCGGCATACAGCAGCTGTGGCATATGCTGCCAGCCTACGCAAATTGGTGCCAGCTAATGGACGAGTGCCAAGCCCACAGCGATATCGTCAACGCACCTAACCTCGCTCCCGTAAACCTTGAACAAAGCATCGTTTTGCAGCAAGTTGTCTACCGCCATACACGTTCCAATTTTATGCTGCGTTCCGGTGAAGTGGTGATTCCCGCATATCGGACCACGGCAATTGTCGGCCCATCCGGTAGCGGCAAATCTACCTTACTGGATATCCTCAGCGGCCTTACGCCGCCAGACGAAGGACGCATGCTGGTAGACGGGGCGCCGTTAACCGCGCATGCTGGCTGGCGTCAGCGCATTGCCTACATCCCGCAGGAAACGACCATACTCGACGGCACCGTGCGCGACAATCTTACTTGGGGTAATGGCAACGTCGCGGAAGACGATCTGTGGTCTGCGCTGGAACAGGCAGCGGCGGCGGATTTCGTTCGACGGCTACCGCAAATGCTAGAGACTCGCGTGGGTGAGCGGGGCGTGCGGCTTTCCGGCGGTGAACGTCAGCGGCTTGCGTTAGCCCGCGCTTTGTTGCGTCAACCGCAGTTGCTGATATTGGACGAAGCGACTAGCGCGCTGGATCATGACAATCAACGTGTGGTGCTGGAAGCTATCCGCGCGTTACATGGCCAGATGACAGTGCTTATCGTTACGCATCGACATGAAGAACTAACCGGCTTAATTGATGGCCATATCTATATTCAAAATGGAGTGGTCAGTGCATGGCAGCCGGAGCAAAAGGCGGTTGCGTTTAGAGTGTGATGTTCTTGCGTCGATAGGAATGTCCTCCTGTAAAAGGGAATAATGATGTTTTACACATTACCGAAGAATGACAATGGAGAGATAGTGCTCGCAAAAGCAGATATTGCTTACGGGCAAAGCGCTTTTCTTGCGTCGGAATATTTTAAGGAGTAAACCATGACGACTAAAGACTCCGTTGTCATCATCGCCGCACGCCGTACACCAATCGGCGGCATGAACGGCCAATTCGTTTCCCTCAGCGCGCCGCAGCTTGCTTCCGCCGCCATTGCAGCTGCGCTTAGCGATTCCACGCTGAAGGGAGAGGATATTTCCGAAGCCATTATAGGTTGCGTACTACCCGCCGCACTCGGTCAAGCGCCCGCTCGCCAAGCGGTGCTTGGCGCCGGATTGCCAAACACGCTGCCATGCTCCACCCTCAACAAAGTATGCGGGTCAGGCATGAAAGCTGTGATGCTCGCGCATGATCAGATCATCGCTGGCTCTGCAAATATCATGATCGCCGGCGGCATGGAATCTATGACCAATGCGCCGCATATGCTGCCGAAAGCCCGCCAAGGTTATCGTTACGGTCATACGCAAGTTCTCGATCACATGGCTTACGATGGTCTCGAAAACGCTTACGACGGTAAATCCATGGGTGTATTCGGGGAACTATGCGCGGAGAAATATGGTTTCACCCGCGAGATGCAAGATGCCTTTGCTATAGAGTCCGTAAAACGTGCGCAACGCGCCGTTGCCGATAGTAGTTTCAAGAATGAAATTGCCGGTGTTACGGTGAAAGGCAAAGCAGGCGACACGCAAATCGATAGCGACGAAACACCCGGCCAATGCAAAATCGAAAAAATCCCTACGCTCAAACCGCCATTCAAATCGAATGGTACGGTTACGGCCGCGAGTTCGGCATCCATCTCCGACGGCGCTGCGGCGCTTATATTGATGCGTGAATCAGACGCGCAAGCTCGGGGCATCAAACCCCTGGCTCGTATTCTCGGCCACGCAACCAATGCTCACGACCCAGCTTGGTTCACGACTGCCCCGATTGGCGCGATCGATAAATTACAAAAGAAACTCGGCTGGACTTCGCAAGACGTAGACTTGTATGAAATCAACGAAGCGTTTGCGGTGGTGACAATGGCCGCTATGAAAGAGCTTGGTCTCGATCACAGCAAGGTGAACGTCAACGGTGGTGCGTGTGCATTGGGCCATCCCATCGGCGCGACTGGTGCACGTTTGCTCGTTACGCTGATCCATGCGCTAAAGAATCGAGGATTGAAACGCGGCATTGCTTCCTTATGCATTGGCGGAGGCGAAGCAACGGCCCTGGCTGTCGAAATACTGTAAATCACATAGCGCAATCACCTCATAAGCGAGCCATGCCGATAATCAACACAAAAATCGATCCGACCTCTCCCGCTTTCCAAACAAATGCGACGCATATGCGCAGTTTGGTGGATGAACTTCGCAAATACGTTGCGAAGACCGCCGAAGGTGGCGGCAAGGAGGCGCGTGAAAAACATGTCGCGCGAGGGAAACTGCTACCGCGAGATCGTCTCAAAGCTTTGCTTGATCCTGGTAGCCCATTTCTAGAATTCTCTCAGCTCGCAGCATTCGGCATGCATAACGACGAGGCACCGTGTGCAGGCATCATCACTGGCATTGGCCGCGTTAATGGCATTGAAGTGATGATCGTCGCTAACGACGCAACTGTTAAGGGTGGAACTTACTATCCGTTAACAGTAAAAAAACATCTGCGTGCGCAAGAAATCGCCGCGCAAAATAATCTGCCATGCATTTATCTGGTCGATTCAGGCGGTGCCTTCCTCCCGTTGCAAGACGAGGTGTTCCCGGACAAAGAACACTTCGGCCGCATTTTTTATAATCAGGCAAATTTATCGGCACAAGATATTCCACAAATCGCCGTGGTTCTCGGCTCATGCACCGCAGGCGGCGCATACGTACCGGCCATGTGCGACGAATCGGTTATCGTAAAAAACCAAGGAACGATTTTCCTTGGTGGCCCGCCGTTGGTAAAAGCCGCAACGGGCGAAATAGTCACTGCGGAAGATCTCGGTGGTGGCGATGTCCACTGCCGCACTTCGGGAGTAACGGATCATCTTGCGCAGAACGACGCGCATGCGCTTTCCATCACACGTGAAATTGTTAGCCATCTCAATCACAAAAAAAATCTTTCCGTTGTGCCACGTGCCATCGTCGAACCGCAATATCCCATCGACGATATTTACGGGACTATTCCGAAGGATATTCGCCAACCTTACGACGTACGCGAGGTCATTGCTCGCATTGTCGATGGTTCGGAATTTCATGAATTCAAGCAGCTTTATGGCACAACACTGGTTACCGGCTTCGCGCATATTTATGGCTATCCAGTTGGAATCCTTGCAAACAACGGCATACTCTTCTCAGAATCAGCATTAAAAGGCACGCACTTTATCGAGATATGCAATCAGCGCGGCATTCCTCTTATCTTCTTGCAAAACATTACCGGCTTCATGATTGGTAAAAAATATGAGAACGGCGGAATTGCCAAAGACGGTGCAAAAATGGTGATGGCTGTGTCATGCGCAAGAGTCCCGAAGTTCACAGTGATCATGGGCGGATCGTTCGGCGCTGGTAATTACGGTATGTGTGGGCGCGCATTTAATCCACGCATGTTATGGATGTGGCCTAATGCGCGCATCTCGGTCATGGGCGGCGAACAAGCGGCGTCTGTGCTGGCTACCGTGCGACGCGACGGCATAGAAGCAAAAGGCGGAAACTGGAGCAAAGAGGAAGAGGAGCAGTTTAAAACACCGATACGTGAACAATACGAAAGCCAGGGTAATCCTTACTATGCTACGGCAAGATTATGGGACGACGGCGTTATCGATCCTGCCGACACGCGCATGGTGTTGGGGCTGGGTATTTCGGCGGCAATGAATGCGCCTGTTGAAAAAAGTGAATATGGTATTTTTCGGATGTAGTGTTTTATTTCAGGAAATTATATGAGCGCCCTCCTCCTCGACAAACACCCTGACGGTGTCGCGATTCTTACGTTGAATCGCCCCGATATTCATAACGCCTTCGACGACGCGGTAATTACCGACATGATCGCCGCGCTCGATGATCTGAACGTGGATAACAACGTGCGCGTGGTCGTACTCTCGGCTAACGGCGAATCATTTTCCGCAGGAGCCGATCTCAACTGGATGCGCCGCATGGCGACATATACAGAAAAAGAAAATCTGCGAGATGCCTCAATATTAGCGACGCTGATGCGCACGCTCAATAATTTATCCAAACCCACTATCGCGCGAATTCACGGATCGGCTTACGGCGGCGGCGTTGGCCTGGTGGCCTGTTGCGATATTGCCATTGCCAGCGTTCACACGACCTTTGCATTGTCTGAAACCAGGCTTGGATTAATTCCCGCAGTCATTAGTCCCTATGTAATCGCAGCGATCGGCGAGCGAATGGCGCGGCGTTATTTTCTTACGGCTGAACGCTTCGATGCTGATGAGGCACATCATATTGGCTTAATACATCAAGTCGAGCCAGACGAAATCACGCTGGATAAAGCGATAGATAAAATCGTTACCTCTCTGCTAGCAGCCAGCCCCGCTGCACAGCGTGAAGCGAAGAAGTTGATCGGCGCAGTCGTGAATCGAACCATCGATGACGCGCTTATCCTCGATACGGTGGAGCGCATTGCACGAGCGCGCGTGTCGGCGGAAGGGCGAGAAGGCATTGCCGCATTCTTGGAGAAACGTAGTCCGACATGGATAAAACCCTAAATAATGTTTAACAAAATCCTCATCGCCAACAGAGGCGAAATCGCCTGCCGCGTTATTCAAACCTGCAAGCGCTTAGGCATTGCTGCCGTCGCTGTCTATTCCGATGCGGATCGCTATGCGCGTCACGTACAGCTAGCCGATGAAGCATGGCATATCGGCGGCCCGCGCCCTGCTGATTCTTATCTGCGAGCAGAAAACATTATTCTGGCGGCGAAAGCCAGCGGCGCTAACGCGATTCACCCCGGCTACGGATTTCTCTCTGAAAACGCCGATTTTGCCCGCGCCGTAGAGGCTAGCGGTCTCACGTTTATCGGTCCGACACCAGATGCCATTGATGCCATGGGCTCCAAAAGCGCGGCAAAAGCGCTTATGGAAAAAGCCGGTGTACCAGTCGTGCCTGGTTATCACGGCGACAACCAAGATCCTGCCTTTCTCGCCAACCAAGCAAACCAAGTCGGTTATCCGCTGCTCATCAAAGCGATCGCCGGCGGTGGCGGCAAAGGAGTGCGACTGGTAAACGACGCAACGGAATTTCTCCCACAACTAGAAGCTGCAAAACGAGAATCAACGAATGCCTTCGGTAACGATGCCGTCTTGCTAGAGCGATTTGTTCAAGGCCCGCACCATATCGAGTTTCAAGTGTTCGGCGACACCCACGGCAATTTCGTGCACCTTTATGAACGCGAATGCTCAATTCAACGCCGTCATCAAAAAATTCTCGAAGAGACGCCCTCTCCATTCCTAGATGCAGACATGCGAAAGCGCATGGGGGATGCAGCAGTGACCGCCGCACGCGCGATCAATTACCGTGGTGCGGGCACTATCGAATTTATTGTCGGTGAAGACCGGCAATTCTTTTTCATGGAAATGAACACGCGCTTGCAAGTGGAACACCCGGTAACGGAAATGGTGACAGGGCAAGATCTCGTTGAGTGGCAGCTTCGCGTTGCGGCCGGTGAGCCGCTACCGCTTGCGCAAACACAAATCCCTCATCAAGGGCATGCGATTGAAGTGCGTCTTTGCGCAGAAAATCCGGACAATAATTTCCTGCCGGGAATCGGCACGCTGTCATGTTTTACCGTACCAAATTTGAATCCATATGTGCGCATCGATACCGGCGTTATCGAAGGGGATAGCATCAGCGTTTTCTATGATCCAATGATTGCGAAGCTGATTGTCTACGGTGAGGATCGCTCAAGCGCCATTCACCGGCTTCAACAGGCGTTAGCGGAAACCGCCATTATTGGGCTCAACACCAATACACCATTCTTGCAGAAGCTGGTGCATCACCCGGCCTTTATTCAAGGGAAAACCGATACGCTGTTCATTGAACGTCATCGGGAACATTTATTCGCCAAACCAAAAGCCGCACCGCAGGTTGCGTTGATTGCCGCAGCATGCCGCGCATTACATGACGCGGAAAAGCAAGCGGCGTTGCAACTGAGATTTAACGATGACCCTACTTCTCCTTGGCACGATAATTCAAGCTGGCGGCTAAATGGCGAAGGTCGCCGCACGTTCATTTTTTTTGATCCATTAGCAGCTGCGTCCGTAGAAATTCATGCGCAGGGGAAAGATGGCCGTTATCAATTCGAGATTGACCGCAATGCCGTTACGGTCAACTGTGCGTGGTCGATGGATCAAGTGCGATTAGCCTATGACAATAAGCGTTTCACGGTGGGTGTGGTTCGGTATCAAGATCATTTCACAGTGTTACTTGCCGATACCCGATACGATCTTATCGGTATTGATCCATTTGCGTTTGAAAAAGCCGATGAAGTCCCAGATGGACGGCTTACCGCGCTTATGCCCGGACGTATTGTGAAAATACTAGTCGCTGCAGGCGATAAGGTGAAGCGCGGCGAACCGCTGTTAATTATGGAAGCCATGAAAATGGAACATACGATTCATAGTCCGCATGACGGTGTTATTGAAAGAATCGCCTTTAAAGAAGGAAATATCGTTGAAGCGGATGCGGTGTTATTTGCATTTGCTAGAAACTAGTGGTCAGTCACGTTGGATTTGCTAGGTACAATTTTTCCACTGTCATTCTGAGTGCAACGAAGAATCTGCTTTTTGCGTGCGTTATGCACAGTGATAATTTTGACCGCTGTAAACAGCAGATTCTTCGTTGCACTCAGAATGACAGTCACACAATGTGCAAAATTCAGCGTGGCTGAACAGTAGTGGTCAGTCGTCATACCATCCACAAGCATAACCAAAGAGCAAAGTTCTATCTAAAAATGACAGACGAAATCCTTTTCGAAGTTCGCAATCGCATCGGCCACATCACACTCAATCGGCCGCAGGTCCTCAATGCACTATCTGAAACAATGATTGCCGCACTCCATGATCAGTTATCACAATGGGCGGATGATCCGAATGTAAACGCCGTGATGATACGAGGCGCCGGCGACAAATCGTTTTGTGCAGGGGGCGATATTCGCGCTGTTTATCAAAGTATCAAAGAAGGCAGAACCGATCAAATCCCTTATTTTGCCGACGAATACAAACTGGACTATGACATCCATCAATATCCAAAACCATACATTGCGCTCATAGATGGCATTGTTATGGGTGGTGGAATGGGAATCGCACAAGGCGCATGGCTAAGAATTGTCACCGACCGTACAAAAATGGCGATGCCGGAAGTGGGGATTGGGTTTTTTCCTGACGTCGGCGGCAGTTATTTTCTCTCTCGATGTCCTGGCTCTGTTGGCTTTTATTTAGGCATAACCGGCTTACCGATAAATGCCGCCGATGCGCTCCATGCAAGCCTTGCCGATAGCTATTTGCCGCACGAAAAAATTGACCTTCTGGATCGCCTACTCGATGCGTTAGTTTGGACCAACGATCACCGCGCAAACTTAATGCAAACCATAACGATGGTGAATGCATCTTCGTCCATCGACCCCACCGTTGCTACGCTGCGAACTGCCATCGATACGCATTTCAGCAAGGAATCAGTACCCGAGATTATTGCCAGCCTGCAAATGGAAACCCGGCCGGAATACATTGACTGGGCTAAAGAAATATTAATGACCTTAGCGAAGCGCTCGCCGACGATGATGTGCGTTACGCAGGAGCAAATTCGGCGCGGCAGAGCAATGGATCTGGCCGATTGTTTTCGAATGGAATTAGCTATGGTGAATGAATGTTTTATTGACGGTGATTTCGTCGAAGGCGTGCGTGCGTTGATCATCGATAAAGACACGCAGCCTCGCTGGAATCCTTCGAGGCTCGATGAGGTAAACATCAATAGCATCGGCCGTTTTTTTGAGGCATGCTGGTCTAACGAGCAACATCCACTTGCCGCTTTAGAAACGACATCCATACATCGCGCAATGAGTCTCGCGAATTACGGGAGTGAATAACGTTACTGCCCAACTTTATACCCCCCATAGTTCCTTTAATTTTTTTGTAAGATGCCTTAGATATTTATCAATGTGTCTATTAATTATTGAATGCTGACATAACTATGGCCCATGCTCTAGACGATCTTTTTCAAGACAGCGATGAGTCATTTAACCAGCATCGCCATTTGTTTTCTAACCAGGCAGCATTTAAACAGTTTGTTGACGATCAACGTAACCTAATATGAGAAATTAACTGCCCCTGAGCGTCAGGAGCAAAGATCGTTGCTGACTGAATTTCTCACAACAGGTGAATATCCACAGCCAGAACCTCCCAATGCGCCGGCGCAATATGCCGGGAAGAGCTTACAAGAACTCTTAACCCCTGCTACGCGGCAAGAACAAATCATTAACGGAACGGCTTACATTCGACTTGGGCAACTGTGTGTGGAGAGCCGAATATTCGAAGACTTTTCTGCCTCTTGCAAAAATATTGCCGTAGGAAATGAAACTTTTGTGTTTAATAGGATTGCTACCCATGATGCATGGGGCACCTGATATAGAAAGTCCCTTCAGTTACCGAGATAAACCGGCAGGAATACCAATAGACACTGCTGTCGTAAAAAGTACGAGTAGCGCTTGTCTAAGCTAAGCATTGAAAATGCGTCTACCACCAATACATCTCCGCCCTTTGAACGCATAATTCTGGAAACGGGTTTGCAAACGAAAACTTATCAACGACCTTGATGCTGCGAACTTAGCTATCACTTATTCTTTAGCAATAACGGTTTTGTGGCAATAACGATCAAGGGGCAGAAGTATTCCCTCTATCTCCCGACTGAAGACGAACTTCTACCCCGACTTCTATCTCGATCTTGCTGCTCCATTGGAATCCGGACGACTTTTCGCTGATCTAATGATATCGATGGGCCTTTTTCCTGTTCACTAAGAATATCTCTCATTTTCTCCACCAGCTTTTCATCGAAGCTACTCACTGGTCGCACGTACGCTACCGTCAGATCATGCCTCAGACAAAAGAGAACACATTCTATTTTTTCCTTTTTGCCGCGGATTTCAAACTCTACCAATGAGATATTCAAAGGAATCGCCGATCGGCTTCCGCTCGCATCTTTGGGGAATGGCTTCAACTCCTGATTTTCAGCGTTAATAATTTCCCATTGCTCCTTATTGGGGTGCAATTCAGTATGATCATCTAGCTTCTCGGTGATCGTTTCAGAATGATGCAGACCAAGCTTTCTCAACGCATTCTCTATACTTGCTACTTCGTATACAAGTCCGTCTCGTACATGCTTTCGAATGTCTTCCAATGGGCTAAGACAGTTATTCTTTTTATCCCTCGCTACCTCCTGATGGGGATGCCGAGACATGTAAATCCTTAACGCATTAACCCTTTTCTGTTCCCCCGTAGACAGCTTGAGCGCTTGTAGCGCGGCTTTCCATCCTGGCTCGTCGAGTGCTCTCTTTTGTTCGTAATCCAAATGTCGCGCGTTTATCTGTGGGCTGAATGGTTTGAATCTATTCAGCACATCGATTAACCGGACTTCTCTTTCTCGCTGTGGTTCGGCTGAATCAAATATCGGATCTTCCAGGTCCTCTAGAGACGTCTTAACTTCGGAAAGCAATTTTAGTAATACGTCTTTGGCTTGCTTATCGAGCGCATTAAAATATCCTTCTATCAACGCTTCATCGGTAACGTCCGGGCTTGAAGCGATATCCTTTATTTGATTGAGACAGTGTTGCCCGGATGGGCCTTCTTCCTTAAGCCACGTTAATATTCCGCTGTTATCGGCAGTCGGTTTATGATTGATTAGATCAATCAATATCGTTGACTGAGTTGCCTCTTGTCGTTCCCCAAGCAACCGGGATACGTTATTGAGAAAGACCTTATTTGAACTGTTCTTTTCACTTTCAGATGGTTCCCCACTAACGGGAAAAAATAAGAGCCTCGACCATTTTGGAAGCAACTCCTTTTCGAGTAATTGTGAAGCCACTTTGGCTCGCCTTGTTTCAAGTTCTTTTTTCAGTTCATCTCCGACAGCCGCTAATGTTTCATAATTCCACTGATACCCGTGTTTTTTTGCCAACCGCTTTAGTAGTGCAACTAATTGAGTGATATCGCTATCAATCAATTTATCGGCATCGCTATTAATAGTGTCATCAACAAACCGCTTTCTAAGCTCTTTAATTTTAGACTGTACGTGATTCTCCGCGGCGTCGCTCATTTCTCGGCCTATGGCTAAACAATAAAATTTAAAAGTACCAATAAGTATTTTCGCTATTTCCGCATGCTGCGAATCGCCTTGTAACGCCTTTTGTATGTCCACTTTTTGCTGTATGAGCTGAACGCGCCCTATGTCATCTTTTAGCTCTTCAAATTCCGCATGGCTGTTCAATTGCGGGAACCAATCCTTATTGCTCAAGAGGTGTGTGACGATTGCTTCCTTCGCTTCTACCGAACCACTGTTTGCGTCCTTCAATTTCGCTATATATTTTCCGACGTTTGCTCTTCGTAATTCGTCGAATTTATCCTCATTTCCATATGAATGTGGACCGTATACTAACGAATCGTTGTTTAGCCGATATTGAAACAATAAGGCCCTCATCGCCATTCTTACATGGCGCTCTCCTTGCTCGCCTACGGCATAGGGCAGCTCCATTTTCGACCAACCGAATTCCAGAGAATTTGCAAAGCTATTTTTTGGAACGAACTTGTCTAGGCCGATTACTATGGCACGAATGTGTTCGTGATCTTTTTCAGTATTAGTGTTTACAAAGGAAAAAATTTTTGGCGAGAAAGGACTGCGTACATCTATCGCCAATAGTGCCCATGTATGGCTTTCTTTATCAGAAATTATATGATTAGGGTTTAATGCTGAAAGGTTTATTGGCATGAGCAAAAGCTCATGCTTCGCGCCTACGACCCTATCAAAAGTTTCTTTTGCCAGCGACTGCCTTGAATCCGCAATATCGGGCCAAAATAATGCCTCGTCTAATGATACTAAATGGACTGCGATTACGTGACTTTCTCCCGAACGGAAGACAGCGACTCTTGATAAACCATCATACGGGGACTCAATTATAGGAGCATCTTTATTGAAGACGATGGCTGTTGATACGCTATCAAGAGAACTCTCACTTGTGGCGCCATCGTTGAAATTACCGAATATTTGTTCCACGGGATCTCGACAAAGGAGAAAGCTATGCTGATCCACGGCATTAGACATTTCTAGAATCCTATTGCGCTCTTCTTCTGCTATGTGGCGCGGGGATTGGAACCATTCTTGTGGGTTCACTGCTATTTGATCCTGGCTCGATCCTACTGCTTCTGCCGCTGCATGGCCCAGGTCCGTTCGTTGCTCTTCCAATTCTATCTCGCATTGATTGCGAGCATTTTCATGCAGAATATCTACATTCTCATCAAATTCATCCAGCCAATTATTGCGTATATATACATCCCTGATGGCAGTAAGGAACGGTATAACGTCATCGGGAACCTTATCTAACAATGGCGTTTTCCAAAGATTATTATCTGCCAGAACCGCTTCAAACTCTTTAGGCGTTCTGCTTTGTGTGAGGCGAGAAAAGAGCGCATTTAAAATCTTTAGCACGGCATAATCTTTTCCTGAGACGCTTTCAGGCATGTCTTGAAACAGCAGGCCATGCTCTGCTTCAAGCGATTCTGGACTTCTACCGTGGAGTTTAGTTTGTGTTAGCCAGCTTGCACGATCGTTCTGGAAGCTTATATTGTCGTTAACAGCGTGCATGCGTTGAGTCAGGTAATCTTTTCTTGCCTTGCGCTTATATAAATCCGTAAAGACTGCGAATTTTTCTCTCGCGTGTTTTCGCAAGGCAGGTATATCTTGACTCCAATCAAACTCTTTGAGTGTGGTATCGACAGTCATCAGCGCTTTAAAAAACGGTGCATACGTAGGATTCAAATTGGTCAGCTCGGTTGGAAATGCTACCGCATAGGTAACGCTTTCCTCAAAAATGGAGTCGGTAAATTCATTGCTCCATTTCTTGCCGTCAAATATCTCGTTCATCAGAGATGGGGTCTCACGCACTTTGCCAGCAAGAAAAGCGATGAGTTGTTGATCAGAAGGTGAGAGAGTGATGCTCAAATCTAAATCACGCCTTAAACGATCAATTTCTTTTCCTCTATCTTTCAGATAATCAGAAAACGACAAATCGTCGAGATCGCCCCACTCAGTGACCTCTGCCCACAATAATCTACGTTCTTGCGTCGTACAGCCCTCCATGATCTGATGCAGCTCTTGCGACAATACGATTTCTTCCTCTGAGTCTTGAGATTTTGACAATCGGCTGAATGCGCGCAGGAATTTGTCTGGCACAGAATTGGGGGGGCGAGAAGCTCTTTGTAAAATTGCTTCGGTTATCTCTGCGTTCACACGAGCCCATTGCTTATCTTCTAAAATATTTAAAATTTGTGGCCGTGCAATTTCAAGATCAGCCCTCTTCGTCGGCGAATTTTTACGAAGCTCAATAGCGCTGTCTCTTAATTTCTGAAAATAAAGCTTTGGATCTTCACCCCAGTTTGCAGTGGCAGATTCCCAATATTTCGCCAGATCAGAAGACGATGAACGATATTTGGAAATGTACTCCGTGACCGTATTCAAATAGACGGTAATTGCCGTACCTTCGTCAGTGGGTGGACTATCTTTCTTTCTCCAAAACCCAATTGCCTTTTCTTCTTGCGCACTTTTCCTCTCTGCTTGTACTTGTGGATATTCATGCGCTAAGAAGTCGCACCATTGCGTTGTGGACGCTAACATCTTCGCCAGGTTAACCCCGGGATTGCGACGCTCTGCATCGGCCAAAAGAAAATTAACTCGTTTTATTTTTTCTTCCGCATCTTTTTCTTTTATTGCGTTAATGAGAGCGAAAGCAAAGATTTTTTTATCACTTTCGTTGAAAGCGCGGCTTGCTTTGAAAGAATCGATATCGGCTGAATAAACGGGATTACCAATGTCCTGATTGATATCGACATTTAACCTATTGGCAATATGCACGGCAATTGAAAATAATTGCTTTCTATGCGTTAGCGGATCTTCTGCGGGAACCAATACTGACGTGACGGAAATGCTCGATGGAATCTTAGCGCCGCTGTTACTGGCCATTAGCGCATAAATCTTATTAATCGTTTGTTCGGCTGCCCCCGAGGCTTCCGAAAATAAATAACATTGGGGAGGAAAACCGTCGCGATTACTGAAAGCGAGCAACTGCCCGTTATTTGATGACTTGCTGTTGCTGACTGTTTCATTATTATGCGATGAACTCGTCAAGCATAAAAACACTTTGGATGCTAAGCACGCATCTAAAAGATGTTTTTCTTCTCCATCCGCTAGTTTTCCATTGTTTGCTGCCGCGACTAACAACCTTTCCAATAATAGTGGCGGTGCGATATATACCGCGCGCTCATCTTTTAGTCGTCGCACAAGCTTGTTATAAGCATCATCCCACCCATTTAGATTACCTAAATCACTCACTATTTGATCTAGTTTAGTAATTGCGTTTTTATGGAAAGGAAGGCTTTCACCATCTAATGCTGCAGTCGATATCCGTGTCTCCAATATTTCTTTGATCTGCTCAAACGTATCCACGTGTTCAGTATTGGCAGATAAATCCAAATTAATGTACTCAGTGGCAATATGTTTGACGACTGAATTTAACGCGCGATGGCAGATTTTCTCGTCGGGTAATTTTGCAAAGACACGACAAAGAAACAAAATATCAGACGGCTCGATAATATTTTTCTGGCTTGCTAATTCCGTAAATTCTTTAGCAATATGAGATATGAAATGAGCTAACGGATTAGTTAATTCGAGTGTACCTAAACTCCCTTCAATCACCCGCCATATGCCTATTTTTTGTTGAAAATCGAGGCTTCGAAGATGCTCCCTTGATGCTGACTCAGCAATATATTTTTCCGATGCTGCTACTAAGGCCTCATTGCATGCCTCGTTGGTCGTTGTCGTTTCTGTGTTATCGAATAAGCTACTACTTCGAGAAGAAGAGAGCGATTCTGCATTCCCAGCAAGAATCGCGTTAAGCGTTCCAACATCGCTTTCTTTACCATTGTTTATATAGTGTGCAATACAGTTCGGAAATTGCGCAGACCATGTGCTAACCGGCTCGTTATATTCAAGTGCTGAAAGAGCAATTTTCCACGATGTTTGGGGGGTTAGTGTGGTGCTTTTTGCTAATAGGTACCACGGCCTCAACTTGTCGATTGCCATTGCACCTATAGAAAAAGTTTCATCCGGTAGAATTACCCCCATCTTCGCAAAGATGCCTTTCACAGCGCTTTGCATTTCTCCTGCGGCATAGGATTTATGCTTTCCTATTCCATAAATGAACAACAACTCATTTCCAAAGTTATCCTCTGCGATTCTTTCTAAAATCAATTCGCAAAAAACGCGAGCTAGAGAATGGGACATCCCATGAAAGTCGATTTCTGTTGTTCCGCCTTCAGCATCCCTTATAAATAATCCTTTTCCCTCGTTGTCTTGTGCGCCTTGTAATAAGTCATAACTATTCGATTTAAAATATTCGCCGCTGGTCTTTAATTTTTCCAGGTCCGGCATTTCCTTTGAGCGGCCGGCATATTTATATACCGATGTTATGATGTCCTTTGCACCTTGTAATTCCAAGTGGGGCCTTAGATCGTTCAGTAGCTCTGCAAGAAACAGATTGCTGGCTTTTGAATAAGAACTTGGGAGGATACGGATATGTTCATTTAACGCAGAGAGGAACTTGGACACTTCTTCTGGCGTGGATGCTTCCGCTGGCGCATCTCTTAAACATTGCAGAATATTTTGAAGACCTTTCGGTTGAATCTGGTACTTTTCGATTTCATTATTGTTTTCATACCTGCTCCTTTTTTTTTCGTTTCTTTTTCTGTCCCTTTCTTCTCCTGCTGCTAGCTGTGCTCGAAATAGTAATGCGTTAGCATTCAATCTAAGCAATTGCATTAGTGATGCAATGCCTTTCCCCTCGGTTGTGGAAGCGTGCTTCCTTAAGCCGGAAAATAATAAGGAATTGTCTTTAGCGGTAAGGAAAAGTGCATCTAAAAGATAACCTTCTGGATTGCTATCGGAAACGTATTGGCTCGACGTTTTTTTTTCTTCGACCCATATTTTTAAAGGTCTCAGCTCTCCTTCTTGAGATGTGAAACCAAATCTTGCATCACTAAGACTCTTGGCAAATTTTCTTGATAGCGCTACGCAAATTAAATCAATTCCGCTATTTAGCGCCTCGTGAGGGCGTAAAAAACGAAGACCGTATCCAATATCTTTGATAGCCTTCGGGGCAAGATCTTTCTCGCTATTTATGCGTCCTGCGGTTCTCTTTAACAATTGACCAGCAGCTTCATGCTGCGGGTCTAATAACGCGAAGATTGAAGGCCATCTCTCGAAAAACTCTGATGCGGATATGGAAGTCGGAAGTTGATACAACTTCTCATAGAATAAGTCGGCTATCTCCTCACTCAATAATCTTATTGGGTACTTTTTTACTTCGGCTTCTATGTAAGAAAATATTGATCTCCAATTAGGATCATCTTTTTCCAGTTCACGTTTCAGGGCTGCACTATCTTCTATTTTTTGCTCGTCGTTAGGCATTTTCAGCTCCAGTTTCCTTGTGTCCGCTTTTCCTGTCAGCTTATTCTGAGCGCTGACGCTGTTTTAAGTGATGTGCAAGACGACGTTTTGCTTTTAACTCGATAGGCTATTCAAGCTAGCAAGACGCTCTGGGCCAAGAATGTTTTTAAGCACTACTGTGATGCTCACATGTTGTGAACAAGCTCCGAATTTTGAGCCATAACAGACATGCCATCGAATTGGCGTTGTAATAATGATGCTGGAACGAGTACCGCTCAGGGTATTTCAGCACGGCATAACTACCTTAAAGCCGTATCAAACGGTAGCTGATTTTTCGTTCGTTGCATCATCGTTCTCCAGTAATTCCCCCCTATTTCTGGGCCGAGTGTCCGAATGATTTCGACCGAAATCTGGGGATGATCGAAGAATAAAAGAAGGCTGCCGAATCTGACGTATAGAAAAGGCTCAATAAAAGCCGCTATTTCCGCGCATTTAAAAAGAGGGCTTAGTTCATTTTCGATGAACACTCGTACTCCCAAGCTCTGGTTGCAGGTCGTCACCGAGCTGAAGAACTGCGAGCATGCAAGATATCTTCATTGCCTGTGTGGATGGACTGAAAGGCTTCTCGAATGCCATTGAGGGCGGTCTACCCCCAAGCCGCTGCCAGCTGTGCATTGTCCACCTGGTACGCAACAGCCTGAATTTCGTGCTCTGGAAATTGCAGAAGGAAGTAGCTGCCGATCTGAAGTGCATTTACAACGCCTCGACCGTCGATGAGGCCGAATGGATGCTCACCCAGTTCGAGATCAAGGGGGACAAGGACTTATACGAATCTCGCAAAGTTTTCGAACAACAAGTAGCCTGGATGAAGCGTCAGCGTAATCCGGGGCGAAGGTGGAGCGAAGAATGTCACCCCCTGATTACGCTGACGCTTCATCCAGGCTACAAGTGGAATTCGTATTATTCATCGATTGGCCTGTCCTGGCGGCGCCATTGGGCACACATCACGCCGTTCTTCGACTACCCGACGGAAATCAGAACTTCTAAAAGTAGGGCCTAGCGTTCATTTGCTTATTCGTCACACCCCCTTGCCTTTAGCTTTAGCGCGGTCTGCCGTTTTGTCATTTGTAGCAGCCTTCGCTTTAATAGATACCCCATTTGCGTCTGGATGTGCTGTCACTATTTCTCCTTTTTTATGCTCCGCGCCTTCAATTTTAACCAGATATGCATGCGTTTTAGGATCACGCCCATCCGCCTTTTCTAGCAACATATACTTGGCACTAACTTGTTTGACTATAAAATCCGTGGGTTCTTTTACATTAGAAAGTGGAGAGATTTTTTTGTATCTGCCGATGCTTGCTTTCTGTTCATCATCCTCTGTTAATGTATCTCCAGTTGCACTAGTAGAAACCGAGACATCAGTAGAAAGGGAAGAAGTCGTGGTGCTTCTGGCAATACCCTTTCTTGTATCTTTACCTAATTCAGCGCTTTCATCCGTCACATCAGATAAAGACGCAGCCGATCTGCGCTTTTCCTTTAGCGAAGAAGCATGCTTTGCTGCTATCAATGCCATTCTGTCAAGACTATGTCCATGGACAGTAAGACCTGCTTTGATAGCGGCTGTGGCAATTTCATTTTTATATTCACCTGTAACTCGAATTTCCGTTCCTCCACGATCCTTAGTGGCTTGAATTAATTTAGCGATTAAAGCCTTGACGTCTCTTTCTTCCTGCGCCGTTGGGTTATCACTTTTTTTCGGAAATTCAATTTTTTTGTCATCCTTACCCTTACTCGAGAACGCTTCTACGAATATTTTTGGTTTTTGCCCGGGTAGAGTTAAATCTTGGTAATAAATATCTTTTACCCTTCCTTTACCTTGGTGATAATCAGGCATGTGATCAGCAAGCGGCTCCAGCGTCCCATTACTACCAGTTATCTCAAAACCAGATTGCAATGAGCTTGTTCGCCGCAAGTTGTTCTTCCAGTCGCTACGCTCCTTGGGTTTATATTGCAGCTTCCGCTCTTCTTTCGGCGTTAGTTCTCTATCCAAGTACTCTTCTAGCTCTCCCTTCAACTTCTGTTTCGCTTCCTGTTTTCTAAACTGTTCAAGCTCCGCCCTTTCCTGTTGGCTGGGTTCATGCTGACTTGTGACTTTAATTTTGGCCTTCTTGCCTTCCATCCATATCAATTTGTTCCATTTTGCAGTTAGCTCATTCTTTTTGACGTCTTCGGCGGATAGTTCCTGGCCGCGCTTCGGCTTAATTATCGGTCCGCTCGCTTCAATCGATTTCGCACCTTGCTTAACAGCCGCTTGAACTAAATCACGCACTAATTGTTCATCTGGCTCCCCAGAAAATTCAATCCGCCGGTCATTACCGCGAGTTTCAAACTTCTGGTCACCGACGATCAATTTCCCATCTTTTTTTTCAACTTTGAAGTAGGTATCTCGTAAATCCCCCGAGCTCTTGATATAGCCAGGAAGAAGTTGATCCGCAAACGGCTTTAATTTCCATGGTCCGTTGATATTAAAACCAGGGGCCTGAGGTGAAAACGTCGTTTTGTTATCGAACCATTTGCGTGCCCGATTTGTTTGTCGAGGCTTATACTTCACTGGCTCTTCGCCGTTCTTCAGTCCTTTTACCGTCGTATACGAAGTATCCAGCTTGGCTTGCGCTTGTTGTACCCGATCTTCGGCTTCCGTCACCGCCATATAGGGTTTCATTAAATTCTCGGCCTGTTTTCTACGCCCTTCTTCCTTGTTTCTCGCCGCTAATAGCTTGTTGCGTTCTTTATCTACTACCGCGATCGCCTCGGCATTGTTTGATAAATCCAATTCCAATTCCGCTTCCGACTTGTCATTGCTTGATACATCCAATTCCACTTCCGGCCCATCATCTGAATCTGATAGTTCACTTTCCTCTCGTTTCTTCTCGAGTAAGGCTTTCAATTTCGCCCGCGTCGCGAGCAAGGGACTCAATTCGTCCTGCGTCGCGCCCCATTGTTCCTCCAGGTTCTCAAGCTCCTCCGTCGCCTGATCGAATACCTCTGCCGGATTTTTTTTCATTCCTTCCGGCATTTTTGCCGTGAATGCATCTAGCTGTTCTTTCGCCTCTTCCAGCTGCGCCTTCGCGCCCATCAAATCTGCCGCCGCTGCGGCGCGCTGTATTTTCCACAGTTCTACCTCTGCACGATCCTTCGGGTCAGGCATATAAGCGCCAATAACCTTTACATCGAGACCGGCTTTTTTTCCTTCCATCCAAGTCAATCTATTCCATTGCTTAATATTTTCTTTTTCCGGATCACTAAGAGATTCGCCCTGTGCGTTGCTTTTCGGTTCGGTAGTAGTAATTGACGACGCGCCTTGCTTCACGGCTGCTTGTATTAATTTTTTTACCAATGCTGCGTCTGGCGCACCTAGAAAATCAACCTGTCTGTCATTTCCACGCACCTCAAAGGCCGCGACAAGCTCGTTATCTGGCCCCTCCTCTTTAAAATAAACATCTTTTTTTTGCCCTTGCCCTTTGTGATATTCAGGAACCTTATCCGCCAGAGTTCCCAGAAATCCATTGCTTCCCGTTATCACGAAACCAGCATTGTTCGACGCATTGATTTTTTGATCGAAATAACGACTTACTGCCGAGCCCATGCTTGTTTGAGGCGGTTTATATATGAGCGCCTCTTCATCCTTCTGGGCATTCTTGAGAGCCTGCTTTGCGTTCTTCCGGCCAGTTTCAGCCGCTTGGTAATCCGAGTACGCATCTTTCATGGTCGTTTCAAGAGCGTCCCGCATGACTCCCTCTGCGGACGTTGTTGGTTGCGGCCACTCATCGAAATCTTTTTTAGCTTGGACGTATTCACGATGCTTCGTCTCTGCCAGTTCTGCAGCAGCCTCCAGGTCGAACTCCTTGCCCTTCCGCACACGTGTTGCCGTTGCAAGCGCGCGCTTAGCATCAGGCGTTTGTGTCTGCGCCTTTTTCCATTGTTCAAACTCCGCTTTTATCTTGTGGTCAACCGGCTCATGGCCAGTCACCTTAATGTTATTTTTCTTGGCTTCCAACCAAGTCAGATCATTCCACTTTTCAGTATGCGCATTCGCTTCAATTTGGGCGGCAGTTAGCTCCTCTCCTCGTTTTGGTTTGGCAATCGGTCCGCTTATGTTGATCGATGTGACTTCTTGCTGCGCAGACGCGGCGACTAACTCTGCGACCAATATTCTCGCTGCCTTTTCATCCTTAATAGGATCAGTTAGAAACTCAATTCGCCTATCGTTAATACCTCGCGTTTGAAAAGCCGGGTCCTTAACCAACTCACCGTTGTCGCCTACTTTAAAATAGAGTTCCGCCAATTCTCCCGGACCCTTGAAGTAACCATGAAGATGGCCCGTCAACGGTTCTAAGTTCTTCTTGCTTCCGGTAATCGTAAAACCTGGTTTCTGTTTACTGAAAGTCTTCCTCTGATCAAAAAAATTCCGCACACCTCCTAATTTACGTGTACGCGGCGCTCTGTATTCTATTTCTGGCTGACTACTGTCTATTCCCTCTACTTCGCTTTGTAAGACGGTTATCTGCTCTCCCAGCTCGTCTATCTCTGTCTTTTTGTCCCACCAGGCCCGTTCCAATGCCAATAAATCTGCGTTTTTCGCCAAACTTGCCTCGTGCGAAAGATCACCCTTTAGCTCACGCAGAGTTTCATATTGAGATTCATGTTTTTCCACAGCATCTTCGTGCTCCGCCAATGCTTGTGGGCGCATTTTTTCATCTACAACGGCCAAGAGTTTATCGAGTTTCCTCTGCCTAATTCGATCCGTTGCGTTCAATTCTGCAGTAGCGGCTTCAACTTTTCCTCTCAACCCATACAATTCACTATGCTCTGCTTCTTTGTCATTTAGTTGCCCCTCAATGCGCCTCAGCTCGGTTTTCTTTAACGCCAATGCGTCCATCATCTTCGGCAGCGCAGTCAATATACTCAACAGCCGCTGCTTCGCCAGCTCCACCTCCGCCTGCTCGAGCGGAGTAAGCTGAAACTCCCCCTTAACAGTGACCTTGAGACCGATTGTCTCCCCTTCTTTCCATATCGCTTCGTTCCACGCCTTAATTCGGAGTGCTTCTTTCGAATCCGAAGCTAGCGGCTGACCTTGAGCATCGGTCGTCGGTCCACCTACCGTAATTGATTTGGCGCCTTGCCTTTTGGCTGCTCGGACTAACTCTCGCACCAATTTATTGTCGACTTCACCGTGAAAATCGATTCGATTATCGTTGCCACGAACTTGAAACGCCTCGACAAGCTCGCCGTTTACCCCGTCACTGAAATAAACGTCCTTTTCTTTTCCTTGCGCCTTGTGATATTGAGGGATTTCATCCGCAAGAGGCTTTAACCCCTTTTTTTCACTTTTGGTGATAGTAAAGCCAGCGTCATTTGGAGAAGACAACCGTTTTCTATTGCCCAACGAACGCATTAGCGACATAAACGCCGTTCTTTGAGGAGGGGTGTATATCAGCGACTTTTCATCCTTCTCCGCAACCTCCACAGCTTTTATCGCCCGGTCCTTCTCGCTAACCGCTTTGTCAAACTCGGCTTTCTTTTTTTCTAACGTTTGGTTTGCTTCCCTAATACGCTTTTGCATGTCATCCGAATCCGCTGCAGATGAATCAGGACGAGGTAGCTCCCTTACAGCTATCAATGCATCGTTATATGCATAGTCAGTACGTTCCCATTGCCTTACTGCAGTCGTAAGCGCTGCTTCCGCGCGTATCCGATTGGTTGTCGCAGCAGCTAGCCTTCCCGAATCAACGTGCTCTTGCGCCTCATCTTTTTTCCACTTTTCAACTTCCGCCTTTCTCTGGAACTCTATGTCGGCAGGGAGCGTATACCCAACGACCTTGATACCTCTTTTTTGAGCCTCCATCCATGTCAGTTCGTTCCATTTAGCAGTCTGCGCATTAACTTGTATTTGCTCAGGCGTAAGCGGTTTATTTTTCGTACCGGTATGCGTCGGCCCACTTGCCCTGATCGATGACACGCGTTGTTTCTTAGCGGTGCCGACCAAAAGCTCTACCAGATCTTTGGCTGCGTTTTTGACACCTACATCTTCAGAAAGTGGATCGCCCAAGAATTCAATACGGCTATCGTTACCACGCACCCGAAATTTTTCGGTAAGCGTTCCGCCTGCGTCTTGCGTGAAATAGGTGTCGCTTACACCTGTCCCCTGGCCCTTGTAATAACCAGGGGGAAGTTTTTCTGCGAATGGCGCTAGTTTCCCTTCACTTCCGGTAATAGTGAAGCCAGCGGTCTGCGGATTAAAATATTTTCCGGGGTGAGCTATCCAGCGCCGTAATCCACTTAGCTTTGTCGGCTGAGGAGCCTTATATATCAGCGCCTCTCTGGCTTTCTCTGCTTCTTTTATTGCTTTCTCTGTCCGTTCCAATTCTTTTTGTGCATCGTAAAAATCGCTCCTTGCCGTCGAAAGAAAATTGCTCGCATCATCCACCGCATCGCTTGCCTTTTGATCGTCCGGTGCGCCCTTGAATTTCCTTTGGGCTTCGTCCAACGTCTGTTTAGCTTTGCTTACATCTTGCTTAGCTTCTTCCCATGTCGTTATGGATTTCTTATGTTCCGCTTTTGCCTCATCTATTAAGTCGTCAGCTTTTATCAGTGCCCCTGCTTCCTGCAGGTCAGCCAAGTACTCTTGTTTCCGCTTTTCAAATTCTGCCTTTATCTTAAGATCGCTTGGCTCATAACCGGTAACCTTCAAGCCCGAACTCAAACCGATTGTCTTCGCTTCCAACCATAGTATGTCAGCCCACTTTTTGTTATTGTCAGTTTTGGTTTGATCACCTTTGACCGTTCTTGGCTCGGCCAACTTAATTGTTCCCGCTTTTCTCCGCACCGCAATTTCCATTAATTCTTTTGCCAACACCTCGGTCGGCTGCTGCGCCCTTATCTCAAATGTATTGTTGTTAAAGCCCTTACTCGCAAATGCCGCCGAAACCTTAACGTCGTCAAAATCTTCATATTCGTCATCAAAATCATGTTCGCCATCAAGCTTTTCTTCGACATAAACTTTGCCATAATGATCCTTCACTCGCCCTGGCTCGGGCTGAGCATAGCCCCCTACCTCATCCACGGCAGATTGCAGAGCGCCTAGCGTTTCCCCAGCCTTGGGAATCATTTGAAAACTAGGATGAGTTTCTGAAAATACCTTTGACCCGATCGCTCTAGTGAATGTGGTTATCGCCCGAAGAGCAGGTTTGTATTTAACACCAGGAGAAGTTTCACGCTGACCGCCTAATAAATAGTCTGTTTCAGTATCGCCTGTATCGCCGTAATCCCGAGAACTTGCCAAAGAACTAATAGTCCGAGTATCAGCCCGTGGCTTAGGAACTGGAAAATCTAAAGATTGCTGAGGCTGGAATTGCTGGAAGCGTTCGGCTAGGTTATCGAAGATTGCCGTCGGAAGGACCACATTGCGCCCTTCCTCCTTCACCCCGTCCTTGGATAAGGAAGCTAAAAACTGCTCCATCTTGTTTTTAAATCCGTCACGATCAGACCAGCGCGCGTCATGATTAGGTTCCACTAGTTCATCGACGCCTAAGTCGCTAATAATGTAGAAGCTAGCCTCATGCTTTTCATATTTAAAGCTCTTTAGAGGTTGAAATAATGATTTTTGCACTTGCGACGATTTATCAGGGTCAAATTGATCATATATTTGCTGGAAAAGCTGTTTAGCTTTTTCTCCGTTTTTAAAACCTATATACATCCCCTTTGACGGATCTGGTGTTAACTCCCCATGCTCCTTGGCAGCCTTAAAAAATGCTTCGAATTTCCTTTCGGCCTTATGAACCTCATCCAGTTCGGAAGGTGACATCCCGTTGATTTCTATCCGCACGCCTTCGGGTACCAGCAATTTTTCCAAATCCCACTTATCCATTAATGTGATATGCATAAAATCTCCCTGATATGTCGGATGGGCCCTTGGTAGCGCTCTGACAGGACCACTTAATAATAATCATACCAGACCACGCAAAAAACGGGCCAGAGCAGCAGTTTAAATAATTAATTGATTTTAAATACCTTATTTACCTGCGCGTCGTTTTTGAAATGCCTCGGACTTGCAAAGCTGCGAAAACCGAGGCTTCGCAACTTCGAAAAATGCAAGCAAGCAAATCGGCGTTCATCTGAGGTTGTAGAGCTGTTTAACTGCCTGGGGTACACAAAAATTTCGAAGAGATGTAGCACTTAAAGCACATTGGGAATCGTGTACCATTTCACTTATCTTTCAAGGTAGTTTATTTATTGCGTACTCCATGATCCCAACACGTTACGTCTTACTTTTTGCTTTATCTTTTTTCTCTCTTCTAAGCAACGCAACTCCCCCAATCGATTCGACCGATCTGCCAATCATCAATTACGAGAAATACCGCTTAAAAAACGGCTTGGAAGTCATATTGGTTGAAGACCATCGCCTTCCATTAGTTGCGGTCAATACGTGGTATCACGTAGGAGCAGGCAACGAAGAACCAGGCCGTACAGGCTTTGCGCATTTATTCGAACACATGATGTTCGCGGGCAGTAAGCATGTGCCGCGTGGCGTGGCGGATAGTCTATTGGAAGGCAGCGGGGCCGATTCTTCCAATGGCTCGACGTCTTTCGATCAAACCAATTATTTTGAAACAGTGCCATCCAACCAATTGGCACTGGATCTTTGGATACACGCCGATCGCATGGGATATTTGCTTGACGTGCTCGATCAAACCGCGCTTACCAATCAAAAGGATGTAGTGCGTAACGAACGCCGGCAAAGTTATGAGAACCGTCCTTACGGCATTGTTGAAGAAGCGCTCTGGCACAATTTATTTCCGAACACGCATCCTTATCATGCGGACGTGATGGGTTCTCATGCCGACATTCAAGCGGCGTCGCTCGAAGACATTAAAAAATTCTTCAAAGTTTATTACCGCCCCAATAACGCTACGCTCGTTATCGTCGGTGACATCGATAAGGCGAAGACCAAACGGCTGGTCAAAAAATATTACGGTAGCTTGCAGCGCGGCCCGATAATTGAACCGTATCGCGTTGTTGCGCCGGTTATTACCGCGGAGAAACGCGTTGTGGTACCGGATCATGTGCAGTTGGACCGCGTGATCATGGGTTGGCATACACCAAAAATTTTCACGCCGGGCGATGCTGAACTTTCACTCGCCGGACAGGTGCTTGGAGGCGGCAAATCAAGCCGTCTTTATCGTACGCTCGTCTACGAAAAACAAATTGCTCAAGAGGTTTCGGCGTATCAGTACTCGCTGCAACTGGGCTCTGTGTTCTTCGTTGATGTCACGGCACGTCCGGGCCATACCGCTGCTGAAATCGAAGCAGCAATCGACGATGAATTAAAAAAACTGCGTACTACGCCTATAGAGGCCAACGAATTGGAGCGAGCGCAGAATTCAGTTGAAACGAACATGATCGCCGGCCTCGAAAAATTGGGCGGTGTGGCTGAGTTGCTAAATCAATACAACCATTACACCGGCAATCCGGGTTACTTCATCGAAGAAATCAAAGCCTATCGACGCCTGACGCCAGAGCGCATTCAACAGGCAGTCGATCAATATTTACAGCCATCTGCTCGAGTGGTCATTACCGGCATACCTGGCCAACCAAATGCAGGTCCCGACGTACCCGCAGCCACACACGCCGCGCCCGCAGGAGCCGGTGCCGAAACCGTTAACAGAGCCGAACCATGGCGCAGTCATATACCAAAAGCGGGAAAACAGCGTCCGCTTATTTTGCCGAAGGGAGAGTCATTCAAATTAGCGAACGGCCTCACCGTCATTCATCATTACAAGCCAGGACTGCCGGTTGTTTCGGCTTATCTGGCGTTCAAATCCGGCAGTGATGCCAACCCGATCGATAAGCCAGGATTAGCTGGCTTCACGGCAGATCTTTTGGATGAAGGCACCACTACGCGTAGTTCGGCGCAGATTGCCGATGAAATTGCACGCTTGGGCGCATCGCTTTCTACAGGCGCATCATTGGACGCAAGTGCGATCGAACTTTTTTCATTGAAGAAAAATTTCGTTGAGTCGTTGGGAATTATGGCCGACGTTGCTTTAAACCCCAGCTTCGTGAATAAAGAAATTGAACGGCAACGGGCCAGCCGGCTCGGTGACTTAGTACAAATCCGGGAAAACGCTTCTGCGATCGCGGCAACGACAAGCGCAGCCGCGCTTTATGGCTTCGCTCATCAATATGGCTATCCGGTCATCGGTACCGAGAGCGCAATCAAAGCTGTCTCACGCACTGACCTTGTTGCGTATTGGGAGCACTACTATATTCCCAATAATGCTGCGTTAATCGTGAGTGGTGATATCACACGTGATGAGTTAACGGCATTAGCTGAATCGCTTTTTGGTAAGTGGCAAGCGCGATCGCTAGACGCGAATAATCGCGCAACGAAGCTGGAAACCACTGCAGCCAAATTGGTTATTGTCGACAAACCCGGCGCATCGCAAACTGCATTGCGAGTGACTACCATGGGACCAAATCGCAACACTCCGGATTTCGCCGCACTCGAAGTCGCAAATGCCGCCTTAGGTGGATTATTTACCAGCCGGATTAATACCAAACTACGTGAGGAAAAAGGCTATACCTATGGCGTGCATTCGGACTTCCGTTACCGCCGCACAGCCGGACCATTTGAAATTCGTACAGATGTACGCACTGAGGTGACAGGGCCTGCAGTGGAAGAAATTTTCGCCGAACTACGTAACCTCGAGAAACACCCGATCAAAGGCCCCGAACTACAAAAAGCCCGCGATTCTCAATTGCTCTCGCTACCCGGCGCTTTCGAAACGGGTTTGCGTATTGCTCATACATTGGCAGATACGTTTATTTATGATCTTGGATTGGATTACTACACACGTCTTCCAACAGAGCTGCGACGCGTTGACGCCAAAGCAGTCGCAGCGGTGGTGGACAAATATTTGCAGCCCGAGCAGATGATCGTGATTGGTGTTGGCGATAAAGAAAAAATAGAACCGGGGCTTATGAAGCTTAAGTTGCAGCCAGTTGAGTATCGGGATGTGGAAGGGAAAGTAGTCGCACCAGGACGGTAACGACAACGAAGATCAAACGCGACTAACCCGCCAAGTATCCAAGCTATAAACAATCAAACCACTCCAAATAAAAACGAAGGTAATCGCTTGTGCATGACCAAACGGTTCGCCATAGACGAAGACCGCGAGAAGAAAGGTCATGCTTGGCGCGAGGTATTGCAGGAAGCCTAACGTGGCCAGCCGCAATCGTTTGGCCCCCGCTGCAAACATCAGCAGCGGTATCGCGGTTATCACGCCGGCAAGTACTAATAATGTATCGATAAAAAAAGACTGATGCCGGAACTGGGCTGTACCGTTGTGCCAAGAATAAACAAGATAAGCGACCGCAAAAGGAGTCGCGACTAGTATTTCTACCAGCAGGCCATTAACGGCATCTACCTGTGTTTGTTTACGCAGCAATCCGTAACAACCGAATGTCACCGCCAATACAAGAGAAACCCATGGCAACAGTCCTAGCTGCCAAATTTGATTTGCTACGCCCACTATGACCAGGACAACCGCGATTTGTTGCGCGGGCCGCAACCGTTCTTTTAAGAACAGAAATCCGAACAACACATTCATGAGCGGCGTGATGTAGTAACCCAAACTGGTATCTAACACGCGGTCGGCGTTAACCGCCCATACGAAGACGAGCCAGTTACAAGCAATTAGCGCAGAAGTTAAAGTCAGGCGTGCGAGTAAACGCGGCTCGCGAAGTATTGTTCGTAGATCCGTGAACCCTGTGGTAGCGCGTAACAATAGCAGCAGGAAGAGAACTGACCACACTACGCGGTGCGAGATGACCTCGAAAGGAGATACGCTTCGCAGCGCCTTGAAATAAATCGGTACCGCGCCCCAAATAAAGAAAGCGCCAGCGGCGTAAAGCACGCCGGAACGGGGGGAGTTAGACATGAATAGCTTGTAGTTATCTTATTGAGGATTCAGAAGATGACTAACAAAAACGAGGTGCAAAAATATGTCATCTTGAGAAGGAGTGACGAAAAATCTGCTGTTCTGCACCTGTGGAATCGCTTTAAAAGCAGATCCTTCGCCGCGCTCAGGATGACATGTTTTTGCATCTCGTTTTGTTAGTCATTTTTCAAAAAATCATTAGAGCGCTATCCTCTATCGCTAACAAACTCTCTGCTCCCTTAGTTACTTCATACGCCGACGCAAAAGCGCGTGGCAACACATGATCCGCGTAGAAGCGTGCGGTCTTTATTTTTCCTTGATAGAAAACTGGATCACCGCTACCGTCGGCAATACCTTTCGCTGCAACCAATGCCGATTTACCTAACATCCAGCTCCCGGTCACTGTGCCAAATAACATCAGATAAGGTACCGCACCTGCCGCGGATTCTTGTGGATTGCGGCTAAACGCTTCCAATACCCACTGCGTTGTATCCGCAAGCACATTGATTGCATAGCCGAGCACAGCGGCGATCGCTTTACAATCGGCATCGCTACTGATATTCAACTCTTCCACGGTGGCTTCCATATCAACGATCATCGCCTGCATCGTTGCACCGCCATCACGTCCTAGCTTGCGTCCGATGAGATCGTTGGCTTGAATGCCCGTTGTGCCTTCATAGATAGTCGTAATGCGCGCATCGCGGTAATACTGTGCCGCACCGGTTTCCTCGATGAAACCCATGCCGCCGTGAATTTGCACGCCGGTTGACGCAACTTCTTGACCGGTCTCTGTGCTCCAGCCTTTGACGATGGGAATCATCAACTCGGCGCGAAGCTGTTCACGCTTTTTCACTTCCGGGTCGGGATGCCGTGCACCGTTATCCAAGCACGCCGCGCAATAGTAAGCTACCGCGCGCGTCGCCTCGGTTTGCGATTTCATGCTCAGCAGCATGCGCTTCACATCGGGGTGTTGAATGATGGCTACGCGCGGCCCACCCTTCTTGCCGAGTTCCGTGCCTTGCAAACGTGTTTTCGCATAAGCAAGCGCGTGTTGATACGCACGCTCGGCAATCGACACACCTTCTAATCCGACGGCGAATCGAGCGAGGTTCATCATGATGAACATATATTCCAGGCCGCGATTTTCCTCGCCGACTAAATAACCGATCGCGCCGCTCTTGTCGCCATACTGCATTACGCAGGTGGGGCTGGCATGAATGCCTAGCTTGTGTTCGATGGAAACGCACTGCACATCGTTGCGTTCGCCGAGAGAACCGTCTTCATTCACCAGGAATTTCGGCACGATGAAAAGCGAAATTCCTTTCACGCCCTCCGGTGCAGTAGGCGTACGTGCCAACACAGTATGAATAATGTTTTCGGTGAAGTCGTGCTCGCCAAAAGTGATGAAAATTTTCTGGCCAAAGATGCGGTAGTGATCGCCCTCGGGAACCGCTTTGGTCCGAATGGCAGCGAGATCCGAACCGGCTTGAGGTTCGGTAAGGTTCATGGTGCCGGTCCATTGCCCGGAAACCATTGGCGGGAGAAATTTTTGCTTTAGCGCGTCGCTACCAACAAGATGAATCGCTTCGGTGGCGCCTTGCGTAAGCATGGGACACAAGGAAAAAGACAAATTCGCTGAACCGATCATTTCTTTTATCGGCGTTGAAATAAACTCCGGCATGCCTTGCCCGCCATAGTTTGGATCGGCGCTAATTGATGTCCAGCCAGCGGCTGCGAATTGCTGATATGCCTGTTTGAATCCTGGTGCGGTCGTGACTTTGCCGTCGGCCCACTTCGCACCGGCTTTATCACCGATAGGGTTCAGCGGAGCCAATACATCACTGCTGAATTTAGCGCATTCGTCGAGAACGGCATCGACGATATCGGCACTCACTTCCTCGCAGCCTGGCAGGTGAGTCACGCGATCGAGGCCGATTACTTCATGCAATAGAAATTGCATGTCTTTTAAGGGAGCGGTATAGGTGGCCATTGGTTATTCCATTCCAGTAATATTTAGCCGCAAAAACTGTCGTCGAATTTCATAACTCACCGGCGCATCTCCCTTCTCCCGCAGGCGGGAGAAGGGCCGGGGATGAGGGCGGGGTTGAGAAACGATGAAGGTGTTTGAAAGAACTTCGATTACATTAGCACCCTCACCCCTGCCCCTCTCCCGCTTGCGGGAGAGGGGGATTTAGGCCCGCAGATCGGGTTGACGTCAGGCGGCCCGACATCGCGGAATCATTTACCGCAGCAAGTCGGGCTTCCTATGTCAGCCCGACCTACACTATTACTACCTGAGCAATCAGCTATAAAATTTCTAAGCCGCGCCCAATTCCTTCGTTAACTCCGGCACTGCCTGGAATAAATCCGCGACCAAGCCATAATCCGCCACCTGAAAAATCGGCGCCTCTGCATCTTTATTAATGGCTACGATCACTTTGCTGTCTTTCATCCCCGCCAAATGCTGAATAGCACCGGAGATACCAACCGCGATATAAAGCTCAGGCGCAACAATTTTTCCGGTCTGTCCGACTTGATAATCGTTAGGCACAAAACCAGAATCCACTGCCGCGCGGGATGCGCCAATCGCAGCGCCCAATTTATTGGCAATCGGTTCCAGCAACTTGAAATTTTCGCCGTTGCCCATGCCTCTGCCACCTGAGATGACAACCCGCGCTGCCGTTAATTCCGGCCGATCTGATTTAGTAAGCTCTTGGCTAACCAATTTAGCGAAGCCGCTATCTGGCGCCGGTGCTAACGTTTCAATGCTCGCACTGCCACCTTCTGTAGCAGCAGCATCGAAACCGGTCGGGCGAATCGTCACGACTTTGATAGGATCAATGGATTGCACGGTCGCCATCGCATTGCCTGCGTAAATAGGCCGTACAAAGGTATCTGGCGACTCAACGGAAATGGCTTCGGATACTTGCGCGACATCCAGCACTGCGGCAACCCGCGGCAGAAAATTCTTACCGACAGCAGTAGCCGCGGCAACAATATGACTGTAATTCTTGGCAATCGTAATGACCAAGTTGGCAAGATTTTCCGGCAAGGGAGAAGCATAGGCGGCATTATCAGTTACCAGTACCTTGGCTACTCCAGCGACTTTGGCGGCAGCTTGTGCAGCAGCGGCGCAATTCTGACCGGCCACTAACACATGCACTTCACTACCCATTTTGCCGGCAGCGGTCACGGCGTGGAGAGTGGCTTTTTTAATGGTTTGGTTATCGTGTTCGGCAATAACGAGAACGGGCATTTCAAATTCCTTCAGGGAAATTCTGTGTTGTCTAACTCAATGTTAACTACTACTGTCCACGAAAAACACGAAAGACACGAAAAAATCTGTGTTGTGAAGTTTTTCGTGCTTTTCATGGACAGTGCTTTTTTATCCAATTACTTTGGCATCGTTACGCAACTTGTCTACCAAAGCTTTCACATCAGGCACCATAATGCCGCCCTTGCGCTTCGGCGGCTCGGATACCTTGAGTGTCTTCAACCGTGGTGTCACATCCACACCCAATGCTTCAGGTTTCAATACATCCAACGGCTTTTTCTTGGCCTTCATGATGTTCGGCAAGGTGGCGTAGCGAGGCGTATTGAGTCGCAAATCAGTGGTAATAATTGCAGGCAAGGGAATGGCAATGGTTTCTAGACCGCCGTCCACTTCACGCGTGACTTGCGCTTCTTGTCCATTGATCACGACCTTGGATGCAAATGTGGCTTGCGGACGATTCATCAGCGCGGCAAGCATTTGGCCGGTTTGGTTAGCATCATCATCGATTGCTTGCTTACCTAGGATAATCAACTGAGGCGCCTCTTTTTCAGCAACCGCTTTCAGGAGTTTGGCAACAGCAAGCGGCTGCAATTCAACGTCGGTTTCCACGAGAATAGCGCGGTCGGCACCCATCGCTAAGGCCGTGCGCAGAGTTTCCTGGCATCCCGCAACACCTAGAGAAACGGCGATAATTTCGGTGACTACGCCGGCTTCTTTCAGTTTCACCGCTTCTTCGACGGCAATTTCATCGAATGGGTTCATGGACATTTTGACGTTGGCGGTCTCTACTCCGCTGCCGTCCGCTTTCACGCGAACCTTAACGTTGTAATCGACCACTCGCTTCACAGCGACTAAAGCTTTCATAACGTAATCCTATGGAAAGTATTATTTGTTAACGTGACGGGGAATTTCTTTAAATACCGCCCTTTTTGATTTGGAAATTTATCAGGGCCATGAATTGTACCGCGTTTTTTCAGAACCCGGGCTACCTCGCCCCTTTGAAAAGGGCCTGGATTTCACCGACAACCCCTCGCCGAAAGAGCAGTACGCAAATGACAAATATGACCCCGGTGATAACCGTTACCCACTCGCCAAGGTTAGCTGCGTAGTTCTCCAAACCCATTACGATCACGGTACCGGCGATAGGTCCGAACACCGTGCCCATGCCACCCAATAAGGTCATTAGCACCACCTCACCGGACATATGCCAGTGCACGTCTGTTAATGATTCCAGCTGAAATACCAACGTTTTGGTCGCGCCTGCCAAGCCGGTTAATGCCGCCGATAAAACAAATGCCAGTAGCTTGTATTTGGCAACGTCATACCCCAGCGAAGTAGCGCGCGCTTCGTTTTCGCGAATCGCTTTGAGTATTTGGCCAAAGGGGGAATGAATTGCCCGGTAAATAGTCCAGAAGCCAATGCTGAATATAGCAAGCACAAAGTAATACATGGCCTGCCATTGAGAAAGATCGATAACGCCAAATAACCGGCCACGCGGCACGCCTTGCAAACCGTCTTCTCCCCCGGTGAAAGGCAATTGCACGCAAAGGAAATACACCATTTGTGCCAATGCCAGGGTAATCATCGCGAAGTAGATGCCCGAACGGCGGATGGCAAGGCTACCAAATATAAAGCCTAGCAGCCCTGCAAAAATGACGCCGGCAAGAATTCCTATCTCAGGAGTAACACCCATGACCTTCACTAGATAACCGCATATGTACCCGGCCGATCCAAAGAAAGCCGCATGCCCGAACGACAAAAGCCCTGTGTATCCCAGCAGTAAGTTGAAAGCGCAGGCGAACAACGCGAAGCACAAAATTTTCATCAGGAGTTCGGGGTATACACCGACGAATGGCGCTACGGCGAATAGTGTCAACAGCCCAAGCATAACGACAATAGTTCTGTTCATTTGGTCTATCTTTCCTTGCCGAAAAGCCCGGCGGGACGTATCAGCAATACGATAACCATGATCACGAATACCACGACCGCTGAGGCTTCCGGGTAATACACCTTGGTTAATCCTTCAATCAGCCCTAGGCCAACACCGGTAACGATTGAGCCTAGTATGGAACCCATGCCACCGATCACCACCACGGCAAACACGACGATGATGAGGTTGGAGCCCATGACTGGATTCACTGAAAATATAGGCGCCGCCAATACGCCGGCGAATGCCGCTAACGCAACACCGTAGCCATATGTCAGCGTCACCAATAAGGGAACGTTGACGCCAAACGCCTGCAACAATTTTGGATTTTCCGTACCTGCTCGCAAATAAGCGCCAAGCTTGGTGCGTTCAATGACGTACCAGGTAACGAAGCAAACCGATAGCGCAGCGACGATCACCCAAGCGCGATATTTCGGCAGGAACATGAACCCCAAGTTGATACCACCGGCAAGCACTTCGGGAATCTCATACACCTGCCCGGAAATGCCGAAATAGTAGCGAAAGATCCCCTCGATAATCAGCGCCAGACCGAATGTCAGCAATAAGCCGTATAAGTGATCGAGGTGATATAAACGCTTGAGCATGAAGCGCTCAATGAGCATGCCGATAACGCCTACCAGCAGCGGGGACAAAACCAACGCTACCCAGTAGTTGACCCCGAAATAATTGAGGCCCAACCATGCAAAAAAAGCGCCCATCATGTATTGAGCGCCGTGCGCAAAGTTGATGATGTTCAGCAATCCAAAGATGATCGCCAAGCCCAGGCTGAGAACGGCATAGAACGAACCGTTAATCAGTCCGACTAATAGTTGGCTGAATAATGCTTGGATGGGAACGCCGAAGATTTCGGTCATTTAATGTGTAAAAAATTAAGATTGTTTACCACAAGGTATGGATGCGTAGGATGGGTGGAGCGGCAGCGCAACCCATCCTACGAACCCATTACTTCTTCACTAGCGGACACCGGCTAGCCGATAACGGTTGATAAGCCTGGTCCGCTGGCATCACTTGCTTGACGTTGTAGTAATCCCACGCGTACTTAGACTCCAGCGGGGCCTTTACTTGCATCACATACATATCATGGATCATGCGTCCGTCGTCGCGAATCTTGCCGTTCTTCGCAAAGAAGTCATTCACCGGCGTCTTCTTCATCGTCGCCATCACGGTCGCGGTATCGTCGCTCCCTGCAGCCTTCACCGCTTTCAGGTAATGCATGACGGAAGAATAAACGCCTGCATGTACCATGGTCGGCATCTTCTTATGCTTCTCGAAGAATCGTTTCGACCACGCACGCGTTTCTTCGCTGTAATCCCAATAAAAGCCTTCCGTGAGATACATACCCTGGGTAACTTTTAATCCCAAGCTATGCACATCGGTGATAAACATCAGCAAGCCGGCAAGGGTTTGCTTAGGCGTAATGCCAAACTCTGCTGCTTGCTTAATTGAGTTCGTGGTATCAGTACCGGCATTAGCGAGTCCAATGACCTTAGCACCGGAACCCTGCGCCTTCAGCAAATAGGAAGAAAAATCGGTGCCGGGAAATGGATGACGGACAGAGCCCAAAACCTTACCGCCGTTGTCCGTCACAATTTTAGTCGTATCCGCTTCCAGCGAATGGCCGAACGCGTAATCCGCCGTCAGAAAAAACCAGGAATCGCCGCCTTGTTTCACCAATGTCTTGCCGGTGCCTAACGCGAGAGAATAGGTATCGTATGCCCAGTGCACATTGGTATCGGTGCAATCTTCGTTAGTAATACGCGTCGAGCCGGCGCCGGAAATCAAGGTGATCTTGTTCTTATCCTTGGCAACTTTCATCACTGCTAATGCGGTAGAGGTACTCACCAAATCAACAATCACATCGACGCGCTGTGTATCGAACCATTCACGTGCTCTGTTAGCGGCAATGTCACCCTTGTTCTGATGATCCGAGGAAACCAATTCGACTTTGAAGCCAGGTTTTTCTTGCGCCTTGAAGTCGTCAATTGCCATTTGCGCCGCTACTACCGAACCACTACCGGCGAGATCCGAGTAGGGGCCCGACAAATCAGTTAACACGCCTACCTTTACTTCACCACCGGAAATCTTCTCTGCTGCTAAAACTGGTGATGTAGACATGACAAGCATTGCCGCGCTTAACAAAGAACATATTAATTTTGGTTTCATGTATCCCGTCTCCGTGCAAAAAATAATGAATAGGTTAGATTGCGGAAGCTAGTATGTTAAAGCGTGTTCAAATTCTTAGGTCATACACCTAGGTACTCCTGCATTTTGCCCATCTTGTCCTGCAATTCATCCTTGTTCACCGTCATCACGACTTTCCCGTGCTCCACGATGTAATGACGATCCGCCAACGGCGCAGCGAAGCGGAAGTTCTGTTCCACCAACACAATCGTATAACCGCGTTCCTTCAACTTACGAATAGCACGCCCGATCGATTGCACGATGACCGGTGCCAAACCTTCAGTAATCTCGTCGAGCAACAACACTTGCGCGCCTGTGCGCAATATGCGCGCCATTGCCAGCATCTGCTGCTCACCACCGGATAAGCGAGTGCCAGGGCTATCTTTACGTTCCAACAAATTTGGAAACATTTCGTAGATTTCGTTAACACTCATACCACCGGGCTTTACTTCCGGTGGGAGCAATAAATTTTCTTCGCAGCTCAAGCTAGCAAAAATACCACGCTCCTCTGGACAATAGCCGAGACCCAGATGCGCAATTTTATGCGTTGCCATATCGATGGTTTCACGACCATCAATCGTAATGGAGCCAGTGCGCTTGCCAACTAGACCTACTATAGATTTTAGTGTCGTCGTTCGGCCTGCGCCGTTACGTCCTAACAACGTCACCAATTCGCCACGATTAACACTGAAGTTGATGCCGTGAAGAATATGCGACTCGCCGTAGAAAGCCTGCAGATCGGATACGCGAAGCAGTGCGTTAGTCTCACTCGACATCGGGCACTCCAACATAAGCCTCCAACACCTGCGGATTTTTCGACACCGTTTCGTAATTTCCCTCAGCGAGAACTGCGCCTCGCTGTAGCACGGTAATAGTGTCTGAAAGCGTTGAGACGACCGAGAGATTGTGCTCCACCATCAATATGGTTCGGTTCGCGCTTACGCGTTTGATCAATTCGGTTACGCGGCCCACGTCCTCATGGCCCATTCCCTGGGTTGGTTCGTCGAGCAGCATTAATTCGGGTTCGAGCGCTAAGGTGGTGGCAATTTCGAGGGCGCGCTTTCGGCCATAAGGGAGTTCCACCGTCGGCGTGTCCGCAAAACTCTGCAAGTCCACATCGGTGAGCAATTCCATTGCTCTATCTCGTAACGACAGCAAAGAATTTTCAGACTTCCAAAAATGGAACGAGGTGCCGATCTTGCGCTGTAAAGCGACGCGGACATTTTCTAGAACGGACAGATGCGGAAACACCGCGGAGATTTGAAACGAGCGAACAATGCCACGATGCGCTATCTGCGCTGGCTTGATATTGGTGATATCAGCGGCGTTAAAAAAAATCTTGCCGGAACTTGGCGTAAGAAATTTAGTGAGAAGATTAAAGACGGTTGTTTTGCCAGCACCATTGGGACCGATCAACGCATGTATCGAGCCCCGCTTAATTTTTAGATTCACTCCGTTTACCGCAATAAAACCCTTAAATTCCTTGGTGAGGCCTTGCGTCTCCAAAATGATATCGCTGCTCATGCCGTTGCTGTTTTTCCATTCGTTAACGTAGTGGCATTGGGATCGTAGGAGGGAATGCTAACGAGTATATCCAACCAGTGCAACCTGCTTCTCCTTGTTTATAGTAATTATGTTCGTTGAAATAAAGCTTGGAGGAAAATTTGGACACTGAATAAAACTTACACAAAACTGTTCTAGCAAGGCGTGCCGACGCAGACAGTACCAACTTATACGACAAGCAAGGGGTGCAAAGAATTCAGACTACGTGGTGTCCGCGCATGCAAGCGTAACAACGCCGAGACGATTTTGCCTAAGCACTACTAAAATTTAATAACGAATCGGCCTCTGCGTAACTATAAGCTACGCAGAGGCCGTGAATAAAAAACGCCCGCACAAGGAGGAAAAAAAAGCGGGCGAACGAGGGGTCCATCAAGTCCGCTGTCTACGAAATAAATCGTCGACCTAATACTTGTTTACGCGCCTCGCACGCTATCTAAACAATGCGTCACACATTGTTTAGAGCATGCGTGGCGAAAACCAAATCTATTTCTTTGCGTATTTAAACTCGGGCAGATTCTTGATCGAATCTTTGGTGGCACCAGGCAAAACTATATTGCCGCTTTGATCCTTTAACTGTGCCACTGGGATAGCAACATCATGCTTCCCTACCCCAACAAAACCACCTGCTCCAACGATTGCATAAGAGACCGCGTTATCGGGTGTGATAATCAAATCATCGATCTTGCCGACCTTTTCCTTTTGTTCGTTATAGATGGTTTTTCCAAGAATTTGTTTTTTTGCACTCCATCCAAGGGCTAGCTCTTGGGTGGCAGTGATACCAACCGTGGTACCACCAGCGACGGGAGAGGTGGCATTTGTCGTGGTCGTGGTATTTGTCGTGGGCGTGGCGTTTGTCGTTGACGCGGCGTTTGCCGCAACGGCACTACCAATCGACGCAATCAGCACACCCATGGTAATTAATGCGTTAGCAGAAAATGTCGTGCGCTTCATATATAAATCTTTCATAACTCCCCACTCCTTAATAGTAAGAACAAAATTGTTCGGCCATAAACACACTGGCCTTGGAACCACATAAACTTAATGCAATGGAAAGCTAAGTTCAGGCAACGCAATACTTTAAGCAAGTGGCATGCCAATCATCAAAAACGTTATTTGAAAAATTAAGAAAAACGAAAATTTAGAAGTAAAAACGAGGGATTAGCAGAAAAAAATATATGTGGAATACATTTGGAAGCTCGTAAAAAGGCAAGGATCGAGCACGTAACTGCTACGACTTTTTACAAACGTTTCTGTAATTTTTACCGTTTATTTGTTTATCTCAAAAACCAAGCTTCTTTCGATCGCGAAGAATTTCTCTGGCAGCATTGTGTCCTGGAAGGCCCGTCACACCGCCACCCGGATGCGTTCCTGAACCGCACATATAAAGCCCTTTCATCGGCCCACGATAATCGCCATGACCAAGAACAGGACGAGCGCTAAAAAGCTGATCGAGCGACAACGCACCATGAAAAATATCGCCGCCTATCAAGCCAAATTTTCTTTCCAAATCCAACGGTGAAAGTGCCATGCGGCCAACAATACTTGCCTTGAAGTTAGGTGCATAGTCATTCACTGTTTCGATAATATGATCGGCGACCTGCTCTTTCACCACATCCCAGTTTTTTCCATCCGGTAATTCCGGGTTGAAATGCTGACAAAAAAGACTGGCGACATGCGCCCCTCGTGGTGCGAGGGTTTCGTCGACGGTACTCGGAATAAGTACTTCCACAATTGGTTTTCGCGACCATCCGTCAAGCCGCGCATCTGCATATGCTCTCTCCATATAAGCAAGCGAGGGAGCAATGACAATACCCGATTGGTGGTGTAACTGAAGCGCCTTTCCCGGCAAGCAACTAAAATCGGGCAGCTCAGAAAGTGCCACATTCATTCGGAAGGTACCGGAACCGCATTTATAACGTTCGATGCGCTGGAGAAAGTCCGCATCCAAATCGCCCGGCTCTATAAGCTCCAGATAAAGCAGCTTAGGATTAAGGTTGGAAATAATGCACTTGGCAGTCTGCTCGCTTCCATCCGTTAAGGTCACGCTTACTGCGGTGCCGTTAACAACATTAACCCGTTCGACTGGCGCATCAATACTGATCTCGACGCCGCGAGCAACGGCCTCCTTTGCCATTGCTTGAGTAATCGCCCCCATTCCACCAATTGCATGGCCCCACATGCCTTTCCTGCCATTCACTTCACCAAATACATGATGCAGCAATACGTATGCAGAACCGGGCGTATAAGGGCTAGCGAAATTACCGACGATGGAGTCGAAACCGAAAATAGCTTTGATCGGATTGGATTCAAACCAGCTATCCAGCATGTCACCGGCACTCTTAGTGAAAAGATCCAGCAAATCTCGGCGCTGAGGCATTGAAAGCTTTTTGAGTTTGCCGCCTACTTTGATACCACGCAGCCAATCAGCCCATCCGCCGCCGATATTCGGTGGCGTTTCCAGCACCATATCTCGCAATACATTCGCGACCCCATCCAGCATTTCATAGTAACGAAGCAATGCTTTTGCATCGGCTGGTGAAAAACGCGCAACCTCGGCTTGCACAGCCTGCAAGTCGCCGCCCATTTTGATGTATTCGTTATTGGATAAGGGTAGAAAATTAGAGAGCGGACGCTCAATAATGGTGAGACCATGTTCTTTGAGATGTAAATCTCGAATGACTTTAGGGTTTAGCAAGCTGACGGTGTAACTCGCTGTCGAGTTACGATAACCGGGGAAAAATTCTTCCGTAACTGCTGCACCGCCGACTACGCCGCGCCGCTCAAGGACTTTCACTTTTAAACCGGCGGCAGCAAGATAACATGCGCAGACTAAACCGTTATGGCCAGCGCCGATGATGAGAGCATCGTAGGGAGTGTTGGAGGAAGTCATCACGTTCAATAAGATGAGCAAGCCACAGCGTAACTCATCCGCATTCTCCGTCGCAACATCTTATAAAAAGTGGAACGCAGCGCAATCCATCAAATCATTGCAACCAAGAAAAACGACGGTACGCTGTGCTCTACCCGTCCTATGATGCTGTAACTGCCTCAAGCAGCGCGAAGCAGGAACTCTCGCACCACATCGATCTGTTTTTGATCCATCAACATCGGCGCATGTCCAACTTCGGGAATTTCCGCTACCTCAGTTTGTGGCCGCACCTTCATTTTCTCCGCCGTCTCCCGCAGCAATAAGTCAGACTTCTCACCACGAGTAACAAGCACAGGACAACGCACCGCATTCCACATCATCCAGAGATCAACATCCTTCTGCTCATCTTTGAACGCATCACCAATTGCGGGATCGTAAGCCAAATGCAACTTGCCATCGCTGTTCCGATAGCTACCGTGAACGGCGAGATGACGCCATTGCGCGTCGGTCAACGGACCAAAAGGCGCAGAAATTTTGCGCACGTATGCTTCTAGTGCTTCGATTGCATCGAAGGTAGGTGCTTGGCCTACATACTCCTTCAGCCGTTCCAATGCAGCCTTAGGAATAAAAGGACCAATGTCATTCATCACCATGCGGCGGATAGGCGTGCCTGGCAACGACGCTAACAGCATCCCAATGAGCCCGCCCATTGAAGTACCCACCCAATCGATTTCTTCGACGCCAATATGGGCGATCAACGCCGCCATTTGTGAAACATAAAGCGGGTAGCCGTAATCGGGTTTGTAGGTTAACCAATCGCTTTTTCCGCGACCGATCACATCAGGACAAATAACGCGGTAATCATTTTCCAATGCCTGGGCAAACGCATCGAAATCGCGACCGTTCCGCGTTAAGCCATGCGCACAAATCAAAACTCGCGGGTTTTGCGGATCACCCCATTGTGTATAAGCAATACGATGAAAGCTGTGTGGGCTAATCGCTAGAAAGTGCTTCGAGTGCATGGCATCTCCAATCTTATTGTGGGGCCTTTAGGAACGTGACGTTACTACTTTCACGCTCCTTCACTACTAGAGCCTGTTACCCGCAATCAACGAACAGCCAGTAATTCGATATCAAAAATCAAGGTTGCATTTGGAGGAATAACGCCGACAGCGCCTTGTTCACCGTAACCCAAAGACGATGGAATAATCAGTTTACGCTTGCCGCCGATTTTCATTCCCGGCACGCCCTCGTCCCACCCGGCAATGACTTGCCCTTCGCCAACAGCAAAACTGAACGGCTTACCATGCAATTCGCTCGCATCAAACCGTGTATGCGCTGCGTTATCGAGCCAGCCGGTATAGTGCACAGTGACGATTTTGCCCTTGACCGCAACTTCTCCCTCTCCTATTTCGATGTCTTCGTAAATCAGGCCGCTTGCTGTTTTTGTCTGAGCCATGCTCATTCCTTAAATGTTCAAAGTGTTTAAAATTTATTTACCGAAATTTCAACTTGATGCCAGCACGACTTTTAAAATCGCGCTGCCCAGCAAGATCTTGAATAGGCTCTTAAGCTGGTATCGATTTCTCGGCTGCTGCTAACGTATTCGCCAATAACATCGTAATCGTCATTGGCCCTACGCCTCCTGGCACAGGCGTTATATAACCCGCCTTTTCAACGACCGACGCGAAATCCACGTCACCTGCGAGCTTTCCGTCCGATAAACGATTCATCCCAACGTCGATTACCACGGCACCCGGTTTTACCATATCACCCGTTATTAAGCCTGCTTTGCCTACCGCAGCAACCAGGATATCCGCCTGCCGGGTCATCGCGGCAAGATCGGGAGTACGAGAGTTACAAACAGTCACCGTGGCGCCTTGATTAATTAATAGCAGAGCCATCGGCTTACCGACGATGTTGCTACGACCAATAACAACCGCATGCTTGCCCGCGACGCTGATTCCTTCGCGTTCGAACAACTTCATCACGCCATTAGGCGTACAGGGATAAAACATACCCTCGCCAATTGCTACCCGGCCAACATTGTAGGGATGGAAACAATCCACATCCTTCGCGGGAGAAATCAACTCGATAACTTTTTCCTCGTTGATTTGGGGCGGTAAAGGCAACTGAACCAGAATCCCATGAATCTTCGGATTTACGTTCAACCCTCCCAGAAATTTCAACAAATCCGCCTCGGAAGTCTTGGCGGGCATCCGGTAAACCTCGGAATACATACCCGCTTCGATACAAGATCTCTCTTTGTTGCGCACATAAACCTGCGAGGCTGGATTTTCTCCAACCAGCACTACGGCTAACCCTGGCCGCACGCCGCGCGCCTTGAGTGCTTCTACCCGGGATTTGAATTCCTCGCGCATGGCGCGGGAGTGAGCGGCGCCATCGATAATTTTTGCTGACATATAGTTTGGTATAGATGCCGGTCGGCAATCTGTGCAAGTGAAGTTAATCGAGGATGAAAAGCTGTGGCTTTCATGTAGAGGAGATCATTTTACTTGTTCTACCGATTGCAATCTATCGAGTTTTTTCTCTCTGCGGTCTATTAATCGTTGCGAAGGATTTCCGAATGATGATGCACGCCATTTGAAACAATGGTGATAAGGAAGGATGGCAGTAGTTAAGAAATTTATGTGAAGTAAGAGGCAAACGCCAGCTCACTTAGCATGTGACATGCTGGCAACGGAATTTTGCAGGGGCGGCTCAGTATTCTCAGAGCCGCCCTCGCATCATCCTCTTTAATAGGTCAGATTCACGTTAGCCATTTACATTCACCGAAACAGACTTTGTCTTACGACCTATTGCCACCGCTATTATTCGCGCCTGAGCCTGTGCCAGGCTTATAGGTCGGGTTGAATTTGTATCTATCTATCAGTTCGCCTGGGTTCCATCCAAGAAAGGACGGTAGATTAGGGATGGAGCCGGTGCCTTTGGTGCCACTAACACTCGAACCCGGACTGGTGGCTTGTACCAGCGGGCCATTCGGATTGTTGATCACGGTATTATTTTGAATGTTATGGCCAGAGCTAGCCATTGTGCCGCTGTCCGGGTCGCTATCGGCATAGATTCCCATCCACTTTGAACCCGAGATAATGTTATCTTTAACCGTATCGTTTTTAGATCCGGCCAAACAAATTCCTCGGCCATACGCGTTAGCTATAGATACATTTCCGATAAAGGAATTATTCTCATCTTGTCTAGCATCACCACGATAAGAGTCATCAGAATAACTGTCATCGCCTGCTTGGTAGACAACGTTGTTTACGACCATGTTGCCAACCGATCCATTCATAAGAGCAATGCCATCGGCATTGGTGCCTAATGTGAGGTTACCGAAAATCCGAGAATTGACAGCCCCATCGAGGCGAATTCCATTTGAAGCAGCACCCTGAACCAATATATGGGTGACCGATGCATTGGAAGCGTTTTGCACCAAAATTGCTGCGGGGTCAGGCATCGAACTCCGGTTAGGTGCCACGACCGTGGTTTTTAGGCTGGAGACAGAACTGTTGTTCCCTATTAGCTTGATCGCTGACCGATCAGGATTTGTAGCGTTCAAAATAGTACTGGGTCCGGCACCTTGCACCTTTGCTCCATCAAGAGTCAAAACGCCACTATGGTTGTAAGTACCGGCCGGAATCCATGCAATTTTTCCTTGCGCTTTGGCGGCGTCAATTGCCTTTTGCAGAGCGGCCTGGTTATCGGTCCTTCCATCGCCCAACACTCCGTGACTAAGAACGTTGATGGAAATTGAATCTGATGGTTGGGTAGCGCTTGGCTGAGTAACGCTCGGCTGATTGCCGCTTGGCTCGCCGCCACCTGACACGGGAGCAGGGGTCTGCGTACTCTGTGGGGATTTATTGATTATTTTCGGTTGATCGAGTGATATTTCACTGCCAATACTAAGCGTTATTGTAACGGCCTTTATTTGCCACTGAGCACTCTCCCAAACTGGATACATCATTCCGTGCTGAACAAAACCTCTTTGATCTTGAGTATGGAGATAATCTCCCATATGCCAGCCGTTACGTAACCGAACGTAACCGTCGGGTGTGTTTTCGAAAGCCCACTTTGAGCTATCGCCTCCTACTGGGCAACCCCTGTCACTTTGTACAGAATCATGTAGCCTTTCTATATTGATCAAATCACCTGTTTTGCGATTTTTAATATCGAAATATCCGTTCCCTCTAGGCGCAAAGGACCATTGATACGCTTTATCCGCTTCTGGAGGCGTTGTGGGAGCCACAACTTTATATTGAAGGTCATTTCCCCCATCAAAAAGATAAGCGTTAGTCCAACGATTTTTGATTACGAAATACGCTTCGTTAGTACCAGGCTCTGCCAGCGCGACGGTGCTGCTGACTCCTTGTGCAAGCATAAAAATAAAAAATATAGAGGGGCATACCGTAAGCATCGGCTTCTGTTGAAACTTGACGTTTTGCATTTATAGCCCTTTACTCTATGTTTTTAATTTAGTGGGGATATCAAATCATTAAGAATCACTACAGCCCGACGCAGCCTAATTCTATTCGTTATTTTCGAGCTTCAGATTAGCATTAGCTCTACTGTTGCAACCGCTATCGCATGTAGTGGTGATGACAACAATGCCAGCGCGGCATAAACAATACAAATGACTTGTGCATCTCTCCTACTCTCCGTTGATTGTCCCGGATTGTACGCACGGAGGATGCAATCGGATTCAGAAAGTATCAGTCAAAGAACGGCCACATCAATTTTGGACTAATCATGGCACCGCCCCTCTCCACTGTCTTGGAAAGTCTGACCTGCTACGGGAATAAATTTCCAGGCATAACTATCTTCCCGCAACGTCAGTTCGATTACGCCCAGCAATGCCGTCGCTCTCGCTTCGCTATTCGGCTTTATCTCTGCGAAGCGATTAGACATGGCACCACCAGTGCCAACGATAAACTGACGAACCCCACGAGTAGAATCCTGCTCTCCAGCAGGAGTCTGCGGCGCGAAGCGCTCATATTGATGCTCATGGCCATTTAGCACTACATCCACGCCATTCTCGTAAAGCGTTTGCCAAATGTTTTGCATCTTGGGGTTGTTGCCACGCGGTGATGAAGCGAATAATGGATGGTGCCAAAATGCGAGTGTGCATTTGGTTTTATCCGCCGCCAATTCGGAACGCAACCAACGCTCTTGTTCGGAACCTGTCTGAGTGTCGATATTGCTATTGAGCGCAATAATTCGCCAAGCACCGATACGTGTGCTGTAGTAGCCTTTTCCCGGCGAACCAGCGACAGTACCGAAATATGCGTAGTAAGGCGCGGCGCTGTCCGTTAAATATTCATGATTGCCGGGTACCGGCAACATTCTCGGTTTCAAGTCGCCCCAAATGGGTTGGAAACACGAGGAGAAATCTATCTCGCGGCCTTTTGGATAAGCGATGTCTCCCAATGCCAGAATAGTTCCTTGCGTCTGCCTAAGAAAATTTGCCGTAAGATTCGCTGGTGCTTCCGCTGCGGGTTTATCGCGGCATTCAGCGATGTCGCCAACGGCATAGATGATCACTTCTGAAGATGGGCTAGCAACATTGACTGGCGTCTTAACGCAGCCGGTTAAAAAACCGATAAGCAACAAGGCAAATAATTTTTGATTCACGTGTTTTCCTTTATCCGCTATATATCCGTACCGATAGCTTTCTTAATCTGCTCTAAGGCCGATGGATCGTCTAACGTCGTTAAATCTCCCGGGTCTCGCCCTTCCGCTATTGCTTGAATAGAGCGCCGTAGCATTTTGCCTGAACGGGTTTTTGGGAGCAGCGAAACAAAGTGTACCCGCTCCGGCCTGCCGATAACGCTGAGTAGTTTGCTTACTGTATCCATAACCTCTCGTTCAACGATCCTGATTGCTTCTCGTGTCGATAATTTAGTGACATCTTTCACAACCACGAAGGCAATCGGTACCTGGCCTTTTATCTGATCTGCAACGCCCACGACCGCCACTTCCGCAACATTCGCATGTGTGCTCACCGCCTCTTCAATTTCCCGCGTACCTAAGCGATGACCGGCCACATTAATCACATCGTCGGTACGTCCGAGGATGAAATAATAGCCATCGTCGTCGCGAATTCCCCAATCGAAAGACGAGTAGACCTGTGTGTTGCCGAAGGAAGAGAAATAGGTCGTGATCAAACACGCGTCATCGGCCCAAATGGTTGATAGACATCCTGGTGGCAACGGCGGAACAATCGCTACGACAGCCTTTTCACCGCGCCTTGCCTCTTCAGAATCCGCTTCGCGCAATAGCTTTAGGTTATAACCATAGGCTGGGAAAGATGGGCTGCCATATTTAATGGGCATCTCTTCGATTCCCGGCACAGCAGTGAGAATCGGCCAACCGGATTCTGTTTGCCAATAGTGGTCGATGACCGGCCGACCAATCGCTTGGTGAATCCAGCGACGCGTCGGTTCATCCAATGGCTCTCCGGCAAGAAATAAATACCTTAATGAAGAGAGATCATATTTCTTCAAATAAGAAGGATCTTGCTTTTTCAAAACTCGCACTGCCGTCGGCGCACTAAACATGACGGTCACTTGATGGTCTTGTACGATCTTCCACCAAATTCCTGGATCGGGACAAATCGGTGTGCCTTCATACATGACGGTGCTCATGCCGGCGATTAACGGCGCGTAAATAATGTATGACTCGATTCCGTAGTTTTTATTGTTTGACAATGTGCTTTCTTCACCTTGTC
>JAZKCF010000072.1:0-18391 GCA_040388195.1 Pseudomonadota bacterium
GCGCTTTGATCGCTTGGTATTCAGTCAGCTGTGCCCGCAGTCCCGCGAGCTTCTCATGCCGGCGCCATTCTTCCGTAAATTTCGCATCTGGTGTTGATAGGTATTGCGCCGCAAGCGGGATGTCGCGCCTTACTTCCGCCGCCACCGCACTGAAGTGTTCCGCCGGCAATTGCCGGATGCGCTCGGCAATCTGTGTTTCCGGCACCGCTTGATCGGTAATCCTCGTCGTGGCTATCGCCTTTTTGAGCAGGCCTAACACCGCCACATCCTCGGCGAGCGTCTCTTTCGCGCTTGTTAATTCCGCCTCTGTCCGGCTTGTCGATTGCGCGGCATACTCGGCAAATTGCGTCTCGTTTATTATCGGTATCATTTTCCATTCTCTTTTCGGCATGGTTCATTTTCAACGATCACTCCACCCTGTTTTGATGGACTTCATTCGACAGATTCCGCGTTTCCTAACTGCAGACGAAATTAGGTTGCTTTGACACAAATATACCTATCGAAAGAATCCCACTGTCTAATCAGATTGGCGATGATGGCGCCTTCGCATTTCTGTGATTCGATTTTTTGCGTCAACAGCGTTTCGCCTATACAACACTTGATGCGAAAGATTTGCGCTCGCAAACCATAGCCATATTTTTTATGAAATGCATAAACGGCGCCTTTGTCTTGGACGTATTGAACGATCTTGTTACGCCAGTGGATATTGGCTTTTTCGTGCACAAAGGCATGAGAACGCGGTGGAATAACCGGCATGATGTCGGCGTGAGATAACTGTTTGTTACGCTCGATATTGTAAATAAGCACTATCCGTAATGAGCCGGTCAATCGGCAATCAATGGGCATCACGCGACCCTTAGCTGGGATTCTTGATAACTGCGTAGTTCATTTCTGCGTATGCATTCGCGGCTGAACGTTGTGTGTCATCTGCCTTCTGCCGAGATTCCGCTGCTTGTCGTGCTTCGGTTTCGGCTTGAATCCGTGCTGCGGCTGCGTAACGTGCGCGAGTTTCGGCATTTGCTCTGTTTACGGCTTCGTCGGCAGCTTGTCGTTCAGCGGCAGCCCGCGCTTTGGTTTCGTCGGCCAGTGCTTTTTCTGCTTCAGCCTTTGCTAATGTTGCCGCCGTGAGTTCTTGTTCCGCTTGATGCCGAATTTCCGCCGCTTCACGAAGGCGTGCCTCGGCATTCAGCCGTTGGCGCCGTGCGTCAGTGGCTTCTTCTAGCGTAGCGGCTTTGATTCTGGCTTCTTCCGCGACGGCATTTTCCAGCGAGGCGACTTCAAGTGCGGTTACTCTCAGTGCCTCATCGGCTTTGCTGCGTTCTTCCGCAGCTCGCTTGGCTTGAGCTTCGGCAGCAATGCGCGCCAAAGCCATTTCCGTCGCGTGAGTATCGGCTTCTGCTCGCTCTCTCGCTACTTTAGCCGCTACTTCATCCGCTTTAGCGTGCTGTAACGCGGCTGCTTTTGCTTTTGCTTCCTCGGCAGCCCGTATCCGTGCAGCGGCAACCGCACGTTCGTCGGCTTCAGCGCGACCCTTTGCTTCGACAATCGCGAGCGCGTCTATCATGGTGCGCTCGCTAGCTAAAGCCGTCGCTTCCTGGTCTGCTCTAGCGCGGATATCGGCAGCCATGGCTGCCTGGGCTTCCGCAGTTCTTCTCAGCACTGCCTCATTTGCAGCCCGTTTTTCTTGCTGCTCTCGTTGTGCTGCTTGCGTGGCGGCATATGTGTCTGCTTCCTCGCGCGCCAGTGCCGCATCTTCCAAATCTTTTTCTGCCCTTGCCCGCGTTTCCTCGGCATGACGTGCTGATAGCTCTGCTTGCAGGCGGTTCTCGACGAGGCGGGCTGCTTCTGCTTCGGCTTCCATTCGCGCCTTGGCTTCCTGCGTAGCGCGCTCCTCATTTATTAATCGTGCTTTGGTTAGTTTCTGTAACTCTACTTCTGTATGCGCGCGTGTTTCTTGCGCAAGGCGCAGTGCGGCATCCATCGCCGCACCGATTTTTAGAGCTTCCAATACTTGCGCATCTGCTTGTGCTTTTGCTTCTGCTTCCGCGCCGGCGGCTAATTGCGCCTCTGCTTTAGCGGTAGCAGTCTGCGTGGCCCTGGCTTCCGCCTCGGCTCTTGATTCGGCAGCGGTGCGGGCAGCGCGCTCGGCAGCAATGCGGTTTAGTGCGGTTTGCGCAGCTCTTGCTTCGGCTGTGGCGCGGGCCTTGACTTCTTGCTGGGCCAGCGCTTCCGCTTCTTCGCGGGCCATCGGCGGTTGCGCTTGATATGCCGGAAGCGCTTGATTGAAAGTGTTCGTTTCTGCCAGCGGAAGATCGGCGGCGGCTATGTTTGGGGGTGTTTGCGAAAGGGCGCTGGGAGGTGGGGTAAAATCGATTTCGGGCATAGACGGTTTTACTGTTGGCTGCACCAGGGCTTTTGTCTCTTCGGTCATTGCCGCTTTGGCTTCTTCCTCCATGCGCGCGATTGCTTCTTTGATCGCGAAAAAGGCAGCTTGCGTGCGGGCGTCCTCGTCAGACAACGGTTCGTTGTCCGCTGAGTCGGGATTCCCGGCTTTGTTAAAAGCAAGCCATAGATTGGAGGATTCGGATCGGGCCATAGTAGAGACTCCACGGAGGACTCGCACTATTATTAGGGGGTGTCATCCAATACGAACCGTAAAACAGGTGAAGTATTGTCCTGTATTTGCAGGGTTTGAAAGCGGAAAGCACCTTAAAATCTGCCTTCACAATGAAATCTTGAATAGGCTCTTAATGATTGAAATAACCCTTTGGTCTCTAGCCGTCGTTTTGGTGTTAATTGGTATTGCAGGCGTCATTCTTCCAGCCTTACCCGGCACGCCGTTTGTTTTCCTTGGCCTCTTGGTAGCGGCTTACATCGAAAATTTCTCCAGGATAGGCTGGCCTACGTTGACCATTCTTGGTGTGCTAACGCTTATCGCCACGGCGGTGGATTTCTTCGCCGCATCTGTAGGAGCGAAGCGGGTCGGCGCGAGTCCCAAGGCAGTAGCAGGCGCAAGCTTGGGGGCAGTGATTGGTATATTTTTCGGCCTTCCTGGCCTATTTTTCGGTCCGTTCGTCGGCGCGGTGATAGGCGAATACAAAAGCCGCCCGGATATCATCCACGCTGGCAAGGCAGGATTAGGTACCTGGCTAGGTATTTTGCTTGGCATAGCTTTGAAAATTGCGCTGGTTTTTACTATGTTGGGCGTCTTTTTGCTGGCCTACTTTATGTAGGACTCCAAACGGCAAAGTGACGATTGATCACGGCGCCGTTCCCGGACGTGCTAAAATCCGCGCCTTTGGTTTTCAGGCCTTCCTTACATGACCCGCCCCTTACGCAACATTGCCATTATTGCCCACGTCGACCACGGCAAGACGACCCTTGTAGATAAATTACTCAGGGAAGCAGGTACCTTCGCCGCCCACCAACAGGTCACTGAACGCGTGATGGATTCCAATGACCTGGAGCGCGAGCGGGGTATTACCATTCTGGCCAAAAATACCGCTGTCGATTACGACGGCGTCCATATCAACATTGTAGATACCCCCGGCCACGCCGACTTTGGCGGTGAGGTAGAGCGCGTGCTATCCATGGTCGATGGCGTATTGCTGCTCGTTGACGCTGTAGAAGGTCCGATGCCCCAGACCCGCTTTGTGACTCGCAAAGCATTGGCGCTTGGACTCAAACCCATTGTTGTTATCAATAAAATCGATCGTCCAGGCGCACGCCCTGATTGGGTGGTGAATCATACTTTTGATTTAATGGATAAACTCGGCGCGACTGATGATCAGCTGGATTTTCCGATTGTTTACGCTTCTGCGTTGAATGGTTATGCAACATTGGATTTGAATGTACCTTCAACCACTATGCGGCCATTGTTCGAAACGGTCCTCAAACACGTGCCTGTGCCCGTTGGCGACCCAGAAGGTGCGTTGCAATTGCAGATTAGTGCGCTGGATTATTCCAGCTTTGTCGGTCGTATTGGTATTGGCCGTATTCGACGCGGTGTGTTGAAAGCAGGCCAGGAAGTGGTCGTGGTCGATGGCAAAAACCCACCGAAGAGAGCCCGAGTCAACCAAGTGCATGGTTTCTCCGGTTTGGAAAAAGAAGCCTTGGAATTCGCCAGTGCCGGCGAAATTGTGCAGATTAACGGGATTGAAGAGCTAGGAATCGGCGTGACGATCGCGCAGGTCGATACTCCCGAAGCGCTGCCAATATTGGGCGTTGATGAACCGACGCTGACCATGCATTTCCAGGTCAATACGTCGCCCCTCGCTGGCCAAGAAGGAAAGTTTGTTACCAGCCGGCAAATTAGAGAGCGTTTAGAAAAAGAATTGCTGGTTAACGTCGCCATGCGTTTAGAAGAAACCGGCGACACTGACGTGTTTTTGGTTTCCGGTCGTGGTGAGTTGCATCTTTCTATTCTTTTGGAAAACATGCGTCGTGAAGGTTACGAATTAGCTGTCGCGAAGCCGCAGGTTGTTATCAGAGAAATTAACGGCGTGAAGTGCGAGCCGTTTGAAGTGTTGACCGTCGATGTGGAAGATGCCAATCAAGGCGCGGTAATGCAAGCGCTTGGAGAGCGACGTGGTGATTTGCTCGATATGCAGTCGGATGGACGTGGACGTGTGCGTCTTGATTACCGCATGCCGGCGCGTGGCCTGATCGGATTCCAGTCCGAGTTCATGACCATGACTCGCGGCACCGGCTTGATGAGCCACGTTTTTGATGAATACGGCCCGATGAAACCGGAAATTGGCGCTCGTCGTAATGGCGCATTGATTTCCGCGGAACTGGGTGAAGCGGTGGCTTACTCGCTTTGGAAGTTGCAAGAGCGTGGGCGCATGTTTGTTTCGCCAGGAGACAGGGTTTATGAAGGTATGGTCATCGGCGTGCATAGCCGCGATAACGATCTGGTAATCAATCCCGTCAAGACCAAGCAGCTGACTAACGTTCGCGCTTCCGGTAAAGATGAAGCTATTTTGCTGGTACCTCCGATTCAGTTGACGTTGGAATCAGCAGTTGAATTTATCGCCGATGATGAATTAGTGGAGATTACACCGAAGTCCATTCGTATTCGGAAGCGTTACCTAACTGAAAATGAACGTAAGCGCATGTCGAAGTAAGATGTGTCTTCATGTAGTAAAGAAAAAGCCGCGTAATGCGGCTTTTTTTATGTTGCTATTTTGTTCAGAGAAATCCGCTCTATGCCAATTCCTGATCAATAAATCGTCTGGTTTCTTTTAATGCTGGTAACAACGCCGAGTCCGCGCAACGTATATTAGACTTCTTTCGGAACCTACTGCGCAGGTGTGATCCGCGTCGGTGCGGTACTCGAAATCCTCATGTACTTCTATGTACATTCCGGTTTCTCCGTTCCGGCCCAACGCGGCTGACACCCGCTCGCTACGGTTCCGAAAAAAGTCTATTTTACAAAGCCATCTGAACAATCAATTTGCGTCTCGAACAACATGCAGGATATATTTTACAAAGCGATCTGACACGAGCGGCGGCTTGAGTTATATAAAGAAATTTCGTTCGATGCGCCCTTCGCCTTAAAAAATTCGTCAATGATAAGGAGCGTTCTCCATGCCCGCCGATCTCGAAACCGTCCAGAAAGCGCAAAAAGCTTTAGAAAAAATCCAAGCCGAAGTGGATGCTTATGCAGAAGAAGCTTTGGCGCTGGCGGAGGCGTTCGACGAAATAGCGCCTTCCACGATTGAATCCTTGCTGTTGCTCAAACGCCCCCAATCGGCGCACGCTCCCGCGGAGATAGGGATACCGCAAGATAGCGAAGGTAGTGATGCGAACAGAGCCGTCGCAATGCTTTCCAGAATAAGCCCTCTGGGACGGGAATATATTGCTGAAGCTCGCCGAGGGCTGGTGAGTGAAAAAGAAATGTTCGATTTCTATTTGCAACACCCTCAAGAAAATGAGCGCCACAGAAATTGGATAGTAGATACTGCGGCCACCAAAGTGCAAACAGCCGAACACCTGCGCGACGCGGTGAAGGCCAGTGTAGACATCATGAAAGAGATGAAGAAAGCCGTGGAAATCTTGATGGCTGCACCCGCCAAATCCATCACGCATCTGGCCGCGGCGCAATTGATAGAAATGCAAACGGAAGACATGGTGGAGGCGCTGGAGAAATGGCGCTATGCACAGGCGCTTCCGTATAACCCGTGGAAGAGCTGGAGCGCCGAGCGTGAGCAAGCGTTTGCGGAGCTGGCGGACAAAACCGAAGCGCAGACTGCGGCGCTCGGCGTATATCGACAAAATACGCAGGCGCCTTTGGGGGGCGTGGAGAGCTCGGAATTATTGCCTATCCCTGGAAATTTCCACGTCATTCCCCAGGAACTCATGGACGACATATTGACGTACGCCGTCGCAGGGGAAAGCGAGACCACGGATTATCGGCTGATCAGCAAATATTTCGAACAAGCCATTTCCCGCCTCAATTCGCCAGATGTCGAGATTGAAAATTCGCGCTGGGCAATTTTTCGTCTTGCATATCAGATCAATAACGACCCTCAGGCATATCCAAACGCGCTGACCAGCCGCCTCACGGGCAAGAAAAATGTCGGTCTGGACCTTACCGTCATCCCCCCTGAAAAACGAAAGCCGACGCTTGATGCGCTAGCGGATTGTAAGAACCTGCAACGATTGGATTTCCGGGCGTGCGGCCTGCCTGAATGGAGAGATCAGATCATGAGCACGCTCGAAACCGTTTACGAGAAAAACAAAACAACCTTGAAGGAGATCAAGGTGAATTTGAGCGACTGCGATCTGACTCATGAGAATGTGGATACACTGGGGACGTTTGAGCCACTTACTGTTCTAATTATCAGCGGCAATGGAAGCCACGAGAAAGCTCATCAACTCAACGTCAATGGACAAGCAGAGGCGGCCAACGCGGATTTAGGCAGGACTGCTCAGGTGGGACGGGGTCTGTATGCCCTGACCGAGCTAACGGGCTTGCGCGTTTTAGATATAGGGACGATTTCCCCATTTTCGAACTGTATTGTGGAGATACTGCAAAGCAATCCCAATCTCGTCGAGTTGGGCGTAGCGGATAACCGGCGGGAGTACAACAGTTCCGGAACGTTCACGCCCCCCGGAGAAAAAGAATGGCTATCTACATTATCTATTGATTATCCTGCCTGCCTTCAACAGCTAAAAACCCTGGATATATCGAACAATCGCAAGAGCATGTGCGTGTATGCGTACACGGCATTCAGAAAAGAAGATTGCTCCGAACTGGAAGTATTGCGAATAGCGAACTGTGACGAGATTCAGCCATCAAAATTTAAGAAATTAGCAGAAAATTTATCGAATTTACGCGCACTGGACATCAGTGCGGAGGATGGCCGACAAACCTCGGCAATCCGCGAAATAGCCGCATGCGCCAACCTGACCCATCTAAGCATCCGCGGCGCGCAATTGACCAATCAAGAAACAAAGCGCGAAGAAATCGAAATCGTCGGCGAAGTGGCGAAGCTTAAAAAACTACAGGCATTGGATGCGCAAGACACAGGGCTTGGCAATGAAGGACTCAAAACCCTCGCTCCGTTGGCGACGACTTTGAGCTTTCTCAATCTCCGAAACAACGCTCGCCTAACCGACGAAATCGCTGAAACCTTGCAGCAGTTTAAAAAGTTGAGAGTGTTGGATCTTCGCGGGACCAAACTCTCCGACGAAACAAAGCGGAAAATAGCTGCGGCGCTGCCGCATTTAATTCATCTCGACGGCGCCCCTTACCTGGCAAGTCGGCAAGCGCAGCAGCGGGCGCAAGCGCAATCCAATTCCAGGCCCTCTTCCTCTCAGGGAAAATTATCCGTCGGGGGAAATAGTCCCAATAGTGGTGGGAAAGGACGAAGGTAACAAACGGCGGCTTGAATAAAGAAATTTCGTTCGACGCGCCCTCCGGCGCTTCGGCTAAAAAACTGAACAACAGACATTCGCATCAACACAAGTCGCTTTGCCGTCAGGGCGATCGCGCTATAAAGTACTTGTTTTGATGGACGCTTCTCTTTAAATACTATCTCCATTAGTCCAATTTACAACGCAACAGCTATAGTTGAGCCAGTTGCTCAACGTAGCCCCCATTGTTGTTCTTTTTCGAATTCCGGTTCGGCGCGATAGAGGGCTGGAAATGTATCAGCGTTCAATTTCAACGCCTGGGTAAGTGTCTTCCCGCATACGTCTGTTCTATCTAGCCGGTCAACGATGAAATTCAGTAACTGACAAATGCCAACGTCGACCAACCACATAGGGTCACTCATCACTTACGCCTGTTCTTTTTCCTCAAACCGCATTTGCGCTTGGATTCGTACTTGCTCACGGCGAGCATCCCAAAGTTCGCGCAAACGGTCGGGATGAAGATCTCGTTCATCTGCTTCGGATATGAAGTCCACCTCGCCATTGCCTTCCGCTTCTGTGCGAGTAAAACACCATTCCTTGGTAAATCCGGTTTTGATAGCCCCTGCGTGTTTCGTCGGCATGGCGCAAATTAGCTGCATCCCCAAATGATCTCGCATGAATTTAATTACATCATGGGCGCGTCGCTCATCCATTTTCGAGAATGATTCGTCGTTGGCCATCAGCTTTAGATTTATTCCCTTGTCGAAATGCTTCAGACGATTGGTGACAACCGCCGCCCTGACGATATACGCCGGCGTTTCCAATTGCCCCCCCGAACCGGTGCCCCATTCAGATAATGGCACGCGAGAGCCTATATCCGATTCCTTCCAAATTTCATATCGACGATAGTTGCGGTAATCCGCCACGCGTTGCAGTTCTTTCTGCGCGTGATCCTGATCATTCGAGAGAAGTAGCGAAACCAATTTGTCGCGGACCTTGCAGTTATCAGGGCTCAGTTCCGTTGTGCCGAACAAATCGCCGGACTCGGCAGTTTCGCTTAGGTCATAGGCAGCGCTGAAGAAACCGTAATATTCCTTGAACTCAGGCACCCACTCGGACCAATCAATGCGGAATTTGTCTGTTCCGAATTTAAGTCTTTCTAATTCGGCGTTCAACGAACGTAGCGTCTTTATACCAATATCCACGGCATTGCGAATTTCGTAACAGAATTGCTTGGTGAACACGTCTTTGAAAGATGATTCGGCTGTTCTCAATTGATCGAGATTTTTGACCAGGCCGATTTCTCGTTGGATACTGAGTTGCTCCCGGACCTTTTCTTGAAGGTGAACAAGCTGCTTGTAAATCGGTGCAAAGTCGTGGGCAGGGGATTCGGTCCCAACATGTATTTCGAACCGCTCATCGGTTTGAGCGTGGCTATTGTAATCGGCGAGTCCTTCACGCACATCGCCAAAGTACGCTTGCGCACTTGATAATTCATTCGCTATGCGTGTTTGAATGTCATGTGCGGACAATGTATTTTCCTCCACCAAACCGTCGATCTCGTCACACAGTTGAGTGAAGGATAAGGCGCCATTGATTACGCAGAGGTCTCGTAATTTGCTGGCATCGGTTTCTACTTTGGCGAGCTTTCCATCGTGTGCGGATTCAAGCTTCAATGCGTCGGCTTGATAGCGTTCGATGTTATCGCGATATCCGCCGATTGACTGATCGGATTGGCGAATTTGGTCTTCAATACTCCGAATTTGCACCATAAGGGCTGAAGCCTCGGCTTCGAGTTTATCGACTTCCGTCAAATCGAGCCGAGCAATATCCGCGCGGGCCGACTCGATGTCTCGTGCGTTACTCTCCAGGTCGGCAACTGCGGTGAACGTCGGGCGAGCGACTCGACCAACCAGGGCGATGAGTGCGCTGAAATTCTTCAACTGCTCGCGCAATTTCAGCAGCAACGCCTCAGCCTCTGCATGTTCTATGTCGGCACGCTCACGCGCTAGCCGCTTGGCTTCTTTACCAAAGGCCAATGCTTGCACATCGGTGGTGAACATAGTGCGTGAACCACTGCCTTTTCCATCTTTGGTCAGCCCGCGTGGCGTATGGCGAAGTGCTTGCGCATCTGGCACTTTAACAACGGAGCCAAATTGCTCAATCAGATAAGCTTTTGCCGTCGGATGTTCCGTGAGCAGTTCGTGAATGATCGAATCGCTCGGCACAAGCGCGGCCTTTGCATGCTTCAAGCAGAGAGAACCCTGAATGATTGTGGCGCGCAAGTTCTGTTCTCGCAGAAAAGTAATGGCGCGTGCTTCCCAGTCTTGATCCACGAGGAAGTTGAATCGTGCGCCCCCCATATATCCTTCAATCGCCGTTTGCCACTCGACGCTTGCCGGTTCTATCAAATCGCACAGCACTTGCACGTGAGCGCCGCTCAACTCCGATCGCAGCTGTTTAAGTGCGTTAAGAGTCGGACGTGGATAATCCGCGCCGCCTTCAACAAGATTGGTTTTTCGCGTCGCTGCATCGCGCTCTTTTTTTGCAGCTTCCGACATCGTATTGTTCACCAGTGCCGCCTGCGCATGAAGGACGGAGACGAAGCTATTCTCGAATCCCACAAGCGTGGCAAATAAATTCGCGAAGTGAGTTTCCGCATCGTCAAACTCTCGACTTAGAGAAAGTGCTGCGCGGATATCTAAGTCATCACTTGCTTCTATTTGCTTGAGTCGGTCAGCGCTGGTCGCATAGTGGACATTAGCGCAGGATGAGAGAGCAGCGGCGACTCGTGCCGCTGAGTTTTTCAGCACGCGATGTTCAGCTGGAAATTCTATGCCGATAATTTGACGGGCCGTTGTTTGTAAGGCTTCGGCTGCGTTGATATTGCTTAGTAGCGAGGCAATGGCACTTTTTACTTGTTGTTTTGCACGACCGAGGCGTTCTTGAATGTTTTTCTTCTGCTCCGCCGCTGGAATGCCGCTTAGCCGAGCCTGAATTCTGATCTGACTTTGGGTTAGTGCTTCTTTATCCTTCATTCGCGCATCAGACGCGTAAGTTTCCTGTTCAATCTTTGCGTTCAGCGATTTCATTGCTTCATCAGCGGCAACTAAAAGACGTTCGTCCTCGCGCAAAATACGCTTTGATCCCAGCAGCTGATATTGAATATTTGTCTCATACGCCGTCGCCGCTTGACCGGCTTTTTCACCAATCAGTTCAAGGCGGCCAATATTCGCTTTAAGCCTTTCTCCGTCACTTCGCAGATTCGAAACCTGCCGCATTAAGCCGCCAATTTGCGAGATACGCTGAGATAAATCTTGCGGGTCATGTTCTAGAATTTGCGTTTTTACCAACTCATCGACACTGCCGATGGGTTTATGCGCAATCGATTGACTCCACGCTCGCGCTGCAAGCTCTGCTTCGGCGAACGATACGGTTCGCTGTCCGCGAAAACGGCCGTAAAGTTGGCAAAGATATTCACGCTTTGCATCGCGATAATTCGCAACCTGGCGGAACTTGCCTTTTAAGTGGCCATCAACTTTTTCAACCGGTACAACTTGTAGATGTCCATCTTCATCAATGGTCGTCAGATCCTCAAATCGAAGCCCGGCTTCATCAACGATAAGAAGCGCCAAACGTTCTTGTACCGCTTGTTTGCGTTCGCCAGAGCCATCCACGCGTGCGGAAGCCGCTATCAGCGCGGTAAACTCTTTTCCCATTTCGCCTTCACTGGGTTTGAAGACGGCGGCGATGTATCCATGCGCTCCATCGGGGCGGGCAAACAAGTTGTCCTCGGCACCGACGATGTATGACCACAACGTGCGCTTGCTTTTGCCGCTGCGTGAGCTTTGCGTTGTCTCATCTTGTCCAGGGTTGTAATTGAATATGTTTTGATACGCCGCCGTCATGATTGTTTGCAGCGCATCCAGCAGGGTTGATTTGCCGGAGCCGGTGGGGCCGGTCAACAAAGTCATGTTGCCCATTGGGTATTCCTGGGAACGGAGCGAGCCCCAGTTCACTAGAATTAGTCTTTCAAGTTTCATTCCGCCACCTCTGGGGATTCCACGTTGTCTTCTTCGATGCCTTCATTTTCTAAGGCTGTGGCTAATGCGTCTTCGCTGATAACACCCAGAATAGTGGAGCGAATGGCAATCAGTGCATCTTCATCGGTCATGGAAAAGGTACTGCCAAGCCGAATGAGGCGATGACGTTTGAGTTCTTGCAGCAAGCTCTTTCGCTCGGTGGGTGTATCCGGTAGCGGTCTTTTGATTTGCGTTTGAAGCGTAGCGGCCAGTTCATCAAAACGGATAAGCACTTCGCCGACATCGGTTAAGCGGCCACCACCGTCCGCGAGACCTTGCTGGTAGAGAAAGCGTAATGCCAACGCTGCGGCGACAAAATCGGCTGAGAGACGGGCGCGTAATGACGGAATCGGATCAACGTTATCATCTGCCGTTCCCGGTATTTGGGCGCCGGGCGCATACAATCTGAAGAATTCGTTTTTCAGATCATGAATGAGACGGAAGCCTGCCAGCGAAAAATATTCTCGCAGCACGTCTTCCATGCGCCGTGCATCATCGTAAAGACGTTGTTCGACGCCGTCTTCATCACGAATGATGATTCCCCATGCAAATAGCCGGATAGTAATTTCCTGAAAGCGTTCGAGCTTGAGCCCTTGCGCTTCCAGCTGTTCAAGAAGTAGGTTTGTCAGCATTATTCAGTTGTTCGATTTGATAGTCGCTGCCGGAGTAATACTCGTTGAGAAGTCTAGTCGACAACTTGGTGATTTTTAGGGTGTCGTCGCGTGAAGCGCGCACCGCTTCCACGGCCTGCATCGCTTGCAAGACATCAATTGCCGTGCGTATAGGTAAGGCTGATAAACGAACTGGCCGTGCGTTAATGCGAAGTTCGTCGCGAAGGGCTTGTAATACCTCGTCATTCGATAATGCAAAAGCGCCGGCTTCGGCTCTGTGAATAGCAGCCGCAAGGCGGGAATCTCGCGTTACCTTTGGTTGCGCTGTTACCGTCAAAGCTTTACGGCGCTGCGATACCGATCGTAATTTGAACGTTGCGGGGTCCAATAATCGCACCTCCGCTGCGCCGATGTTTTGCCCAAGGCGTTCCAGGAAAATTTGCTGCTCATTCCCTTGGAGCACAGCGGCTTGCGCAATGGCTACAGAGTACGCGTGCCGTCTACGTCCCGAGCGAAGCGTCATGGCCTGCTGCACAATGCTTGCCGCTCGTCGTATATAGCCGTTCATTGCTTTGATCAGCTCGGGTTGCTTGGTGTTACACGCTGCTTCGACCATGTCTTCAATGCGATCGAGCATCCAATCGAAGGTAGAGTTTCCCGAATCCTCTTGTGTTGCCCAGCGTGCGATATCGTTCAACTGATTTTCGAGTGTTCGGTATCTACCGTCCTCCATGCCGCGTAGTTTGCTGAGTGTTTCGCGGATCGCCTGGCGGTGTCGATCGACATTATCCGCAGTCAGTTGTTTCTTGAATTCCTTCTCGAAACGATCGAGAAATTCCATGAATTCATCCCACGGCGCGAGAGACGCTTCCGCCATCAAGCGACGAACCAGTTCTTGAAAGTAATCGACGCCTTCGGTCAGATCGCTAATAACTTTTTCAGCGTAATCGTAAGCATCGATTAAATCGTAAGCATCGACATTACGTAGTGCGGCATCAAGCGAATTGCGGCAACTGCGCATATTCCGTTGGCGAGTGCGGGCGCGAGGGCGATCGAGTACCCACAAAGCTTCGGCAAAGAGCTTTCCTGCTCGCGTAAATCGATAAGCCGTTACTAGTCCTGCTCGATCACCAAAGGTTTCCAGCCAGCCGTCTCGTAATAGGCTTCGTATTAATGCGCTGGCAATTTGCTGGTCGTTGCCCGATTCGATGCCGGCGAGTTCATCATCGACTGCATCGGAATCGTTAGCGACTTCATTAGCCATGGTTTGGATAATTGGTTCCAGCAGCTCTCGCAGTCTATCGCGCGTTAAATGATGTGAATAGTCTGCGCCTGGACCATGTAAACGGTCATACAGGCAGTGCAGGCATGCCACGACAAGCTCGCGGCGCTTGCTGCTCAGAGGGCGGAAAAAGTGTTGCCGTTCGGCTTCGAAAAACATATGGGGCGGCTTACGAGAGGTGGCATGAAACCACCGTTAATCTTTAAGGGCCGTATTTTAGCTTGTATGGTTCATGGTGGGCCAAAAAAGGCATAGGACTTACGCAATTACGACATTGATCCGTACACGTATCTCATGGATGTTTTTCAGCCAGTCAGTTTGCATCCACATTGCATTATCAAACAGCTCACCCCCGCGTTTATAAAAATAGCATTTTGCTGATAATCCGCTACGCGCCGATGTGAGCAAGTTTTAACGCCAAAGGCAATCGCTTACTCACATGAGTTGTGAGGCTCATCACATATTGAACTTTCCCTTGTTTGGTACAGTGCCCAATCTTTTATTGATAACAGTTAGCGTATTTCTGTTAGAGCTATTCCTACGGTAGGTTGCTCGGGGCCTTCAAAAAAGGTGCCAAGTGCCCTTTCATTAACTAATTAATATAAAGGAGCATTCGCTATGCAAGAACCAGAAAACAATTCAGGCGAGAAAAGCAACACTGCTGATAGTCTCCGCGACATCCAGAGTCTAAATATCGATTTAGATGAAGTTACTTTCACGGGAAATCTCAAGTTGTCGGGCCCAGCCTACGCTCTTTGTAAAAGGGTCCTTCAAGGCATAGCGCCCGGTTCGTTAGGGGAAGAACATAAAAATATAGAAAACTTTGATCACATCCAGCTCTCTGTAGATGAGCGAGATACATACGCTAAGGAATACAGCCTCGCGGTCAATAGCGGAGCCAATGCCAATGGTCACGTAAAAAACCTTATGACGGAAACCGGACATGACTATGGCGATGTAAAGCAACGTGAGGTTGCGATGACCTTATATCAACTCACCCGTCTAGATGAGATTAAAAAAGACATCGCAAAACCCCTAGAGGAGCGTGTTATCCAATTCCTTCCAAGCTCCTGTGAATATATCCTGTCCCTAAAGCCAAAGATCGAAAAAGAAGGATTGAGGGTCACTCTTCTTACTGCGGGCCCAGGCATCCCAGCCAATTATATTTTGGAGAACTCGCCGTTAAGCGAGATGCTTAAAAAAGGACAACTGACACTGCGCGGCCAACCTTGGCCAAATAATGTGGAAAAAAAGAGCGATGTTATCAAAGCTGATATAGCAACACATGGATGGGACCCAAAACGAGTGGTCCATATCGATGACAGCCCACGTTTGATAGAAGATATAGTAAAAAATGGAGAGGGGATTAGGGCTGTAGGCTTTGGCGAACAAGTCGAAAAATTAGAAAAAGCAGGAGCGGAAACGATCATTTCCGGCTGGAGTGAGATCCGTGAAGCATTTCAAAAGATGAATTTGAAATCACCTTTCGACGAGGCTCTGTTAAGCACGACACATTCTAATGAGCCTGCGCAACGCCTGGACGATGCACCAGGAACCGATGCTCCGGAAGATCTTCAGGATGCTCTTAAGCAAATTGCTGGAATTCCCTCAACAGACCCGGCAATTAAGTGGAGCGCCCTTGGGGGCAGTGTGTACGGAACGCCTGTGGAATATCATCATATAAATGGCTCCCAAGATGACTCCCAAACAATTGCTGTCTTCAAAAGGAAGGAAAGAGATCAGTATGTTACTGAAGCATTCTTAAAGGACAGACTAACCTCGCCGACTGCTCGAAATACAGTCGAGAAAGGTATGAGAACTCAATCAGATGTGTATTTTGCTATTTCAAAAACACCACAGGAGAAATTGCAACAACAGCAATCAGAAAAAAAGACGGTAAAACACGGATGACAGCAATTCTCAGACAGCGCTGAGATATTGGCAATCCAGAGCAAATAGCTGTAAATATTTTTTGAAGATATTTATAAACCGCTCCTTAAAATGGGGCGGTTTTTTTATCGGTGCTTTTAAAACGTCGGAATGGAGGACAAACGCGCATTCCTGCTGTTAAGCTATATTGCCTATGACCCTGAAGACGGCTCCGCCGTTTCTTTGCATCTCGCCAGGGGCACATTCAATCGTCGTTTCTCAGGATACAAATGGATTTGCTTTCTCTCGTTTTATTAGCCGGTCTTGTTCTAATCACCGTACTTGTTTTAGTTCACGCACTAGGCATGCGGCGCGATCTCGCGCGACTCCCAACAGAGTTGGAAACAACGCTCGAAAATCGCCATCGGCAAATGCTCACCGATTTGCACGACGGTTTAGCCAAACAAGGCGATCGACTAGCCAGCGCGCAAGCAGACGCAGCTGAGCGGTTACAGCGAATGGTCTCATCCGAACTAAGCCAAACGCGGCAAGCTATTCAGGATTTAGCGCAAAGCCAAAGCACAAGCTTAGCCGCGAGCCGCGAATCGCTTATCCAGCAACTTGCTGCATTAACCCAGACACTCAGCCAGAAACAGGACGCGCTAAAAGCCGACATGCTGGCGCAGACGCTCACCAAAATCGCCGAGCAAGGCAGAGCCGATCAAGAATTAATCCAAACAACCTTGCGCAACATTACCGCGCAGATCAATAGCACCGTCGAAGCATTAAACAAAACCGTTGAAGCCAGGCTTACTGACATCGGCGGAAAAGTCAGCGAACGGCTTGATGAAGGCTTCAAACGTACTAACGAAACGTTCGCGAATGTAATGGCAAGATTGGCGAGCATCGACGAAGCGCAGAAAAAAATTGATGGATTAACTACCAACGTCGTGAGTTTGCAGCAGCTGCTTGGCGACAAACGTTCACGCGGCGCTTACGGCGAAGTGCAGTTGGAAGCGTTGGTTGCCAACATTATGCCGCCGGGCGCCTATGCAATGCAGTACGAGCTTTCGAACAAGACGCGCGTGGATTGCATTTTGTTTCTTCCAGACCCGACTGGAAAAGTGTGCGTCGATTCCAAATTTCCGTTGGAAAATTATCATCGTATGTTGGATGCTGTCTTGGTTGAAAGCGAGCGCGTGATTGCGCAGCGGCAGTTCAAGGCGGATGTGAAAAAGCATGTCGACGACATCAGCAGTAAATACATCATTGCCGACGAGACTAGCGATGGTGCGGTGATGTTCATTCCGGCGGAGGCGGTATTCGCGGAAATTCATGCTTATCATTCCGATGTCGTGGACTATGCGATGCAACGGCGCGTTTGGATTGTTTCGCCGACTACGCTAATGGCGGTGCTCAATACGGCGCGTGCGGTGATGAAGGATGTGGAAACGCGTAAGCAAGTGCATATCATTCAAGATGAATTGACCAAGTTGGGTAAGGAGTTTTCTCGTTTTGATATTCGCATGAAGAAGTTGGCGGATCATATACGGCAGGCACATGAAGATGCGCAGGATGTGCGGATTACTAGTGATAAAATTAATCGCCGCTTTGCGCAGATTGAGCAGGTGGAGTTGGAGCAAGTGCCGGCGGCGGTGCCGGTAGCGCATCTTCGGGTGATTGATGGGGATCAGGATTTGTAGCTGACGGTCTTGCAAATATTATTCTCTCTGAAAGCACAACTTAGGAATTAGCGCATGGAAGGCAAGGGCAAAGTGATTCTTTACAAAACCGATAATCGCGGAATCAAATTATAAGTTTGCTGGAGAACGATACTTTTGTGGTTGTCAAAAAAGCAGATTGCTGCTTTATTTGATACCGAATAACGACTATCAACAAGCATATTAGCAATCGTGACGGAAGAAGAACTTACGCCTGATGCAACTATTTCCAAACTGGAAATAGTTCAAACCGAGAGGCGGTGTCAGGTCCGTCGTCAGATTGAAGTTTGCAATTTACCCATGGTCTTATTGGTTGCTATCGCATCCGTACTGATCGCGTTTGTTTTACGGATGCATGCCCGAATCGAATTTAATGCATAGTTGTACTAACCACCATTAGCTTTCGACCATGTGGTCGTACGTCTAGTGTGCACAGTTATGGGGAAACAGATGGGGCGCTACAGCAAAACAGAACGTCTTGGAATAAATGCTGTAGAGCAGATCGTACTAAACGATCTCGAATCGATTTTTAGGGAGCAATTAGTCAATGATATGGGCATTGACGCTCAAATAGAGCTCGTCAATGGCGATAAGAATCCCACGGGGAAATTGATCGCAGTTCAGATCAAAAGTGGAGCCTCTCATTTTCGGGGGAAAGCGGATAATTTTTTATATCATGGAAAAAATGTTCATTTGGATTATTGGCTCAACCATTCGTTACCAGTAATCCTCGTAGTACACCTTCCAGAATCGGGGAAAACGTTATGGACTCCGGTGAATGAAGAAACGGTGGAGCGAACGAAGAAGGGATGGAAAGTTTCCATTTCAAAGAAACAGGAGCTTGATAAAAGCTCGCGGCAATCATTGGAGTCGGTTGTCGAAAATTTTTTAGCGCAGCAACTACTAAAAAAAGGGAGCTTCGTTGAATTCACTGTGATTTTGTCCTAGGCCATTGCCAAGTCCAAC
>JAZKCF010000073.1:0-20100 GCA_040388195.1 Pseudomonadota bacterium
TCTGCTATTGGACGCACAGAAAAAAACTTTAGTTCGTTTTGCAGAGATTAGTAAGTTCCATTCTCAACGATACAACCCTTTCCTCCATTTCCTTAATATCTTGTACAGTGTAGATGGGGGTTACCGGTTGTAACCTCAGACGGCTGAGAGCTGTTTTGGTTTCGCCTATTTTATTCTCCAGTTGCTTTGCTTTGTCCGACTCCGATGAGGGTACCCGATACAACGCCGCTCTCAAATCAGCCAGCTCTTTGGACTTATCGAATTGGCTGCTAAGATTTTCCATTAGAGTTTTTTCTTGATCGGCCATTATTGGCTTGGTTCGCAATTCGCTTATTCGTTGAGACAATTCATGCAAGCGTTGTTTACTCTCGCCTTCTTCGATCCATCGCTCTCTTTCAAGCATCAGTTTTAGTTGCATTTGCCTTAAACGCAATTCATCCGCTGTTGAAGAACTTGCTTCTTCTTGACCAGTACCCCGTTGCTCCTTCAATTCAGCAATCCGTGCCTCTAATGCAGTCGTATTGTCAATTCGGTTTAAGTTTTTAACCTGTGACTTAAACATTTCCAACTGATGTTCTAGCCAAATGACAGCCAACTTGGCGTGTAATGCGTCATGCTCAAAGTCTTCAGTTTCTTTTGTCGTTTTTCCCTTAGACGCTGTTTCCAGAACTTTTAACCGCGTTGTCATTGCAAATACACCTTCGCAGTCATCGAGTCGCCGTTCTGATTCAGATCTCAACCGCGTTTCCATCGATGATGTTTGAGACGCCTCACTTCCATCAGGTTCAACATCATCAACAATAAATTTTAAAAGTCGTTGGTCCGACTCAGCGACTTTAAGTCGAGCTAATCGCAATGCAAAACTACGAAGGGAAGGCTCATCAGGTAAGGTAAATTCCGGTTGAGCAGAGGACAATTGGCTGACCTCATTTCTCAAACGCTCACAGTGAACATCAACATTCGCCTTCGCTTTTTTAATGAGGTCTTCATGGCGAGTAATGAGGGCATTAGATTCGTCATCTAATTTTGCTAAGCTCTCACCCGATGCCAGTTGTCGCGCCTCCTCAATTTCGCTTTGCAAAAAATCAATTAAACCTACTGTTACATTAGCCCCCGCTCTATGCAATTCGCTTTCTAACTGCTTTATTTCTGGATATGGCGAAGTGTCGGTTTGACCCGATTTTGATAGAGAATCCATGCGTGCAACAATTTTGTCGAGTTGCCCCATATCTATGTTTAATTTATCGAGCGCGATCAATTGTTTAATATTGCGTTCTATTGCTCTACGCATTTTTTGTGTTGCATCTTGCCACTCCATACCGGTTATCCGCGGAGCTGCCCTTTTTACACGCAGTCCCAGCTCCTCTTTTTCAAGCTCTGATAATTTGATCTCAGTGCCACATAAAGCTAAAAGACCATGCAGGCGATATGCCTCGATACGTTCCCCAATTTCCGCAGTGTCTGGCACGAAGATCTCTTCTGTGCTTCTATTAATCTCATTTTTTAGTTTAGTTAGGGAGTGAATCCGCGATTCGATTATTGCGGTTTGTTGCTCCACATCGTTCACTAGATCTTCTTCGAGTGTGGGATCATTAAGCCTCTGCTCCGCGTCCACGAATTCGCGTTTGTACCAAGCAACAAGATGTCTTTTCCTGCCAACGTTGTACTCTGCTTGCGAGCTGCTGAGGGGGGTAATATTCGATAACTTGAGCCTGGATTGCCATTCATTTAATTCTGAGTCGGCCTGCTTTATCTTGAGATCTATCAAGTAAACGTTTGCCTTATGGAATTCCACCCATACGTCCTTTCGATATCTTTCGACGGTCTGTGCCTTTTCCTCAAGAATATCTATACGAGGACGTTTCTCCACTCGTTCGGCGTATCTCTCGAAGAAGTGCGCTAGCTCTCGTCCACCAAAACCCTCTTGCGTAATCAATGCATCAATGGCCCTTCGAGTTAAAGAACCTTCCTGGTATTCCTCCGCATGCTTCCGCAATTTCTTCAGTTCCTGCTCAATTTCTCGCAACTCTAGAGAACACATCTTCTGTGCCTCATAGATGTCGTTCAACTCTTCATCCGCGTTATAGCTGCTCTCATCTTTCCCTGCGGGAATTATTTCATCGCTCCAATCCCGCTGCCTTTTTTGAGCCATTCGGAGTCGCAGCGCATAGGCACTCATCCATTGTTCCAAAGTTACGATTTTATCTTTGTGGCCGTACTGCCATGCTTCCCACGTAGTACTCCCTGCCCAATCTTGAAAAGTTATTCGGTCGGCGTCGAAATCCTTCTTGCTGCGCTGCAGATCCCGTCGTGCTTCCAGTTGTCGTTCTATTTCCGTTGTGTATTGCTCGAAAAAACGCCCCAGCTCTTTTACATTAAACGCATGGATAGCCTGTCCCATTAGGGAACCTTGCTCGTATTGCTTCGTACGCTCATCTTCCTTCGTAAGCTTCTCGCGCTGCACGACATCCATAAGCATCGTTACTACCTTCCCAACCCCCGCTTCAATTGCCCGCCGCTCTAGAGAAAGCGTTTGCACTTTCGAGGTATCGTGAATTTCTTCATCGGAAAGATCGCCGCCCTTCCCTTTCCCGGGGTTTTCTTCGTCAGCATCCCTGCCCAGCTGTCTTTCTTTTACGGCGATGGAGCGTATTGCGTGCGCCCCCATCCACTCCTCGAAAGTTACGTCTTTACTCTCGTAGGCGTTCTCCCATGCGTTCCACGTAGTGCCCTCTGCCCATTCTTGAAAAGTTACCGAACCAGTGTCGAAAGCCTGTTTCCAACCTCTCATATCAGTATTGGTCAACGATTGCTTTGAGCTGCTTGGCTCTGCAGAAAAATCCGCATCTACATCCTGCCTTCTCTCTTCCATGATTCGACCCTTTCAAAGTATGAGATTAAAGTTACATCATTCTGGAAAACGCTGTTCACCGGTTCACGGTGTAGGGCGGGGTTGCGTCAGGTTTCAGAGCAAATTAAGAAATATAAAAAGCGGATTCCTCGCATTTTTTCATACGGCATACAGCATCGCTGCCAATCGGCCTGACCGGTCGCGATAAAGTTGTCGTCGCGCGTGCAAGGAGCGCTTTTTCGGACAGCATGAATACGTCCGGAAATGTTGACGAATTTCATCGAAGGCGCGACAACAGCTTCGCGTCAGAGAGTGGAATTTCGTACTCGAATTCAAGTTTCGTGGTGCCACTTGTTAGGCCTTTCACTGTTAAGTATCCCCTATCGCTTGAGATGCGTACTCTCACTGTTCGGCCCTTGTCGCGATTTAAGTAACCCTGACAGATACGAGCGGGAAACCGCTGACGCCACTCTTCGCCGTGAACAAGGAACTTGCGCTCGATCTCAATTGCCATCGGCTCTCTTTCATGAAATATAGTGTCTAGGCTCAGCAAGCCGAGGGGATTTTAGGGCCGAGGAATGGGTTGAGATGATAACGGATACGCATCCTCACTTTAATAACGCAAAGCGATGGCAAAAATAATGGGTATCGCTGCGGAAGCAGACGAACCATTTTTTCGACCACCGGGCAACACCCGGCCAATACCCGCCGTCCAAGTGTTTTCGATAAAGCAGACATTGGAAAATTGGCCGACGGATTTCTGTCGGCCTTGTGATGGTTGATAACGGAACGCACAAACCACTAGAGCCCGCAATACCTTCCGTCATGGCATTGTGAGAGGTAATGCCAAGTGCATTAATCGGAATATCACAGTGTGCTACAACCACGGTTGGGCGTCGGATTCCCCTCCCGCGTCTTATCGCAATCGCTAACGTAAACCGCCCGTGACATGTAGCGTTTCACCCGTGATATAAGCCGCATCGCTGGAAACGAGGAAAGCCACCACCGACGCGATTTCATCCACAGTTCCAATACGCGCCATCGGCGTGACCGATTCAATCCATTTGCGCATATCGCCTTCATGGAAACCCGCTGCGACAACACCTTCTGTTTGGATCATGCCAGGATTAACGGCATTGACGCGGATTTTTTTCGCCGCTAATTCCTTGGATAAAACCATCGTGATCGCATCTACCGCACTCTTGGTGGCGGTATAAACCGCGCTGTTGGGCGGAGTGATAGTGGAGACACCGGAACTGATATTCACGATACTGCCGCCTTTATCACCGAATGCGCGCACAGCTTCCTGTGTTATCAGCAACAAGCCTAGAACATTCAGATTGAACTGCTTGTGAAAGTGTTCGGGGGTGATGGCATCAAGCGGCGCGAATTCATAGACGCCTGCGTTATTGACGAGAATATCAATTGCACCAAACGCTTTTTGGGTTGCCGCTACAACGGATTTGATTTCTTCCGGCTTTGAAAGATTGCCATGCACGGCCACTGCCTTGCCACCCCTGCGAGTGATCTCGGCCACAACGCGATCCGCACCTTCCTTGCTGGAACTGTAATTAACGGCAACTACGGCGCCTTCATCTGCCAGACGCAACGCAATCGCTGCGCCGATGCCCTTGGATGCGCCGGTTACCAGTGCGACTTTACCCGCGATTTTCTTGGTCATGCTTATCTCCATTTGAGTGTTGTTCAAGTTAAATAGTAATTATCAGGTTCCTGATTTTTACTTTCATTGCTTCCTGACGAACTGCCATTTCATAGTTCATTAGTTCAATATAATTGAACTAATGAACTATGTCAAACGATGGGGTACAATGTTTCCTATGGTTCAATTTGTTCACCCAGCTACAGAAGATATAACCCTCGCCGGAATACTTAGCGCGCTTGGAGACCCCATGCGTCTGCGCATCGTCAGCAGCCTGCTCAAGAAGAATAGCTGCATGTCTTGTTCAGAAGCAGCACCTTGCCCCGACATGGCAAAATCCACGCTGTCCCATCATTTCCGCATATTGCGTGAAGCTGGAGTAATCCGCACCAGTAAAATTGGCGTGGAAAACCGCAATGTTCTGCGCATCGACGACATCAATGCGCGTTTCCCGGGCTTGTTAAAACAAATTTTGAAATTTGCGAACTAAACTGGATAAACACCGGTTTTCAGCATAGGCCGACAACCCAAAACCCAAAACCCAGAACTCAAAATTGCTTAACTCCATCTCCCACAACAAACGCAAGACATATCCTTCGCCGGAACAGTATCACCGCCCCCCGGATTCGATAACCAGAAAACTATCGTTTCCAATACCGGATGGAATGAATGAGAACCCGGTAACGAAAGATCCCCTAATCAATCGAAAACTGTGACAAATACGCCCCAATAAGCCGCGCATGATCATCGGAGATGTTCTTAAACTGCAACCCCGCCATAAAATCCCCTGCGTCCCCAGTCAAAATGCAATAAGCAACTGTGCACTGCAACCAAATATTATTGGCGGTTGTTCCAGATACGCTGGGAACCTCGATAGAGAGTTTTACCTCTGAATCGACGGTGAGTTCGAAGGAGCAATAAATGCCGATACCGCCCATGCTCATATCATTGGTGGTAACTTGGACGCTGTGGCTTTGATCATCAATTAGAATTGCTGTGCCTTTAAAGGAAATCCGAGGAAATATTCGACGCTCATTTTGGCCCATGGGGTTTCTTTCAAAGATGAAGTCTCAGCTAGTGGTCAGTCACGCTGAATTTTGCAAATTGTGTGACTGTCATTCTGAGTGCAACGAAGAATCTGCTGTTTACGGCGCTCAAAATTAGCACTGTGCATAACGCAAGCAAAAAGCAGATTCGTTGCACTCAGAATGACAGTGGAAAAATTGTACCTAACAAATTCACCGTGACTGACCACTAGTTTAGGAGAGGTTTCTTATTACACCATGAAACATCACTAAGAAACTGTAGGAAACAAGGTCAAGAGCATGCACTAATACCGCTCCTCTGCATAACGAACATGCTGATGCTCCGCCGGATCGCTGCACCACACCGCGAGCGCTGAATAATTGTCTTGCTGACTCTTCCCTGCGGCAAGTACTTTCGCCTCGATTTGTCGAAGCCACTCCTCGCTGGATTTCGACTCGCCTAAACTACGCTCCATCTCAGTTTCCTCGACATGCTCCCAACATCCATCGGTGCACAACAGAAAAACATCCCCGGAAGTAAGCGAGAATCGATCCTGTTTTACGCTAGGACTAAAATTCTCCACGTCCCCAATGGCGGATAACAATCTACCTCGCTGCGGCACGCCGCGCAGCTGACTTTGCTTGATATAACCAGCGTCCACCATGTTTTGCACCACGCTATGATCACGCGTTTGCACGACGACGCGTTGATCGCGGAAACAATAAAGCCGCGTATCGCCGAGATGTCCCCAAATCGCCAACCCGCTCGCAGTATCGATCGCAAGAATCACCACCGTTGCCCGCATGTCCGACAACCGTTGATCGCTAGCCTGCGATTCCACAACGGCTTGATTGGCCGTGAAAAGCGCCGTCTCGACAGCCTCTGCCGTGCACTCGGGATGTTGACGAAACCAATTGAGAACGCGGCTCACCACCAGCTTGGAAGCCACATCGCCACCGCCATGTCCTCCGGCGCCATCGGATAACACGCAGAAGCAAGCATCCGGCGACGACCAAACGCCGCAGGCATCTTCATTGATCGTACGTCCGCCTACTTTGGAAAGTGCTGCGATTTCGAGTTGCATAATATGTCGTTATCCGTTCTTTTCTTCCTGTTCCAGCTTATCGATCTGCGCCTCATAAGCACGCACGAACTCTTTGCCGAACAGTGCATGAAAATCTTCCTCGGCTTCTTTGGAAATATCGCCGTAAAGTGATTCGAACAAATCCCACAGCTTTGCCTTGCGATTCATTGGTAGTAACGAATCGAGCATGCTTTTTTGTATAAGCCGCTGTTCGAGTTTCTCGGGATCGAAGCGTAACAACACGCCGGCCAAGGCCGCCCGCATACCAGCCATGAAACCGAATTGATGCGATCGTAAATCATTGTATGCATCTTTCATCGACTTCAGTGGCGGCATGAAACCGCGTGTCTGCGGTGCTAACAAATGCACGAGCGCCGCTTCGACATTAGGAGAAAATTTCAGCGGATTATTTTCGCGTGCGACGATCATCGTCATTTCCGCGCGCACTTCATGCTTGATCATTGCTCGCGCCAAAAGCAGATCGAGTGTTCCTTGCGTGGCCTCGCGCAATATACCGCCGAGTATGTGCATGGTTTCAGTATTAAGGCCGCCTGCAATATTGAGATCGGGAACGCCCGCGCCTTGCAGAAATGCATGTAGCAATTCGTCTTGTCCGGCTGGGGAAGATGCCGCTGCGGCGGTATGCGAAACGGGCGCTCGTTCACTCGCGACGGCAACATTGCGGATATCCCCTCTCTCGCTAGCATGAGAAGATTCAGCGCTGACGGGGCGTGCCAAGTCCTCAGTCAATGCTGTCGCCCCGAACTCGGCCCTGGCTCCCGCTTGTGGCAGAGAGGTGCCAGGGGTGCCATGATCTGGCGCCGTTGACGGATTCGGCGCAGGGTCTTCGTGCTGTTCTCGCCGGCGAGAATGAATAATCATAGTTTTGATCTCGCCTGAAGCCGCGCCATTCTCATCCCAGGAAAGCACCATATTATCTTCCACCGGCGTTGGCTCATCTTTCTTCGCCACCGGTTGATCATGGACTGGCGCGGCCTTTGCCATCGCCGGGTCCGGCTTCGCTTCAGGCGGCTGAAAAAAACCATGAATCTCCGGGGTATCGTTCCGTTGTGACGCCACCTTCCGCGAATCTCGAACGCCTTCCGCAGAAACCTTATTCAACGCGGCGAGCGGATCAACATTCAATGACGACCCGGATGCGCCAGTCGGTTGGGCTAACGGACTACCTGCAGCCAAAGGATCAACATTTGACGCAGGTCCAAGTCCGAATAATTCGTCGATACTTGGGCTGGCGGAAGAGCTGCCTAAACCGAAATTCTCACCCATGCTCGCTTTATCAGGTGGCGCAGCAGACCGCTCTCCAAGACCAGCAAAAGGATCGAAATCAGAGGGGATCATGCCACCCTGCTCGCTTTTTGGCGCATGCGCGGCAAACGGATCGTCGAACAAACTGGGCGCTTGATTTACCAACGGTTTGGCAGCGGCAGTGGAAATTAAATCGGCAAATGGATCTTTGGCTGAAGGTCCGGCGCCAAACAGCGCAAGTGGATCGTCTTTTACCGATTTACCGGCGAGAGGCGATGTGTGGAATTGTGTCGCATCGCTCTGTGCAGCGCTTTTCAATGTGACCTGTAACGTATAAGCGCCAATCACCAATTCGTCGCCGGCATTGATCATTGATTCCTGCCCTTGACCAAGCGCACGACCGTTGATTTGAATCGGCATCGCAGTGCCTTTGTCTTGAACGATATAACGTCCGCCGCGAAACAGGATCAAGGCATGCGTCCGCGATATACGCCGCTCCGGGTCGAGCAATACTAAGGTACTGCCATCGCCGCGACCAATGCTGCCGCCCAATTCGTCGAACTCGGCGGATAGCGCAGCAACAGGCGCGTGGCCGCTGCATGCAACGACGGTGATGGTAATCATGTTGCTTCCTTTAATCATGCTTATCTATACACATCCCTAATAACTCCCATGCCGCAATCTTTTTGCAAAAGCGGAGTGCGATAAAAACAAATAAGGACTGCAAGGCACAGGCCATATAAAGTTTTTATTAAAATCTCCGACACGGTTGGTTTGAATTAGGGATAGCGGTTAGCTGGGGAACCCCAGGCGATACTTTATTCGATAATAACGTTCAATGGTGCACAAACAAAATCTTTCATTACAAAACGAGTTAGCACATAAATTGATGGGCCAAATTAAGCCAGACGCGCATAAAAAACTTGGCTCGACTTCTTTCGCGTACACGGTTCAACCCGACAACATATTGCAAGCTTACCCAAGTACAACGACAGGCGTGCTCCCAACACATTAGCAGTCGGCCAAGTTATTCGGATTCCCGAATAACGAGCCTAAGATTTCGCCATTACCTAACCCGTTGAAACTAAATTTGCGGAAACACTCCCGACAAAAACAAAATCCGATACCAATGCAAATGTAGATGCGGCAAAACCTCACGCTTTAATACGACGTTATTTTCGAGAAGCGGAAGCGGCCTACAAACGAAAAAATTTGAATATGGCGATTCAGGACTGGAATCAGGTGCTGCAAATGACCCACGATAGTCAACAGGCGAAACTGAAAAGGGAAAATACGATCAAGTTGAAAGAGAATATTAAGAAGTGTTGAGGAGGAATTAATGCTGCTCTGTTAAAAGCTTATTTTTATTTCAAATCCTTCTATACAGCGTGCATCATATACAAAACCCGCAATCAGGAAGAACTGGAGCTGATGTGCCAAAAACACCAACAGATAAACCCGAGAAGCCATCACCCATTAGTACTGATGTCGATGAGGACTTTCTACCTCCGCAACCATCTTTTCTTAACGAATTGCGGGAAACTTGGGCTTCGCGAAACGCTTCATCAGGTGGGCAGCAGCGTCACCTGCCGCAACGAAACGCGGCCGACATGCTCTCGCCAGCGTCCGCTGCGGCGACTTCGACTGATGACGTTAGCCAGCCAGATAAAAAACCAAGCGCATCCAATTTATCAGCGCCGCATTTTCCTATCTCCCCAGCAAGTGAGTCCCACTCACCTACCTCGCCCATTCCCAAGTCACCACTATCCGATCTTGCAAACAGTTTTAGAAAGCTTTTCCGGGGGAAAAAGGATGAAAAATTTTTAGAAACACCGGAATTCAAAGCACAGGTGGCCAAAGTTATTCTTTACCTAGATGCCGTAAGAGAATTTAACGGAAAATTGATTTTGGCGCGTAGCATGAACGAAAAGGCCTTGGACGCAATTGACGAAGTCGGCGCCGCATCGGCGGCACGTCAAGCAAACCAATGGGAGGTCGCTAAGAGGCACCTTAATCGAGTTACGTATCCCTTCGTATACGCATCGACAAATAGGATTGGCTCCAGCGCCCTGGATAAAGTGCAAGAAGCGTTGCCTCCTAATGATCAGTGGAAAGAAAACAAAAAACGAAGCGCTATCGAAAATTCAAGCATATTTAAAGAGATTTCGGTTTTTGGTAAAGAGCTTGCCGATACAGGGAGATTAGTATTGGAGAAGCCGATTGTAGGTGAGTCGTCCTGGGAAAAGATTAATGAACCGATCGACCAATGGGCGCAAAAACCAGAATGGAGCAAAGTAAGGTTAGGTTTCGATTCTTTTTACGAACAAAATTTACCGGCATTGGAATCAAAGTTAATTAATTTCACCAATGAACTGAAGCTTTATCTAACACCGGAGAAACTACAACAATTTGAACAACAAGAGCGAACGCAATTCGAAACGCAGGTCGGCGCCATGGTTTTTTGGGCGCTCGAAAAAGTGCTCACTAATAAAGAAGTTATTATCGACGCGATTAAAAAAGGCGATTTAGAAACATTGGGGGAAATGTCTAGAGGTCAAGGACCACTGCGTGCTTTGACAATGGCACTGGAACAGCTGAAGACCGTAGAGCACCCGCGAGTCCTTCTTGGAACGGAACTGCCAAAATCGTTTGTAGAGCTCAAACCTGAAGCTGAAGATGCGTTGAAAAAAACAATGCCTGGAAGCATCGTAGTAAAAAATCTAGGAGACAACAGAACATTTAGGGAGGAAATGGGTGACGATACGTTGCCTCGGCTTGATCCAAATGATACGGAAATGACAAGCGCTTTGGCGCAAGAAATGGACGAATTTTTAAGCGGCACCATTAGAGAGTTTCATCATATTATTTCCCGCGAACTAAAACTCGATTCTCCGGACATAAAAGCGTCTCTGAAAAAGTACTACAGCGAGCTAAGAGGCGCGAGTAGCGAATTGCATTCATTGCTGAATAGCTGGGAAAAAACGTGGAAAGCGAAACTCACACCTGCCGACGACAAAGCATCTCTTGAACAAGATGATTTATCAAATATCTCAAAGTTCTTAGAAAATATTGCCAGTGCGTTAAGAGATTTGACGGTAGTGACCGTGCCGAACATTCCGCCTCATCTGTCGCAGGAATTAATTAAGACGCCGGAATGGGCTAAACAACAACTGGATAAACCACTTATTGCAGGAGTAAAGCTTGCTGACCTTACCGATGAGAATACCTTTGCGGAGAGAATCAATTCACTAGATTCCACGCAAAGAAAGACGCTGACACAAAACGTTGGAACACTCGTTAGCAACGTGAGATCAAGACTCGGTAAGGTTGTTGACTCCGCTGTCGCTGCGCCGCTGAGAAACGCTAACCAATCGAATTTGTTAGTTAGTTCGGTAGCATTGATGCCGACGGAAAATTTATCGCCAGTATTGGGTGGTCCGCAGCCCGTCTCACGAAATAAACCTAGGCCCGACTCGATGCAAACGAAGCATATGAAAAGCCTGACTCGAACAAAACCCAGTGGTTCGGCTTCGATAATCAAATCTGAAAAAATATCGTTTACAGATGTCTCATCTGCTCCGATGCCTCCATCTTTTTCTCAGCCTGAACAAAAAGCCGATAAACCGGGAGGCTCGAGTCCGACCCGTGATATTGGGTCTGAACCGATATTATGGTCTTCTATCGACGGCGACATACGAAAAAAGATCAAGATCCATTTCACCGAAGTCGTTACACCCGCATTGGTGCAGCAAGGTGTCGAGGATATAGCGTCAATTCCGCCAGAGAATCCTTCAGTTCAACCAGAGAACTTTACAGTAAAAAATTTGGAATCTCTAAGCTCGAGAGGATTCACTGTGCAGGTGTTTAAGATAGGAAACGATCGCGCAATTGGCCTTCTTGTGGCAGGAAAAGATACAAAAAATTTTACTCCCGTTACCTTGCCCTTGAACTGCCTTTCCCATGCTCACAAAGAAGAGTTTTCGCGCAGAGGAGAAGTCCACATTCGCGGCAATGTGAAAGATGAGAAGATCTCTGTAAGGGCAAGCTTAACCGTCGACACAAACCCAGCACCTTTGGAGCTAAAAGATTTGGAATCGCTAGGGTCAGGATCATTCACTGTGCAGGTGCTGAAGATGCAGGGCGCGCGCGCGATTGGCCTTGTCGTCGACGGTGCGGGCGTGAAACCTTTCACGCCCGTCACGTTGCCTGCGGAATATCTTTTGCCGCGTCATCGGGATGCACTTGCGGATACAGGAGAAGTAAAAATTAGTGGCGACCTGAACGATGGAAAGATCGCGGTAAGAGATAGTTTGATTATCGACACAGAAGCAAATGCAACGGCGCTAGAACTAAAAAAGCTGGAATCGCTAGGGTCGGGATCATTCACCGTGCAGATATTCAAAGGGCTGCAGGGCAAGCGCGCGATTGGCCTTATTCTCGACGGCCCAGGCGTGAAACCTTTCACTCCCGTCACGTTGCCTGCGGAACATCTTACGGAACAACATCGGAATGCGCTCGCGGGAACAGGAGAAATAAAAATTACTGGCAACCTGAACGATGGAAAGATCGCGGTAAGAAATAGTTTTATCATCGACGCAAATACAATGGCTCAGTCAATTCTGACACCCGTAGATCTGGAATCACTAGACTCGAAGGCATTTACATTAACGGTGCATGCGCTGAACGGTGATCGTGCGATTGGACTTATCGTGGACGAAACAAGTATTCCGTCCTTTACACCTGTCACACTCCCTAAGATTCTTATTTCCAAACCTGAGTTGAATGCGCTCGTAAATAGAAAGGAGATCCAAATTAGCGGTAAAGTACAAGATGGAAAGATTACTGTAACGGAATGCAAGATCAAGAATGCGAGCGCAACGCATGAGAAACGGCCAAAAGGCCGATAAGCGTATCTCAACAGCATCATTGAGCAAGGCCATCGCGCCGTTTAGCGAATTACGGCACTAAGCTCAAAAGGGGATGAAGTTACTTGTGATGCATGGTGTTAGCAATCTCAAACGGCTGGCGTTTTGATAGACATATCATGCCGCCCCTGCAACCCGGCGGCGGTTTCATCAAAGCCTTATAGATTTCACCGAAATCATCTTTGTCAGTCATTTTTTGAAAGCTCAGTAGAACTTATCGCGCGATATAGCCGCTCGCTTTCAGGTGCCGCCTCCGGTCCACAGCCATATGCTTACGGCAGTCATAATGCCAGCCATCACCAGCCAAGTCTTACTCTGCGGCACGACTCGTCCACCGTCTTTCACAATTCGGATAATAGCCAGCACTAAAAGGACAACAGCACCAATGCTGAGAATATATTTAGCGACCATCGTTTGATTACTCCCTCTTTACTAGCCAGCGCTGTTGGCGCCATGCTGGTGCGCTTGTTGGAAAAAGTGGCGTGCCTAGTTGCAAGAGCGAAAGATAAAGTGCAGCGGCACCACGTTGCCGTTGAAAACCATCGAGTAGAACTTTTTTACACTGCTCGACATTGACTGGCTCCCCCATAAAATAACGAACACCATTTTGAAAACGATGCTGATTGGCGTTCCACCATGCTTGGATTTTTTCTGGATCAGGCCAAGGAAGATTTTCATCTTCGTCCATTGCTACATTAACATCGTTAGGATCATCATTGGGGCCAGATTCGAAATTTTCCGGTGGTTTACGATCGAGATCGAGAAGCGCCAAATCTAAACCAGTGATGAGGCTGAACGCTTCACCGGCGAGTCGCGTTAGCTTTAATGTTTCCATTTGTTTGATGAGCCAAGATACATAGAAGGAATCACCAGCGATACCCGCGCCCTTAACCAACATGCGTTTATCCGCTGAATGCGATGCGAAAGACTTTAATACCGCATGCGCCTCATTCAACGGCATGACCTTAAGCGCCAGTTGTAAAGCGCGCTCTTGGAATGGGCCTGGAGTAAAAAACAATTTTAGTGTTTCTATCGAGTGTTTGCGCTCCCCAAGAATGGCGGAGGACCACGCTGACCAAAATTGGCATGCAATATCTTTGTCATTCGTATGCTGCTCACATAGCGTAAGCAAATCAATACGGCCCAACTCGCCAGCCGCACGTAACGCACGCGCACGTAGCTCGACATTTGAATCTCTGATCGCGTCAATAATCGCCTTCCCGGCATCCACACGATGCAAAGTACAACAAGCAATCGCAATGAGACGGCGAAAAGGCGAAGACGACGCGAGAAGATCTTTTACCGTACCTTGAAGAAATTGTGCGGACACCCAGCCAAAAGTGGAATGCAACCCCGAACGCATCGCTGGCACGGCTTCCGCTAACGCGAAAAGCTTGTCGATGCGCGCTTGTTGTTTTGATTCCAGCGCCATGAGCATGGCTGGAAACATTTCTCCGCTTTCCTCCGAGGATAGCTGGCCTTCACAAAGTTTCCAGCCTTCATCACCCGCGACACGTAAACCATCGATATGCGCAGCAAGACGATTGTCGTTTCTTGCAAGGTGGCGGAGCGCAACGTGCGGCGCATGAACGAGATAGCTCCGTTTCAGCCAAAGAAAAACAGCTTCTTCTGCATGTTGAGTGAGAATATTGGTTACATGATGTGAAGTTAGAGTAGACATGCCTTTTTGCTTTTTAATAATGCAATATCATATAAATTAATGTCCTTTGTAACGACTGGTCAGTCATGGTGGATTGTGGACTACTCCCTTCTCCCGCAAACGGGAGAAGGGCTGGGGATGAGGGGGCTAATTTAGCCACTGCATTTCTTATCAGCCCCTCCCCCTTCCCGTCGAGCGCTTGCGGAAGAAAGGAATCCTCAAGCCATTTCCGTCCGTACAATTCACCCTGATCGATCACCACATATTCTCAATTCATCACAATCCACTTCACTTACACGTTGTCCGGACATATAACGCGCTGCCAAGATGCCTCATCAAAGTACGCCAAATCTTCGTGTCCAAATGACCAGAGAATTCCTTCTTTGGCATGAAGGCGATAACCGCCAACTTCCGGCTGCAAGCCTGTTGCCATGGGACGAATGTTAGTGCCGTCAAAATACGCCAATCCCTTTAAATGAGATAAATATACTTTTCCTCCAAAAACTTCTATTCCCCAAAAATGCTCGGTTATTTCCGGATCTTGATGTATATCCCATGCACCATTTTTTCCGATCAGTAAAACGCCCCGTTTACCACACACATATATCGCATTATCTACACACCGAACGCCCTCAAAATCAACGTTCGTTGGCACATCGATTTGCGTCCATTTCTTTCCATTGAAATGAAACACTTCACCTTGCCAGCCAACCGCATAAATATCATTTTCAGAAAAACCATCAATGTCTCTAAATCCATATCTAGTTTCATGGGGGGCTACGGCAAGTGTTGGCGCGATGTCATCCCAGGCACCGTTTTTGAGACGATAAACTTGCCTGCCAAAGCCACACACGTAGAAGTGAGAACCGATTATTTTTATGCGAGATACATAACCTCTCCTGCCAGGCCCAGTATCCGCAGTAGGAATCGGTAATTCAGAAACACCGCTTTGGTTACGTTTAATCAGCACACCGCGTTTTGATAATAAGTACCATGTGAACGGTGCGTCGTCCTCGTGAAAAGAGTCGCCTTTTTTACTGTAAGCAGCTGAAACGATCTGATGGTTATACTCGCGATGCCCCCATTTCCCAGCCTTCGCATCGAACATATAAAACCGCGTAAATTCTTCTTCGTGGCCTTCAAGGTAAGCGACAATTCCTGCCACGTTATTTCTGGCTACAAAACCATCCACAAAATAAACATTCTTAGCCATGACGCTCTTTCTAAAAAATTTTAACCAATGTCCATGTCGTCAGTTACAGACGGCTTGAAATCAGAAGGAGTACCTCTACCTGAACTATCCGCCCGCAACGCCGTGTCCTCCTTGATGCCCACTTCCTTCTGCTCGTGATAATTCTTTACCTGTTGCTCAATACATGCTTTCGAGCATTTTTTACCATCACCTAAATCCGCTTCGGAAATCGATTGCGCAGCGGCATCTTTAGCATCCGCATAAGACCATGATCCGGCCGACCGGGGACTAACACTGGCAAGATGATTGTCTTCTAATTTGTCGAACTTCTCGTGAATTTCCCCATGCAAACCGGTCTTGCTCTTACCATCGACACATACACAGGGCGCTTTAGCAGGATTGTAGTTCTTACAGTCATCAAATTGCTTCTCAATCCGCTCCGCTTTATTAAGCTTTCTCGCGCCTTTCCCCATAAAACAATGAACAGGGATAGCATGATGCGGCGTTTTTCCACCAGGGCAACCAGGATCGTAAGGCACTAATTTACATTCAGGGTCTGGATCATCCTTACAAGGATGATTCGCCGGCATCGCCACCGCATCTATGTAAGGCCACGGCCCGGTATTGGAGGGAACAGATCCATGATTATGCGTCGTGAGATCAAAATGTCTAACGACATTCTCCCCTTCCATTTTGACATCCATGGACCATGCATTGAAGTACACCTTACCTGCGTTTTTGCTAGTAACAGCCCCCTTCTTCGGTGCACATCCAGCTTCGTTGCCAGTGCTTTTCTTAAAATAGGATTTATTTTTAAGCATGACTTCTTGCCCCGACACTTGAACAGTTTTTGAACCTTCAGTGCAATCGGAAGCCATTCCAGTGTTGGGATAGGGAATAGGTACGCCGGGCGGCGTGGCAGGTGTTTGCGGGGGTGTAAAGCATACGTCAGGAAACGCGCAAATTGACTTACCATCAGCCGCTTTGCACACCACTTCCATGTTATTCGCGTATACCTGATTACCCATCTAAATACCTTTATAAACTTTGCGATTCGAGTCACAGTGGTCAGTCACGCTGAATTTTGCACATTGTGTGACTGTCATTCTGAGCGCAGCGAAGAATGACAATGGGAAAATTGTGCCTAAAACAACCTTATTCTCTCTTAACAAATTCAGTGTGTCTGATGATTAAAATATATCTCTTTAATTACTGCTCGTATTGAAGAACAATCGCAGCTCGCTGACCGCTATCGTTACCCATATGACAAAGCATATTGTTACCAAGCGCATACGCTTTACGGCCAGCAGCTAAACCAAGACCCAATAATGCGGGTCCAATTGCAGCACCCACCTCACCGATGCAATCAGCCGGATGCCAGATATCCATCGTTTCTTTGCGCCTACGCAACGTACGAGTCAATGCTAGAGCAGCTTCTTTGAAATAGTAATGTTCGCCAGAATTATCCGTGATACGAAAATCCATATCGCCCATGTCGCAAGCCGCTTCATTAAGCGCATTCTTGATTGCCTCGCTTAAACCGTCTGCACGTAGCGGCTCTTCGGAATGAATGGTGGCACGCTCTAACGCGTAACCAATTCCGGTACATAAAAGTTGCCCAACGCCCTCTTTGGAGGAGCGTCCGACCAACACGGCACTCGCCGCTTCCCCTGGAATAAATCCGTTTGAATTTTTATCGGTAAGTATGCGACGGCTATCTTCAAATTCGTCGAGCGCAGCGGCCACTAACAGGCTATCTACTGCGGCAATCAATACAAATGGAATATTGTGTTCATAAATCAGTTTACGTGCGTGTGCTAACGCAATCGCTGCACTGATTCGCCCTTGGGGAATAATCAATGAATGGCTTTTGTTAAATTGCCATCCCAATTCACTTTGCAACGCTTCGTATAACTTATTATCAAGGTCCTCAGTGCGACCAGGCCGATCTACTTCAGACACACAAAGCAATAAAGGCACCGCTGGCAACTGAGCGGGATCAAGATTATTAAGGCATTCCGATATCGCCGACGCCAGCATTTTTACTAATCTAGTTCGCCCCAACCACGACGTATCTAATGGTGCGGCGGCCCCAATAAGCCACTCACCGTTAGCGCCAATAAATTTTGTCTCACTATGATTGGTTATCGCCGCCCGAATAGCAGCAAAGGCTGCAGGCGCATTTAAACCTACGCTGCATACTAATCCGCTTTCAAGAATTGCTATTGCTTCTTTTGCCATTGATTAATGAATGCCTAGCAATTGAAAAATGTTTAACGTAATGTGAGTTTTGGATAACGAGCGGTCAGTCCAGTCACGGTGAATTTGTTAGGCACAATTTTTCCACTGTCATTCTGAGTGCAACGAAGAATCTGCTTTTTGTCTGCGTTAACACAGTGATAATTTTGACCACTGTAAACAGCAGATTCTTCGCTACGCTCAGAAGGACAGTCACACGTCGTACAAACTCACCATGACTGACCACTAACATCGGTTGCGTAAACCAACTATGAAATCGAAGGCGCTGTGCGACGTACTCCATCAACGTAAGCCGCGAAGCGAACCAAACCCCAAGCGGTTTCGTTACCCTTCGCGTACTGTTTTTGGTGAAATACGTCGCAAAGCGCCTTCAATTTCACCCTATGCACTTACCGATGACCAGTTCATCAATTTGCGCATGCATAACTTTTTCCAAACGAATAACCGGTTTAGCGCAGTCAAATCTTATCCATAACTCACGTTAACTTAGAGCGGATTTTGACGCCGTGCACGAGCAAGCTCCGCTAACGAAACATAATAAGTTTTGCCCAACTGACGAGCACGCCACCATGTAGGCGGTTGATTGCCGACTAACACCTGCCCTATTTCAAATATATTCTTCTTCAACGGCTGCGTTGCTCGCCAGGTCATCGAAAAATAGCCCGCGTCCGGCGCTAACATTAGCGTATCGAGATTCCCTTTCATATCGACTCGCCCGCCCTGCTTAAGAAAAAAATGCACGGGCATTTCAATATGCGGCAATTGAAAGATTGTCTTTCCTTCTGGTGTAAGGTTGGCAAGTATGATTTCTTCGCCGCCTTTCAAATAATCGATTTGCTGATCCACAGGCGCGGCCTGGTAAAACCTTTCATCAAAATCTGCAGGAAGAAACGGAAAAATATTGTCCTGCCAATTTTGATCATAGGTACCGGCATACCTTGAACGCGACTCCCAGCCACGACCAACGGGGCCAAGGGCCATGGGCTGATAATTACCGTCAGTTGCGGTGATGGAATTATTTAATTCTTCAGTGTTCGGCATCGGTGCGCCATCGACCCATGACGTGTTTAAGTGTTTATGAAAACCTTTGCCCACCGGATTAGCCATGAACGCATGGTGCTTATCCGGGTCTTCATGAAAATTGTCCACGCCACCGAAAGCAAGATCATAGCTAATCGGTTGTGTCACGAACGGCGCTGGATCGCCAGCGGAAACAGAAAGCGTATTAGCGCGCCACGTTCTAGGGCCGACTACCGCAAAACTTTTAGTCAGCGCACCTACTTTCAAGCCGACAGGAATTCGCGTTACCGGCTTTCCGCCTGGTGCATGCGCACTGCCGACGAACAACACATCGCAACGATGTTTTCGTGGCGCGAAGTCCACTTCAAGCACTGGCGCAGACAGTCCAGGTTCGTCGGTAAAGGTATCCGCCATTACCATTGGTTGTTGTATCTCATGCAAACGCGGCGACTCGCCATTCTTCGGTAAATGAAACGTACCTTTCACCACCACCACTAGCAACTCTCGGCCGCTCGGCTCCATGCCCATGGTGTAGCCCGCCTGCATTTTAGTCGCGTTAATTAGCTCCATCAGTTGATCTGAACCGAACCGCCTTTAATACGGTTGACCCCAGAAGAACGACTTAATACGTAAGCGCCGCGAATCAGCACTTTTCCAGCTGCGGTAAGGGTAATGCTCGCCTTGCCACATTTGAGTACAAGCTGTTCCTTGGCGGAGAAAACAACGGTGTCTCCATCCAATGTAGCTTCCATGGATTTTGTTTCATTCGCTGATGCAATCATCGGCGATTGAATACAACCAACGACGATAGGATTCGCCACATCACCGTTCTCAAAAAGTAATGCTACTTGCCGCCCTACATCGCCCGCACTAATGCCGGTAATAGCTTTCGCACGAATCGCCTCGACACTTGGACTGCCAGGAAAAGTGACTAATGGTCCTAACGTGTCGCCAAAGCCAACTAGGAGGCCTAAGACAACGCCTTGTATTTTTTCTGCTTCGGCATGCGATGTATTCTTTGCGGGATAATCTTCAGTAGATTCGATAATATTTTTTGTGCTCATAGATCTATAACCCTTGAACAGATTTTTTAAGAACGCATTCCTAGTGGTCAGTCACGTTGAATCTGTAGGATGGGTGGAGTGCAACGTAACCCA
>JAZKCF010000073.1:20110-40373 GCA_040388195.1 Pseudomonadota bacterium
GTTGCACTCCACCCATCCTACGAATTCTAAGCTTCCCTCTCCCGCAAGCGGGAGAGGGATCGAGGGGTGTAGCGGGGATTTCTGGCGACATGTCCCCTGCCCGCGAAACGACACTGGCATGCAAGCCAGTGTGCGCCCTGCAAGGGAGGGTGCTAAAAAAAATACAGCGGCTAAATCTAATCCCCCCTCATCCCCAGCCCTTCTCCCGCGTGCGGGAGAAGGGAGTGCCTCCGTGATACATAAAAATTCACCGTGACCGACCACTAGTTTTGAAGAATCTTTTGACCCTTCATCGTAATGTTCTTGCTGGCCTTCGCATTAATCTCACCACTGCCATCAATCGTGATGTCTTTACCCTTGATAGTAATGGTCCCATCTTTTTTCATCGTAATGCTGGCACTGCCAGTCTTGATCGTCACTGAGTCGCCTGCATTAATGACCAAGTTCTTGGCAACCGTTAAGGCGTCATCCTTGCCCACATCAGCAGAGCGATTACCGGTGACATTGTAAGACTGGTTACCGCCTATCGTCTCACTCATATCCGAGCCGACACTGATCGATTGCTTCGCCCCTACACTCATCGTCTGATCGGCGCCAACTGTAATCGCCTGTGCTGCGCCGACGGTAATCGCTTGCGCAGCACCAACTGTAATTTCCTGTGCCGCGCCAACGCTGATCGTTTCGTTCACGCCAACGGTATGAGTACGCTGTGCCGCCACCGTGGCTGTCTCACTGGAACCTACGCTAATACTCCGATTTGAACCGATTGTGATCGTTTCATTCGCACCGACTTTCTCGCTACGATTAGCACCAATGGTGATATCTTCATTCGACCCCACCGATTCGGTGCGATTGGTACCGATCGTGATTTTCTCGTTACTGCCAACCTTTTCGGTACGATCGACGCCAATCGTGATCGTCTCGTTGTTATCGACAGTCTCGGTCCGATCGTGTTTAACGTGCGTCGTTTCATCGTGATCGATAGTCTTCTTTCGATCGTGCCCAACCCAATGCGTCTCGTCGTTTTCGACTTCGATATCCTGATTTTTCTCCGCATGCAGATAAACCTGCTCAGAGCCCTTCTTGTCCTCGAAGCGTAATTCATTCGCGTTGGCACCGGTTCCACTTTTACTGGAGCGGCTTAACATCCCCGTCTGCGTCATATTCGCAGGCAACGCATAAGGCGGCATCTGCTCGGCGTTGTAAACACGGCCGGTGATAATCGGCTGATCGGGATCGCCTTCGAGAAAATCCACAATCACTTCCTGACCGATACGCGGGATCGCGATCATGCCCCAATTTTTTCCCGCCCAAGGGTGCGATACCCGAATCCAGCAAGAACTATTTTCGTTTTTCTCGCCTTCTCGATCCCAATGGAATTGCACCTTCACCCGGCCATATTTATCTGTATATATCTCGTCGCCGCCGGGGCCTACGACGACAGCGGTTTGCGGTCCTTGCACGTGCGGTTTCGGGGTCGAACGAATGGGACGAAATGGCTGTTTGCTATCTAATGCGGTGAAGCTACATTCGCATAACGTGCCCTGCTCTTCCATCGACTCATACTCACTGAATTGAAGGTGATACTGAGACGACACCACCAGATATTCGCGGTTCTGATCTGCACGCGGTTGCCCTACCAGCTTGAACAAACTCCCGACGTTCACACCTCTCGCATTGCTTCTGCCATTCGCTAGTTCGAATTGCGTGTGAAGCTCGTCAATACGGCTCTGTACGTAGTGCTGGCCATCAGCGGTTTTTATATATTCACCGGGGTAGTCATAGACCTCATAATTCCCATGATCGTGTTGGCGCTTGATCTTGGTTTTGACTTGCAGTTCGACACTGGGTCGCTCGAAATCATAATCGTCGATTACGTAACGGCCAGGCTGAATTTCCCGCGTAAAATTCCATTGGTTAATGCGTTCCTGCTCCGGACGCGTCATCCTATCTTGAGGAATGAACGAAATCTGCTCGTAGCCGGGGAAAGCGGAATGCGCACTATACGAATCGCAAACCACTAGCGTGTGTTGGCCGTCCTGATGTTTGAAGTAGTAATAGATACCTTCGTGTTCCATCAAGCGACTGACAAAGTTGAAATCTGTCTCGCGATATTGCACGCAGTAATCCCATGCGTGATAGGTGGCCGTCAATTCGAATTTGGTATTCGCCAATCCGGGATAATCGTTAAAAATTTTCTTGATAATGTCCGGCACGGTCATTTGCTGGAATATTCGGCAGTTTCCTCTGCGTGTCAGAAACCATAACCAGGGCCGAACCATTGCATGGTACGAATGATAACGGCCGCGCATACCGACCTGCGTGAAGGAGGTTACGTAGCCATTGAAGTAGCGAAGCTTGTCATCAGGTAACTCGGCTTTCAACGTGACACTCTTGCCGAGAATGTCATCCGGATTTATATCGCCGCGAGCACTCAGCAAATAGAGTTCGAATTCGCTCGCTTTGGATAATGCTTCCGTTGCATCCATGCGATGAAAGAGAAGTACATCAGTACCTAAAGGCGTAATCAGTTCAAATGTTCTAGCCATGTTTTATTCGCCTTTGGCGAAAGTACCTTGTTCGGAATGACTGGTTAATATTTTTAAAAGAGCCGCTCGCATTACCTATCCTCAACACGCACTACGCAGCAACAACCCAACCACACGCCCAACCGCATCACGGCGAACACGCCCTTGGCAATTACAAACGTCGCCACGAAACACCTCTTCTATCGCACTAGAATCATCTGCTGCTGGTTGTCTATTTCCTTGATGCCAATCAATGCCACAACCATTGGTGCCGAACGCGGTACGCTCCGCATTTGCAAGAACAGCCGTAGGCTGCTCAACCGGCGACAAAAGAAAACGTGCTTCTTGCTCGGTGTATTCGATACTGGAATTACGCTTCACACGCAGCCAACCGCCGTTTTTGAATTGATACTCTATTGCGATCGTATCCGGCTCGTGGCGAACACTACAACTAACAACGCCCTCAGCAGCCGGAATGGTATACAACGGCCCAGTCTCCACCGTGTGACGCAAAGCAATGATGGCGAGCTCGCTCTGCGGCGGCGCCGTTTCCCCTGTTGTCGTACAAGAAACGCCCTTGGACTTCTGCGCGACAAGCGCGCTTACTGGCGGCAAAGATGAACAGGCTGCGAGCAGCACACTACCGCACATAAAAACAGCGACATTAAAGCGCATACGAAAGAACCACAATTTTATCGATGAACTCATATAAATAATATACCTCAGGGGTTATGCAAAATCGTCCCAACGAGTTGTAACGCCGCTGTGACAGTTTTGCGTAAGCGGATATTCAAAATTGCGCATGCCAGCGCACCAACCCACCTTCAGTATCCAGAAACTTGCCCAACCCGGCGAGACCACGAATCGTCTTTTTTATTGCTTCGGCATCCTTATCGACTGGCTGTACATCGAACGCCTCTCCCGAAAGGTGCTTGCTGAATTTACCAAGCGCTGCATCGCCAACGGTATTAAAAACAGACAGCAATCCTTCGGCGACTTCAGCTTGCATTTTCTTGTCGGTATTCTTGTCCACCCAATCCTGGCACTTCGTCCGTAGTGTGCTATTGGCGTAAGTCTCCTCTATCCACTTGCGGTTCTTCACTACATTGCTCGCCATTGCTCTTGCTTGATCTTCTTTACTACGGCGACCGCTAGTGAATTTCACTGATGGATGCGCCGCTTTCAAGGCATAAGCCGCTTTACGGGCTGTTGCCGCCAAATTAAGCGCTTCAATTTCAGCATCATTCTCGGAAGGTGTCGTAATGCAAGCCGCTTCTGCTGTTGGCGTCGTGGCGGATGCGTTCAACCCAACAGGTCCAGGTAGCGGAGTCGCGGTTTTTGCCGATGTTCCAAGGTCAACCACCGGCGCATTATTCCCTACACCTAGAGGCCCCGGAGTATTTGAGCCGGCCATGCTTATCCCTTCCCCTCGTTATTGAATTATTTATTGAGCGGTTGAAAAATAGTTAACAAAGCGAGGTGTTAAAAATTGTCATTCTGAGGAGGCGCGACGAAGAATCTGCTGTTCTATGCTGATGGAATCAAAAGCAGATTCTTCGCGACGCTCAGAATGACAATTTTTCAACACCTCGTTTTGTCGCTCATTTTTTCAATGCTCAATATTAGACGTGCTAAACAAAAGGCGATTAGATATTTTTCCGCGATGTAATCACCAATCCATTCACGGGCTTTCCACCCTCGGTACGCAAAACGACAGATTCCATTGTCAACACAGAAAATCCTGCCGCTACGAGCACTCGATCAAGATACGCGCGGCCATGACTAAATCGGCCATGCGGATTTAAACAATAAGCCTCCTCGCTCACTGCTTCACCGGTCACAATCTCAGTCGTAAAAATCAATAAGCCTTTACTCTTCAATGCACCGCTAGCTGCATGTAAAACATTTTCCAACGGACCGAAATATATCAGCGTATCGGCAGATACAATCAAGTCATACGCATTTTCACAAGCAGATAAATAAGTAACTAGTTCGTCTTTAACCAACGCATCATAAATATTCCTGTTTCGTGCTTTGACAAGCATCTGTGCGGATAAATCAACACCGACTAATCGCCGCACATACGGTTCGATCAATGGTCCGCAAAGCCCCGTACCGCAACCAGCATCAAGGGCAACAAGACGCTTGTCGGGCGCGCCCACGACATGCACTAACGCCTCAGCAATCAACTGCGGCGCACGATAAGCTAGACGTTCTAATTTAGCATCGAAGCTATCGGCGAATTTGTCGAAAGTATGTTCGATGTATGCATCCGACGCACGCAACGGAATATCGTTGCCGGAACATGCGGCCAGCATATGTTTAGCTACCGGACTATTCGGTTCTTCCGCAAGCCACTTTCGGTATATATCCGCTGCTGCGTCGATTTCGCCAATCGTATAGTAAGCGAGGCCAAGTAACCGCTTTGCCTCTGGATGATTCGGCATCAGCGTGATGGCTTTGCAATAATAAGCAACGGCCTCTTTTGTTTTACCTTGAACGAAGAGCAAATTACCCATATTGCTCGTCGCGTTCACATGCGCCGGGTCCAATTCGAGGGCTTTGTTATAGGCTGCCGCCGCTTCATCGAATTGCCGCTGCGCTTTGAGCACAGTGCCGAGGTTGTTATGTGCATCGGCATGATCCGGCCATAGATCGATGGAGTTCCTATAAGCATCGGTAGCTTCGGCAAGCCGTCCCATTTCGACAAGTACATTGCCAAGATTGTTATGACGGTTTGGCGCGAGGGATTCGATCGCAATCGACTTGCGGATGAGTTCCAGCGCTGCCTCGCTTTTCCCTTGTTGATGGAAAAGCACCCCGAGAAAATGCAATGCGTCGGGCTGCTCGGGCGCGACTTCTAGAATGCGACAATAAAGTTTCTCCGCGTCCGTTAACTCACCCGACCGATGTATGCCGATGGCGAGCAGCAACGCGTCCTCGAGATCCATTTCAGTGGACGGTGCAGAATGTGGTGCCGCTAGCTCATGAGCCTGTTGATTCATTACATCATCTCGATGGTCAGATCTATTTAAAATTCCGTTGCCGCTACATGAAACCCATAGCGGTGTGCGATTTCCCATCGGGACTGGTAAAGATCATGGTTCAAAAGCATCTGGAAAAGCACCGCGCTCTCGTCACCATGAAGGGAGGTACTCGCGATTGCGCCGGGCAAAGCAGGCAATGTCAGCATCTGGTTCGCGAAGGTAGCGATTTGGGTTAACTCGGCATGAATAATTCGCACCATCAGTTCGGGGCTTGAATTTGAAAATGGCTGTAGCGCGGCGGCAACGTGATAATGCGGACCAAATATGGCGCTGAACAAGTACACGGCGCGCGGCCCATGAAAGTCTGATGTTACCAACAGAATATTGCTTCGAGAGATGGCGCTCTCGCGCAATATCAATTTAGTAAACACGGCATTACCGATTGTGTCGAGTGAATCTTCTTCGCTAATCAACCGGTCGGCGGTCACGCCATTGGCGATCAGGTAATCTTTCATGGCAGCAGCATCTAAATAGACGCCTCGCCCCCGGCCAGACATGACGATAGACGCTTCTGGAAATTGTCGAGCCAACGCCAGCGTCCGTTCCAACCGTTGTTCTGAAACCGAACGGATGGCGCCAAGCATAACGATAACATCCGGCCGTTTATAAGCCCGCAAATCACCGATATATGATTTATCTTCATAGCTGCTATAAAACGTCTGCCGAATCCGTTTTGCGATTTCTTGCAGACGATTTTCAGCGGCAAGTATGGCGCCGCTATCGCTAATTCCCGGTTTGATCTGCTGCAACCAATCAAAATGTTTATTGATCGACGCATAGAATTGACTCATGTCGTCGATTGACTCGGTCTGTCGATCATAATCAACATCGGAAAACTGCAAATTCGCAAGCATATTGATATGCCTGGCCATCTGATTGTTTCCGTCATTGCCAAGAGTGACAGGCGGTATCTCGACTGACGGAGCAACATCGTTTGTATCGCGCTCCAGGGTCACTTTTGGTCCATTTGCAGCGATCCACACCGCGTAGTCGATATTCCGCTGCCGAAAATCCTCCAGATCGGCTTGTGTTCGAGCACCTAAGGGCGCCATATCTTCATGAAACAACCGATAGGCTACCTTTCGATAGACAACCGCTTTGTTCAATCCATCCTCGTACAATTCAAGAGCTGTCGTGAATGATTTCAAAGCAGAATGCAGCGGTTCATCACTTGGTTCTGCCACATCGATTTTTGCTTTTGCTGAATCGATCGCTTCATGGGCCTTGTCGAGGAGTTGGTCTTGTCCATTGTTAAGATAGCCGGCAGCGGCTACATGCGCTGCTTGCACATTAAGCACAATACCTGTCGTCATCAATGCATCAAGGCCAACGAGGACGTTGCCGATTTCACACAAAGTAGAAAAATACGCCATGACCTTGAGTTGAACAATGTCTTGGTAAGTGGCAAACGCGTCGTGAACGTAACGAGCAATAACACCCCAATCACAAATCGATTTGCAGAGCTGTTGAATGGTATTGCGAGATTCATCTTTGTCCGCCAACAACTCGGCCTGATCAAGATGCTCTAAAGCAACCGTGATGCGTTGCTCCACGTCCGCATAACATTCTTCATCCACATGGATGACGTAATCTCGAATAGCCGTACGGGCGGTGGTGTAATTCTGAAGCGCTCTTCCTAATCTACTATTCAAGGCGCTAACTTTATCCAGTGCCAAATTCTCCGCGAAGGCCTGGCCTTGCGGATGTGCGGGATTAAGAATTTTGCTCATTAGTTTCCCCCATTAGCAGTTACCACTTCACTCGAACGCATAGCTGAACTCTCCATCAGCCACCGACACCCGCACTTGCGCTACCGGCTTACCTTCAACCATGCGCTTCAGAAATTCTTCGCTGATACGTGGCAGCATAGTATTTGTGAGAATAGCATCTATCATTCGCCCACCGCTTTCCAATTCGGTACAACGGCTAACAATTAGCTTCACTGCGGCGTCGTCGTATTCGAATGGAATTTTGTGATTGTCCTGCACGCGTTTCTTGATGCGCGTCAGTTGCAGTCGCACGATGTTAGCAAGCATTTCATCGGACAGCGGATAGTAGGGAATCGTCACTAATCGCCCCAACAAGGCCGGTGGGAAAATCTTTAACAATGGATCACGTAGCGCCTTGGCAAGCGACTCGGAATCGGGCATCAGCTCAGGATCTTTGCACAAACTCATTAGCAGATCCGATCCGGCATTCGTCGTCAGCAGAATAATGGTATTTTTGAAGTCAATATAACGACCTTCGCCATCTTCCATCCAACCCTTGTCGAACACTTGAAAAAATATCTCATGCACATCAGGATGCGCCTTCTCCACTTCGTCCAGCAACACCACGCTATAAGGACGACGGCGCACGGCTTCGGTAAGAACACCACCTTCACCGTAACCGACGTAACCGGGTGGCGCGCCTTTCAAGGTCGATACGGTATGCGCTTCCTGGAATTCACTCATGTTGATGGTGATGACGTTTTGTTCGCCACCGTACAGTGACTCAGCGAGTGCTAGCGCGGTTTCAGTTTTGCCTACGCCTGATGTGCCGCACAGCATGAACACACCGACGGGTTTATTGGGGTTGTCGAGTTTCGCACGGGCAGTTTGAATGCGCTTGGCGATTATCTCCAGCCCATGACGTTGGCCGATAATACGCTGACTCAACGTGTCAGCAAGTTTAAGCACTGCTTCCACTTCGTTTTTCACCATCCGGCCTACCGGAATGCCGGTCCAATCGGCGACCACAGCCGACACTGCCTGCGCATCCACGATAGGCATGATTAGCGGGCTTTCTCCCTGCAACGCTTGCAGTTTGCTCTGCCTTTCCTGCAATTCGGAGAGAAGCTTGGTTCGATCTTGCGCGTTCAGCCCGGCCTCTTCTCTAGCGCCTTCTTTCTCGGCAGTCGCTTCGATCGGTTTTCCGTCGGCTCTTAATTTACTGCGTAAATCGAGGATCTGATCGACCAGTGTTTTTTCCTCTTTCCAACGTGACTCCAAGCCAGTCAAACGCTCGCACTCGATGCTTAGCTTTTGCGCGGCCTCTATACGGCGGACATTAACATCGATACCGATCGCCGCTTCTCGCGTAATGATTTCCAACTCGACTTGCAACGCCTCGATGCGCCTGCGGCAGTCTTCCACCTCAGGCGGTGTGGCATGCTGGCTGATGGCGACACGCGCGCACGTGGTGTCGAGTAAGCTAACAGCTTTGTCCGGCAATTGGCGTGATGGAATGTAGCGATGCGAAAGCTTAACTGCGGCTTCTAGCGCTTCGTCTAAGAGTTGTACACGGTGATGTTTTTCGAGCGTCGATGCGACGCCACGTACCATGAGAATGGCCTTGTCTTCTGAAGGTTCGAGCACCTGGACCACTTGAAAGCGGCGAGTTAGCGCCGGATCTTTCTCGAAATATTTTTTGTACTCGGCCCACGTAGTCGCGGCGATGGTCCGTAATGTTCCACGCGCCAACGCCGGCTTCAATAAATTCGCCGCATCGCCAGTGCCTGCTGCACCACCGGCACCGATCAGCGTGTGCGCTTCGTCAATGAATAAAATGATCGGTTTAGGCGATGCCTGCACTTCGTCGATCACTTGCCGCAACCGGTTTTCGAATTCGCCTTTCATGCTGGCACCCGCTTGCAATAATCCGAGGTCGAGTGTGAGCAAGGAAACTTCTTTGAGTGGCGGTGGCACGTCGCCTTTAGCAATACGTACCGCGAAGCCCTCGACAACGGCCGTTTTGCCGACGCCTGCTTCGCCTGTCAGGATGGGATTGTTCTGCCGTCGCCGCATTAAAATATCAACGATCTGACGAATCTCTTCATCACGCCCCGTTACCGGATCAATCTCGCCTTTGCGCGCTTTTTCCGTTAGATCGATAGCGAATTTTTTTAGTGCTTCCTGCTTACCCATCGCCGCCGGTGCGATGGCATCGCTTGCTTCTCCGGGCACTGCACCAGTGCCGTCAGAGGCGGGCAATAAATCTTCTGGAGAGCCGGCAACAATCGCAGCAAAATCGTCGGTTAAAGCATCAGGTTTGATGCGTTCGAATTGGCGTGAAATGTTAAAGAGTGCGTTTCTTAGCGAAGACGTTTTTAGAATACCGATCACAAGATGCCCAGTTCGCACCCTGGTATCTTTGAACATCAATGAACCGTATACCCAGCCTCGCTCCACTGCGCTCTCGATATGATCCGAAAAGTCGGAAATCGAAGTTGCGCCACGCGGCAAACGATCGAGCGCATCCGTTAGGTCTTTTGCTAATCGGGAAGAATCGATTTCGAAGCGTTTGATGATACGGTGGAGATCGGAATCCTGACCGCTTAGTATCTGCTGCAACCAATGTTCCAATTCCACATACGGATTGCCGCACAGCTTGCAAAACACTGTCGCGCTTTCAATGGCTTTATATGCCAAGCTATTCAGCTTGCCGAATAACGCGACGCGATTGATTTCTCCCATTTCATGCTCCCACTCAAAAGTTTTTACTGGTTGGTAGAACAACCGCGTGGGCACAAAAAATGGTACCCACCCTACAGAATTTCTGGCGCGCGCAAGGCCCCCTTCTCCCGCAAGCGGGAGAAGGGCCGGGGATGAGGGTGTTCGACAAAATCCTCGCTCGCATTACACGCCCTCACCCCAACCCCTCTCCCGCTTGCAGGAGAGGGGCATTTATTACCCAGCCACCCGCTCCACATCCAACGTCAAATCACTCGCATCCACACCACTCCGCCGCTCACCCAACCACATATTCCACCCTAATCGCTGCTGCTTACCCAGACACATCTTCGGCACTTCACCGCTAGCAAGCACCAACCGAACATCCCATTCCAATTCATAACACAAATACTGTCTTACCCACGCCAGCAAGCGAACGATCGCTTTGCCTCCCGGCAAAAAACTTTCATACTCCGCCTGCGTCAGCGGCCCAAGCCAAATGCGAAATTTATGCTGCCTATCCCAGACATGCGCGCCCAACACCGTACCTACACCAAGAACTGCGCCGTCGTTCTGCGCACCCAAACACGTGCGATCACACAACGGAATTTTCATCCAATGGCCGACGAATGATTCGATGCGCACCGGAATACGAAAATAACCCGCCAACAATGCCGCGAGACCATCGGGATTGCGCACTTGCCGGCTCATCACGCCAGCGAAATGAAGCTTGGCAAAATCCTCAACCGCATCGCGATGCGTCAGTTGTGTTCCGCCTAAACCAAATAACGCGCCGGTGTAAACTGCAAACCGGTCTTCCTTCGGACGATCCATGTTGACCGTCGGCTGTGCTTGCGCCCAGGCGCGATAAAACAGCTCGATGAAGCGATGATGAAACATATCGAGAAAACGTGTGAGCGTCTTATCTCCATGGTGCAACATGCGCTCGCGAACGTATTCGGTCAGATGAACTGGTAACGGTCCGTTAACGCCAAGCAAGCCGAAGAAACGCACTTCCATCCGCGCCGGTCGCCCTCCTTCTGGCAACTGAAACGACGCCAACGCCGAAGGTGCAAACGCTAGCGAAGGCTCCTGTGCAAACCGCACCGGTTCGTCCACGGGGCGCAGTGCTTTACCCAATCTAGGCTTATTGGGAAACAAGCACTCGATACGCCGCAATGTCTGAAAAAAATCGTGACGATACGGATGCAGCTCAAGCGCCTGATAATAGCTACTGATGTTATACATGGCCCACGAAAAGCACGAAAGGTTTCATATCAATAATTGCTTTCCTAAGGACTCCTGGTCAGTCATGCTGGATTTGTTAGGCACAATCTTTGTCTTGTCATTCTGAGTGCAACGAAGAATCTGCTTTTTGTCTTCGTTATGCACAGTGCTAATTTTGACCGCCATAAACAGCAGATTCTTCGTTACACTCAGAATGACAGCCACACGTCGTGCAAATTCAACGTGACTGACCAATCCTGACAAACCGTTTCCAACTCTCGAATAAAAATTTCCTATTTGTTTTTTTTCGTGCCTTTCGTGCTTTTCGTGGACCATGCCTTTCTGCGTTCGGCCATGCGTAACATACCGCTACAGAATCGGTCGCTCCCCACATCGCGGCACCCATCGCATGATTTCACCGCGCCCGGTCGAACGTAGCACCGTTTCAGTAAACGAATTGATCGAGACATACCGCGCGAAAAACTGCTCCATGACGGCGCCGAAAAGAAACGCGCTACCACCTTGAAACGGTATCTCGTCTACCTCCATCACAATTTCCAAGCCACGGCCAAAAGCAATCGGACCCGGCATCGGCAAGCGCCGCGTAATTTGCTGCGCCTGAATACTACGCACACCTTCGATTTGATTCTTTAATCCCTTATCACCTGTCGTCGCATATAACTCCAGCATTTCCCGCAACGCCGCCGCGCCTTCGCGTTCATTGGTATTTAGCAACGATAAATAATTCAATGACAGATGGCTGACGAGCTGCCATGCAATCGAGCCGTCTGACAACGGCGAATACGGTTTCGAAGGGCCTCTAACGCAGCGGATCGCATCGATCGGCGCAGCGGCATCCAGTGTGAAATCGGTCTTGCCGATACCTAATGGCAATTGCAGCGGCAAATCGCGATTGGTACAAAGTGTAGTGATGGCGAGCTGTCGCAGATCGCTGGAATATGGCGCTTCGGCGGGATCAACCAGCGACAAAAACACTTCACTACCCACATAACTCGAACGAGCACCAGTGCGCTTTTGCGCCGCGGATAACAAACGTGGTTCGCGTTGAACGGCGAAGTAGGCTTCATGCTCGCGCGACTCAGTATGGTACGCAGCATAGAACGGCAGGAATGTTCGCTCGCTATCGCTACCAACGCCATAACCAGTGACGCCAGTAACCTCGAATACTTCGAAATCCATCGGACAAGTGCGATCCGGAACGACATGATATTCATACGCGCTATCGGTCAAATGAATCCGGTCGGCTCGTTTGGCGAATAGGTTGATTGCAGGGGCGCAGAAAAGCGAAAAGTTTGTTGCATCGACAACGCTTTCCAGCATGGCTTCGCCACGTGAAAACAACAGCACCACTTCTAATTCGTCGCCGGTGTGTTTGCGAATTATCGGCTGGAGACCGTCGATATCGATGAATAAAAATCGCTGCGGGAAAGCGAAGTATTCCTGCAATAAGCGATAGCCTTGGAAGCTGCGCAAACTCGCCGGCAGTAAGGCTTCGTCGTCTGTATATCCAACCGAGTGAATGTTGCGTGCGGGAATAAATTTATGCCATGACCGTGGCCGATCCGTCGGTGCAATGATCGCACCAAGCGATGCGCCGAGACACAGTTCATGCAGCTTGTAAGCGACTTCGTCACTACCGGAAAAGAATAAGCGCAATCGATCGAGACCGATTTGATTAAAGTTCAATCCAGCAGTGGTTTTGAGTTTCAATCGCACCCCGCCCTTAACACCTTTGGCCAACGGCAAGGTCGTTAACGGCAAGTCCGGCGCATAAGAAAAATATTCGGCGCTGATAAGTTCCAATGGCCAGAGCGTTACGTCCTGAGCCGTGCGAAATTCACAAGCAGTCGAATCGCTCTTACCTAATTGGCCGGACATCGAACTACCGCGAGGAACGGTAAATCCTTCGGCGAGATTGGTTTCGGAGAGCTGCGGACGGAACTGCGCGACCAGCATGGCTGGTGTCGGCGCGAGGTAATTGGGATAAACAATTTCCAGCAATCGCCGAGTAAAGCGAGGGAATTCTGCATCGAGCTTTAACTGAACTCTTGCCGCCAGAAAGCCAACGCCCTCGAGCAAACGCTCGACATAAGGATCGGAAACCTCGATACCTTCCATGCCGAGCCGTGCGGCGATCTTCGGAAACTGCAAAGCAAACTCGCCGCCCATTTCACGCAGATGGGCGAGTTCTTGGTTGTAGTAGCGGAGTAGGCGTGGGTCCATTTAATTTTTATCCACGAAAAACACGAAAGGTTTCATAACATGACTCTTCCGACTATTACTGTTGAATGGCAACCCAAGCCGGCTAACACCCCCAAAGCACATTCCTGTTTCTTTTTCGTGCCTTTCGTGCTTTTCGTGGACCATGTATTTCTCACTTATGAACGTGCGTAACACCAGTCACCCCGCCAGATCTCGAATTTCCACTTTCCCCGTTTCCAAATCCACCTCAGTGCGCAACAGCAATTCAAGCGGCACCGGCTGCGCCCATAGATTGCCGCGAATTTGCACGCTAATGACGTTATGGCGATCCATTTGATTGTCCGCCATCAATGCTTCGACTTCCAATGTGGACGCCATGATGCGAGGCTCATAGTCGATGATTGCTTGTTTGATAGACCGTTCGAGTTCGAGGACGTCGAGCGTCGACGCTGTTTCACCTGAAAGCGGTGGCAAACCAAAATTGATGACCGAGCTTTCCGCAAACGGCAACCCGGCAAAATATTCAGGACCACCGATTCTGACTGAGTTGAACAACCATGCCAAATCCCGCAACACCGCCTGGCGCAGTTTCGTTTTGGTAATGACGCGCTCTTCGCGCGGTTCCAATTTTTTGTCCGGTTCATCGTCGGTTAAACGATCCAGCAGCGCCGGCTGCAGCCGTTCCTGCGGTGCCGGCTCAGCCATTGGCCGCGGATTCAGCAACCACGGAATTCAGCGTAATTTCGCGAATATCCATTAGCGATGCATCCTTGTTATCGGTGGTGATGAGACGCTGCCCGAGACCGAAATAGACATTTGGTGACACTTCGTTCCAGGCGGTTTTACGGCCGAGGACAATAGCGCCGTCTTCGCTGCTTTCGGAACTTGGATAACGCGATGGAATCAGCGCAACCGATTCGCCACCGTTATCAAATTGAAAGTGAGCAGGCATCCACACTACATCGCGCAGATCTTCCGGTTTCTCAATAGTAATCGCGGTAAGACGCGAAAAAGGCACCCAGTAATAGCGACCATTAATAATCGCTTCGCATACCGGGCCTAATCGGCTGTCAGCATCGGCAATCCAGGAAAACGGCTGAGCATCAATGGCGCCGCTCGATGCGCCCGCCTCTTCGAACGCCAACGCGCGCAAGTCCTCCGCTTGAGCGGTTTTTCCGCTAGCGGTAAGCAACAACGATTCAATCAACAACGCCAACCATTTCTCCGGCTGTCCGAAAATCATCGGTGACTTTTTGCCTTCGAACACCTGAGCGCGCAGCATTTCACAACGCACCGCCTCGCCATACATTTGCGCCATCGCTAGTGCAGTGGGATCGAGTTCGGCGGCAACGTTTAATTGAGTCAACGCGCGTTCCCATTGCCCCGTTACCGCGAGCAATTGAAATAAAAAAGTGCGCAACTTTACATCGCCAGGCTTTGCGCGGACGGCCTCTTGGAGATATTTAAGGGCGGTAAGGGGATCGCCATCGCGTAGGCTTTGTTCGGCGTTATTGATTGGGGTCATAGGATTACTCCTCAACGAGCGTTCTTGGAATCTATTTACGATCTAAACAGTTTTCTAGCTCTATTTGTATCATCAACTCAGTATGCACAACCTTGTCATGCTGAGTGCCTTTAGCCGTCGTGAAAACGGGGCGAAGGATCTGCTTTTGCGATGGTGGCATGAGCACGAAACAGCAATTCTTCGTCGTACCTCCTCAGAATGACAGCGTTGAAACACCGCCGTATTAAGAGACCTCAATCTCAGCATCGAACAACATGCCACCCTTGGGTTGTCCATCCGCACCTTGCGGCACATACTCCACGCTGATCCGCTGAAATGCCAAGGTTAAGGTTTCAACAACCTGCCCTGTCGAATCAAAATCCGTCGCATCTACATCCAGCGCCGTAATACGGCCTTTTTCGATCGTGACCTTGAAATACTCGTGCGGCGTTCCGCCTGCTTTGCGAACAACTAGCACAGCTTTTTTTATCAAATCATTATTGCGCATTGCTGACATTAAACCGGTGGATGCGCTATCCACTGCCTTCACCAGGCTCAACTCACGCATGGTCGCTTTGCTGCTAGCGCCGCCGCTGCTAAGCGCGGTCTTGGCCGCCATTCCCCATGACCAGCTAATGATATCGATTTCTTCTTTGTGCTGCTGGTCTTGCGATTCTCCTTTGATCGGTCCTTGCTTGGCACTCTCGATCTTCAGGAACATGTCACCTTGTGCCATTTAGCTCCGCCTCAATGGTCTACATAATTGGTCCACGAAAAGCACGAAAGACACGAAAAAGATAAGAACCGTTTACCCTCGGCAATGATGCCATCTTAGGGCAAACGACCACAAAAAACGAACAACAACTCCGTTACAAATCTTTTCGCGCTTTCCGTGTCTCTCGTGGACAAATACTGTAAGAACTAAACCTTAACGTTCTCTGCAATATTCCAAGCAATCTCTATCGCTGCGTCGCCTGTGCCATCTGCTTTTTGCGGTGTGTATTCGGTTTTGAATTCAGCGAAGTTGAAGGTCACGGTTTCGACCAAGCGATCTTCACCGCCGCTACCACCTGTGCTGATGGAAGAAACGATCACTTCCTTCATCGTAATCTTCACGTACTCCAGCGGTTTTTCACCAGCTTTGCGAACCGTCAATAATGCTTCTTTGTAATGCTTGCCATTGCAGCAAGCCAACATCAGATTAGGCGACGATTTATCCACATACTTGGTCAGCGATATATCTTGCACGCTCACCTTGCCCGCGCCACCGCCACCGCCGGTATGCGTCGTGCCGGATTGGCTCATTCCCCAGCTCCAAGCAAGAACGTCTATTTCCCCGGCGTGCTTTGAATCCCTGGATTCACCTTTAATATCGTCAAGCTTCAAAAACATATCAACAGCCATGATTCCTGTCTCCTTGAGAAGTATTAGTCGATTACCTACTATGGGAACCTCTATAAATTGATATTTCGTTGCAATACGGCGTTGCTCACAAAAAATCCTCCTTACATATTATGCGTATGCGGCGTCGGCTTTTTTGTTCGTGCCTAGTCTTGCTTAGAAATATCAATTTATAGAGGTTCCCTTGTATTGCTTATGAATAGTGTGCGGCGCCGGCAGGACGCCGGCCACACGTTTATTGTTTTCTGCTCGTCATGATGGGTAACGCGAAGGATCTGCCGTTCTGCATTTGATACGTAGACAGCGCAGAGCAACAGATTCTTCGCACACACTACAAGCTTGTGAAGCAGTACTGAAACTACTGGTCAGTCACGTTAGATTTGTAGTTGGATTCGTAGGGTGGGCACGCTTTTGTGCCCACCCTGTTGCCCTCGATCCGCGTGGGCACAAAAAGCGTGCCCACCCTACAAAATCAGCGTGACAATCCAGTACGTTCTGTTACGCAGCCTTTGCCGACGGCAATTTGGATACCAGCCGCAACGACACCGTCAAGCCTTCCAATTGATAATGTGGCCGAAGGAAAAATTTCGAGGTGTAGTAACCAGGATTTCCTTCAACTTCTTCAACGACCACTTCTGCAGCAGCCAATGGCTTGCGCGCTTTGGTGCTCTCGGAAGAATGCGCCGGATCGCCATCGACGTAGTTCATAATCCAGTTTTGCAACCAGACTTGCATGTCGTCCCGCTCTTTGAACGAACCGACTTTGTCGCGCACGATGCACTTCAAGTAATGCGCGAAACGGCAGCAGGCAAACAGATACGGTAAGCGTGCAGCAAGATTAGCGTTCGCGGTTGCATCTGGATCGTCGTACTCGGATGGTTTTTGCAAGGACTGCGCGCCAATGAAAGCGGCAAAGTCGGAGTTTTTGCGGTGAAGAAGCGGCATGAAACCGTTCTTGGCCAGCTCGGCTTCACGACGATCGCTAATGGCAATTTCTGTCGGACATTTCATATCCACGCCGCCATCGTCGGTCGGGAATGTATGCACCGGCAGGCCTTCAACCGCGCCACCAGATTCAACACCACGAATACGCGAACACCAACCATACAGCTTGAACGAACGGTTGATGTTCACAGCCATCGCGTACGCAGAATTGGCCCAGGTGTATTTGCTATGGTCTGCTGCACCCGTTTCTTCTTCGAAATCGAATTCTTCAACAGGGCTGGTCTTAGCACCATACGGAATGCGAGCAAGAAAACGTGGCATCGCCAAGCCGATGTAGCGGGCATCGTCGGATTCACGCAAGGAACGCCATGCAGCGTATTCGGGTGTCGTGAAAATCTTCGTCAGATCGCGTGGATTCGCAAGCTCCTGCCAAGAATCCATTTGCATGACAGTCGGGCTTGCTGCAGCGATAAACGGCATGTGCGCCGCTGCCGACACCTTGGCCATCTCACCCAACAGCTCAACATCCGGTGGGCTTTGGTCGAAATAATAATCGCCGACCATGCAGCCAAAAGGCTCGCCGCCGAATTGGCCGTATTCAGCCTCGTAAACTTTCTTGAACAATGGGCTTTGATCCCATGCCGTGCCTTTAAAACGCTTCAGTGTCTTGCCGAGATCAAGCTTTGAAATATTCATGAAACGAATTTTCAATTGTTCGTCGGTTTCGGTGTTGTTCACCAAATGATGCAAGCCACGCCATGCGCCTTCCAATTTCTGGAAATCGTCGTGATGCAAAATCAGATTGACCTGCTCCGAAAGTTTTTTATCCAATTCGGCAATGATGGCTTCGATGGATTTCACCACATCGCTGCCGATCAATGTTGTCTGCGACAAGGCTTGTTCGGCCAGTGTGCGTACCGCTTGCTCGACGGCGCCTTTGGCTTCGTCGGTCTTCGGTTTGAATTCCTTTTGCAGTAGCGATGAAAACGCGTTCCCTTCGAGGGTCAAGCCTTCTACTTGCGATTTCTGTTGCTCAGTTTCCGCCATGTTCGTTTCCCTCTTTTGATTAGGATGCGCCGCCGTCCGTGGGCTTTTTGCTATCGGCAAGCGATTGCAACAGCGCGGAATCCTTGAGTACCTTGGCGAGCAATTCCTCGGCGCCGCTCTTGCCATCCATGTAAGTAACCAGGTTGGAGAGTTGCTGGCGGGCTTGAAGTAATTTACTGAGTGCATCCACCTTGCGCGCGACTGCGGCAGGTGAAAAATCGTCCATGCTATCGAAGCTAATGTCGACGCTGAGATTGCCTTCACCGGTCAGTGTATTGGGAACTTGAAACGCGACTCGCGGCTTGACTGCTTTCATCCGGCTGTCGAAGTTATCGACATCGATATCCAGAAATTTGCGATCGGCAACTGGTGCCAGCGGATCAGCAGGCTTGCCGGAAAGATCGGCCAGCACGCCCATCACAAAAGGCAATTGAATTTTTTTCTCGGCGCCGTAGAGTTCGACGTCGTATTCGATTTGGACACGCGGGGCACGATTCCGCGCGATGAATTTCTGACTACTTTGTGCCATAGCTGCCTCCCATTAAATAACTGATGTTATGCACTGTCCACGAAAGAAACGAAAAACACGAAAGGTTTCACAACCTAATGAGTCACCGACCTTACCTAACACACCCTGCTATTTTCACAGCTGCCCACCCTGCACAAAACTTCCTTATTCCTTTTTTCGTGCCTTTCGTGTTTTTTGTGGACTATAGGTTTTTGTATTTTGTAGGTCTCGCACCTACTGCCGATCCAGCCCAGCCATTTTTTGAATCTGGCTCAAACTATCTGGCGCCAGATCTTGGATGATTTCAACGAAAGTCTTAGTCATTAATTGCTGCCCGCGCCGGATGAATAAAGGAGCGGGGTTAGCCGGTTCCGTGCGCTCGATGAACTCGCACACGCGATTGAGCATGCGGACTGCATCTTCTCGGCTGCGAATATCATCATTCATTTTTAAGGGAGTGTCTCCTGCGACCGTGGATACGGCCTCGGCGGACGCGAGCACTCCGGTTTCGGAGAAGCCTAGGACTGTATCACAAACCTGCACCATCGCCTTGAAGATATCGATTAATGGCTTCAAATCCGGCGCCTTATCGGAGCCAACTTTTTCCGCAAATAGCGACTGCAATGCGATAACTGACTGCAACGAGTTTTTTACCGCATCAACCGGAACGGCATTCTGCGCATTCGCTGCTCGAATAATTCCTTCCAATGAGGCTTGGGTCAACGCGCCTTCGCTGCTCGGCAATTTACCGAGCACCGCCAGCACATCGCGCACGGTAACGCGTCCATACGGACCAGGGGAAACGAAAAATGCGTTACGCACATCGCGCAGCAATGTTTCCGTATCGGCTAATGGCGCCAGCGCATTCAAACGCATGGTTGGATCGTTATCTTCGTCCGCATCGAGACGAGGATGTAGATCGTTCCAATAACGCCCAAGCAGTTCTTGCATCAACGCTAAGCCGGCGCCGAATCCGACAATCTGTTCGGTGCGAATCAGTGAGCGGATAAGTAGCATCGCGATCCGCACATCCTTGGTGCGTACGAACAAAGCTTCGGCCTGACGTCTCACCGCGCCCCACTCCGGCTCCTCGGCTGGCTTTATGCTATCGCCGACTTGTTGCTCCGGCTTGCCACGTGCCAATTGCTCCAGCGCCATGAAATCCGGGTCGTATTCTATATCCTGTCCGCAGGGTAAATCCGGCGCGATTGCAGTGAGTAATTTTTCGATCTCGATGGGCATGCAGCTTTCTGATTTCCTTATAGCTAAAGGCGCTTATAAAATTGGTGCTGCGGGAGGTTAGCAGTATCGTCTTACCAACGTGGCAAATCAACCCTCTTAATCTGAAGCCTTACCACCGGTCAGTTTTCATTCGTCCGTAAAAGAGCGGCAAGGGCAAGGTG
>JAZKCF010000074.1:0-44460 GCA_040388195.1 Pseudomonadota bacterium
CTCGCGCTTTTTTACCCTCAACGCAGGCGCGATATAGTTCATAACAGGCTCTAGCATATGAGCGCACTTAGGAAGTAGGGGCAGTAAAGGCGCGCCGATGCGGTTGCCCCTGCTGTTCAACTTGTTTCTATGGGTTCGTTCTATCTGCTACAAACAACGCGGCTGCTACCCGGCGGTTCTCGCTCATAAGAATGTTATAGGTGCGGCAGGCGGCGGCGGTATCCATTACTTCCAATCCGATATGGGCCGCATGTAGCGATTTTGCGAGGCGCGGGTGGGGAAAGCGAATTCGCGTCCCCGTGCCGAGCAGCACAACTTCCACGTCCAGTTCGGTGAATCGGGCGAAGTCGGCCTCCGTCAGCTCTTCAAACGAGTTTACTTGCCACGGCTCGATCAATTTGTCCGGCAGAATAATGAGATTGGTTTCGATGCGGCGCTGATTCACCGCTACAAATCCTGCGCCATAACTGGTGCACAGGTTCTGGGAATTTGGCTTGGCAAGATGTAATTTCAAGGTATTTGCTTTGCTAATTAGGCGTGTACAGTTACAATCATAACGGTTTTTTTCAAGCTAAACGAGCGTGAATTTCTCTGGCAACGGCGTTTATATTTGATTTGTGGCCTTCTTAAGAAATGCGGTTTTGAGCCGTATTTTTTCGCCTGCAAGCATATGACCAGTCAGCTGCGAGAAAATTCAGCTCTGCATTAACGAAACATTTTTTAAGGATGGGTATAGCATGAGTACAGTGCCGAAACCGGGCAGTGTTTCGATTTTAAGGCCTACTATCATGCAGCCCATCCTGAAATCCTCCAAGCTTGCCAACGTTTGCTATGACATTCGCGGCCCTGTTTTGGCTCGCGCAAAGCAGATGGAAGATGAAGGGCACCGGGTTATCAAGCTCAACATCGGTAATCCGGCGGCGTTCGGTTTCGATACGCCTGAAGAAATTGTCCAGGATGTTATCCATAATTTGCCTGGAGCTTCCGGCTATTGCGAGTCCAAAGGCCTTTTTTCGGCGCGCAAGGCGATCATGCATTACACCCAGCAAAAGCAGATTCCGGGTGTAACAATTGAAGATATTTATATCGGCAATGGTGTTTCTGAACTCATTGTAATGAGTATGCAAGCCTTGCTGAATAATGGCGATGAAGTACTGATTCCGGCGCCAGACTATCCGTTATGGACAGCGGCGGTGAGCTTATCGGGAGGCGTGCCGCGTCATTATATTTGCGATGAGCTATCGGATTGGCTGCCTGATCTCGATGACATCCGCGCCAAGATCACGGCCATTACGCGCGCTATCGTGGTGATTAATCCCAATAATCCAACCGGTGCACTTTACCCGGACGAGATTCTTGCAGGGATTTTGGATATTGCGCGCGAGCATAAGCTCATCGTATTCGCCGATGAAATTTACGATAAGGTTTTGTACGAAGGCGCGGAGCATACGTCGATCGCTTCATTAGCTGACGATGTGCTGACGATTACCTTTAACGGCCTCTCCAAAAATTATCGTGCATGCGGCTATCGTGCCGGATGGCTGGTGATTTCCGGTGAAAAATCGCATGCGCAGGATTATATTGAAGGATTGAATATTCTTGCATCAATGCGTTTATGCGCCAACGTACCGGCGCAGCATGCGATTCAAACTGCGCTTGGCGGTTATCAAAGTATTAATGAGTTAGTGCTGCCGGGTGGACGTCTGGGCAAGCAACGTGATCTTGCCCATGATCTCATTACGCAAATTCCCGGCGTGACTTGCAGTAAGCCGAAAGCGGCGATGTATTTGTTCCCACGGCTCGATCCGAAACGTTATCCGATTCAAAACGACCAGCGATTTATTTTGGAGCTTCTAGAAGAGCAGAAGGTGCTGGTTGTGCAAGGCAGCGGATTCAATTGGCCGCATCCAGACCATTTCCGCGTTGTGTTCCTGCCCAATGCCGATGATCTTACTGAGGCAATTGGGCGTATCGAGCGTTTTCTTGATCATTATCACAAGCGTCACTCAATTTAAGGAAAGCTTTCCTTAAATTGCGACGCATTTTTTCCAAGTCAGAGACAGCATGAAACCAATAAACGTAGGACTTCTCGGGGTCGGCACCGTCGGTGGCGGTACCTACAATGTTTTGCAACGTAACCGCGAGGAGATTGCACGCCGAGCCGGACGGGAAATTAGAATTACCGTCGTCGCCTCGAGGACGCGTGAGCGCATTAATAAGTTGGTTGGCGATTCAGTGGAAATTGTGACGCCGGAAGAGCTTGTTGTTCACCCTAATGTGGATATTGTTGTCGAGTTGATTGGCGGAACCACGATTGCAAAAGATTTGGTGCTGCAGGCAATCGAAAAGGGCAAGCACGTTGTCACCGCGAATAAAGCGCTGTTGGCGTTACACGGTAATGAAATTTTTGTCGCCGCGCAGAAAAAAGGCGTGATGGTTGCATTCGAAGCAGCGGTTGCCGGTGGAATCCCGATTATCAAAGCGTTGCGGGAAGGGCTTACTGCAAATCGGATTGAATGGATCGCCGGCATCATCAACGGCACTAGCAATTTTATTTTGTCGGAGATGCGCGATAAGGGCGCGAGTTTCGCTGAGGTGCTCGCGGAAGCGCAGCGCTTGGGCTATGCGGAAGCCGACCCAACTTTTGATGTGGAAGGTATCGATGCCGCACACAAGCTGACGATCATGTCGGCGATTGCTTTCGGTATTCCGATGCAATTCAGCAAAGCTTACACCGAAGGCATTTCTAAATTGACCGGTGAAGATATTCGTTATGCCGAAGAGCTCGGTTACCGGATCAAAATACTTGGCATTACGAGACGCGCCGCGAATGGCATTGAACTGCGCGTGCATCCAACCTTGATTCCACATCGGCGTTTGATCGCCAATGTCGAAGGCGTGATGAACGGAATCCTTGTCAAAGGTGATGCGGTGGGCGCGACGTTATATTACGGTGCCGGAGCCGGTGCCGATCCGACAGCGTCGTCGGTAGTTGCCGATTTGGTTGATGTGACCCGTATGCATACAGCTGACCCGGAGCATCGTGTACCGCATTTGGCATTCCAACCGGATCAAGTGCGTGATGTCCCTATTCTGCCGATAGAAGAAGTCGAAACCTCCTACTACTTGCGTATGCGTGCTGCCGATAAACCTGGTGTGTTGGCGGACGTGGCGCGGATTCTGGCGGATCGTGGCATATCCATCGAAGCGATGATTCAGAAAGAAGCGCCGCAAGGTGAAGAGGCAACCGACATCATTATGTTGACGCATCGGACGCTGGAAAAAAATGCCAATGCCGCTATCGAGAAAATTGAGAGCTTGCCGACGATTCAAGGCAAGATTGTGCGGTTACGAATGGAAGAATTGAGTTAGAGACTTAGGCAATGAACTATCTTAGTACCCGCGGCGGCATGACCCCGCAAGCTTTTTGCGACATCGTTCTCGGTGGTTTGGCGCCTGATGGCGGACTAGCACTACCAGAATCTTATCCTCGTTTATCCGCTGAGGATTTGAATGCATGGCGCGGTCTTGGTTACCGCGAACTGGCGTTCGAAATTATCAGTCGTTTCGCGACTGATATTCCTACTGCCGATTTGCGTACATTGATTGATAAGACCTATACGGTCAGTGCGTTTGGTTCGGAAGAAATCACGCCGATAAAAACGCTTGAGCCCGGCTTGCATTTGCTGGCGCTATCCAATGGGCCGACGCTGGCTTTTAAAGACATCGCCATGCAGTTTCTCGGCAACTTGTTCGAATACGTATTGGCGAAGCGTGGCGAAGAGCTGAACATTCTTGGTGCGACTTCGGGCGATACCGGTTCCGCAGCGGAGTATGCGATGCGTGGTAAACGCGGTATTCGCGTATTCATGCTTTCGCCGTTCGGGAAAATGAGCGCGTTCCAAACCGCGCAAATGTTCTCACTGCAAGATCCGAACATTTTCAATATTGCCGTGCATGGCGTGTTCGACGATTGCCAGGATATGGTGAAGGCCGTTAGCAACGACTTGGCATTCAAGGCTCGGCATCGTATCGGTACAGTGAATTCGATTAACTGGGCGCGGTTATTAGCCCAAGTGGTGTACTACTTCAAGGCTTATTTTGCCGTCACCGAGTCTAACGATCAGCAGGTATCTTTCTCGGTGCCGTCCGGTAATTTTGGTAACGTTTGTGCGGGACATGTTGCACGCATGATGGGTTTGCCGATTAAGCGACTTATCGTTGCGACCAACGAGAACGATGTGCTCGACGAGTTTTTCCGTACCGGTGTATATCGTGTACGTCGGTCGGATAAAGTGTTTCAGACTAGTAGCCCATCAATGGATATTTCCAAGGCTTCCAATTTCGAGCGCTTTATATTCGATTTGGTCGGACGTGATCCTGCGGTTGTGAAAGATTTGTGGCATCAAGTTGAAGAAACAGGCGCGTTCGATTTGCGTGCAACGCCTTATTTCGCTCGCATTGCCGATTTTGGTTTCTCGGCAGGAAGTAGCTCACATCAGAATCGTATCGAGACAATTCGCCGTGTTTGGAACGCCTACGGCATCATGATCGATACGCATACCGCCGACGGATTGAAAGTTGGTTTGGAGCGGCGAGAGCAGGGCACGCCACTAGTGTGTTTGGAAACGGCATTGCCGGCGAAATTTGAAGAGACGATACGCGAAGCATTAAATCGCGATCCGGAGCGTCCGGCCGCTTATAAAGATATTGAAAAACTTCCGCAACGTTCTGATGTGATGGATGCCGATGTTAGTGAGATCAAGGCTTATATCGCCGCGAGAACTTAAAAATTTTTCAAATTTTATGAGTTAACGAAGGGTGAAGGAATGCCTTCACCCTTTCTTCTGCGGGAATCGGCGTTTATCCCCGAGTCAATAATCTGCCTTTACTTCTTTTCTCCGTCTGACTGCTTATTGGCGTCTTTGGAAGTTTCCTCAAGATCTTCTTCATCATAGAAGTCGTCTTTCTCTTTAGGTGGATTGCCATCGTAGACCAGACGTTGTCGGCGTTGCAGGTAAGCATCGCGCACGAATACATAAGGGTCGAGCGCCGCTTCGTTTAACGCGTTGCTAGCACCAAGTAAAGTCGAGCGTGTATTGACGATATCGAGCGCATAAGCGCTGTTCCGTGTTGGGACGTGTTCTACATAGGCAGGGTATTGCAGTTGTCTGTCGACAATCTTTGCTGATGTATCGCGAATAGTACTTGGTCCTAAAAGCGGCAAGACGAAATAAGGACCGGAATTCACGCCCCATTTGCCGAGCGTTTGGCCGAAGTCTTCGTTGTGTTTTGGCAGACCGGCCGGCGTTGCAATGTCGAATAATCCAACCATGCCGAAGGTGGAGTTGATAATGAATCGCCCCATGTCGGCCACGGCTTGTTCGCCTTTGCCTTGTAGTGCGTCGTTAAAAATAACGACTAATTCACCTAGGTTGCTGAAGACGTTACCGACGCCTGTTTTCACCAAATCGGGCACCACAAAATCGTAACCTTTGGCGACAGGTTTGAGCACGGCTCTATCTACCGTGTCGTTGAATTTATAAACTGCACGGTTGTAGTCTTCCAAGGGATCGCGTGGATCGCCTTTACCCGGTACGCTGGCACAGCCGTTAAAAGTGAGCACGGCTAAGAGCGTAAAAATACAAGAGAGATCTTTTTTCTTCATGAAATATATATCGTCATTTTTTGGACGAGTTCCGTAGTAATAACATAGTGATTATCGGCATACAGTGCTGATAATGCAGAGAAGGAATTAGGCCTTAAAACGCATCGATAAATCGATGGCTTTGACATCCTTAGTTAAAGTGCCAATCGATATGCGATCAACGCCGGTTTCTGCTATAGCTCGCACCGTTTGCAGATCAACGCCGCCGGAGGCTTCCAATTCTGCCCGGCCACCGTTGATTTGAACTGCTTCGCTAAGTTGAGCAATGGTAAAGTTATCCAGCAAAATCAGTTTTGCACCCTGGTCCAGGGCTTCTACCAAATCGGACAGCGCCTCCACTTCAACCATAATCATTACGCCAGTTGGGGCAGAAATTTCTGCGGCTTTTAGCGCTGGCCCAATACCGCCGGCCGCCATAATATGATTTTCTTTGATTAGAACACCATCGTAGAGACCAATCCGATGATTTTTTCCGCCGCCGATGCGAACTGCATATTTTTGGGCGAGGCGTAATCCGGGGATTGTTTTACGGGTATCGACAATCGCGGCTTTAAGCCCCTTGATCGCGTCTACATACGTGCTAGTGCGCGTGGCCGTAGCGGAGAGCATCTGCAAAAAATTGAGTGCCGTGCGTTCGCCGGTTAGCAGCGCCCGTGCATTGCCGGTAATTTCACAGAGCACTTGATTCACTTCGACCCTCGCGCCTTCCGGTGCGTGCCAGACAATTTGCGTCTCAGGAGCCAGATGGCGAAATGCAGCCTCGAACCACGGCCCGCCGCAAAGGACAGCCGGTTCACGGCTAATCACCGTTGCGTTGCCGGATTTATTAATGGGGATCAAATTCGCTGTCAGATCGCCGCTGCCTACATCTTCTTGCAGGGCTTGTTCAACAGCTCGATCAATTTCATGCTGTAAATCGGTAGATAAAGGTTGAGAGTTCATGGCAAAGATTGTACCTGATTCACTAGGTCTCTTTCCAAGCCTGCCACATCGCTCAAAGATGCGGCTCTGGTGTACAAAGTGCTCTTTTACATTCGGGGTTTGCACAACAAGCTCGGACCGTTCGCTATTCGTTTGGGAAGAGGCGCCTAAGCCTAGTGCGCGGCTATAAGGTTTTTAGCACCTATAGTTCAGGTTTTCCCCGAATGGCGCTAACTATAAACATCAGTATCCTTATGCAAGGAGACCGATGTGACTATTGATACGCATGCGGTTACGGTTTTAATCGCAGACCAAAATTCTGCTTTTTGTCTAGCCACAAGCCGGTTCATTACAGCATTGCCTGGCTATGAAGTTGTTAGCCGCCCCCTTGCACCTGGGGAGGTAATGGCCGCTTACGCGCTCTACAAACCAGATATTGTATTAATGAGCTTCGCTTTTTGCCGCCAATTTTCGAATCTGAATTTGGTGCGCCGATTGAAGCATTTAATAGATGCTCCACAAGTCATTATAGTTGCGCCGGTGGACGACCCTGCTTACGCCGAGCACAGTATGCGGCTCGGTGCTGATGGTTGTGTTGCACGCGAGAGGTTGGAGTTCGCGTTACCGGCGTTAATGGACGAATTAAGTGTTGTTTGTACAAGCCGGTTGATGGCTTGAGGTTGTTGTAGGTGCTACTGTGGTATGTGTTACTCCTTAATGAGCCTTCGTTCTGGGCTTTTCAATCCCGGGTCCATGGCTCCCCCTGCCTATAAGTGGCCCGGAATTTTTTACTAATTCCAGCAGATATTTTTTAACGCGAATTCCTCTAAGGGATTCAGCAACTCTGGGCAGGCAGATTTCTTATACTATTGATCTGATCAATCTGCCCCCAAATTGTTTTTCTATTAATCCCCCGCTGGTGAAATCTTGAATTCCAGAACATAGGAAAGTCGGCCCAGTGTTTCGGCCAGGCGCCGGGCGTTGTCGCGCTTATGGCTACGAACAGTCATTGCGTATTCGAAGAAATTTTCCTTGCCGCCTACTCGGTAACTCAAATTAGCAATGGAGAATCCATGGTCCGCTATGAGTTTATGCAATTCAGTTTCTTCCATAGCTGCCTGACGGCCAAAGCGAATCATGAGATGCGCGTAATACAACGTTGGCATTTTCGCTTCAACCCAGCGGAAAACCGATAAGGTGCAAAGCGTCAAGAAGGTGGCGACGATTGCGGGGAAATAGAAACCTATTCCAAATAAAACACCAATCGCCGCTGTAATCCAAATCGATGCGGCTGTTGTCAGACCGCGCACCGATAATCCTTCTTTCATAATCACACCGGCACCGAGAAAACCGATACCAGTCATGATGCCCTGTGCCATGCGTGTGGGATCAATGCTGACCCGCTCAAGCGTCGAGGATGTAAACCAGTGCGCTTGATAAAGCGTGACTAGCATGAGCAGACTGGAGGAAAGGCAAACGAGCGCGTGTGTGCGGAATCCGGCTGGCCGGCCATGATAAGTGCGCTCGAATCCGACTAAACTACCGGCAAGTAGGGCATACAACAAGTGCTGAAGAATATTTGAGAAATCAGTAGGCATATCGTTATTTTTTCTCGTCAATAACCGCAATAGTAATGCGTGAAATGCATACGAGTTTATCCTCTTCGTTGGTGATTTTTATTTCCCATACCTGAGTCCTTCGGCCAACATGTAAAGGCCGCGCAACGCCATAAACCCATCCAGAACTTACTGCACGCAAGTGATTGGCATTGATTTCCAATCCAACGCAATTTTGTTTTTCAGGATCGACGCAAAGATACGCGCCAATGCTGCCAAGCGTTTCCGCCAGCGCTACGGAAGCACCGCCGTGCAGTAAGCCCATGGGTTGCCGAGTGCGGTAATCGACTGGCATTCTGGCTTTCAGAAAATCGTTTCCAATTTCCAAAACTTCAATACCCAAGTGCTCAACTAACGTCCCCTCTAATGAGAGGGGATTTTCCGTGGGATTGCCAAACCAGATAGCCATTTGCTTTCCCCGTTAAACAATCTTGTTAATGATTAACGTCTCAATCTCCGCGGGATTCATACCCAGCACTTCCCGCAGAACTTCGCGCGTATGTTGTCCCAATGTCGGCGGCGCTTTTGCATAATCGATTGGCGTGGCGGAGAATTTAATTGGGTTTGCCACCATAGGTACTGTCCCGCCCAGCGGATGTGGCGCTTCGACTTTCATTTTTCGATGTTTGATTTGCGGGTCTTCAAATACTTGGCCGATGTTATTGATCGGACCGGACGGCACGCCAATAGATTCCAACGATGTTAACCATTCTTGGCTTGAGCGTTGCTTCAATATTTCCTCTAGTATCGGTACGAGGATTTGCCGATTAGTAACTCTTGCAGCATTTGTTTTGAATCGCACGTCTTCTGCCAAATCCGGGCGAGACATTAATTGACAGAATTTTGCGTATTGTCCCTCATTGCCAACTGCGACGATGATATGCCCGTCTTTCGTTGCGAAAACTTGATAAGGAACGATATTCGCATGCGCATTGCCGGCACGTTTTGGTACTACGCCGGACGTAAGGTAATTCATGTTCATGTTGGCAAGCAAGGAAACTTGCGTGTCGAGAAGTGCCAAGTCGATATATTGTCCTTCGCCGGAAGTTTCTCTCCAGGCGAGGGCTGTGAGTACGGCGATAGTTGCGTACATGCCAGTCGTCAAATCAGCCATGGCAACACCGACTTTTTGCGGCCCGCCGCCAGGCAGATCATCCCGTTCGCCGGTGATGCTCATTAAACCGCCCATGCCTTGGATGATGTAATCGTAGCCGGGACGATGACTATACGGTCCGGTTTGACCGAAGCCGGTGATCGAGCAATAAATGAGCCGTGGATTAATAGCCTTCAGATCTTCATAAGACAGACCATAACGCTTCAAATCACCCAGTTTATAGTTCTCTAGCAGAATGTCGGACTCTTGCGCTAGACGACGCACTATGGCTTGTCCCTCGGGTTTGGAAATATCTAGCGTGACGGATTTTTTGCCTCGATTAGCGGCTAGGTAATAAGCGGCTTCGCTGGTGTCGTCCCCGTTTTCGTCTTTTAGCCAAGGTGGGCCCCAACCACGGGTATCGTCGCCGGCACCAGGCCGTTCTATCTTAATTACCTCAGCGCCAAAATCGGCAAGCATTTGGCTGCACCAGGGGCCTGCGAGTACACGGGATAGATCGAGAACGCGAATGTGAGAGAGGGCGGTTGGCATAATTGAATTGTGTATTAAATTAAGAGATCTAAAATTACAAAGGACACAGTAGGCACGGAGTAAAAATAACTTTTTCCGTACTTACTGTGTCCTCTCGGACTTAAGAACCTGTTCAAGGTCTAATGGGGCTTGCGCAGGCGGTTATTGGGGCGCGGGGCAAGGCGCGACAACGCGGCAGGGCCATCCCCTGTAAGGAGGAGCAACGCCGCCTTGCGCCCCAATAACCGCCTGCCCGAAGGGTTAAGGGTAAAAAACGTGATTGCGTCGTTGTTCGTCGCTTATTTGAAATAGCCAAACCGCGCTCCTCACGCCTAGCACTCGCGTTTTTTACCCTTAACGCAAGCCGGATTAGACCTTGAACAGGTTCTAAGATTTTTAGAGGGCTTCGAATAGCATCTTATGCGCTAAACGCTTGGATTCCCGTTTGTGCACGACCCAGAATGAGTCCATGCACATCATGAGTGCCTTCATAGGTATTTACAGCTTCCAGATTCATTACATGGCGGATCACGTGATATTCATCCGAAATGCCATTGCCGCCATGCATGTCGCGACTGATACGCGCAATATCTAATGCTTTTCCGCAATTGTTCCGCTTGATCAACGAAATCATCTCCGGCGCGGCACGACCTTCATCCATCAGCCGTCCCACGCGTAGCGCTGCTTGGAAACCAAGTGCGATGTCCGTTTGCATATTGGCGAGTTTCAATTGAACGATCTGATTCGCTGCCAATGGCCGGTCGAATTGCTTGCGATCCAGCGTGTACTGACGACCTGCGTGCCAACAAAACTCTGCGGCTCCTAATACGCCCCAGGCAATTCCATAACGCGCTTTATTAAGGCAACCGAATGGACCTGACAGTCCCTTCGCTTTAGGCAGCATGTTTTCGGCAGGTACAAATACTTCGTCCATCACGATCTCTCCAGTGGCAGAAGCGCGGAGAGAGAATTTGCCTTCAATTTTCGGTGCGGAGAGACCTTTCATTCCTTTGTCCAGGATAAAGCCTCGAATGTCGCCGGCATCGTCTTTTGCCCAAACGATAAACACATCGGCAATCGGCGAATTGGTAATCCACATCTTCGCGCCGTGTAATTGGTATCCGCCATCAACCGACCGAGCGCGCGTCACCATGCTGCCAGGGTCCGAGCCATGATTTGGTTCGGTCAATCCGAAGCAACCAATCAATTCGCCGGTGGCTAACTTGGGCAGGTATTTTTCCTTTTGCGCATCTGATCCATACGCATGGATGGGATGCATGACTAAGCTCGATTGCACGCTCATTGCCGAACGATAGCCCGAATCGACCCGCTCTACCTCGCGTGCGATTAAACCATATGCCACGTGATTTACGCCCGCGCAGCCATAATCTTCAATCGTACAACCCAAAAAGCCGAGCCTGCCCATCTCATTCATGATTTCCCGGTCGAAAACTTCGTGCCGGTTTGCTTCAAGAATGCGAGGCATCAACTTATCCTGACAGTAGCTGCGGGCAGCATCCTGAATTTGCCGCTCTTCATCGTTTAATTGATCTTCCAAGAGCAGGGGGTCGTTCCATTGAAATGGCGATTTTTTGCTGGAGGTACTCATGATTTGATTTTTTCCGTGGGGTAAAAATAGACAAACAAACAGAGGTGAAATATGACGAGATCAAGTCCCAAACGTCAAAATTTGAAGCGCATAGTCTAAACAGCTTTTTCCAATAAGGCGAATAGTAACGATTGAGACAAATAGGTCCTCCTACCTTGTGGAGGACGTGTTAACGACTCATCGAAATGAGTTAGTAGTCCAACTGTTTTTGAGTAATTCAATCAATTATTAGTTATTTAGTGCCGAAGTAAAGAAGTCGCAATGCGAGTCTAGAAAAACGACAAAAATAATAACAGTAGGTAAAAACAATATAGTAAGTAAAAACGTCCCTGGCTTATTTAATAGATCAATAAGCTTTCAATTTTGTTATTTGCTTATATCCCTTTTCTTGCAAATTTGCATGCAATGGATAAATTAATCACCTGAGCGTTTTTCAATATTAATAATATTATTAATGGCTTATGGCTTGTTTCTTACGGGTTCGTGAGGATGGCATTACTTTTGCTTTTTAGGTTGTCAATTTCGTATGCATCAAGAATGTAAGGACGAAACCTCTTGCGAAAAAATCGCGTAGCTAGAGGTAAACGGACAGTTTCTAGTTTGGGAATTGAGAAATAAATACTGAGCAGTTCTTGTAAAAATCTTGAGAAGAGATTCATCACTTAACGTTCTAGGGGATCAATATGCCAACAAAAAGACCACTGAAGTTTTTTAATTTTCCAGTTACTTACATTGATCTAGAAGGAGGTTTAATTGATCCCAGCACAAAAAAATTTCGAGACGATGATAGCCCACTGGCCCTCGCAGCCAAAAAGCTTAATGACGAATCTCATAAAGAACCAAGGTTAGAGACGGATCTTTCCATATTTGATTTGACTCGGCATAAAGATCTTGTTGATACATCCGCGTTTGTGATTAATCTTGATGGGGCAGTATTTGGTAAGCAGCCAAACGAACGCGCTACACAAATCCTATCGTTGGTTAAAAAGCTCAATAAATTTCTTCCTGAGACGCCGATTAGTTTTGTTTCTAGCGGCGAAAATAAGATAGAGCTAAATAATTTACCGAGAGCTTTGCGAGCAATAACGGATCGTCCTAGCGGATATCAAGTTCTTAACGATACAGCCGATGCAACCCAGATTAATGCATTTGCGGATGATGTGGATAAACTTGGTAATCGATTTCTAGATAAAAAACTTAAAAGCATGGTTCTTTTAAGCGGCATGAAAGACTATATCGAGGCGGCAAGTAAGGGGGAAATCATTTCAACCCACACGCCAGGACATTTTGATATAGGTCTTCAAATGACAGTGGAAGGATTATTGTTCCGTAAAATTTTTGGCAAAAAATACACCTTGGGAGATGTCAGTATTTCAGTTGGGGAACTCGGGGAATTAATTGACCATGAAGGTTTACATGAAGAGAGTGAGCATGCAGTTAGAAATAAATATGGCGTGAACCATACTTATTTTTTTACAAGTGGTACATCTGGTGCCAACAGAGGTGTCTTAGACACCATTGTGGGTAACGAAGAGAACGTTGCTGTCTCAAAAAACTCTCACAAATCGTTCGGCGATTTTGCCGATAGTAAACACGAAGCCATCGCTCATGTCTTACCTTCTTTAGTTAATTCTTACGGAATTTCCGGGCCTCCTACACAAGAGCAATTCAACTTTGAAAACTTTAAAAGGATGCAAGAAACCAATCAATTAGGCCAAGATTACGGGCCGATAAGGACTATCCATTTCACGCATAGCAGCTATGAAGGCCTGACGCCAAATGCTGCTCAGATTATGAAATGGATCGAAAAAATGAATCAAGACAGTTTTAAGGATGCCGTCAATCAAAGTATTCCTGATGGCCCTGAAAAAGTTCGCTTAAATAAGCTGATAGACGATATGCCGGGTATGACGGATGGAGATGAGGTTAAAGCCGCAATAAAACAAGTAACGGATGTAGCAGGCCATAATCTAAAAGTGCATATTCAAAATGTGCTAGAAGATAATGCTTGGTCATCGCACACAGCCACTTTTGTCGATAACTCTAGTGATACTGAAATGGGTCCCGACGAGGACGAGGGATACTATAGTGATATTGATGACGGTAGCAGCGAAGTCTCTTTCGATTTTTATGGGGCTCATAGTCCATTACATCCCAGTGTAATACCGCCTTTCGGTGTCACTTTATTTGTTCCAGAATCTATTCATAAGTTATCACAGGGCATATCACAAGCATCAATCGTCAATATTAAAGAGGGCATTGGATCAAGTTTTAATCCGGATGTATTTAAAGAAACTACATCGAAACAGCAATCAACTTCACCTTCTTACCCTATCGCCGTCAGTAACGAGCTTGGTCCTTTCTCGTATAGTAGTCCCATGGGTAGAAGGCTTCTGCAAATTCAATTAAAAAATGCAGTGGAATTCATGCGAGATATAAGGGCTACTAAGGATGAACATCAAAAAGGGAAGCCTCCTACTGTAGAAAATTGGTATGTTGACGTATACGCTCCTGATCGTTTACCAGAAAAAAACACAACCAATCCGAATGCTTTTGACTATGGTAGTCGCGATGACTATGTAATGAATTCACTAGACGCATATCACGGATTCGGCGATAAAGTTCCAGATGAGTATCTGATGGGAGATCCAATCAAGCAATCGGTCATTCTGCCCGGTCAAAATCGTGACGGTTCTATTGATCCCGACTTTGGTATTCCTGGAAAGCTTTTAGCTGCATATCTTGAAGAGAGTGTAAAAGTCGAGGGTAGAGAGGAGCCATTGCCAAGAGTCTATTGTGAAAAAAACGGTCCTTATTCTGTCGAGTTCCTGTTTCATAGCGGCTTTGGCTCAGTTGAGGAACACCGTAAAATTCTTAAGGCAGGCATTGATCAATTTAAGCTTGACCACGATCAACAAAGATCGATTAAAGACACCATGCCGAGATTTTATAAATCTCAGATGATTTACGATGAGGTATCTTTACAAGATAAAATTTCTTCCACAGCGTGGGCAAGCAGACACACAACAAAGGTTCAAGGCCTACTGCCAAAATTATACGAGTTACTGCCCGACGACTTAAAACGGCCAGACCTCAAATTGTCGGATCTAGTCAGCGATCAAGAATATAACGATGACATTTCTATTACTGACATAGCATCAATTAAAGATCACCTTCTCCGACTTCATCCCTATAACGATAGCAACACTGGTCTGCCAAAATCCATTGCAGTGGTTGCTAATGAAGTACATCAAGCCTATCGTGAAATCGATATTGGCCAACTTTCTGCCGATCTTTACACGCAAGAACCAGAAACAGACATGCCGATAGCGGCAGCATTTAATTTAACGTCTGGAAAAAATAGAGAAAAAGCGCTTGAAACTGTGAATTTAGATGATTTGGTTGGTCGTGTTTCCGCAACGAAAATAGGTCCTTATCCTCCTGGTATTCCTCTTATTTATCCCGGCCAGATATTTGAGCAAAGGCATGTGGATTTGTTTAAACGATACGCAAGCGTAAAAGGAAAATATCCAGGTTTAGGGCCAGCCGTTCATGGAATGGAAACTAAAATAGGTCCAAATGGAGAAAAATTCTATACGGTCAGTTGTATAACCGAGTCTTATACTCGGAAAGCACAACTCGCAAGGATAAGCCCGCAACAACTACTTCCAGCATATAACGCAGTAGTAACAGCAAATCCTGGACTTGAGAATATAAGCACTTTTAAAGACTTTCAGGATTTTACTCGAGCGAAAGAAAACGAATATAGTCCACTGACGAAAATTCAATTCCCCGATTTTATTAAAGCTGTTCAAGCGGTAAATAACATTATTAAAGTTGCTTATGCCACTGCACCGGAAGGGCAGAATTTGACGCGCGCTCATTGGGATGCAATTCCCCTGCCTTTAAGAGATGTAAATCTTATAGAGCGGGTTAAAGTTGGTACTCTCTCTGATGCAGTTAAAACTCGTCTTACGGCAGTAAGTACTCAGGCGATCGTACCAGGGGTTGTGTCGTTAAATCCTGCGCAAGTCATACAAAATCAGGACGCAGCGATTACCGCAGTTACCGGGCAGCGTGATACGGCAATAGCTCAGCGTAATACGGCAAGAGGTCAGGTTGCCGCAGTTGCAAATGTAAGTGGTACACCAGTGGTCACCGCGGTTAATAGTGCGGTTACTAATTCTGCATCGAATAATTTTAATTTAGGCAGCGATTTTAAACCCAGGACGATAGCAGAAAAAGCCAAGCGAGATGTTAAGAAAAAGATGTCAAACACTCCGGTTTTGCAGGAGCTAGTCACCGTCAATCCATCCCATCCGGTTATTGAGGGCTCTACCCGAGTGTTGGATGCGGCAGGTACTCCAGGTAATTTAATAGACCATCCAGCGCGTCCGGCTCCAAATCACGCGCTATTTGCGCAAAATCCGGATTTATTGCTGTTGCCATTTCATTGGTTACCTGATGACCATAAGTGTGTAGCAAAAGATAGTTGCGTTGCTTTTATACCTGCTCAACCGGGAGAACCAGCTGCTTCCTTCATATTTCTTGACACAAAGGGAGGGCCTCCTGGACCAAATAATAAGGGGCAGATAATTCGCGTACCTGCGGACCGAATTGATGCGGCGCGGCGACAAGACCTAGAAAGAGCTTTGGCTGCTCATACACGAACACCAAAATCTCCAACGGTTGAACATCCCCAATTTTCTTGTTTGGTACAACAGCGGGCAGGAGTTCATCCTACCACTGGTGCTGCTATTCCAGAGCAAGGGCCACAGCAGCCTGGAATAGGGAAAAAACTACTTGAGGCAGCCAAAGGTAAAAAGTTTTAGTTATTTATATTTCAGTAGCTTAGAGGTTAAAAATATTGCCCCCCGTAAAAGGGTGGGCAATATTATTTTTGGAATAGTTGGTTAAAGGTAGGGAACGTGTCATCACTCTTGCAGAGTTATAAAGATAGGACACACCATGGCTCGCCTAGAAATTAAGTCGTTTGTCGTCACATAAGCACAGTTCGGATGACTTCGCTTAATCGCTGGGCCAGCATCTTTATTTCTTCTGGTGGTGTCGCCGCATATGAAAAAACGAGGCCGCTACGGGGTTTTCCAATGCAATAGGCTGATAAAGGAATAGTAGTTATTCCAGCGAGATCAGCTACTTTTGCAATTGCCACATCATCTAGCTCAACCGGCAAGAGCATCGTTAAATGCACGCCTGCTTCTGCACCTGAAAACCTAATTTTTCCTTGGGTAAATGCATTGGGCAGCATTTGTTGAAGCGCAGTGGTTAGCGCTATGCGCCGTTCGCCGTATATCACCCGTGTGCGTCTGAGATGCGCGGCATAATGGCCTTCGCGAATAAAATCGGCGAGAACAGCTTGCTGCACTAAGTCGCCGTCATGGTAAAGATAGGAGGCCGCTTCTGAAAAGCTCCGTACTAGTGTTTGGGGGACGACAGCAAATGCGATGCGGATGCCGGCAAACAATGTCTTGCTGAATGTACCCAAGTAAATAACGCGGCCGTGAGTATCCAGTCCTTGAAGGGACGGGATAGGCGCGCCGGAGAAGCGGTATTCGCTGTCGTAGTCATCCTCAACTAGCATGCAGTCGCGTTGCCGCGCAAAATCAAGCCACGCCATCCTGCGTCCAATTGGCATGACGCCGCCCAGTGGAAATTGATGTGATGGTGTCAAATAGACAAGCCGAGGTGATGGATCATTCGGCATGGAGGTCGTTGCTGGATAACCGGGCGGCGCCATACCTTCTTCATCAACATCTACTGGATGGAGCGCTAGCCCATTCGCACTACAAATAAAGGCTGCTGGCCAGTAACACGGGCTTTCAACCCACGCGCAATCGCCAGCGTCGCATAACAATCGGGTTACTAAGTCTAATGACAGGTTGGTGCCTTGTGTGATGATGACTTGCTCTGGCTCGCAGCGTACGCCGCGAGCGACTCGCAAATATTCCGCAATTGCATTTCGAAGCTCTAATAATCCTCCGCGCTCTCGTGCTTGCAAGCCTCCTGATTTAACTGCACGCAAATGTCGTTGCTGAAGGCGTGTCCAGAGATTCAATGGGAATAAACCATCATCTTTGTTGCCGGGACTGAATGGTTGGCCTTTACCGTAACGGTTTAATGGGGCTTGGTCGAGGTAGGCCCCACGCGTGGAAAGTTTAAGTTCGCCAGGCATTGCCGTAGGGGATGGCGAATTTGAAATGTGCGTGGAAATGTTTCGGATAGATAAATCGACCGCAACTTTCTCGACGTTAATGCGGCATACGTAAGTGCCGGATCCATGGCCGGACACCACAAACCCCTCGGCCTTTAGTTGTTCAAAAATTCCCACCATGGTGGTTCGAGATACCCCGAGTTCTGCGGCTAACGAGCGAGTGGACGGTAGCCGCATTCCTGCTGGCAGTGTTCCGTCGATCACCGCTTCGCGAATAAGCTGGGTAGCAAGGCGAAAGAACGGCACGCCGGGGTTCGCTTGACGGGCCGTCGGCATGCGTTGGTTTAGCCAGTCGTGTAGTGGTAATGAAAACATAAAAATTGTCTCGTATACCTTTGTAGATTGCGCGCATCGTCTTTTCGCACGAGCGCTTAGCGATACGATTGATATCGTTATACCGCTCTAAATTGCATTAGTTGAGAGAGAGGTGCTTGGTAAAGTGGTTCACCTGTTTTTTTAATAACTGGTTAATTACGGCAAACCACTATTTCACTATACTCCTAGTCTAGTCATATAACTGGTAGCTAAAGAGTCAAATTATGAACGTTCAGTCGCAACAAAAAACAACCAAGCAATGGCAAGCCGCCGATGCCGCACACCATTTGCATCCGTTTTCAGATATGGCATCTCTAAATCGCGACGGTAGCCGCGTAATTGTTAAAGCCGACGGAGTTTACTTGTGGGATTCCGATGGCAATAAAATCCTTGATGGCATGGCAGGTCTTTGGTGCGTGAATGCCGGTTATGGTCGGGAAGAAATTATTCAGGCTATTCAGGATCAGCTGAAAACCTTGCCGTTCTACAATACCTTTTTCCGGACTACACATCCTGCTGTTATCGAATTGGGTGAGACGCTTGCCGAGGTAACGTCATCGCAATTCAATCATTTCTTTTATGCCAACGGCGGATCGGATGCTAACGACACAGTAGTACGCTTGGTGCATTCCTACTGGTCGGCTATTGGTAAGCCACAAAAGCGCTATTTCATCTCGCGTCAAAATGGTTATCACGGTTCCACAATTGCTGGTGCTTCACTCGGCGGCATGGGCTACATGCACGAGCAAATGGCCAGCCGAATGGAAAATGTCGCACACATTCTTGATCCTAACTGGTTCGCCAATGGCGGCGATTTATCTCCTGAGGCATTCGGCTTGCAGTGCGCTGGCCAGCTCGAAACTAAGATTCTTCAGCTTGGTGCAGAGAACGTTGCTGCATTTATCGCGGAGCCTTTTCAAGGTGCTGGTGGCGTTATTTTCCCGCCCTCAACTTATTGGCCTGAGATTCAAAGAATCTGCAAAAAGTACAATGTCCTGCTTTGTGCTGATGAGGTAATTAGTGGTTTTGGCCGCGTAGGAGAATGGTTCGCCCATGAGCATTTTGGTTTCGAACCCGATACATTGACTATGGCTAAAGGATTGACCTCTGGCTATGTGCCGATGGGGGCTGTGGCAATCAGCGGACGTATGGCTGAAGTCATTTCCCATGCGGGTAGTTTTAATCATGGTCTCACTTATTCCGGTCATCCAGTGGCTGCGGCGGCGGCAGTTGCCAACATCCGCTTCTTGCAAAAAAGTGGGCTCGTTGAGCAGGTTAAGCAAGACACAGGACCTTACTTCCAAAGCGCGTTACGTGAAGCGCTGGGTGATAACCCGATTATCGGAGAGATTTCCGGCGTCGGTCTTGTCGCAGGCATGCAACTGACTGATGACAAAGCCACCCGCAAGCGTTTTGAGAATGGCTACGATATTAGCATTCAGTGTCGTGACCATTGTTTAAATAACAATTTGATGATGCGGGCTATGAGCGATCGCATGATTCTTTCTCCTTCGCTTTGCATCACACGGTCAGAAATCGATGAATTGATCGAAAAAGCAAAACGCAGTATCGATACTACTGCCCGGGAGTTGGGACGGTTGTAATCTGGTTTTAACGCGTTTTCATGACGAAGTTATTTAACTCAGTAAATCGTCATGAAACGCTTTAATTTAGAAACTGAGATTGAACGTACTCAGTTGTGCGTTTTGCAGGCCGTCTAGCTAGATGTTTTACCCGTGCGTGGCCCACACATGTAAGGGTAAAACAACAAGGCCGGACGGCCTGCAAAACGCACATGTGGGTATAGCAACTACTTATCTAATAAAGCGTAACGTCGATGTCGTGCGCGCCATGGAAAAACATTTTCGTGAGAAAACAGTAGTCAATCTCAGCTTCTAGAGTTACGCATGACGAGAGCTGTTTTGGCCTGAAGAGGGGGCGAATCCCGCCGGCAAGTTTTGCTCCGGCCGGTAGCAATCGGAGCAATTGTGGAGTTACTAAAGATGAAAAAACCGTTAATTGGTGTATCCCTTTGTAATTGGCAACTGATGGACTGGGATAAACGCCATTACCATTTAGTGGGCGATAAATATATACGCACGATTACAGGGTATGGATGTTTTCCCCTAATGGTGCCATCGATGCAGGAAGATCTAGATATAGATTTCGCCCTCGATAACATGAGCGGTTTCATGTTGACGGGTTCGCTCTCCAATATCGATCCCAAACACTATGGCATGACGGTGGAAGGCCCGGACTTTACTGATCTGGAACGTGATGCAACCGTGTTTAAGCTTATTCCGGGAATCATTGAACGTGGTATTCCTCTCTTAGGGGTTTGCCGAGGTATTCAGGAACTTAACGTTTTATATGGCGGTACTTTGCATCGCAAAGTACACGAAGTGCCGGGCATGATGGACCATCGCGAAACTCCCGATGTTCCTGATGAAGTTTGCTATGCGCCGTCTCATCGAGTTCGATTCACGGAAGGTGGACTATTACATAAGACATTCGAGGGAAAAACCGAAATCATGGTTAATTCGTTACATAACCAAGGAGTGAATGTTCTTAGCGATAATTTGGTGGTTGAGGCAGTTGCTGATGATGGCTTGGTCGAGGCTGTGCGTGTCAAGAATGCGAAGGGATTTACGCTAGCTACGCAATGGCATCCTGAATATCATTTTTGGGAGTATCCCGACTCTCAGCGAGTGCTGAAACTTTTCTTTGATGCTTGTCGCGAGTATCACGCTCAAAAAGAGAACATGGTTGAGAATCAGCGGCGTGAAAATGTTGCGTAGAATTTAAATTAAATCATAGCTTCAAAGTTAAAAAGCGATGCCAGGAATTTTAAAGATTCCTGGCATCGCTTTTTATTGCATCGCTAGTTATTCAAATAATGTTTTAAAGTGCTGGCACTCGATTAGCCACGTAATTACCAATCTCTAATGATGCGGTGGCTGCCGGAGATGGTGCATTACAGACATGTATGCTGCGTTTTTGCTCGATGATGTGAAAATCATCTACAAGACTTCCGTCCCGCTTGAGGGCTTGTGCCCGTATACCAGCAGGCGCTGGAATTAAATCATCCGCCTGAATTTCTGGAATAAGCTGTTGCAGACTGCGAACAAAAGCAGCTTTGCTATAAGACCGAATCATCTCCTCCGCTCCTTCTTTCCAATACTTGGAAGCTAATTTCCAAAAGCCTTTGTAAGTCATGACTTCGAGAAAATCTCCCAAATGGAAGTCGGTTTTTTTATAACCTTCGCGCTTGAAAGCAAGGACTGCATTTGGCCCCGCTTCCACGTGGCCTCCGATCATGCGAGTGTAGTGAACGCCAAGGAAGGGGAAATCCGGATTTGGCACGGGATAAACCAAATGTTTGACGAGATGCCGCCGTTCTGGCTTTAGTTCAAAATATTCGCCTCGAAAAGGCACAATTTTAAGATCGGCGGCGGCTCCATTAAGTTTGGCAACTCTGTCACTTTGAAGGCCGGCGCAGTTAATAAGAAACTTGGAAAGGTACGTCCCCGTTGTTGTTTCAATTTCCGTGCAACCGACCCCTTCTTTAATACGCTCCACTTTTGTGCCGAGGCATAAATTTCCGCCGCGTTCTTCAATAAGGCGCGCAAACGTTTTGCATACTTGCGTGTAATTGACGATTCCGGCGGAAGGAACGCGGATAGCGCATAAGCCTTGCACATGTGGCTCGATTTCTTTTAACTGCTCGGACCCAATTTTTGATATCGATAATTCATTTTGAAGGCCGCGCTCATACAATTTATCTAGCAGTGGAACCTCAGCGGGTTTCGTTGCAACAATTACCTTGCCGCACATGTCATGCTCAATGTCATGTTCACGGCAAAACTCCACCATCGATTGGTTACCGGCATGCGCGAACTTTGCTTTGAAGCTGCCAGGCTTGTAATAAATTCCTGAATGAATCACACCACTGTTGTGCCCTGTTTGGTGTTTCGCCCAAACGTTCTCTTTTTCTAGGATCAAAATCCGCGCACGTGGAAATCGCTTCCCCAACGCCATGCCGGTAGACAATCCGACAATGCCCCCACCCACTATTGCAAAATCGTATATTTTCACGAATTATGATTCCTAGATTTCTGAAAACGTGCCTCGTTGCCGCATAAGTTCGCGATGTAGGTTCGGGTTCGTTTCGAATGCGGCTCTTCCATGCATCCAGAAGGTGTTATTCAACATAACCAGACTCCCCACCGGTACTGAAACTGGAACGGTTGCGGGTGAATTTTCTACCGAGTCCGACAGGTTTTTCAGATAAGTGGCGTGCTCAATCGTTTCTGGTTGTACAAATTGGTCGATAAAACAAATACAGGGTTTGCCATTGACTTTGAAGAAGGTTCGCCGTTGTGTTGTTTGACTGATGTTTTTGCTGGGCGGGGACGTATAGGTAAATTTGTACGAGGCAAGCGGATGTTGCGCGTATGTTTCAAGATCTTCCCAATCATCGAGATGGAGAAGTCGAGACTCTCCGCCCACCGCATTGCGCTCGTCTAATTTCATCATCAGAAGCCAATCAGTTGGTTCATCAACGAAGGTTCCATCGGTGTGCAATGTCATCGTTCGATAAGCTTGCCGTAAGTACGAGTCGCTATTGTCTGTGTGTTTGACGACGAAGCGAGCGAAGTAGGTACCTGACATAGCATCTAGGTTGGCCGGACCAACGAGGTGACTAACAGCAGTTCCAAATTTCACATAATCTTCGTCTTGCGTTGTTACACCTTGCACACCAATCGTAAATCCCCCTGTATCGCGATCGGTTACAATCGAACGAAGTGCATTTTTGAATGTTGATCCGAATAGTTCTTCCAGTTTTTTAGCAAGGATGAAACGCGCGTAAGGGACGTACTGCAAATTCTGGACATTTGTGTCGTTGAAATATTCAAAAAATGAACGAAGTAATGTTTCGTCCAGTTCAACGTGAAACAGCCTGTCATGATTCGAATGCGGTGTAATACGATAACCATCGTCATTCACCAAAAAGCGTGTTTGCCGAATCTTAAATGAATGCATCATATCCATGGAAAGCTTCCTTTTTAAATGTGCTAAACAACCATACCTGGTGCGGGCTCTAAGCGTTTACGCACCACCAACGATATAAGCGTAATTTTTATAGAAAGATATGTAAAATATTAATTTTCTTGCTTCGTGATATGTAAAACATATAACCATGGAACTCCGTCATATTAGATATTTTGTGGCTGTCGCCGAAGAATTGCATTTCGGAAGAGCTGCAGAGCGGTTGCATATTTCCCAACCTCCCTTAAGTCAGCAGATACAGGCGCTGGAAGCGGAGTTGGGTGTTCAATTGTTCGCACGTAGTAGGCACAAGGTGGCGTTGACGGAAGCAGGTAAGCAATTCCTTGCTCGTGCCTATGTTGTGTTGGATGAAGTGCAGCAGGCGATAACGGCTGCTCAACGTGCCGATCGTGGTGAAGTGGGTATTTTGCGAATCGGGTTTACAGGATCTTTTCCGTTTACTAGCATCATGCCGCTGATCATCAGAAATTATCGTGAAGCTTACCCGGGCGTAGAATTACGTTTTCAGGAACGCGGTTCCATGGAACAGATCGATCTGCTTTTAAATAACGCTCTTGACCTTGGTTTCACGCGCTCCTTGCCAAGTATGAGATCGCCACTTGTCGCCGCACATTCATTGTTGACTGAACCGCTTGTCGTTGCGCTTCCGGCTAAGCATGTTCTAGCCGCAAAGCAGCAGCTCACAGTACCCATGCTTGTTAACGAGCAATTCATTATGTATGCGAGGCCACAGGGTGCCGGGCTTTATGAGCAAGTCATCAATCTCTGCCTTGCCGCAGGATTCGCGCCCAATGTCGTGCAGGAAGCAGGAGAGATGACCACGATCATTGGCTTAGTTGCGGCTAACGTAGGCATTTCATTTGTTTCGTCGGCAATGCAGAAAATCCGTGTGCCGAATGTGATTTATCGTCCACTCAAAGCACCGGGGGCAATCTCAGAAGTCTTGCTGGTCCATCGGCGCGACGAGATTTCAGTGCTGGTTAAGGAGTTTGTTAAATTAGCTAGAGCAGAAAAGCGTAAGTAGAGTTTTGTTATGAAGGTTTAAAAAACCTAATTTCTAGGTGGCCGAAAAACACAAATTTCTATCCGTTTTATTGATCCTCTCCTTTTCTTTTTCGGCGCTTAATTTCGAGAAAAAATACCCATTAATTCTGCATTGCAGAATTGCGTTTCGTAAAATTGACAGGTGGGGTAAGGCTGTGCAATCTTACTGGCTTTGCGGTAAGTAGTTAGCGATATTTGTCGCCGCTAGTGCGGTTCATATGCAGAGTTACCACATTGGGGAAGGCCATGCCTAGATTACGATTTAAAGAGGTTGATGAGCGCGAAGTAATGGAGATTGGACCTCTGCAAGAAAAAGATCGTCAATTCATTACCGCATTGGCGCGCGGTTTGGATGTCCTACGTTGCTTTCGCCCGGGTGAGCGAGTGCTGGGAAATCAGGAAATTGCAAGGCGAACGGGGTTACCCAAACCTACGGTTTCTCGTCTCACTTATACCCTGACTCGATTGGGTTATCTGCGTCATTCAGCAGAACTCAGCAAATATGCATTAGGTACCGGTGTGTTGTCGCTGGGCTATTCACTACTTGCCAATAACGACGTTCGCCGAATTGCCCGTCCGCTAATGCAAGAGCTTGCCGATGAGGTGCAAGCATCCGTCTCCATGGGAGCTCGTGATCGGCTTAATATGGTTTATGTGGAAAATTGTCGCTCCAGTTCGACCGTAACATTGCGCATGGATATAGGTTCTACCGTTCCAATGGCTACTACCGCAATGGGGCGCGCCTTCCTTGCGGCTCTCCCCGAGCGAGAGCGTGATTATTTGTTGGAAAGTATCAAAAAGCGCAATGCCGAGGATTGGCCGAAAATCAAAACAGGGCTTGATCGGGCGTTCAAAGAGTACCAGGAGCATGGTTTTTGTTCTTCGATGGGCGATTGGCAAAAGGATGTTAGCGCGGTAGGCGTGCCTATGAGCATGCCAGACGGACATATTCTCGCTTTCAACTGCGGCGGTCCTGCGTTTTCTCTCAAGCGTGGTTTAGTCGAGTCGGACTTGGGGCCGCGCTTGGTGAATTTGGTTCGTGAAGTGACTAATCAACTGCAGAATGCAGGATGAGTTTGTGAAGAAATCGTAGTAAGTGACTCAAGCTTGGCCCGAAGAGATTTCAGCGGCTCTGTTTATGCGGTGAGCATCACAGGGCCAAGATTGAGTTGCGCAGTAACGATATTCGTAAATTCTTACGGAATCCCCAAATCCTGCTTGATCTGTATTGCGTTGGCGAGCGCTGCCTCGATCGTATCTCCCATCACGGTAAAGTGCCCCATCTTTCGTCCTGGACGCGCATCGCGTTTTCCATAAAGATGAAGTTTCGCGCGAGGATGGCGTAAGACAGTATCCCAATCCGGCTCGCCGTTTGCCCACACATCTCCTAATAGATTGACCATGACCACTGGAGAATGCAGGGAAGGGTCACCAAGTGGCAATCCGCATAAGGTTCGCACTTGCTGTTCAAACTGCGAGGTGCGGCAGGCGTCGATCGTGTAATGGCCGCTGTTATGCGGCCGTGGGGCGATTTCATTGATCAGCAAAGTATCGTCATCGAGCACGAAAAACTCAACCGCTAATATGCCAACATAGTTCAGCTTTTCTGCTAGCTGCATCGCTAGTGTTTTGGCGCGTTCGGTTACGCTGGAACTAACGCGTGCTGGTACGATGCTGACGTCTAAGATTCCATTGCGATGTTGATTTTCAGCAATTGGGAATGGGCAGGTTTCTCCATCTGCGCCACGAGCGAGCACCACTGATACTTCGCATTTCAGCGGCAGAAACTCCTCAAGAACGCAGTCAACGTGTTTCCATTGCGCATGGATAGATTGTGCTTCCGCTAAATCGAAAACTTTGGCCTGGCCTTTGCCGTCGTAGCCGAAGCGAGCAGTTTTCAGAAGTGCAGGGAAGTGCAAGTCGCGTGCTGCGCCGGGTAATGGATTTCCCGAATCAATAACAGCAAATGGCCCAACCGGAAAACCGTTTCCACGCAAAAATGTTTTTTCACGGATGCGGTCTTGCGCAATTGCTACGCTGTCGCCGGCAGGCCGGACAATACAGCGGTTTTCCAACGCACTAAGACTACCTGCTGGGGCGTTTTCGAACTCAGTAGTGATAGCTGAGCAATCGCGGGCAAGGTTGTCGAGAGCGGCGGTATCTTCGTACACAGCAATCACATGCTCGTCAGCGATATCGCCTGCTGGGCTATGAACATCCGGCTCAAGAACGACAACGCGATAGCCCATGGTGCGGGCGGCAATCGTGAACATGCGGCCTAACTGGCCGCCACCAAGCATACCTAGCGTTGCGGGAGGAAGAATCACAGTGCGTCGGGCAAGGTCATTGCTGCGACCTGTGCTTGTAACTCTTTTCGATAGTCTTCGAGTTTTTGTGCGAGTTGCGCATCTGTTCTCGCCAGCATACTGATCGCGAATAAGGCTGCGTTAGCAGCGCCTGCTTCGCCGATTGCAAAGGTTGCAACCGGAATTCCTTTGGGCATTTGCACAATCGAATGTAACGAATCTTCGCCGCGCAAATACTTGGATGGCACCGGTACACCAAGCACAGGCACGGTGGTTTTGGATGCGATCATGCCAGGAAGATGCGCAGCGCCGCCAGCACCGGCAATAATGCAAACAAGCCCGCGTTGTTTCGCTGTTTCAGCGTATTCGAACATCACGTCAGGTGTGCGGTGTGCGGAGACGACACGCTGTTCGAACGGTACGCCAAACCGCTTTAGAAGCGAAGCAGCATGTTGCATGGTTTCCCAATCACTGCTGCTGCCCATAATGATGCCAATAAGAATATTTTCCATGGTGGTGTTGAATTTAGTTTAATTTAATCCACTAATCCCTTGGCTTCTGCTACCAGCTCACGGTAGGCATCGAAGATTTCTTTTAATGCTCTTTCCATGTTGACCTGCGGTGCCCAATCGAGCTCACGGCATGTGTTCTCTATTTTGGGCACGCGGTTTTGCACGTCTTGGTAGCCTTTGCCATAGTAAGCATCGGAAGTTGTCTCTTCGATTTTTACCATTTCTGCCGATTCGCGATACTCCGGGTACTTTAGCGCAAGATCAATCATCATCTTCGCCAGCTCTCGCACGGAGTAGTTGTTCGTTGGATTGCCAATGTTATAAATCTGGCCGGAGGCAACATTTGCCTTGTTGTCGATAATTTTCATTAACGCATCGATGCCATCGTCAATATAGGTAAAGGCGCGTTTTTGCGTGCCGCCGTCTACCAGTTTGATTGGCTCGCCGCGTACGATGTGCCCGAAGAATTGGGTAATGACGCGGGAACTACCTTCTTTGGCTGTATGGATGTTATCCAAACCCGCACCGATCCAATTGAATGGACGGAAGAGGGTGAAATCTAAATCACCTTGCGATCCATAAGCCCAAATTACTCGGTCCATCAACTGTTTGGAGCAGGAATAAATCCATCGTTGCTTATCGATAGGACCAAGAACAAGTTCAGACGCGTAAGGATCGAATTCCTCGTCCTTGCACATCCCGTATACCTCGGATGTGGACGGAAAAACAATTCGTTTTCCCCATTTCACGCAGCTGCGCACAATCGGCAGATTTGCTTCGAAATCCAGTTCAAAGACGCGTAGCGGATCTTTGACGTACATGGCAGGTGTCGCAATGGCGACCAAAGGGAGAACAACATCGCATTTCTTGACGTTGTATTCGATCCATTCCTTGTTGATGGTGATATCGCCTTCAGCGAAGTGGAAGCGAGGATGGCCGAGTAAATCGTCCACGCGTTCTGACATCATATCCATGCCGAACACTTGCCAATCAGTGGTTTCGATAATGCGTTTGGACAAATGATGGCCGATGAAGCCGTTGACACCTAGGATAAGAACTTTTTTCATGTATTTTCCAGACCGGAACAAACGCAGAGGCCAGCGCGAGTTTTTAAGCGTTTTCTGCTGCTTTGGCTTTTCTGCGATAAAGTTGAAGGCGGCAAGTTTAGACTAACTCGACGGATAGGCCAAATAGTTGCTGGAAGGCCTGCGGGGAAAGACGATCGCCATCTAGTTCGAGGGCAATAATTCGAAGTACGCCACCGTCGCCACAGCAGGCGAAGATGTTATCGTTCTTGAGATATAACCGTGGCCTGCTCTTTTCCGCATCTCGCTGTTTTTCTCGTAGGGTGCGTAAGAATCGTAGTTTTTGGCCAGCGACAGTCGTCCATGCGCCGGGGTAGGGCGGGGCTACAGCGCGGACCAGGTTATGAATATTCTCAGCGCTGTTATGCCAATCGATAATACCGTCTTCGGGTTTTCTGCCACCAAAGTACGAACCTTGTGACAGATTTTGCGGCTTCAACAATGCCGTGCCATCGATAAGCGCGGGCAATGCTCTATGAAGAACCATTTCCGCTGCCACTGTCACTTTGTTGAATACATCAAGGGCAGTATCGTTTTCTAAAATTGAAATTGCTTGCTGGTCAACAATGCCACCGGCATCGGGTTTTTCCACCATTTGATGTAATGTTGCACCAGTTTCCGTTTCACCTTTGATGATCGCCCAATTCACGGGAACGCGTCCCCGGTATTTTGGCAGCAGCGATCCGTGCATGTTGAAAGCACCTTGACGTGGAATCTGTAGTACCTCAGTCGCTAGCATGGACCGGTAGTAAAACGAAAATAGGAAGTCCGGCTGCAGCGCCGCTATTTGCGCAATAATTTCTGGTGTATTTGGGTTGTCAGGAGTAATTACAGGAATTCGATGAATGCGAGCAAGTTCCGCCACACTGTCAAACCAGATATTTTCCTGGGGGTTATCTTCATGGGTTAAGACTAATGAGATATTTACGCCTCGGTCCAGCAATGCAGAAAGGCAGCGTACGCCGACGTTATGGTAAGCAAAAACTATGGCAGAGGACATGGTTACCGGGGTATGGTCAAAGTGATTTTTTGATATGGAGCGAGCTATCGAGTGCCGAGCGATGTTACCGGTTTTAATTGCGGGTGATAAGTGATTAGCCGCGAATTGTCTATACTGTAAAAGCCGTATGGTACAAAAAGCGGTGTTTATACAAATCGATAATGTTTTCGGGAGTGATTGCACCATAAGTATCTTGGTAGTATGGTCTCACACGCAGTTTTATTCCCCGTACCAAAAAATTGTTTCCTGCACCACCGACGGTAATCCCGTTATCTCAAAGAACTAGTCACATCTCGTGAAATAGCCGTGTTGTTTTGTAGTCGCAAGTTGCATCTGAAGACTTTTAGTTGGTTCGTTCATTAAATTTACCCAGGAGGCATAAAGTGAAAGCAGCGCATATCGCACAGGTTCTTCCAGCAAGAAAGTTTAAGACTATTTTTACTGTTATTGCTACAGCAACATTTTTGTTAGGGATGGCGGAATCCGCTCATGCCGTAACAATAACGACAAAATGCACGCAGCTTAGTAATGGCAATTTTTGTATCTCCAAGACCCGGCAGGTTAAGACTGGCAATGCCTACTATCACGTTTGGTATCACAAGGCTGCTGGTTCGCGGATTCTCGCACGGTTGTCGTTGGTCACTAGTCCCGTTGATAAAAGTTGGGGCAACGATGGATGGAGATATGTATCTGCAGGCCAAACCATTAATAGTTATTGGCTGATCTCTAATACAAATCACAATTGCGGCCGCGGAGTTATGGAAGTGCAGGGCCAAACTACTTACGTGACGCCTTGGGTGTGCGAGCCTTAATTTTCAATTAGAATTTTTTTGAGCATTCTTTGTGAAATGTGGCGAGTGGATCAAACGCTTCTCGAAGAGAGCATTCGTATATAAAGGCGTATGGCCAAATACCCAATCATGCACAGAGTTTCGCGCAGATTGGTCGGAATAAAAAATTCAGGGGCACTCGCTACATCAACAAACAGGTTGTGAGATGAGGAGTTAGTGCGATGGGTCGTTATTCTCTGCATATTGCTTTTCTAATTAGTACGACGCTAAGTTTTGCCTTTGGTTTTTTGCTGGCTTCAAATCTTCACGAGGATGTTTCCTTACAAGCTTCTACAGCCAGTCAAATACCGAATGATTCATCTGCCAAGGTAATTGAAAATCAGACGGATCAATCACAGCTCAAGCCAGGTTTTTCCAATCCAGCATTTGCATCAACGGGACTTCAAACTTCCTCAGAAAATCTAGACACGCTATGGAAGCAGATACAGGGCGCAAATACGACAGCAGCTGAAGTTGCGGTACTGAGCAAATTGGAAGCATTGGCAGCAAACAATCCTGCTGTTCTCGAAGAAATTATGCATCGTTACGACGCACGAGTAGATGAAAAAACCAAGAGAATGATCAAATTTGTATTAACCGGTGGAGGCGGCCAATCGCCAAACGTGCAGGCTTTCTCCTTGCAACTCGCTGCCAGCGACGACCCGATACGGCGTAAGGACGGCTTTGAATTGTTGCAAGCCGCTACCGCGGCAAAGACACCGCAGGTCAGCAATCTGGCAATGCGGACATTGCAGAATGAGCAAGATCCAGCAATTTTAAGTCTTGCGGCAGGGGCGCTACGTTATGCGGTGGTTGATCCGGCACAAGCAGAAATTGTTAAGGCGCAACTTTACAGTTTGACTCAGCATCAAGACGCAGCGGTCAGAGCGCAAAGCCTTCAAACATTGGCGGTATGGGATAAGACCGGTGCCGCAGAAAACAACCTTTATCAAGGTCTATCCGACCCAGCGTCGCAGGTAAGGCAAGCGGCAATCGAAGCGATTGGGGAAAGCGGTACGCGTTCCGATCGCTTGAAAAAACAATTATTGAGCATGATCAGCTCCCAACAAGAGGAACCGATAACAAAGGCCGGTGCTTTAGCGGTGTTGGAAAAATTCTCACTCAATCCGAACGAATACGCGAGTTATAGAAAAATTCAGGGCGACGTTTCAAGTGCGCTTAAAGCGGGCGACGAAGCGGATGGCGGCTGATAAAAATTCATAAGCTGTAGAGATTTTTATTTGACCGTTATTTAACGTCAGTTAATACGTATATGCGCCTTTACGTCATCAGTGATTTTTCCGCTTTCATTTTTTTCAAGCACCGCCTGAATGATATATCGAGGTCGATGCCGCACTTGTTCGTAGATGCGGCCGATATATTCGCCCAACAAGCCGATCCCAAACAGCAGGATACCGATAAACAGAAAGGTAATCGCAAACAGTGTGAATAAGCCTCCCTCTTCCGGACCAATCATAAAGCGACGACAGACCAACAGCACGACCAGCGATCCGGAACATAGGGACAGAATAACGCCTAACACCGAGAAAATTTGCAATGGCATTATCGTAAAGCTCGTCATCAAATCGAAGTTCAGCCGTAATAAGCGGTAAAGTGAATATTTTGATTCGCCGGCAGCGCGTTCTTCGTGTTTGACGGTGATTTCCGTTGGATTGGCGGCAAAGGTGTAAGCAAGTGCTGGAATGAAGGTATTAACTTCTTTGGCTTGATTGATAGCATTGACAATAGCGCGGCTATAAGCGCGCAACATGCATCCCTGATCGGTCATGCTAACGTGAGTCATTCGTTCTCTGACGTAGTTCATGAGCTTAGAGGCATAACGGCGGAATCCTGTGTCTCGGCGCGCGAGACGAATACTGCCGACGCAGTCGTAGCCTTCGTCCATTTTCTGAAGCAAATTGGTTATTTCTTCTGGGGGATTTTGCAAGTCGGCGTCGAGGGTAACAATTTTTTCGCCGTGTGATGCTTCAAAGCCAGCCATGATGGCCATGTGCTGGCCAAAATTGCCATTAAATAAAATCACTCGCGTGACGTCAGGCCGTTTTTGAAATTGCTCACGCAACATCGCAGCGGATCGATCTTTGCTGCCATCGTTGATGAAAATGATTTCATAACTGCGATTCAACGCATCAAGCGCCGGATACAGGCGTGAAAACAGCGCATCCAAAACCGGCTCTTCGTTGTAGACCGGGATGATGATGGAAACTTCTGGGGTCATGATCTTAGGGAGTCTCTATAAATTGATATTTCTAAGCAAGACAAGGCGCGAGTAAAAAAAGCCGACGCCGCATATGGATGGTATGTAAGGAAGATTTTTTTGCGAGTAAAGTAGTATTGCTTAGAAATATCAATTTATTGAGGCTCCCTTTATTTCCGATATGTAGCCAGCACTTGAGCAACGTTTTCGCATACTCGCTCTACGTCAGTCAAGGTCATTGTGGGAAACAACGGTAAGGTGACAGTCTCGCGTCCTATGCGTTCTGCATTCGGGAAGTCGCCTTCCTGATAACCGAGTTGCCGGTAAAGGGTGGCAAGGTGTAGCGCTTCGTAGGAAACACCGGTTCCGATCCCGCGGGCTTGCATTTCATCCATGAACTGTTTGCGGCTAATAGTGACGCGATCTAGCGGTAGCAATACTGCGAACATATTCCAACTATGGCCGTCGTCGCCACGTGCAGGAAGAACGCATGCTGGATCGGTTTGAAAGCATTTAAAGTAATGCGTGACTAGTTCGCGACGTTTGAAATTGAAATCGTCGAGGCGTGCGAGCTGTGAAAGGCCGAGACGGGCGCTGACGTCGGACATATTGAATTTGCCGCCAGGACAATCGACATCGCGTGTTCCATCAGGTAAACGAATGATGCCGTGGAATCGAAGTTTCTCCACCAGTTTCGCATCGTCCTCGGTCGCTACAGATAGCGCGCCACCTTCGATCGTGGTCATGTTTTTGTTAGGATGAAAACTGAAGGAAACGAGATCGCCAAAACTGCCGATAGGTTTGCCTTGCCATAAAGACCCAATCGCTAGCGCCGCGTCTTCGATAACACGAAGATTATGTTTTTTGGCGAGTGCATAGAGCGCATCCATGTCCATCGGCAAGCCGGCAAAATGTGTCGGCATAATTGCTTTTGTGCGCGGCGTGATTGCGGCTTCGGTGGCGCGGAGATCTTGATTGCGGGTAATGAGATCGACATCGACAAAGATCGGTTTGGCCCCTACTTTGAGAATCATGTTTGGCGTCGCGAAAAAGCTTTGTGCCGACGTGATGACTTCGTCGTCTTTGCTGATACCCGCGACTTGTAAAGCTACTTCCATCGCTGCGGTGGCCGATGTCAATGTACGAACCGGTCGTCCGCCCATATATTCCGATAGCGCTTTTTCAAAGGCAATCACTTGTGGGCCGCTCGCAAGCCAGCCGGAGGCGAGGGTATCTGTAACGCCGGCAATCATGTCGAGATCAATGGTGGGACGGGCGAAGGGGAGGAAATTCATGGATTTTGATCGGTTAATTCTTAAATGTAGGGATTATTCCATTTTGCATGAGAAACGAGACGCGAAGGCAGAGCGCAGACAGTACAAGTGGTACGGCAAGCGATAGTCGACAAAGTATCGTTTCTCATGCGAAATGGAATTAGCTTCGGGCGACTACGAAAACACCTAGCATGATAATGCCTATACCGATTAATCTCGATAGGCCTACCGCTTCGCCAAATAGATACCACGCCGCCAGCGCGTTTACCACGTACCCTATCGATAACATAGGATAAGCGATACTAACTTGAACGCGGGAGAGCGCCATAATCCACACGACAACGCTAATTACATAACAAGTTAGTCCACCGACAATGTGCGGCTCCGTCGCAAGTTTCCATCCGACAGGAAGAATGTTTTCCCGGCTAAAAGCAAAATGGCCAACTGCATTGGCGCCGGCCTTCAGAAGTAGCTGAGCTGTGGCATTCAACAATACACCGAGCAGTATCAGTGAAAAACTGATGGTGTTCATGGTTTCCCTTCGATCTTTTTTACGACTACGCGTTTTCCATCTTCCGCAATAACTTCCATAGGATATTTCTCGGCAAGTAATGCGCGATATGTGTCGGGCTGCATGATCGCCAATGCTTCCTTATCGTGTTTCCATTGTTGAGAAAATTCGCTCATTGTGTTGATTGCGAGGGTCGGCTCTTGCTCCAAACCGTAGGAAAACTCATCTTTGTAGTCGACCAAGGTCACTGTGCGCCTAAGGTAAAACGGCAACGTCTGATCGTACATTTTGATACTGTAAAAAGGAATTTCTTTGCTAACGTAGGGCCGGATTTTTTCGGCAAAATGGTAAGTGGATTGGTTCGGGGAAAGTGCTTCGTATCCAGTGACTGCAAGGTGTCCGAACAGAAACCCTGCTAGAGCAATACTGACAATTGCCTTCAGCTTATCTCCCCGCAAAGAATGCCAGCATGAATAGGCAATGCCCGCTAGCATGGTGAAGGCTCCGGCGTACAACCAATAGCTGTATTCGCGATAAAGCGCCTGCGAGACCGGGTCTTCTGCATGATCGATTACATAGGGGATATAGAAAATCCCGCAAATCATTAATAGTCCTACTGGAATTATTCGTACTACTAACTGCTTTGCCTCTAATTGGTTTAATCGTTTTCCCATTAGTAAAGCAAGCGAAGGAAAAATAGGCAGGATATAAGCTGGTAGTTTGGAACTGGAAAGACTGAAGAATACGAATATAAACGTTGTCCATATCAGCAGGATTAATGTCGGTTTATTGAGCTGTTTATCCGGCGTGCGCAGATTGCGAACTGCATTCCATATGCTTTCAACCAGCACTAGACTCCAAGGCAACATGCCCAATACAAGGAGATCAACAAAATAATAGATAGGCCCTTCACGCCTGGCTTCGGGAGTGGCGTAACGCATGAAGTGTTCGTGGATGAAGAAAAACCAGGCGAATTCGGGGTTTTTAATGGAGACGGCAATAAACCATGGCGCAGCGATTACCAAAAAAATTAGCAGGCCGGGGACTAAGTGAAGCCGTCGCCAAATCGCCCAATCTCGAGTGAAGATCGTATACAAAAAAAGCGTTGCTCCTGGCAGTACGATACCGATTAAGCCCTTGCTTAACATGGCAAGCGCCATGGCTGCCCAGGTAGTGAGCATCCATCGGTTCTTCTCTCTGTTTCCGATTTCATCGGATTGAGCCGAGACAAAGCCAACGAGCGCTAAGGTGGTAAAAAATGCGAGTCCCATATCGAGCGTATTGATATGGCCTAACCCGAGAAAATAAAAATTGCTGGCGAGTGCCATGGCGGCATAAAGCGCCGGTTTACCGCCGAAGATCCTTCGTCCTTGCCACCATATTAATAGGATCGTTAGAAATCCGGTCAGCGCTGTCCATAGGCGCGCCGTCCATTCATGGAAACCGAATGCGGTGTATGCAGTGGCCGTGGCCCAATATTGCAGGGGTGGTTTTTCGAAGTATTTAATGCCGTTCAGGCGCGGCGTGAGCCAATCGCCAGTGACCACCATTTCGCGTGAGATTTCAGCGTAACGGCCTTCGTCGGGCTTCGCTAATTTGCGGTAGTCTAGTGTGCCAAACCAGATGGCAAAGCTAAAAAAAAACAGGAGTACGAGTCCGCGCTTAGAGATATCGGGCTGCGACGACATTAGTTTGAATGTAGGGAGGCTACGCGAAAAGCGGGCAGTATAGCTTGCGATATCGGTAAAGCGAAGGGAGGCGTTATGTAAATTGATAGATGTCGCAGGAGCTGATGTTTTTTCATTCGTGTTTAATTTTGCCTGCTCTATAGGCTTTTCAATAAAACGATCGCTGCTCCACTACCCCCGTCTGTTGGCCGCGCTTGGCAGAATGCCAATATTTCCTCCCGTTGGGCTAACCAAATACGAACCTTGTGTTTCAAAATAGGTTCGCCATGCATGGAGCCTAATCCCTTACCGTGAATAATACGGATGCATCGATACCCAGTGTGTAATGCGTTGCTAAGGAATGCGGCAAGTGCAACCCGCGCTTCCACTCTCGTTAAGCCATGCAGATCCAATTCGCCCTGGATTACCCAGTGGCCACGGCGCAATTTTTTTAAGACATTTTGTGGTAGGCCAGACCGTAAAAAGCAAAGTTCTTCGCCGGTCTCGAAGCCGTCTGCCCATGGATCATGGTCAGAGAGAGAATCGACTAATGCTTGTTTTTCGTCGCGTAGTGTTTGGATGGGAATCGGCGGTGGTTTGGGTCTGTGGTGCAAAACCCGCGGCACTGGCGAAACCGGTATTACGTCGGCGACGGCCGCGCGAAAAACCGCCAGTTCGCTATCTGGCGGTGTTATAGGGAGATCTTTTTCGCGTGGTTTGGAACGCGGCATAGAAGTAGCCGTTTCCTGTTTTTTCTAGGGATTGTTAAAAAAGGTGAGGCAGCCCTTCGAGATAAGCTTCCGCATCTAGCGCCGCCATACAACCAGTAGCTGCACTAGTAACCGCTTGGCGATAAATGTGGTCCTGTACATCGCCTGCCGCAAATATGCCAGGGATGCTAGTCGCGGTCGCGTTTCCATTTCGACCGCCTTCGGTGACGATATAGCCGTTTTCCATTTTAAGCTGTCCTTCGAAGAGGGACGTATTCGGCGTATGTCCGATGGCAATGAAAACACCTTGCACTTTAAGGTCTCGAGTGCTGCCATCCTTAGCGCTTTTAATGCGTGCGCCGGTAACACCGGTTTTGTCGCCCAGCACTTCGTCCAATGTGTGGTTCCACTCAACCGATACATTGCCGCCGTTGGCGGTTTTGGCAAGCAGTCGGTCGATTAGAATCGCCTCGGCACGAAATTTTTCCCGTCGATGGATGACGGTCACATGCTTGGCGATGTTGGAGAGGTAAAGCGCTTCCTCCACCGCAGTATTACCGCCGCCGACGACGATAACGTCCTGCCCTTTGTAGAAAAAACCATCGCAAGTAGCACAGCCCGATACGCCTTTACCCATGAACGCTTCTTCAGAAGGCAGTCCCAGGTATTTCGCGGAGGCGCCGGTGGAGATAATCAATGTATCGCAAGTATAAGTAGCGTTATCCCCAACAAGCGTAATAGGCTTTTCGGTTAACTTGGCCGTATGAATGTGATCGAAAATGACCTGGGTTTCAAATCGTTCGGCATGCTTTAGGAAGCGGTCCATCAATTCCGGGCCTTGAACGCCGGTTGGGTCTGCAGGCCAATTGTCCACGTCGGTGGTTGTCATTAATTGCCCGCCCTGAGCTAATCCGGTGATCAATACCGGTTTAAGATTGGCGCGAGCGGCGTAAATTGCGGCAGTGTAGCCGGCGGGGCCGGAGCCGAGAATTAAGAGGCGGGAGTGCTTGGTGTTCATAAAAGGGCAATCGTTACGAAAAGTATTTTTAAGGCCTGTCGGACGTCAGACAGTTAGACTTGAACAGGCGTGATTTAATTGGGACAGGTCTGGAAATCTACCAGTAGCGTCCTGTCTTTGTCGAGGATTGAGGGCAAAACATTTTGCATATCACCCCAAATTTGACTTCATAAATCTTACGATGTGTCGATATTTATCATGGGAGCCCTACTAAATCACCAAATTCAAGCTTGTTTTGTGTAATCTAAACCCTTAGAGTAGTGGGGATTTTAAATAATTCTTCTGTGTTCCCGGCTGGAGGTGAGGTGAATATGTTGTTACGAAACATTCCGCTTTTTGCCAATCTTAGTGATTCCGAATTGGCGCAGGTTTCCGCCGAAGCAAGCCTTAAGCAGTTTCCGAGGAACAAGGTCATCATCAGCGAGGGAGAAAAAAGCGATTCGCTTTACGCAATCGTCGCTGGTAAGGTGAAGGTATTGATTTCCGATCAAGATGGTAAGGAAATCATTCTAGCTATTCTCGGTCCGGGCGAATTTTTCGGGGAAATGTCCTTAATCGACAATCAACCGCGTTCCGCCACGGTTATTACCATGGAGTCATCAAGCTTTAACGTGATTTCCCATGGTGATTTCATGCGTTGCCTAACCAATAATCCGCACATAGCTCGTACGATTCTTTCAACAATGGCTAAGCGCTTGCGCGAAGCCGACAAGAAAATCGAGAGCTTGGCATTGCTGGATGTTTACGGCCGGGTTGCCCGTACCTTGTTGGAATTGGCGAAAAAGGAGGATGGCAAGCTTGTGGTCAGCCAGAATCTGTCTCAACAGGACATTGCCAATATGGTCGGTGCGTCTCGCGAAATGGTGAACCGCATTCTCAAAGACCTTGCCCATGGCGGGTATATAAAGGTCGAATCCAAGCACATTGTTATCAATGAGCAACTGCCGACATCGCTTTGACGGATGAGTTGAGCCGGGCCTGCCAAGGACGGCTGTTTTGATACGCATGTGAGCCAAAAGAACACAGAGCACATGGAGAAAAATAAAAAATTTCTCCATATGCTCTGTAGTTAAGCGTTTTTGATTTTCTTAATTCTCAATCACTAATAATCACTCTTAAATAAAGCATGTTCGGATTTCAATCAGTTGCCATGAGCAAGTCTGCGGGCGCCAGCAAGTCTGCTGGCAAATCTAAGGATCCACTATCGCCCAAATTTTCGAGATTACTTAAGGAGGCATGGTGGATTGCTGTCTTAGCCCTTGGCGCCTATCTTGCCTTGAGTTTGCTTACTTACGATCGAGGGGATCCCGGTTTTTCTTATAGCGGCACTCATCATGCAGTACGTAATAAAGGCGGGGAAATAGGTGCGTGGGTTGGCGATTTCTTGCTTTATTTGTTTGGGCTCTCTGCTTGGTGGTGGGTCGGATTGAGTGTGTTTGGGATTTTTCTAAGTTATCACCGTATCGAAACGACGCCGCTTACCGATAAACGCCCGCTATATATTTCGTTAGTGGGTTTTGTGTTGCTGCTACTTGCTAGTAGCAGCATAGAAGCGTTGCGTTTACACAGTTTGAAGGTACAGCTGCCGTATGCGCCGGGTGGAGTGCTTGGTGGTTTATTTTCAACCGGATTAGGAAAGAGCCTTGGTTTCACTGGAGCAACGTTATTGTTCTTGGCTTTCTTGGCTATGGGGCTGTCGCTGTTTACCGGGCTTTCCTGGTTAAAGTTTATTGAGCGCTTTGGTTTTTGGTTGGAGTCGGCTTGGTTTTTCATGATTGGACGGATTCAAAGTTGGAGGGATCGTCGTCAAGGAGAGGTGGCCAAAGTTGTACGCGAAGAAAAAGTAGCGAAAGTTCGTCAGAAGCTCGAGGAGCGTAAACCAGTCCGAATTGAGCCGCAAGTTACCGAGATTCCGGTCTCAACAAGGGCTATAGAAGAAAAACAGGTTCCGCTTTTTGCTGATTTGCCAGATACGGATTTACCACCGTTGTCGTTGCTAGATGCAGCTAGCGGCCCAGTGGAGACCGTAAGCGCTGAAACGCTGGAATTTACTTCGCGATTGATTGAACGCAAGCTTGCTGACTTTAACGTCGAAGTAAAAGTGTTGGCTGCTTATCCCGGCCCAGTTATTACCCGGTATGAAATCGAACCTGCTACCGGTGTTAAAGGTAGTCAGATTGTTAATTTAATAAAGGACTTGGCGCGAGCTTTGTCCGTTGTCTCGATTCGAGTAGTGGAAACCATTCCGGGCAAGAGCTGCATGGGTATGGAAATTCCTAATCCGCATCGGCAGACTGTTCGACTCAGTGAGATTCTTAGCTCCCAGGTTTACAATGACATGGCGTCGCCGTTGACCCTAGCATTGGGAAAAGACATTTCCGGGAAGCCTTCGGTTGGCGATTTGGCGCGGATGCCGCATCTTTTGGTTGCGGGTACTACTGGTTCCGGTAAATCAGTGGCCATTAATGCGATGATTTTGTCGCTCCTTTATAAAGCGTCGCCATCGCAAGTTCGTTTGATTCTTATCGATCCGAAAATGCTGGAATTATCGGTGTATGAAGGAATTCCTCATCTTCTTGCGCCGGTAGTTACCGACATGAAGCAGGCTTCTGCCGCATTGAACTGGTGTGTGGCAGAAATGGAGCGGCGTTATAAGCTAATGTCGGCACTCGGCGTGCGTAATCTTGCTGGCTACAACGTCAAAATTCGTGAGGCTAAAGACAACGAGAAGCCGCTGACCAATCCTTTTACGCTTACGCCTGACAATCCAGAGCCGCTGGAAGAGTTACCGCTTATTGTCGTCGTGATCGACGAATTAGCGGATTTGATGATGGTGGTCGGTAAGAAGATTGAGGAGCTTATCGCTCGAATCGCTCAGAAAGCGCGTGCCGCGGGCATCCATCTGATTCTTGCTACCCAAAGGCCGTCTGTGGATGTCATTACTGGGCTTATTAAAGCGAATATTCCGACGCGTGTTGCTTTCCAAGTGGCATCGAAAGTCGATTCGCGGACGATTCTTGACCAGATGGGGGCTGAAGCCTTACTGGGGCAGGGCGACATGCTTTATTTGCCGCCGGGCAGTGGTCTGCCGCAGCGGGTGCACGGAGCCTTTGTAGCGGATCAGGAAGTGCATCGCGTGGTTAGCCACTTGAAGGAAATGGGCGAGCCGCAGTATATCGAGGGCATTCTTAGCGCTCCGGAAGAGTCTAGTGGAATAAGTGGGGAGAGTGGGAACGGTGGCGGTGGTGCGGAGTCTGATCCTTTGTATGACGAAGCGGTCGGTATCGTGCTTAAATCGCGCCGAGCGTCCATTTCTTTCGTTCAGCGTAATCTGCGTATCGGCTATAACCGTGCTGCGCGATTATTGGAAGACATGGAACGGGCAGGGCTGGTGTCTACGATGCAGTCAAATGGGAATCGTGAAGTTTTAGTGCCGGCAGGACAAGGAGAGTAGTGTGAGGCGTTTGATTGTATTGCTAGTATCGTTGATCGCTGCTCCTGCATTTGCCGGGAGTTTAGATGAGCTTAAATCCTTTTTGACAAATGCAAAGACCCTCAAAGCCAATTTTGAACAGACGGTAACTGATCACAATGGCAAGGTTATCCAACAGTCCACAGGCAGCATGGAGTTTTCTCGTCCGGGTAAATTTCGTTGGCAGTACGTAAAACCTTACGAGCAATTGATCGTAGGCGATGGCGTGAAGTTGTGGCTATATGACCCGGATCTGAACCAAGTAACAGTACGAAAATTAGATAAAGCTATTGGTTCAAGCCCAGCAGCGCTTCTTGCCGGTGACGCGGAGATTGAGAAAAACTTTAATCTGAAAGATGCTGGTACAGCGAATAAGCTTACTTGGGTTGAGGCCACGCCAAAATCTTTAGAGAGCACGTTCGAACGTGTGCGAATGGGCTTTGCTGGTAGTGAATTGTCCATGCTGGAATTGAAGGATAACTTTGGCCAAAATACGGTTATAAAGCTGGCGCATGTGCAGCTGAATAACAAACCCCTGCCCGCCGCTTTTACTTTCGTACCGCCCAAAGGGGCTGATGTAATTTCGGATTGAGGGCGGTAGATCTCGTAAATTTACTGATTTTGCGCAAACCAATACCGGACACTGCAGCATTGAAGCATTGAAGTAATCCATTTTCTTCTCTTAAATTTTGAACGACGCTCAATCCTCACCATTCATTCCCCTCGCCGAACGCCTTCGTCCTAACACTTTGGATAAGGTGATCGGTCAATCTCATTTGCTCGGGGTCGACAAGCCGTTGCGCGTAGCCTTTGAGGGGGGTAAACCGCACTCTATGATTTTGTGGGGACCACCCGGTGTAGGTAAAACCACATTGGCGCGGCTCATGGCTAATGCTTTCGACGCGGATTTTATCGCGATTTCAGCTGTGCTTTCGGGAGTAAAGGACATTCGCGAAGCGGTAGAGCGTGCCAAGCTTAATCGCAGTCAATACAACCGGGGCACCATCTTGTTTGTGGATGAAGTGCATCGTTTTAATAAAGCACAACAGGACGCTTTTTTGCCTTATGTTGAAGAAGGCTTGCTGACGTTTATCGGTGCGACTACCGAAAACCCTTCTTTCGAAATGAATAGCGCATTGCTTTCTCGTGCTGCTGTGTATGTGCTTAAGCCACTTAATGAACAAGAATTGGGCGAATTACTTTCGCGGGCTGCTTTAGAGGCGTTACTAGGGATCGAACTAAGTAATGAAGCGAGGGAACGGCTAATCGGCGTTGCCGATGGAGATGCGAGACGTCTATTAAATTTGGTTGAGCAAATTGCGACGGCGGCAGAGGCGGGGCGGCTCGATAAGATCGGCGGCGATTGGCTGGAGAATTTGCTCGCTAAGAGCCTGCGACGTTTCGATAAGGGCGGTGACGCTTTTTACGATCAAATTTCAGCGTTGCATAAATCTGTACGCGGTTCCAATCCTGATGCTGCGCTTTACTGGCTTGTGCGTATGCTCGACGGCGGCGCGGATCCTCGTTATATAGGGCGACGGGTAATACGCATGGCGAGTGAAGATATCGGACTTGCCGACCCGCGCGCACTGCGTTTAACGTTAGATGCTTGCGATACTTACGAACGTTTGGGTAGCCCAGAAGGCGAGTTAGCGCTGGCGCAAGCGGTCGTATATCTTGCCTGCGCTGCAAAATCGAATGCGATATATGTTGCGTATAATGAAGCGCGTGCTTTTATCGAGAAAGACGGTTCTCGGCCAGTACCAGTGCATTTACGCAATGCGCCAACCAAACTGATGAAAGAATTGGGTTATGGTAAAGCGTATCGCTATGCTCATGACGAGCCGGAAGCTTATGCGGCCGGCGAGAATTATTTCCCAGAAGGTATGTCAGCAGTTGCTTGGTACAAGCCCACCGATCGTGGCCTTGAGGGGCGAATTGCTGAAAAGCTCGCTCATTTGCGAGTGCTCGATAAAGAACATAAGAAGTAACGCGTAGCCGATATTGATTGAAGAATTGTTTACGCGCTTGAAATTTTCTGCGTTATTACTAATCTGTCATTTTCGGTAATAACGTAAATCCACTTTTGAATTTCCACTACTAAATAAGCTTTTCACTATGCTCGATATCCAATTGCTTCGGAACGACCTTTATGACGTTGCTCACCGTTTAGACCAGAGAGGTTTCCAACTGGATACAGTGATGTTTAGTGCCCTGGAAACGCAACGCAAGGAAATTCAGACACGTACACAGGACCTGCAGGCTAAACGTAATAGCGCTTCAAAATTGATTGGCCAAGCAAAGGCGAAAGGAGAAGACGTTGCTCCTATCATGGTCGAAGTGGCTGGGTTAGGAGACGAGCTCAAAATGCTGGAAGAAGAGCTTGCCGTCCTACAAGGAAAGCTGAACGATTTCCTAATGCGCATTCCTAACTTGCCCCATGAAAAAGTGCCAGTGGGTCGGTCTGCGGAAGAGAATGTGGAGGTGCGTCGTGTAGGTACACCGCGCCAATTTGATTTTCCGGTAAAGGATCATGTGGATGTGGGAAGTGGTTTGGGGCTGAGTTTTGAAATCGGGGCTAAACTTTCTGGCGCTCGTTTTGTTTTTATGAAAGGCCCCATTGCTCATCTTCATCGCGCCATTGCGCAATTCATGATCGACACTCATACGCGCGAACATGGCTATACGGAGTGTTATACGCCGTATTTAGTCAACGAAGCATCGTTGCGTGGTACGGGGCAATTGCCGAAGTTCGAGGAAGATCTATTTCGAGTCCCGCACGGGGACGCTGGAAGCTTTTATTTAATTCCCACATCTGAAGTATCGCTTACCAACGTCGTGCGCGATGAGATTATTCCTCTCGAAGCGTTGCCGATGAAGTTGACGGCTCATACCCCGTGTTTTCGGTCGGAGGCAGGCTCCTACGGCAAAGATACCCGGGGAATGATTCGCCAGCACCAGTTTGATAAAGTGGAATTGGTGCATATTGTGCATCCGGAAAAATCTTATGACGCTCTGGACGAATTGGTAGGTCATGCGGAAGAAATTCTTAAGAGGCTGGAGTTACCCTATCGTGTAATCACCCTATGTACTGGAGATATGGGCTTCGGTGCTGCAAAGACTTACGATATTGAAGTATGGTTACCGGCACAGAATACTTACCGTGAAATTTCTTCTTGCTCCAATTGTGATGCTTTTCAGGCGCGACGAATGCAAGCAAGGTTCCGTAATTCTCAAGCCAAAACGGAATTTGTGCATACGTTAAACGGTTCTGGGCTTGCAGTAGGAAGAACTTTAGTCGCTGTGCTAGAAAATTATCAGAACGAAGATGGCAGTGTAACGATTCCTAAAGTACTTCAGCCTTACATGGCAGGGATCGAAAGGCTTGAGTTTTCCTCAAAATAACAGTATAATTTTTGGCTCAGTTGAAAATTTGAATTGAGATTGAAAGAAATTTGCTAGCGCTTTATGTGGTTAAGCAGCGATAATTTATTTTTTCGGGCAGGTTCTGGTGAGAAAATAAAATCAAATGTTTAATTTTGTTGACATGAGTTGGTTGGTCTGCGTATAATTTCTTTCTTCGGTCGCGGGGTGGAGCAGTCTGGCAGCTCGTCGGGCTCATAACCCGAAGGTCATAGGTTCAAATCCTATCCCCGCAACCAGCTCCCAGTGGGGGGTCGATCTGTGTAAATGGATCGCTTGTTCTTTAAAAATATACAACCGATAAGTGTGGGTACCTAATAACGGGCAGCTAATAC
>JAZKCF010000075.1:0-11679 GCA_040388195.1 Pseudomonadota bacterium
GTTTCCCTGATGCTAATCACATTCAGTTTCTTGTGTTGGGGAAGGAGTCCATATATGTGATGTTAGGTTGCGGCATTGATTCTGAACTTACGAATGGGGCCTCGATTCGAGAATTCGCTTGAACTCCTCAAAATTCTCGCCCTGCTTAGCAATCCAAGTGGAAGCCTGTAACCCAACTCTTGTACCCATTGCCATGCCCTGCGGCTCAATCACGATCATGTTGCCGAGCGTAAATTTCTGAATGAACTGTCGAAATGCATAGTCAACTTCTGCCGGGATTAGAAGGTCGACTTGGTGGCCTTGAAATACCCTAGAAAATTCGGGGTTCCATTGCTGCAATTGACTGAGCCACTGGCGAATTTCTCGTTCTTTACACTCTATTTCAGTAACTTTCCGGTATCTCTCTACATCAGCCGCATAGTCCTTTGTGGGTTTCTGGCATTGAATCGCGGCACTGATTTGGCCGTACAGATGCTCCAAATGCATTTCATCCAACAGGTCAAGCGCCTGAAAGTGAGATAGTGGAACCGGCAGTTGGGCCTTATGCAGACCTGAGTGACAGACAGAGATTGTTGGGATACCGCGAATCCACCCTGCACCGAACTCCGTATAAATCCATGGCCTATTCAGAGACACAGGCGACAGCAGCCCAATGAATATCACAGCCTCACTCAAATGATCCTTTATGACTTGCATCCATTCTTTCCCGCCTTGCAAACTGTCCAGGTTGGATGACACGAACAGCTCGCATAAACCAAGAAAGCTGCGCTCCACGTCTTGCTTGAACAAGCTTGCGATTTCTGCATCTACTGCTGCGTGGCTTACGAATATGACCGGTCTTTTAGTTGTCATGTCAATGTTTTCTAATTTGTTGATGTGATGATATCGAGCAACCTAACTTAAAGCTAACCGGCGCTGCGCCGTTTTATGGCGCAGCGTCCAGCGACCGAAGGGAGCAAGGTTGAGCGCCAAGTTATGCCCGATGCTTTACCTTAAGCATGAATCCAATTGCAACCCCGCAAGCACCAAAGAAAACAATTGAAGACCAACCCAATAAAATTTCGCCAGAAGACTTGGCTGTGCTTGCTATGAAAACGCCCCCAAGAACAAACATAATGGACGCAATGAAAAGAAGCCACAAAGTAGATTTTTTGTGACTAGCCGCCGAGTTCACGTACCCCTCTTTTAAGGTGAGCTTTTCTTCGCTGTCAGGACAGCCGGAAGTAAGTGATTTTGAGCCAAAGTGAAACCAAGCGCCAAAAATAGGAATAAGTAAAAATGACCATGCCCAGCCGACTATTACACTAACGCAGATAATCGTTGGTAGAGATATTTTGTAGTAGCGACCAACGAAACCACGGATTTTGGTTTCCATTTGCTCATTAGGCAAAATTTTTCCCCTGCCGAGAGCGCCCCACGGGAAGAAGACCGTATTGCCAGCCTTATCCTTTTTGAAATTTGCGTTGGCTAAACCTTCAAAATATCCCACTATTTTCTCCCGGATGCATAACGTGCTAGCTCAGGGGCGCGGAGCCGGCTTGCCGGCGGAGCGTCCCACTGGAGCGGCAGGTTATGCCACATTTTTTGGGAACAGGCCGGGCCAGCCTTTGGTGGGTTTTGGGTCATGAATAAACTGTGCCTTCTCTCTCGAAAAACACTGCGTCGTCAAATTGCTAAAGTCACCATGATTGCGAGGGTGCTCCACGTAAGAGACAACCTGTTTGTCTTGCACAAAAAGAAGTAAGGAAATGCCCTCGTTGGTTTGAATGGAGGTTTTGGCTTCAGCGTTCCATTCAAACCCCAATGTTTGTTTCGCGGTGTCGTTGTTTGAGTAGGGTCCTAGGACGCAAACTTTTTCCCAAGCACCAGGCACGGCAACGGTGAGGCTAACAGAGCTGTCTTTACTTTCAGCGAACTGCTTGGCAATTGCGGCCGATGTTGAATCGTGCGCAGTGCAACCGACGGCGGCTACCCAAATGCATGAAGCGATAATGAGGCGGATACACATAAGGGGCATAACAGTATTTATACGGACACGTGGGTCCGTATATCAATTATTAATAATGACGGTGATTATGCGTCGTACATTATTGATTTACAACTTAGAACCAGTTTTTGTGTCTCTATAACAACCCCAATATCGGGCGCGCGTCGAAAAATACTTCGTCCGCATCCGCTGCACTGCTGCCATTGAATCATTGAGACGCGCAAGACCGCATTGAGCACGATCCTGAAGAAATAGAAATAAAAAACTGCCATGCGTTGCAAACTTCCTGGCTTATGTTCGGTAACCGATATATTGCAGATCAAGTTCATGATGCTCCTACCTTCGGCAAAAGCCGATAAATAGACCATCACCCACCCATCTTAATTCTCAGCAAATGCAAGCTCGCCTGACAGATGACCTACAGTATCTTTTCGTAAATCGTTAATTTCGTAAATCGTTAATACCGAAGGCTTCTTCCGAATTTTTTCCTCGTACTAACTTTCTTTAACCCCATACAGCTCTCACAATCCTGTGGTTCATTTATGCTTTTGCAACACACATGGTGATCCGCTTGAGGGCGCACTGACTAGGATATGTTTTGCCAATAAAGAGTTTTCAATTTAGCAACGCCGTTATTTCATCGCATGCATGAGGTAAAATTCAGCTAACCGCACGATAATGAATATACCCCCCATGATTTCGACACCCACCAAAACACGGCATTGCTTCAAGTGCAATGCCCATCGAGATGCCGCTCTCGGCAAAGCGATCCTCGACGCGAAAGGCAGAACGCGATGGATTTGCCAAAATTGCTGTCAGCGGAAAAACGTTGGCGGGTTTTCCCGAGGATGACGTCGTCGTCAGCCAGCATCGATGACCACTTAGGCTTTACGCGGAAAATCGTCATATTCACCTAAAGCAACGCCATGAAACTCACGCAAGAACAGCAAGCCATCATTGATTGTCCCGAGGACTTCATCACGGTGAATGCGTTTGCTGGAACGGGTAAGACCTCGACACTGGAAGCATTCGCCCTCGCCAAACCAAAAAAACGCATGCTCTACGTTGCATTCAACAAAGGCATCCAAAGCGAAGCAGAGCGCCGTTTTCCGAGCAACGTCGAATGCCGGACAACCCATAGTTTGGCCATGCGCGCGGTCGGCAGGCACTATCGGCACAAACTAGTCGATAAGCTGCGGCTGCCAACGATTATCGCGGCCCTCAACTTGCCGGCCGATTACGGCGTCGCCGAGGCAATCCATAAGACCTTACTGCACTTTCTCGCATCGGATCAGCGAACGGTGGCCGAGACGGTTGATCAACGATCCCATAACGCATGGCTATTGGCGGAATACACAGACCGTCTATGGACGATGATGTGCGACAGCGACGATGAGCAGATTGGCATGCTGCATGACGGTTACCTCAAACTGTATCAACTCTCCCGCCCTCGCCTCTCTTACGACTACATCCTGTTTGACGAAGCGCAAGACGCCAATCCGGCCACAACGGATATTCTCGTCAATCAATCGTGCCGCAAAGTCTTCGTTGGTGATCGGCATCAACAAATCTATCAATTCCGTGGCGCCGTGAATGCGATGACCAGCTTGCAGGGGGAACAGTTCTACCTGACCAATTCGTTCCGGTTTGGCCAATCTATCGCCGACGCCGGCAACACGGTATTGGCCGTCAAGGACGAGCCACGACGCATCAAGGGATTAAAAAGCACGGGACACATCGGCGACGTTTATCGTAAGGAACGTTATGCCGTCATCTGCCGCACCAATGCCACGGTATTTGACGAAGCGGTCTCCACTTACCGAACGAAGAAAGTCCATTTCATGGGCGGCATCGCCGGGTATCGCCTTGATCGGTTAGAGGACGGCTATCATCTACAGACAGGGCGACTGGATCTTGTCAGAGATAGTTATATTCGGAACTTCGGGACATTTGCGGAGCTATCTCGTTGCGTCACCGAAACGGAAGATCCAGAGTTGCGAAACTTGCAACGGATGGTATCGGAATATGGCCGGCAAATTCCAACATTGGTACGAACGCTACGCGAAAAAGCCGTCGATTCGCCAGCGGATGCGGACATTATTATTACGACCGCGCACAAAGCAAAAGGCGCTGAGTTCACGCAAGTGAAGCTGGCAGAAGATTTTATCGATGTTGCTGACTACGACAACATGGCGAGAAGCGGCAAGTATAAACGGCAGGATTTGGATGCCGAATTGAATCTGTTGTACGTGGCGGCAACAAGGGCGATTAATACCTTACAACCGAATAGCGAATTTGCCGCGGCACTGCAGGCCGAGCATTAGAGCGGATTTCATATGAATGTACGGTGTCGCTGGGTTTGTTTGGGGTGCAGTGCTAGGCGAGAGGAGCGCCGTTTGGTCATTCGCAAACAAGCGACGAGTAACGACGCAATGCGCCCCAAACAAACCCAGCCCTTCGGGTTGTTCCCAAATGCGGCTCCCGCGTCGTTACGCTTCTTGCTAAGGCAATAAGCATTAGCCGCGTCGCGGCGCCTAGCGGGCATCCGCATTTGGGAACAACGACACCGTACATTCATATGAAATCCGCTCTAAGGCTGGTTAGGCACAAATGAAAGCACTGCATTTATTATCGATGACCACCTCTAAAAACCATTAGTTCTGTTTGAATTTCCGATAATTACAACTCCCTGGTTCCTTTGCAAGCAGGATATGTCGTACAACCTAAAAACATCTTCCCCGCATTCTCGCCACGTTTCGCGGTTCGCTTGATCATCGCGTTGCCACATCTCGGACTGGTCGTTTCCATTTGCGAATTGGCCGTGTTCGCTGCAGTTGACGATTTAGCCTGTAAAGTATGTTGATTGTTTGTTAATGCGGGAGGATTGGTCGTGCCAATCAGCACTTGCAGAGCGTTGCCATCCAGCAGGGTTATATTTCGTCCGAAAGCAAATTCTTTACCTCCTCAGTGAATCGTCCCGATGTCACCACATACCCGCCCGCAGCGCCTTTTGCAGCCATTACGCCATAGAGTTCCCTTACGACACCAACACCAACTTTAAAAGCTTTCCACTGTTTGCACTGAACGAGAAACAGCTCCCCGCCCTTTGTTAGCGCGAGATCAACGCAGCCATCCGCGCCCCCTCCCCCGGTTTCAGTCACGGCAAAGCCTTGTGGGCGGAATGCTTCACCGACCAACAACTCGAACTCCTGCCAGGTGATACCGTCAAGCGCTTGCGCCGATGTGCTTTGCGAAATCTCCGAAACAAGTTGCCGTCTAACGCTTCGCCGCCACGCCGAACCGGCAGCGCCTATCAAAAAAATGATTCGCAGAAGGTACTGACCGATCGTCGCGGACGTTTTGTATATTTGCATAGCCGCAAACTGGCCCACTTGCGCAGCCTGCGTCGGCGCAGTTATCTGGTTAGACGCGACATGGTGCAAAAGCATGTAAGCCACTACAGCCAGTCCAACACCCGCCTACCATGGCAGCTTCGCCGTGATATCGAACAAGTCTTCCGCAACCCCGTTTTTTCGTCTCGCCATGTTTGCCTTGTTGAATAATTATCAGATTATTGAAGGGTCTCTATGATGGTTTTTTCGGGAAGTTTTGAGCTTCCGAATTGCAGAGGGAATTAAACTGCGTTAACACAACTGATTAGCGCAGCTAAAATCGAGGCAGTTGCTATCGATAACAATGGTGACCGCTTCCCTCCAGAACAAACCCCTAAGATATCCCCCCTCTATGCAAACTATTCGAAAGTTTTGGCAAAGGCACTCCCTCTTTCAAGTGGCTCTCGCCCTTCTCGGTTTTGTTGCCATACTTATCGAGAAGTCCTTCCTCATGTAACCGATGGGTTGTAACTGCATCGAAAATAATTGCAGAGTTTCTCCTGCTATTTCTATTCGATAGTCTTTTAACGTAAGCCGCGTTTTCCGTGATGACAGTAACTGGAGTCTTGCTCTCAAAATGCGTGTCTACTTTGGAAATTAATAGAGGGAGCATTTTTTCGGCAGGACTAAGGCTATTTCTTATTTTTTCCTCATCATGAATTAAAAGCTCTTCTTTCCCCATGTCAGAAAGTGGCTTACTTAAAACTCGTTTTTTTTCGACTGCCTCATGTACGGCACCAGTGATATACATCAGAAAGCCCCTGACGCTTGATGGTGTGATCTTTGCAGCCATGCTCTCTGCGGCATCTATTGTAAATTGTGGAATCAATGATGAAGCGACTGCAGCCGTATGCACGATTTTCCCGACAGCACCAGCCGCTATTTTTGCAGAAGTCCTCAGAGGGGGACCTACAACGGGTGAAATGGTGTGAAATATTTGCTGAGCGCCGTTTGATATCTGGCCCTGGCTCCAAGAAGCGATTTGCCCAATGGTCTGACGCATGAAATTCGGTAACACTCCTGCGATATATTGCGCTTGCTCTACCGCACTTACGACTTTTCCCCCCATAGGTATAGTGCTAGCGCATCTAACTATGACTTCCTTACGTTCCGCCAACGTCATGTGCAATATCTCGTCAGCAATAATGGTCGCGAGGGTGGGGATTTTTTCGGTTAAGCTTTGCAATGCCGCAGAGACCGTCAAAGGTAGAGAATCGTCTAGCTGCTGCCTCGGCTGAAATTCGTTTATTAAAACTAGAAGGTCTTTGCTGGCCGAACTTTCCCTAGAGCTAAAATATGAGCGCATATCCTCATAGGATTGTCCGGCCGCTACGTCGGCTTGCATCTGATTTATGGCGTCAATGAGCTATTCTTTGTTCTGAATCTTTTACTGACTGTTCAAGTTGCTTCACGCTCTGTTCCAAATTACCGGGACTCTGCTTGGCCGTCACAGTTTCCATCAGCGATGTCAAAATGGAAAACCGTTTCTGCTGGCCATCAAGCATCGCTTTCAATTTTGGTTCCTGCAACGCTTTTGGCAATTGCTCAAATTCTTGTTGCTGTTGTATTTGCGCGCCCGACAGATTTCGCAGGCGGTCTCTTTGCTGTAGCGCCATTTCTTCAGGAAAGCAATCAACCATTGTATTTTGCAATGCTTCTTTGATGGAAGCCGGTGCTTTCACGAACCACTGCACAAATTTTTCTTTTGCCCATGGCTCGTCGCTCTGAGAGAGTTCTTTTACAAAAGGATCTTCCAGAGATTGCACTGCTTCTTTTCCGATCTTCATGTTTTTCGATGTCATCATTTCCAATATTACAACTGCCTCCTGAAAATCCCCAGTTCCATTCCAAGCGGCGTCTTGCATTTTGCGTTGTAGAGTTTCCGGACGTAGCAGTATTTCCCTCCATTGTGGCGGGCTATTTTCTAGCGTATTAGCTATATCCTCGATTGGAACATGTTGCCATATGTCTTCCATAACGTTTTCCACTGCGTCCATTACCGACTTGTCTAAAACGCTACTTTCTGGTCGAACGGGCTCAGCTTTCCATTGATCTTTCAACTCGATTAAGCGAGATAATATGGTTTCCATTTCCCCCAGTGAATTGGATTGATATTTGCGAACGCCTTCAAGCGCTGCTAATCGTAGCGACGCGATTTTCCAGATGGCCGTGGCATCGAGCAATTCACAAATTGCTTCGAATTGCTTGGCGGGAGCCATGGCGAAAAGTTTCTCCTCTGCTTTATCCCTTAAGAGATGGACCGGACCGCTGAGCATGTCGTCCGAATGGGTGATCCAAGAGGAAATTGATTGCTGCCAGTCTCTTGGCAGCATCGGGGTATTCGCTTCAATGATCTCGCGCAATTTATCCGATGCCTTTTCACGATGTTGCTGCTTTAGTTCGTCGATTAGCGCAAGCGTATCCGTGTAGAGCCTAAAACGCTGGCGTTGAAGTTTTGTATTTATCTTCGCTGTTTTATCCAGGTTTTCGGGATTGCTCATGAGAAACATTTCTTGGAAAGTCCCCACCTTGTACTGTTCCAATGTTTTGTTTCTATTTTTTCCGACTATCGCGGGGTCAGTGGATGGTAAATCCGCGAACCTCTCAAACTGCTGCATCGTTTTAAAAAAATCGGGCACGAAGAAACTGTTTCTTCTAGAATAATTTTTCCGACCATCTTGAGAAGGGTCGTTAAACTTGGCATTTTTCTGCGTGAATTGAATTGTTTTTTCTGTAGTCGCTTTGGCAAGATTGGCGTCATGTCTTTTTTGAGTAATGGCGTCTTCTCTTTTAAAGAATACTTTGATCCCAAAATAGGTGTTCATTTCACAGCCATGCCCGGTTTGTTGCACGCCAATGGCATCGTTGGCTATAGATTTTATATTGCGAAGGGTATCTTTTGTTAGGTGGAAATTTTCAAATTCGTCTTCGTTATATGGCAGGGCTAACGAATCTACGCTTAGAATCGATATGCCTCTTTCGTCAGCATAAATATCGTAAGGCACGTCATGTACCGCCTCGATGGAAAGTACTGCGGCACGCAGCCGTAATGGCCATGGCAGGTTCTTTTCGCGGTGTGCGTCGTATAGCTGATTGACATAGTCATATAAGTCGAATGGACTGTGCAATCTAGGTATGTTGGTTTTATTATCACCAAGAACCTTATCTGCTAGCGCATTTCTTTGTTTGCGATGTAGCACCTCTAGATAAAGCGGCGCGAGACCAGTGTCGGTCTCACGATCTTGTTGACTATGCGCATTTTTTACCTTGAGATCCGCAAGCCTCTGTTTAATTTTTCTTTCCCAAATATCGATCAATTCATACGAGTGAATATCGAAAGGTTGTTCGGGAAGGATTTCCGCTGAGGTGCTTTCGAATGTCGACGGCCGCGGCGTATCGGGCGTAATGGGGGCGATGATGGCGCGCGGCTGGTGCTTTGGAGAATCTTCTGTATCCATGCTGCACTCCTTTGGGAGCATTTTTATCGGATAGTAACGAGCGCCTCATAATCAAGCAAAAACATGCCGCCATATGTGATGCTTTGGGGGTTTGTTCGCGAGGTTCTGAGTTCCCAAATTGCAGGCGGCGTTAGACTGCTTTAACACAACGGCATCCTGCCCCTCAATACCTACCCCCCGAACAAACCCATCTATGTTGCGACTTCCATCTTCGTCGTTACCGCGCTCGCTGTATTGATCAGTACAAACCACGATAGTGTCCCCTTTTACTTTAGGGTTCTGTCTTGTTTCGAATACCAACCGGCGTCCGGCGAATGAAATACTGGGAAAAATATTTCCAATCGCAAATATCAAAGAATTGCTGTGCATTAATTTGTGGCGAATCAGCAAAGACACGGTACCACCGCTGATTCAAAGGATCACCTTGGCGAGTACGCGCATGCGCTTGACCATTCTCAAGTTGATAAATGACTTCGCTTGCGGCGGTCGGGACACTCAGTACCAACGCTAAGAACCATAGCGTTTTTATGCGTTTATTTTGAAGACGCCATGTCGCTAACGTTTCCACGCTGCGTACCACTAATACGAACACCGGCCCCATTGAGGCGCGCATGACCAAGTCCGCTGTCTCTCCTGCGAAGAATGGAATTAGCAGAAGCGTGAGTGTCGAGACCAAGCACATGACGTCTGCCAACATCTTCGTCCGCAGGATTAAGCCGAAAACAGCCAATTCGACAATCCAGAAGAGGGACAGATCAACGAACCAAAAACTCATGAGATCAAAAAAATCTGCAACGTGCTCGAATATGCAAGTTACAGCTACGCACATACCACCCTTTGGTATGTCGGTCGATAGATAAAAAGCCACCAAAAGCGCGAAGGCTCCAGCACTAACACCCGCGAAGATCACTCGTGGTTGAAACCAGCAAGTATCTTCACGCACAAACCGGACTAACATTAACGGCAGCAGCCCGATCATTCCGTAGGGTGACCATAGAGCCAATAACCCAAAGGCAATGAGCGATTGCTCTATTGATCGAGGATTGCGGTTAAGCACTATCATCGCAGCGACAATGAAGGTGGCGATACTTTGATGCGGTACCCACAATAGTCCGACTAGCATCGACGAGTACTGCATCTGCGCATGTGTCGCATTCGCAAACCACATCTCATAATGAATGCCGAACCAGTCCTTAATGGGCCAACCTTCGACAAGGCGATATCCATTCTCGGCGAAAAAATCCGCACCCGCGAACAACAATAGTGCGAGCATTCCCGAAAAACATGCCGCCCGTCCGCGACGCGCGAGCGGCACACTGACTATCCTGAACACAAGCGCGTAGCCGATCACGAACCATATGCCGGTAGTAACCGAAACCGGCAATGCCGGCACCGCTTTGTGCAACGCTGCGGGTACTAGATAAGCACCTATATAAAAACGTAGATGGGCCATTGCGCCATCTAGCGGTATGACAACCGGCCAATCGTTGTCGGCAAGAGCGTTAATAAGCGCCCAATGTTTGATCCAGTCCCAAGCAAATGGACCAGAGGGAAAACCTGCGAGCCAAGCGGTGCCGAGTGCTGGCACAAGTGCGAGAAGATAAAGACGCAAATCATCCGTGTGTCTCTCGACTCGAACACTGAACCACAGCGACACAGCGATCATCGCTGCGATTGGATAGCCGAATGTTTCTTTTGAGAATGTGAATAAAAAAAGGAAAGCCGGAATCGCAAGGTAAAAAAGAGAGAGCTGAAAGGCTGTCAATGACCTCCGCTCAAGATAAAATTGGTCGCCGATTTTCTTGTTTAGTATCGAAAATTTCGCTACACCAACAGCCGCACTCAACTGGGTTCCTTCCGCAACTCACAGGCAAAAATTCTCCGCGCCAATTTGAACGTGTTGTCGAGCAAACTTCCTAGCTGCGTCAAATGAAATCGCCCTCCGTCTTGTGCGATCGCACCAATTTTTGTCTGTTCGTCCAAACGTTTTTGAACACCACCGCGCTCAAGGAAATCGCTGGTGAACCATTGTTGGATCTCGTGCGCGTTGAGACCGGTGGGATCGTCACCTATATGTGCAAGCATTTTTACCGAATACGCTCGATCAACCGTCGTTGGGATTGTGAAGACGAAGCTGTAGATCAGCAAAAAGCAAAACGCGGCATCCTTGGTCGCAATAGCAATTGGCGTCCTGAAACGCTGCGACGCAATCACGCATTGAATGACCGCCACAATAATTCCCAAGGCTAAACCTTGAAAAAAGATGATTCCTTCTGGTTGTATCTGCCGCACAATAATAAAAATTACTAAAAATACGAAGAACGAAACTACGATATTTTTCATTTTCGCAAACCTCCATGAAGCCATTCTAAACAGTCCATATGTATTCTCAAGAATTTTAGGCTGTACATGGGCTGATCATTCCGTCGAGTAATCCGACAATACTGGCGTTGACATGGCGCACTTTGAATGTGAATTTACTTTCTTGATCTTTAAGTTCCGCCTCATCAATTACTGCTTTGCTTGCCCAATGTATACCAATCCCACTTAAGAATGGAACAATGAAATGGATGGATTTTTTATCTAGCTAGGGTTGCGCAGGGGCTTCGAGTGGTATGCTTCGAGCCCGCCAAACAATCTGCGCATGCAAGGGTGAGGAGGCGCACTATGAACTATGGCAACGACAAGCAACGCCGCCAGCCGAAAAAAACCTGACAATACTCTGCAGATAGCAGACTTATTACTTTGCCATATTCATCTTAATGATCTATATAGATCAAGATACCCATTCGTTCTAGAGCCTGTTATGAACTATATCGCGCCTGCGTTGAGGGTAAAAAAG
>JAZKCF010000076.1:0-32709 GCA_040388195.1 Pseudomonadota bacterium
TTACGGGAGGACTTTCACCTCCAAGATTGCGCCCATGCTGGGCGCACATAAAAAAGGCAGGGAACATTATCCCTGCCTTCTCTTTAGCTTGAAAGCTAAACTTACTTCTTGGCTGCGTCTTCTTTTTTGTCTTCTTTTTTATCGGCTTTTTTATCGGCTTTTTTATCAGCCTTTTTCTCTTCTTTCTTTTCGTCTTTCTTTTCAGCCGTAGCTGCGGTAGCTGCAGTTGCGGTGGTTGCATCGGCTTGCTTGGTATCAGCAGCGGCAAAGGCGGTCATGCTAACAGCAGCAAACAGAGAAGCGATCAGGACGGACAGTAATTTGTTCATTTTTAACTCCAAAAGATTAGATTTTTCCGAACCCCGTAAAGGGCCGCGGATTATAAAAGAAAATTTTAAGAAAAGTCGATATTCGCCTAGTGCTCGAAAGCGGTTTCTTAATTAATTCGTTACCCAAAGAAAAAGGCAGGAGAAAAACTTCCTGCCTCTTCGACTTCAACTAGCCCAAACTTACTTAGCTGGGGCTGCGTCGGTTTTGGTTTCTGCAGCTGCGTCAGTTTTAGCAGCGGCTTTTTTGCTCTTTTTAGCTTTTTTAGCTTTTTTGGCTGGCTTAGCAGCTTCAGCTGGCTTAGCGGCATCGGTCGCAGCAGCGTCAGCAGCAGGAGCGGCGGCAGGAGCAGCAGCACTGTGGGAAGCGGCAACAGCGCCCATGCTAGCAGCGGCGAAAGCAACAGCGATCAGGGTAGACAGGAGTTTGTTCATTTCTTTTCCTTTAAAAAAATAATCCAATTGATTAACGTTAACTAACTGTTTAAGACAGCATCACTGCTTGTCAGGTGACATAACGCGGCTCCTTTTATGTCGGTTGACATTCATCTGCTCTAATCTGTCAAAAGACTATATTGGCTAATATATCAATGGCTAAATTGCTATGAAGGTGCTGTGTTGTTATCATCCCGGCGGCCCTCATTCAGCGGCTTTTATCGCTCTTCTGACCAAAAAACATCGGTTTAAATCTTACTTAATGCTTAATTACATTAGTCGCTTAGTCGGCGCGGTAGTCTTTTTTTCTTTGCTAATAGGGGAGGTCTCGGCTGAACCGTTTCGTCCGCAAAATTCTGCTGCGGTGCTCGAAAAGCTGCCTCTTAAACCAGGCGATTCGCAATGGCGGGAGCTTCGGCAATTACGCGCTGAGTTGGCGGCTCAGCCTAACAACGTTGCAGTTGCAACGAAGTTGGCTCGTCGCTATTTCGATTTGGTCAGTGCCGAAGGAGATCCTCGATACGTCGGTTATGCGCAGGCCGCGTTGGCACCATGGTGGACGCAGTCCTCGCCGCCGGTCGATGTCTTGGTTCTGCGGGCAACTTTAAAGCAATATCGCCACGATTTTAGTAGTGCATTGGCCGATTTAGACGGTGCGATTGCTCAGAATTCTCGTAATCCAGAAGCCTTATCCTTGGCGGCAACGATCCATATGGTGCAAGGCCGCTATGGCGAAGCGCGAAGCAAGTGCGACGCTTTACGAAAGCTTACTACTGAGGTCATCGCCATAGGTTGCTTCAGTATGCTTGATGCTTTGGAAGGAAGGGCGAAGGAAGCGTACGACCACTTGCAAGCCGCATTGGCGCGAGCTTCCGATGCTTCGCCGGGGCAGCGGCTATGGGTGCTTACCAGATTAGGAGAAATAGCAGCTCGTTTGGGTGATTATGGCGCAGCTGAAAAGCACTACCGCGAAGGGCTGGCGCTCGGTCTTGTGGACGGTTATTTGTTGGCGGCTTATGCCGATTTGCTCCTGGATCAAAATCGTCCCGCAGAAGTATTAACCCTGTTAAAGGGAATGAATCGCTCGGATCTATTGCTTCTTCGGATGGGGCTTGCGGCAAAGGTGCTTGCTGCACCGGATGCGGAAAAATACCGTACGGAGCTTGCCAATCGCTTTGAAGCAGGAAAAATGCGGGGCGACAAAGTGCATCAAGCCGAGGAGGCGCGTTTTAAGCTGAGCATCATGAATGATCCGCAGGCGGCCTTGCTGTTGGCGAAGGAAAATTGGACAGTTCAAAAGGAAGCGCGAGATGCGCGCGTTTTGTTGGAATCCGCTATCGCTACTAAGGACCGCACCTCGGCGGAACCAGTACTTACCTGGCTTAAGGAAACAAAAATGGAAGACATCATTCTTCGAAAGCTGGCAAAACAACTGGAAGGGTAAGTCCGTGGTAAGACGAATTCTTGTTTTTTTTCTACTTTGTTTTACCCTCGGTACGGCGTATGCCCATAAACCGAGCGATAGCTACTTATCCATCCAGCTCAGTAGCGGCAAGGTTACCGGCCAGTGGGATATTGCGTTGCGCGACCTGGATTTTGCTATTGGTTTAGACGCCGACGGTAACGGAGAGATTACCTGGGGAGAGGTGCAGGCTAAGCATAATGATATTGATGCTTATGCTATAGCTCGTCTTGCTTTAAGCGGCGGCGGTGATAATTGTCCGATACAGGTCACTGATCACTTAATCGACAATCATACTGACGGCGCTTACGCGGTCATACAGTTTGCGGTGAATTGCACCAAGGCGCCCAGCGAACTGAATATCAAATATGGGTTATTTTTCGATATTGATCCTCAGCATAAGGGACTGTTAAGACTTCAATATAGTAGTGAAACGCGTACTGCTATCTTTAGCCCAGAAGCGCCGGAACAAAAATTCTTCTTAGAGGCACCTAGTCGTTGGAAGCAATTCTTCGACTATCTCACACATGGTGTTGAGCATATCTGGAAGGGTTATGACCATATCCTTTTCCTGATTTCATTGCTGTTGCCCGCAGTTGTTTTTCGTTCGAAGAACGCATGGGCTCCCGTGGAAAGTTTTCGTGCGGCCTTTATTGATGTATTGAAGATTGTCACCGCTTTTACCGTTGCGCATTCAGTCACATTGACACTTGCAACACTCGGAATTGTTAGCATTCCTTCGCGGATTACCGAGTCGGTTATTGCTTTCTCTATCGTCGTTGCGGCACTCAATAACATTTTCCCGGTTATCGAGGGGCGGCGTTGGATTGTTGCCTTCAGTTTCGGCTTTTTACATGGATTCGGCTTTGCTAGCGTTCTCCAGGATTTAGGGTTGCCGAGAGATGCTTTAGCCATTGCCTTAGTGGGTTTCAATTGCGGCGTTGAAGTGGGGCAGTTGGCTATTGTAAGTCTATTTTTCCCGATCGCTTATTGGCTGCGCGCGACGTTGTTTTATCGAAAAACCGTACTCGTTGGAGGATCAGCGGCCATCATTGTTCTTGCTGCGTTGTGGTTTACCGAGCGAGCGTTCGATCTCAAGTTCATGCCCTTTTAATTCCCGCCATTCTCCTGGTGCAAGCCCTTCAATAGTCCAATCGCCGACGGCATAGCGGATCAGACGCAATGTTGGGTAGCCGATTTTTGCCGTCATGCGTCGTACTTGGCGATTTTTACCTTCGCTCAGTTTGATCTGTAGCCATGTGGTTGGAATTGCCTTGCGATAGCGTATTGGTGGATTCCGAGGCCATATTCTTTGCGGTTCTTCGATGGTCATGGAATGCGCGGGTTGAGTAACGAAATCTCCCAAGTCGACGCCTTCGTTAAGTTTATCTAGGGTGATTTGTGAGGGGGCGCCTTCAACTTGTGCCCAGTAAATTTTGGCAAGTTTATGGCGCGGGTCTGCAATCTGCGCTTGTAGGCGACCGTCATCGGTTAACACGACTAATCCTTCGCTATCCGTATCTAATCGGCCAGCGGGATAGATTTTAGGAATCCCTATTAGTCCTTTTAGCGTCGGGTGTAGACCGTCTTCGCTGAATTGACAGATAACGCCAAAAGGCTTGTTTAGAAGAATGACGCGGGACATTTAGTTAATGAGTATTGCGCGAGGAAAATGAAGCGCAGTGAACATTTCCTTCTGCTGGGGTAATGGAAAAAAAAGACTAAAAAGCGCATACTTAAAAGTCTTATATCTTATATTTCTTATCATCGGGAGTCTGTATGTACAAGCATATTAAAGTCCCATCCGAAGGCGAAAAAATTCGCGTTAGTGCAGACGGTTCCTTGACTGTCCCTTCTCAACCAATCATTCCATTTATTGAAGGGGATGGTACCGGAGTTGATATTACGCCAGTCATGCGCCGTGTTGTTGATGCTGCTGTAGAAATAGCGTATCAAAAGCAGCGCAAGATTGTTTGGATGGAAATTTATGCCGGTGAAAAATCCACGAAGGTTTACGGTGAAAACGTTTGGTTGCCTGAAGAAACATTAGAGGCTTCGAAGGAGTACGTAGTGTCCATCAAAGGACCGCTGACGACTCCAGTGGGGGGTGGTATCCGGTCGATCAATGTGGCGCTGCGTCAGGAACTCGATCTGTACGTTTGTTTGCGTCCGGTTCGTTATTTTTCTGGCGTTCCTAGCCCAGTTAAGCAACCGGAAAAGACCGACATGGTTATTTTCCGTGAGAACTCCGAGGACATTTACGCTGGTATCGAGTGGGCCGCTGAATCGGTTGAAGCGAAGAAAATGATTGATTTCCTGGTGAAGGAAATGAAGGTGACTAAGATTCGCTTCCCAGGTACTAGCGGCATCGGCATCAAGCCCGTATCCCGAGAAGGTACCGAACGCCTAGTACGCAAAGCCATCCAATACGCTGTTGATAATAAGCGTAGGTCGGTGACCTTGGTGCACAAAGGCAATATCATGAAATACACCGAAGGCGCGTTCAAGAGCTGGGGATATGAGCTGGCGCAACGTGAGTTTGGTGCTCAATTGGTGGATGGCGGTCCTTGGATGGCACTCCCCAATGGTATCGTTATCAAGGACGTTATCGCCGACGCCTTCTTACAGCAAATTTTGCTGCGCCCGGATGAATACGACGTTATTGCAACGTTGAATTTGAATGGGGATTACATTTCCGATGCGTTAGCTGCTCAGGTAGGCGGTATTGGCATTGCGCCGGGTGCCAATTTGTCGGACACCATTGCGATGTTTGAAGCCACTCATGGTACGGCGCCTAAATATGCCGGCAAGGATTATGTAAATCCAGGCTCGCTGATTCTTTCGGCGGAAATGATGCTGCGCCATATGGGATGGATTGAGGCGGCTGACCTTATTCTCAAGGGTATGGAGGGAGCCATTAATGCTAAGACCGTTACTTACGACTTCGCTAGATTAATGGCAGGGGCAGAACAAGTTTCTTGCTCAGGTTTTGGCGATGAGATGATTAAACACTTTCGTAAATAAAATGTTTTAGACGATAGTTGAAAAAATAATGGGAAGGCATATTGCCCTCCCATTATTGATTGCCTTAGTAAACTGTTGCTTACTTAGACGGGACCAGTGCCGATTGTTAAGCTGCCTGAATATTGGAAGCTTGCTTACCCTTCGGGCCTTGTGTGACTTCGAAACTTACTTTCTGCCCCTCTTTCAGGGTCTTAAAGCCATTCATTTGTATTGCGGAAAAATGCGCGAATAGATCTTCACTGCCGTCGTCCGGCGTAATGAAGCCATAACCCTTTGCATCGTTAAACCACTTTACTGTTCCAATTGCCATAATTAATCTGCTTCCTTGATCAAGAACCGGTTGGAGACCCGCCTGTCGTTTGATTCAAGGATTGCGAACTGGCATAAACCGGTATTGCAGATATCTTGAATCCAACTCAAAAGCGGTTTTATACGCCCTATTGAGAAAAGTCAAGGACTTAGTCATTTTTTTGTATTAATTAAACTAAGGCTTGAAAAAGCTGTTGTAATTGTCAAAATAAACCCCAACTTTTTGGTATGTGTAAGTGAAGCAGAAACCCATGGGAACAAAACATCGTGAAGGCGCCGTCCTTGAAACGCGGAAAGCGAAGGTCAAGCCGCCGCCGATGTATAAAGTGATGCTCTGTAATGACGATTTCACTCCTATGGAGTTCGTCATTATTGTGCTGCAAAAATTTTTTACTATGAACCGCGAACAGGCGACGCAAATTATGCTCAAAGTCCATAGAGAAGGTAGGGGGGTGTGTGGGGTGTTCCCGAAGGATGTGGCGGCTACGAAGGTGGAGCAGGTCATATCTTTTTCGCGTCAGCATCAACATCCTCTACAATGCGTAATGGAGGAAACTTAAACTCCGCTTGGTGATGAAGGGAATATTGAAATGATTGCTCAAGAACTCGAAGTTAGTCTGCATATGGCGTTTGTGGATGCGCGCCAAAAGCGCCACGAGTTCATCACTGTCGAGCACCTTTTGCTCGCCTTGTTGGACAACCCTTCTGCTGCCGATGTCTTACGTGCTTGTGCTGCTAAAGTCGACGAGCTGCGGAAAGCACTCACTGATTTTATTGCGGAGCACACACCGATTGTGGCTGGCAATGAAGAGGTGGATACGCAACCGACTCTGGGTTTCCAGAGAGTCATTCAGCGTGCCATTCTGCATGTCCAATCTTCAGGTAAGAAAGAGGTCACCGGCGCCAATGTGCTGGTGGCCATTTTCGGTGAAAAGGATTCACACGCTGTGTACTTCCTGCATCAGCAGGGCGTAACGCGGCTCGATGTCGTTAACTATATCTCACACGGCATTAGCAAGGTTCCTCAAGAGAAATCGTCTTCGCAAGAAGGTGGCGAGGACGGGGAGCAGGAAACAGCTGCTGGTGGCGCTCTTGAAAATTTCACTCAGCATTTAAATGCGCAGGCAGTGGCCGGTAAGATTGATCCGTTGATCGGTAGAGAAAAAGAGTTGGAGCGAGTCATCCAGATTCTTTGCCGTCGGCGTAAGAATAATCCACTCTTAGTGGGCGAAGCTGGCGTCGGCAAGACGGCTATTGCTGAAGGTTTGGCGCGTCGCATCGTTGAAGGAGAGGTGCCTGAAATCCTCTCTAAGTGCCAAGTTTATTCTTTGGACATGGGCGCCTTGCTGGCTGGCACCAAATATCGAGGTGATTTCGAGCAACGTCTTAAAGCTGTCCTTAAACAGTTGACCGATAATCCCAATGCGATTCTGTTTATCGATGAGATTCATACGCTAATTGGGGCAGGAGCAGCTTCAGGCGGTACTCTGGACGCTTCCAATTTACTGAAGCCGGCGCTCTCCGCAGGACAGCTGAAGTGCATCGGCGCGACTACTTACAATGAGTTTCGTGGGGTTTTTGAAAAAGACCATGCGTTGTCACGTCGCTTCCAAAAGATCGATGTGAACGAGCCATCGGTTCAGGAGACAGTGGAAATCTTGCGCGGTTTAAAATCCCGTTTTGAGGTTCATCACGGAGTTAAGTACACACCTTCGGCATTGACTACCGCAGCTGAATTATCGGCACGTTACATCAATGATCGTCATCTTCCTGATAAGGCGATTGATGTGATTGATGAAGCGGGTGCGGCACAAAAGATTTTGCCGAAATCCAAACAACGGAAAGTGATCAGCAAGCACGAGATTGAAGAAATTATTGCCAAGACTGCGCGTATTCCTCCGAAGTCTGTATCTAGCGATGACCGTAATGTGCTGAAGACCATGGATCGTGATTTGAAAGCCGTAGTCTTTGGTCAGGACAAAGCGATTGATGTGCTTGCCACGGCTATCAAAATGGCGAGAAGTGGTCTTGGGAACCCGCAAAAGCCAATTGGTTGTTTTCTGTTTAGTGGTCCAACTGGCGTTGGCAAAACGGAAGTGGCTCGGCAGCTTGCATATTGCATGGGCATCGAATTGATTCGCTTCGATATGTCTGAGTATATGGAGCGTCATGCTGTCTCACGCTTAATCGGTGCTCCTCCTGGCTATGTCGGATTCGATCAAGGTGGACTATTAACGGAACAGGTCACTAAGCATCCATATGCAGTGCTGCTATTGGATGAAATCGAAAAGGCCCATCCGGATATTTTCAATGTGATGTTGCAAGTAATGGATCATGGCACGTTGACGGACAACAATGGTCGTAAAGCTGATTTCCGTAATGTGCTAATCATTATGACTACCAACGCAGGCGCCGAAGCACTGAATAAAACGGGTATCGGTTTTACCATCGATAAAAAGCCCGGTGACGAAATGGCGGAGATCAAGCGCATGTTTACCCCGGAGTTCCGTAATCGGCTGGATGCGACTATCTCGTTTGCCCCTCTGAACGAAGACGTGATTCTGCAAGTGGTAGACAAATTTCTCATGCAATTGGAAGCGCAGTTGCATGAGAAGAAAGTGGAAGCGATCTTTACTGATACATTGAAAAAGTATCTCGCTAAAAATGGTTTCGATCCGCTCATGGGCGCGCGGCCTATGGCTCGCCTCATTCAGGATACTATTCGTAGCGTCCTAGCTGACGAGCTGTTATTTGGCCGGTTAGCAGATGGCGGTAAAGTGACAATTGATGTGGTTGACGACAAGGTCAAGCTTATTTTTGCTGAAGAGCCTGCTCCGGTTGTTTAAGCGCAGTAATTAAACGAACCGCCGGTAACCCCGGCGGTTTTTTTATGGGAGAAAATTATGTTTTTCAAGACTGCTGACTTATGCGATGCCAATGAAGGAAAGGTTCGAGTTGTCGATCCGATCTTCCGAGTTTACGGCGAAAAAATTACATTTGGTGGCGTTATCACTACGGTAAAAGTATTTGAGGACAATGTATTGGTACGTGATGCCTTATCGGAACCAGCGAATGGTCGGGTGTTAGTCGTAGACGGTGGCGGTAGCTTGCGTTGTGCTTTAGTGGGTGGGCAAATTGCGCAACTGGCAGAAAAAATGGTTGGGCTGGAATAGTGGTTTTTGGCTGCATCCGTGATTTGGAAGAAATCAACAAATCGGCTGTAGGCGTACGGGCGCTTAATACGCATCCGTTAAAGAGCGTGAAGAAGGGCGCTGGTGATCGCAATTTAACAGTTACTTTCGCAGGTGTTACGTTCGTACCAGGGCATTATTTATACGCGGACGAGGACGGTGTAATAGTTTCAGTGCTCTCGCTTTTGGCGTAAATAAATACCATAAATTGCTATTTATTTAGTAGGTTACTTCATCGAGGAATATCTGCTGCGCTGCAAAATATGCTTGTGAGGCAAAGGCCTTAAATGCTATAGTTTGGGTTAACACGAACGTTTGTTTGAAACCAGTCGAGCAAACGTTTTTCGGGCAGATGATCACCTCCGTCAAAGCCCTTTCGGTCAGCCAGATTCGATCCTGGCCACCCCGTGAAGTACCAGTCCTCGTTTTTATGCCGCTATTGCGAAACACCGTGGAGCGGCGTTGAAATTAAAAGAGGATGGGCGGCCAGAGAGACGCGTTTTCGCGCTTAGTAAAATATTCTTCAATCGATTTATTTAGTTTAGAGGCTAACTATGACTGACCAATTGGATGTTGCACGCATAAAAAAGGATTGGGCTGAGAACCCACGCTGGAAGGGAATTAAAAGAGGTTATTCGGCAGAGGATGTGGTGCGTTTACGCGGCACCCTGCACATCGAACATACGCTTGCCCGGCGCGGAGCGGAAAAGCTGTGGAAGCTGATGAATGAAACACCATTCGTCAATGCGCTTGGCGCGCTTACCGGCAATCAAGCCATGCAGCAAGTAAAGGCTGGCTTAAAGGCAATTTATCTTTCCGGTTGGCAAGTTGCAGCTGATGCCAATTTGGCCGGACAGATGTACCCGGATCAATCCCTTTACCCCGCTGACAGCGTGCCAGCTGTAGTGCGTCGCATTAATAATACTTTTGTCCGTGCTGATCAGTTGCATCACGCCGAAGGGAAGGACGATATCGATTTTTTCGCACCAATCGTAGCTGACGCTGAAGCAGGTTTTGGCGGAGTGCTGAACGCGCACGAATTGATGAAGGCAATGATCGAAGCAGGTGCGGCTGGTGTGCACTTCGAAGACCAATTGGCCTCAGTGAAAAAATGCGGTCATATGGGCGGCAAAGTATTGGTACCTACAAGGGAAGCCGTAGAAAAACTAGTTGCTGCGCGTCTTGCTGCTGACATCCTCGGTGTTCCGACTGTACTTGTTGCTCGTACTGACGCGGAAGCCGCTGATCTGTTGACTTCTGACGTGGACGGCAATGACCTGCCCTTCTGTACGGGCGAGCGCACAGTGGAAGGTTTCTATCGCACTAAGCCAGGGCTAGATCAGGCAATTTCGCGTGGTTTAGCTTATGCGCCATATGCTGATTTGGTCTGGTGCGAGACGGGCAAGCCAGACTTGGAATACGCGAAGAAATTTGCTGATGCCATCCATAAAGAATTTCCTGGGAAATTGCTTGCCTATAATTGCTCGCCATCTTTCAACTGGAAACGTAATTTGGACGACAATACCATTGCTCGTTTCCAACGTGAACTGGGTGCTATGGGTTACAAGTTTCAGTTTATTACCCTGGCCGGCTTTCATGCATTGAATTACAGCATGTTCAATTTAGCGCATGGTTATGCTCGAGACAATATGTCAGCCTTCGTGGAGCTGCAAGAAGCCGAGTTCGCAGCAGCGGATAAAGGTTTCAGCGCAGTTAAGCATCAGCGTGAAGTTGGTACCGGTTATTTCGATGCGGTGACGCAGGCGATTCAAGGTGGACAGTCTTCGACGACTGCACTCAAGGGGTCGACTGAAGAAGAGCAGTTTAGCGCTGATCATCACTAAGCGATTAAACGCAGAAAAAAGCCGCATGGAAAACCATGCGGCTTTTTTTATGGCCAAAATTAAAGCAGATTTTCTTTTTGGCTATTCTTCACTAGCTTTATTTGCTTGAAGTTTTGTTTGCTCTTCGGATTTCAGCGGTTCGGTGGATAAGGGTACAGTAGGAGTCGATGGTGAGGTTATTGGGGCGTGAGCTACGGGTTTCGTGAGACGCTCAGCTTGTGGGGTCGGTACGATTAAATGTTTTGGGAGCGAAATATCATATTCCATCGCGGCATAGTAGCCGGCGCTGCAAATCAAGAGAAATAGCGTAATTACAGCAGCTAAGCGCCATCGTCGACCTCGTTCTTTTTTTGCGATTCGCTCAGAAAGTAATTGCTCAAGATATGCGGGTGGCTCGACGATAATTCGCTCGTTCTCAGATGAGGGCTTGCTTGGTTTTTCTAAGGGGGGGGATGGAGCCTTATTCGACGAGAGGGCTTTTTCTTCTGGGATTTCTTGGGTGCCTGAGCTTGCAGGGGAATTGCGATGCGCAATAGTTTCTTCGAGTTCTGAGAGAAGTTGCTTGAAGGCCGCTGTATGTTTTGCTAAAGCCTCGGCTTCTTGCACATGGCTATGGGGCGATGTTGTTGGAGCAACAGGAGTAGGAGGTTGGGTATGGCCCGCTTCGGCATGGAGAATGGCGCCGCAGCCGTTGCAACGGGGACAATTTTTTCGATTTACGGTGCCGCACTTCTCACAGGCCTTGAGGTCTTGAGGAGAGCCGCAGTGCATGCAGAAATTTGCATGTATAGGGTTCTCAGATCCGCAAAAGGGGCACTTCATCGTCTGACTGCCATCCTTAAAATATCAGATTTCCAGTATGGCAGAGGGGAAGGCAAAAACAAGTGGCGCGCCTCTAAAAATCAGCATTTCGTCGCGATATGGAATTGCTCGCAAAAAATTCTCCTTATTATGTTGCATCGGTTTTTTTGTTTGCACTGCTTAATTAGCAATCCTCTCTAAACACTTTTCTTAAACGTACTTTCTTACTAAACCGACTACAACGCCAAAAATTTCAAAAGAATCTCGAGCGCGAATGACTGCATAAGCAGGATTAGCAGGGCGCAGTAAAAAGCCGCTTTTATCGCGATCCAAATACTTTAAGGTGAAGTCGTCGTCGACAATAGCGATGACCATATCACCGATATTAGCGCCTGGACGTTTTTCGACTACGACAATATCACCTTCGTGTACTCCCGCATCAATCATCGAATCACCTTTGACTCTGACTAGTACTGTCTTGGACGGTTTTTCAATCAGAAACTCATCGAGTGTCAGCACATCATGAGATTGATCATGCGCTGGTTGCGGTAGGCCTGCACGCACTGAATCGGAAACAGATCTTTCAAAAAAGCGTTCGCCAGGTTTTAACCGATTGCCGGGAGAGGTATCCAGGAATCCAGCCAATTTAAGTCGTGCTACTAATGCCGACACTGACGATTTAGAGCGAAGGCCAATCAATTCGCCGATCGTTGCAAAGGAGGGCAGCACCCGATGGCGGGCATAGAAATCTTGCAGGGCTTCTAAATAAGTTTGATCGCTCATCCGGCTAACATAGCGAACGTTCGTTCGACAGTCAAGTAAAAATGAAAATCTGCATTCAGCGCTTGATCAATACCAACGAAATTCTTTGAAATGCGGATTCGAAAGTGAGGTGAGAACATGGTCGCGCCATGCGCCATTGATGAAAAGGTAATCCTTTGCTGTCCCCTCCACGCGAAATCCGAGGCGATTTAATAAATGGCCGCTGCGCACATTGTGCGGCATGTAGTTAGCCATAATGCGATGTAAATGCAATTGGTCGAACACATAACGAATCGCGACTTGCAGCGCCTCATTCATAAGGCCTTCACCCTCGTATTTGGCGGCAATTTTATAACCGAGATAACAGGCTTGAAAGGGGCCGCGAAATATTTGGTCGAAGTTGCAGGTACCAATGATCTCGCCGTCAGGCTGATCGCGATAAAAAAGTTTTAGGCGAAGAGCCCTGCCGTCACGGAATTCGGTGAACGCTCTTGTTAACTGTCTTCTCCAATACTCCTCAGTGTAAAAGCCGTCGGGAGGGGTTGGGTCCCAGGGCGAGAAGTGCTCGGCATTCTCGTTGAGAAAATTAACCATGCGGCCTGCGACATTGGGCGGTGCGACTGTTAATAGCAGTCGTTCTGTTAAAAGGGTGGGGAGAGGCAAATCAATCAAAGGGGTTGGGGTCATTGCTTGTTTGTTAAATAATTGCACGAAAGCCGTAAGACTGTGGGTTGTTGCGGCGTAAGCAGTAGCAAGGTATTCGCGTTTCGTTATTTATGCAGCGCGTTAGCTGCTCCATCAAATTGCCAAGTTGCAGCGAGGAGATTCCACTGTTCCATCCAAAGCTCCATTGGCAATCGCTTGAAGCCATTTTTTGCAAACTGATGCCAGCGGCCGGTAACAAAGCTCATCAGAAGATTGGCCGTGGCTGCCTCATGAGTGCTATGAATTTCTCCAGCGCCTGCGGCGATGTGCAAACTTTGGCGTAACGTTGCTTCTAACCGGTCGTGTAATTGATTGATACGAGCTTGCAGGCGTTCATCCTCGTTTACTAGCGCATCTCCAATTAGTACCCGCGTCATGCCGGGATTTTTCTGCGCGAAGCCTAGCATCATGCTAATTATAGTCTCGACTTGCTTGAGGCCCGATGGTTCCTCAGAACAAAACTTGTTGATAAGGCCAAATAGAGTTTGTTCGATGAAATCAATTAAACCCTCGAACATTTGCGCCTTGCTGGCAAAATGTCGGTAAAGGGCTGCTTCCGAGACATTGAGCTTTGCGGCCAGCGCCGCAGTGGTGATTTTTTCAGCCTTTGGGTTTTCCAACATTCCCGCAAGCGTTTGCAAGATAGCTTGTTTCCGTTCCCCCGGCTGGGCCATATTCATTATCCTTAAAGGTAAGGTTAGGAACTATGCTGAAAACAAACACGCGCTAGGCGTTTTGATCGGACCTCTCTCGGAATGTTACCATTACCCGCTTCGGAACAGAACGAGCGTAGGTAAAGTATGGCCGGTCATAGCAAATGGGCGAATATCAAACACAAGAAGGCTGCCGTCGACGCCAAGCGCGGCAAAATTTTTACTCGCCTGATCAAGGAAATTACTGTCGCTTCTCGTTTGGGCGGCGCTGATATCGATTGCAATCCGCGTTTGCGTCTAGCGGTGGATAAAGCTTACGACAATAATATGCCGAAGGATACGATCGAGCGTGCTGTTAAGCGCGGTTCGGGCGATTTGGAAGGCGTTACGTATGAAGAAGTGCGCTACGAAGGCTACGGCATCGCCGGTGCGGCCGTCGTGGTGGATTGTATGACTGACAATAAAGTGCGTACGGTTGCCGATGTTCGCCATGCTTTTTCGAAACATGGCGGCAATTTGGGAACCGATGGTTCAGTCGCATTTTTATTCAAGCATTGCGGTCAGTTGATATATGCGCCAGGCACGAATGAAGACAAGCTGATGGAGGCGGCACTGGAAGCCGGTGCTGAGGATGTGGTCACAAACGACGATGGTAGTATAGAAGTCGTTACAGGGCCGTATGATTTCACCAACATCAAAATGGCCTTGGAGGCAGCCGGTTTCAAAGCAGAATTCGGTGAAGTCACAATGAAACCGACGGCTGAAAATGTGTTCACTGGCGATGATGCCGTAAAGATGCAGAAACTGCTCGACGCGCTGGAAAGCCTGGACGATGTGCAGGAGGTTTACACCACTGCGATTATCGAGGAATCTTGAGGGTTTGCGAATAAACTCACTGTGTGACTCCATCTTGGTACTGCGATGCTCGCTGTTCTATTTGTACTTGTACGGTTGGGCTTCTCGATCCAAGCTTGATAGGTTCGCGACTATTTCTTCGCAACCCCTGAACAAAAATATTTCTACTGTAGATGTGAGTTATGGCGGTAACTCGTTGCGATGCGAATTCTTGGTATAGATCCGGGCCTGAGAGTGACTGGTTTTGGCCTCATAGAAAAGATCGGGTCGAAGCTTTTTTATCTGACCAGCGGTTGCATAAAAACATCTCCCGCCGATCTTCCCAGTAGGCTTAAGACAATACTCGACGGCACGCGTCAGGTCATTGAGGCCAATCACCCTGATCAGGTCGCCGTGGAAAAAGTCTTTGTTAACGTCAATCCGCAATCGACGCTATTGCTTGGTCAAGCTCGCGGCGCGGCGATCTGCGCTGCGGTGCTTCATGATTTGCCAGTCAGCGAATATACAGCCTTGCAGGTGAAGCAAGCGGTGGTCGGCAACGGTCATGCGCAAAAGGAACAAGTGCAGCAAATGGTAATGCGACTGCTCAATTTGCCGGGCGCACCATCGCCAGATGCAGCAGATGCGCTGGCCTGTGCAATTTGCCACGCACACGGCGGGCAGGGATTGGGAAAGCTTGCTACCGCCGGCTTTCGGATGCGAAAAGGGCGTCTTGTCTAACATGAAACTGGCAAATCATTTGCAGGCCGCTGTTTTCGACATGGACGGTCTCATGCTGGACACCGAGCGTATTGCGTTAGGTGTGCTAGAGCAAGTGGCCGTGGAACTCGGATATCCTTGGCGCGAGGAAATCGGGCTTGCGATGGTTGGATTGAGTTACCGCGATTCCGGTCCGCTAATTGTTCAACATTTAGGGCCAGGTTATCCTCCCGAACCATTATGGGAAGCGTTTGGCGAGCGGTATTTGGCAGTGTTGGATTCGGAACCGATTCCGATCAAACCTGGCTTGCTTGAACTGTTGGATTGGCTGGAAGAACAGGGTTTGCCTAAGGCTGTCGCGACGTCAACTCGGTCCGAGCGAGCGCACTTTAAGTTAGAAATGGCTGGGATTCTGCATCGATTTCAAGTAGTGGTATGTGGCGATCATGTGACGCGGGGTAAACCGGCGCCGGATATTTATCTTGCGGCAGCGAAAGGCCTGGGCATTGCGCCGGCGCAATGTATCGCATTAGAGGATTCTAATCCCGGTGTGTGCGCAGCGTTGGCTGCGGGCATGAATGTCATTATGGTTCCCGATTTGATTGCTGCGTCGCCTGAAGTTATCGCTTTTGGCCATACGATTTGCGAATCACTCCACCAAGCTCTACATATAATGAGGCAATCATGATAGGCCGGCTAACCGGTGTTCTTGTTGAAAAAAATCCGCCGCAAGTGCTGGTCGATTGTCGTGGTGTAGGCTATGAGGTGGACGTGCCGATGAGCACCTTCTATCATTTGCCGATGCCGGGCGAAGCGATCGTTTTGCATACGCATTTTGTTGTGCGCGAAGATGCGCAGTTGCTGTTCGGATTCGGCTCGTTGGAAGAACGACGTGTTTTTCGGCAATTGCTGAAGATTAGCGGGGTAGGACCGAAATTAGCCTTGTCAGTTCTCTCCGGGTTGTCCATTGCCGATCTTGCGCAGGCTGTTATCGGGCAAGAAGTCGGTATGCTGATCAAAATTCCTGGCGTTGGGAAAAAAACTGCTGAGCGATTATTGCTGGAATTGCGCGACAAAGTTGATATTGCCGCATTGAATACCGGTACCCTGATTGCTAAAGGCAGCGAAGCCGGCGATGTGGTGAATGCGTTGATAGGGCTTGGATATAGCGATCGGGAAGCGACGCAAGCTGTTAAACAATTACCGGAAGGACTGGCGGTTGCCGACGCAATCCGCCAGGCGCTAAGAATGTTCTCGAAGGCATGATAGTGCCTATAAAGCAGTTCACTGACACAAATTATTTATGATTGAAACCGATCGTCTCATAGCCGCTACACCCGCTTCTCCACAGGAAGAAGCGCTGGAGCGCGCCCTACGCCCCAAAGTCCTCGACGAGTACGTCGGCCAGGAAAAAATTCGCGGGCAGTTATCCATTTTCATTGAGGCCGCGCGCAAACGTAAAGAACCGCTCGATCACGTTTTGCTATTCGGACCGCCGGGCTTAGGCAAGACAACTCTTGCGCATATCATCAGCCGCGAGATGGGCGTGAATCTGCGGCAAACTTCCGGGCCGGTGTTGGAGCGTGCAGGTGATTTGGCTGCTTTACTAACCAACCTCGATCCGCATGACGTGCTATTCATTGATGAAATTCATCGTCTCTCGCCGGTAGTGGAAGAAATTCTTTATCCAGCGCTGGAGGACTATCAGATCGACATCATGATCGGCGAAGGTCCTGCCGCCCGTTCGGTCAAACTCGACCTTCCACCATTCACCTTGGTGGGAGCGACAACCCGCGCTGGGATGCTGACAAATCCGTTACGCGATCGTTTCGGTATTGTTGCCCGGCTTGAGTTTTATACGCCTGAAGAATTGCAGCGTATTGTGACGCGTTCGGCCGGATTGCTGAAATGTGAAATATCCGCCGAAGGTTCGATAGAGATTGCTCGCCGCGCACGTGGAACGCCACGTATTGCCAACCGGCTGCTACGCAGAGTGCGCGATTTTGCCGAAGTGAGAGCTAATGGTTCGGTGAATCGCGAAGTGGCCGACGCGGCATTGTCTATGCTGGATGTGGATGTCCTTGGCTTAGACATCATGGATCGTAAGTTGCTGTCGGCGGTGATCGAGAAATTCAGCGGAGGGCCGGTCGGCATCGATAACCTTGCCGCAGCCATTGGCGAAGAACGCGATACCATCGAAGACGTGCTCGAACCCTATCTTATTCAACAAGGTTTTTTGCAACGCACACCACGCGGACGCATTGCTACTAATATGGCTTATCAGCACTTTGGCCTTGTCGCGCCAGCGCGTGCTGGTATGGGCGAGTTGTTTTAGCGATGGTTCCTGATCAGACAGAGCAGGGAGTAGAATCTCCCCCGCAACGGTTTGTATTGCCGGTGCGCATCTACTACGAGGATACGGACGCCGGCGGCATCGTTTATCACGCGTCTTATCTACGCTTCATGGAACGCGCGCGGACGGATTTTTTGCGTTATCTAGGATATGAACGCACCCGGCTGATGACTGAATTCCAAGTCCAGTTCGTGGTTAGCGAGATGACGATCAAATATCTGAAACCCGCATTTCTGGACGATATGGTCGATATCACTTTATCGATCAAGCAACCACCTGGTTATGCGCGCGCGATTTTCCATCAGACGGTGGAGCGTGGCGGCGAACTAATAGCAGCAGCCGTCGTCAGTGCTGTCTGTGTCGAACTGGCAAGCTTGAAGCCAGTTTCTTTTCCTAAACCTCTTCGTGAAAAAATGAAAGGCCTGATGTGAGCGTCACCTCCGATCTTTCCGTCATTACTCTCATCAGCAATGCTAGTGTCATTGTCCAGTTAATAATGCTGTTGCTTATGCTCGGCTCGTTAATGTCTTGGTGGTACATTTTCCTCAAGATGTTTTCAATCCGGCGTGCAGTGCGTGAATCCGATGACTTTGAGCGCGATTTCTGGAGCGGCAAAGACCTCAATGCCATCTACAACAAGGCGACCAGTGGGCAAGGTAACGAGGGTGCTATGGAAAAAGTTTTCGAAGCTGGTTTTAAGGAGTTTCTCAAGTTGAGAGGCCATGGCGGACAAGATATTGCCACCGTTCTAGATGGCACTCGACGCGCAATGCGTGCTACATACCAGCGCGAAATGGATGTCCTGGAATCGCACCTTGCGTATCTTGCAACGGTCGGTTCGGTCAGCCCTTATGTAGGCTTGTTTGGTACGGTGTGGGGGATTATGAATGCGTTTCGAGGATTAGCTAATGTAGGCCAGGCGACTTTGGCTCATGTGGCACCGGGGATCGCCGAGGCACTGATTGCAACGGCAATGGGACTTTTTGCCGCCATTCCAGCTGTTGTCGCTTACAACCGCTACACTCATGATATTGATCGCCTCGCTATTCGTTTCGAAAGCTTCATGGAAGAATTCTCGAATATCTTGCAGCGCCAAGTGACGCATAGTTAATTCCATGCCGTATTCAAAACGATACTTTGTCAGCTGTCGCTTGCCGCCCTTGCAGGGCGCGTTTGCGTTTGCACACGCAAACCGCTTCGCAGGCGGGGAGCGGGCTCCCCGAAACCCCTGCTACGCCCATTTGTACTGTCGCAGCGAAGCCGTCGCGTCTCGTTTCGAATGCAACATGGAATAAGGTTTTTAGAAAATGCCACGCCGCGAAAGAAAACTAATGAACCAGATCAACGTCGTTCCGTACATCGACGTTATGCTGGTATTGCTCATTATTTTCATGATTACCGCGCCGTTGATTACGCCCGGCCAAATCGAATTGCCGAGCATAGGCAAGACGCAAGATACGCCGACCCAGCCTATCGAAATTCAGATCAAGGCCAATGGTCATTTGCTGATACGCGATACCGCTAAAGAATCGACAGCGAAAAGCGTGGACCGTGAAGATCTCATTGATGCCATACGTCAGAAGCAAGGCAAGAATCCGGATAAGGCGGTGGTGATCGCGGCTGACAAGTCGGTGAGATATGAAGAGGTACTGAAAGTAATGGATGTATTGCAGCAAAATCAGGTGAAACGCATTGGATTACTGGCTAAGCCAAAATCCGGCTGATATAGGCTCTAAACAATAAAAATCTACTATGTATTCCGATGAAGCGTTAGAGGCATTTTGATGTATTCAAGAAATTCCGAACCCGGAAAATTGCCGGCTGGTTTACTGGCCGTGCTAGTTCATCTAGCGTTTATTGCGTTACTGGTATTTGGTGTAACTTGGCGTACTAAAGCGCCGGCGCCGGTCATGGTCGATTTGTGGAATAAACTGCCTTCCCCATCACCCATGGTCAACCCAGAGGAGCCACCGCCACCTCAAGCCGCAGAGGCGCCGCTGGAACCTCAACCGCTACCACCGCCAAAACCAAAACCTAAAGTCGAACCAGCACCCGCGCCGAAACCAGATATCGCGCTGAAAGAGAAAGAAGAGAAAAAGAAACGGCTCGAAGCGGAAAAGCGCGAGCAGTTGGAGGAGGCGAAGCGTCAGCAAGAAGTTGAGAAGCAAGAGGTCGAGCACAAAACAGAGGAAGCACGCCTAAAGCAAGAAAAGCTCAAAGACGAGCAAGCAAAGAAATTGGCGGCGCAACGGGAAGCGCAAGCTAAGAGTCAAGCCGAGCGGGCAGCCGCGAATGCAGGTGGTGCAATGGTTGCATCCTACATGGATCGCATCAGAAATAAGATCGAGAAAAGTACGCAAGTACCAGACACTGTTACCGGACGTCCAAGCGCGGAATTCAAACTCGTTCTACTGCCGACCGGGGAACTTTTGAGCGTTACACTTGTTAAGTCAAGTGGCAATCCAACGTATGACGATGCTGTAGAGCGTGGTATTAAACGGGCGGAGCCGCTTCCGTTGCCGCCTGATCCAACCTTGTTTCCACGTTTTCGCGAGCTGGAGTTGCCTTTCACACATGAGAATTAAGATGATGACAAAAAATATGTTTATCCGTATTGCCCTGCCATTAATGCTGCTTATTGCAAGCAGCGCTAATGCCCAACTGAAAATCGAAATTACTACGCAGTCGGGCAAACAGTTTCCCATTGCTGTCGTACCTTTTGGCAACGAGAACACGCTATCGCAAAGCGTATCGCAGACTATCGGTGCCGATTTGGCGCGTAGCGGCTTATTCCGATTAGTCGAGACTGGCGGCATCTTACCGATACCGACCGAGCCATCGGAAATCAAATATCCTGATTGGCGTGCACGTTCCGCTGATGGCATCGTCGTCGGCAGTGTACGAGCGCTCGGCAATAATCAAGTGGAAGTACGCTTTCGTCTGATGGACGCGGTAAAGCAAACCCAATTGGCCGGCGTCGCGATCACTGCACCGGCTTCTCAGGTGCGGACCACAGCGCACAAAATCGCCGATATGATTTACGAGGCAATTACCGGTGACAAAGGCGTATTCGCGACTCGCATCGCTTATATTGCCAAACAGGGACGGCGTTACGAGTTACAAGTCGCGGATGCCGACGGGTTCAATCCGCAAACGGTGCTTGCCTCCAACGAACCGTTGATGTCCCCTGCGTGGTCGCCGGATGGAACACAGCTCGCTTACGTGTCTTTTGAAAACAAGCGGCCCACCGTAGTGGTACAGAATCTCTCTGCCGGAACGCGGCGTACCGTGGCCAATTTCCGCGGAAACAACAGCGCGCCGACATGGTCCCGTGATGGAAGATCTCTCGTCGTAGCACTCTCAAAGGACGCCATCTCGCAGCTCTACACTGTTTCGGCCAATGGCGGAGAGGCTACGAGAATTACCAACAGCAGTGGAATCGACACCGAGCCTACTTTTTCACCCGACGGAAAGTGGATTGCTTTTGTTTCCGATCGCGGAGGCAGCCCGCAGATTTATCGCGTGTCGGCAACCGGTGGAGAAGCGCAGCGGCTTACGTTTAATGGGGGTTATAATGTGTCCCCAGATTGGAGCGGGGACGGTAAAAGCATTGCGTTCATTCAGCGCGATGCCGGAAAATTCCGCGCGGCCTTGCTGGAAGTAGCCACCGGCCAGATCGAGGTATTGACCGATTCGTCGTTGGATGAAAACCCAAGCTTCGCGCCAAACGGCAGAATGATTTTGTATGCAACACAAGTTGGTGGCCGCGGCGTGTTGGCGACAGTTTCTTCCGATGGGCGGGTGAAATCCCGGCTTACCCCAAATTCCGGTGATGTGCGCGAGCCGGCCTGGGGGCCTTTCCTAAAGAATTGAGGCGGGTTCTTATAAGGCACCTTGAGAAATCAGCTGATATTGTATGTTTATCAAGGTGTCGTTTAGTTGAAGCATGATTTGTTCTAACCATAATTGAAGGATGAAATGATGAAAAGAATCGCATTGAGCGCTCTGCTGATGGTTGTGTTGGCTGCTTGTTCGAGCACGCCCGTGAAAGACTCTGGGCCAGTGAAAGTGGAGGACAGAAATCCGGCAGCAGGCGGAAGTGGAACCAGCGGAGCGGAAAGCAAAGCTACTACGTTAAATGACGGCAGCTCTGCAAGTGCCCTAAAAGACCCTAGTAATATTTTGTCAAAGCGTAACGTGTACTTCGATTACGACGAATATGTAGTAAGGGAAGAGTTCAAGCCGTTAGTACAAGCACACGCAAAATACTTGACGCAGAACAACGCTGCCCGAGTAACCGTGCAAGGTAATACCGATGAGCGCGGTAGCCGCGAATACAATCTTGCCCTTGGTCAACGTCGTGCCGATGCAGTGAAAAAAGCATTGACAGTGCTGGGAGCGGGTGATCGCCAAGTTGAAACCGTGAGTTTTGGCGCAGAGAAGCCACGTTGCACGCAAGCTGAAGAGTCATGCTGGTCACAAAACCGCCGCGCTGACCTCGTACATCAAGGCGAGTAATTAAACCTACATTCCGCAGTTGACCGCTTATAGCCTATGGGAAAATATTACATGAGCGAACATTTTCGTTCTTTTAAAATTCGTCGCATCGGTGAGCACGCTACGCGCCCGATTGCACGCTTTCCGGGCTGCCTGACGTCGTTGCTCCTCCTTGCATGGAATGGCCATGCTGCGTCGTCTCGCCTAGTCATGCAACCCGGAAAGCGCACACTCACGCGCGTCCAACTACGGAATCTAGGTTCCATGTTAAGCAGCAAGTCACTACTGATCGTACTTGCTATCCTCGCAGCCGGCCCAGCTAGGGCCGGTTTGTTCGACGATGAGGAAGCGCGTAGGCGTCTCCTCGCGATCGAATCCGAGATGCGGCAAAAAAACACCGCCGCCGAAGAGCGAATCGTTAAGCTAGAGGCGAGCGTCAAGAACCAAGGCTTACTTGATCTGGTTAATCAAATCGAAGAATTGAAAGGCGAGCAGGCACGTCTACGCGGGCAAATCGAAGTAGTCAGCAATCAGATTGCCACCGTCGACAAGAAGCAGCGCGATTTTTATCTCGATATCGATAGCCGTTTGCAACGGCTGGAACAGCCGGCAAATGCGGCCAAGCCTAGAGCCGATGCCGTTGTCCCTGTCCCTGTCCCTGCACAACCTGTCGATCCTAAGCTAGCTGCCAAGCAAGATGCATCGGAGAAGAAGGCTTACGAGAACGCCTATTCGTTTTTTCAGAAAAAGGACTACACGAAGGCCATTACCGCATTCGAGGCATTTGGCAACGACTATCCGACTAGCCAACTGCTTCCAGGCGCGCATTATTGGATCGGGCTCTCGCATTTCAATATGCGTGATTTGAACCGTTCTCTTGCCATTCAGCAAAACTTACTCAGACAATTCCCCGAGTCATCCAAAGCGCCGGATGCAATGCTAGCGATTGCCGCGATTGAATCCGAGCAAGGCGATAGCGCTGGTTCGCGTAACGTGCTGGAAGACATCATTGCCCGTTATCCGAATTCCGATGCTGCCGGTAAGGCGCGGCTGCGATTGGCCAATAAGACCTCCTCGAGATAACGTTTGTGGCAGATTTAGCAGCCCCTGTAGTGGTAATCATGAAAGAAGACACCGGGTCTGAGACCCGGCTTCGCATTAATGAGATTTTTTTCTCGCTGCAGGGTGAGACTAGCCGTATAGGATTACCCACTGTATTCGTGCGGCTAACGGGTTGTCCGCTTCGCTGCGGTTATTGCGATACTGCCTATGCGTTTCATGAAGGCGCAAGCCAACCCCTCCAGCAAATCCTTGATACGGTTGCTGGCTACCAAGCGCATTACGTTACCGTCACCGGTGGTGAGCCGCTAGCACAAAAGGATTGCCACAAATTACTCACCGCGTTATGCGATGCTAATTATTCAGTCTCGCTAGAAACCAGTGGCGCAATAGATATTTCTTTAGTCGATCCGCGTGTGTCTCGCATCGTTGATATCAAGACGCCGGGTTCAGGTGAATTGGACAAAAATCGGTGGACCAATCTCGATTTTCTGACCCCCCACGACGAGGTCAAATTTGTTTTATGCGATAAAGCGGATTATGTTTGGGCGGTGGAAACAATCAAGTCCCACCGGCTAAGCGAACGTTGTCCTGTGCTGCTCTCGCCGGTCCACGGTGCGTTGAGTGCGAAAGAGTTAGCTGAATGGATCCTGGCCGATCGTCTCCCTGTGCGTATGCAGATACAACTGCATAAATATCTTTGGGGAGAAGGGCCAGGGCATTAGTGGTCTGTTACGCCAGCCTTGTTAAGAGGTAGGCAGCTTGTTTTGGATACAATTTTTCCATTGTCATTCTGAGTGCAACGAAGAATCTGCTTTTTGTCTGCGTTATGTATAGTGCTAATTTTGACCACCGTAAACAGCAGATTCGCTGTCGCTCAGAATGACAGTCACACGTCGTGCAAATTCAACGTAACAGACCACTAATGCGGCTTGCTTGAATGATCATGAAATTTCCCTTCCTCCGCAGAGTTCCAATATGTCTTCCGCTGTAGTGCTCCTTTCCGGCGGTCTCGATTCCGCCACCGTTTTAGCCCTTGCCCGAAAAGAGGGTTTTGCATGTTATGCGTTGTCCTTGGATTATGGTCAACGCCACAGAGTAGAACTAACTGCAGCGGCACGGGTGGCATTGGCGCTTGGCGCTGTCGAGCACCGTATCGTCAAGCTCGATCGCAGCCTTTTCGGCGCTTCCGCCTTAACCGACAATACGATCGCCGTGCCAACAACCCCAACAGACGGCATTCCGATTACTTATGTGCCCGCGCGAAACACCATCATGCTATCGCTAGCGATGGCGTGGGCTGAAGTGTTGCACGCCAACGATATTTTTATCGGCGCCAATGCCGTCGACTACTCAGGCTATCCTGATTGCCGGCCCGAATACTTGCAGGCCTTCGAAGCGATGGCCAATCTCGCCACCAAGGCCGCAGTGGAGGGCACACGTTTGCATATTCGCGCGCCGCTTGTGTCTTGGCCTAAAGCCGAAATCATTCGCCAAGGGGCGGCCTTAGACGTGGATTACAGCATGACGGTTTCTTGCTACCAAGCTGACGACGAAGGCCGGGCTTGTGGTATATGCGATTCCTGCCGTTTGCGTCGCGAAGGTTTCGCGGCAGCGGGAATTGCCGACCCGACTCGGTATTTCTGACAATTAGGCATCTTTTCAAGCTGCGGCGAGCGGCCCAAGGTTGTTTTGATGCTCGGCGGTTTGCAAAATGAGTACTTTGCGCATCGAAGTGCTGAGATTAGGTGCAAATGGTCTATTAATTTGATTGACACATATACCTAGTCCCCTTAAAATGCGCGCTCCTTTTCGGAGGGGCGTTAGCTCAGTTGGTAGAGCAGCGGACTTTTAATCCGTTGGTCGCAGGTTCGAATCCCGCACGCCCTACCATTAGACAACAAACATTTAGCCCAACTCGCAAGGTTGGGCTTTTTGCTTTCTGGCTTTCATGTAGGCGCTGTGTAGGTTTTTTCCGGTCGTCTACGCGCTGGTTCAGATTTTCTTGTTATGGCAGTATGCAACCAACAAGTGAAAATAGGATGGGCTCTAAAATACGCACATGACTTTACCAGCAAAGTTTTTCATGGCTTGCCTAGGACTCGCAGCATTGTGTGTGGCTGGGGACCGATTGTATCTTGCCATACTTGGGCATAGATTGAATGCGGCGATTGCAGCCTGTGAAACAGAAAATCAACAACATGGCACAAGCGGGCCAAATGGGAATACACCTGTAAGCCAAACGCCTTTGCAAATTACGCAGCAAAAGCCCTCGAAGACCTTCGTTTTCACTTCCCCAACGGGAAGTAAGTATGAAGTTTCCGCTCTTGGGGGTACTACAGCAGAACAAGCGCTCGCCACTCTGAAAGAGCAACTCTACACAGCGCTACGCAATGCGGACGCTGCCGGCGACAAAGAAGCCGCTTCCAAGTTAGTCGCAGACATTCATAGTCTGGACGCTAATGGCCGAGCTCATCCAGTAGATTCTATGCAATCGATTCCATTGCTGCCGCCGAAGTATGTGCTGGACACACCAGCGACAAAAACAGATAAAAATCCAATTGACCAACTCGACAAACTGGAGAGTTCGAAGAAAAAATACGACCTCAGTAGATTTGGAAGTTTAGTTTGCGTTCCGGCAGACCTATCGGAAAATGCCACACTGCCAGGAGTACAAGGAAAAATTGTTACCGCATACCACGATAAGCGCGAGTTCGAAGATAACAAGGCCGCCCATTTATTCGCGCTCGCCCTCGTCATTCTTGGAATTCTTCCAGCGGCTTGGTATTTTTTTCTTGCCCGTCTCCGTGAATTAGCTTCGGCCATTCGCGGAAAGTAGCGGGGTAGGTGTGAGGCGTCGAGCAATCACTCCGCAACATCGTTACATTTTCGCAGATACGCTCGAAGCGAACGCAATTGCTCTAGCCATTCACGCGAGCGCATACCATGCGTCTTACTATTCGCAGCACTAATGGCCTTGCCTGCTTCAGTTTTTGGCCCTGTCGAGTCCTCCCACGGCCTCCAACTCTTTATTAACTCCGCTTGCCGTGCTCGTCGTTCCTGTGTCCAGCCGTTCGCCATTACTCGCCTCCAATAGTTCGTTTGATTGATTTACAGAATTTCCCGCGCACGCGTGCGTGCGTGTACTTGGCGCAAAATGCTGTTCGCCGTTATTTACTTGCTGCGGCCCGTTGGCGATATTCGCCTGCTTAACAAATGCCACAGGACGAGGGTTCTTGATTTCTGCCAGAGTTTCCAATGTTGCACGGCACTGCCCTTGTGCTTTAAGCGCTAACCGCAAATAGCTTTCGGTTGCGCTGAGATATTCGCCCATATTTAACGCAGCACGTCGCGCAAGTTCGTTGAATATGGCATCTAAGGTCGCAGCTTGTGTGATTAATGTGGCCTCAATCTCTGATAGGTCTCCACCTTTTACCTTATCGGTTTTCTCTTTCATGACGCTAGCGGCTTCAGTCAAATCTATTTCGCCAAATGTACCGCGCGCGTACAGTTTAGCTATGTACGTGCTTCCCAGAATTGAAGACAAGCCAACTTCGGCAAGTGTTCGCTCAGGGCTTTGTTCTGTTTGCGTGTTCACCGCTAGCGTGTTTGCCTTATCTGAATTTCGCACGACTGCATTCTTCGCAGTACCGTTGCCTTTTCTCTTTTGAATCGCTTTACTCATGATGTCACCGTCCTTCCCAAACCTTTGCTTACGATGCGATTCGGATTTCCGCTTTTGCCTTTCTTGAATTGCATACCGCCTCCAGAAAAATGTCTGAAAAATTCAGCCTTACGAAACACTCCGATTTAATCGTTGCCGATATTCACCGGATGAACTTACTAAAAATCGCCGATCGGATATTTCCATTCCTTTTTTGCTCTCATCCTGTTGCCACATTTCCACACCCCTATAGGGTGGTGTGGAATGTGTGGCAAGAAAACAGTCTTTTGCCACATTCCACATTCAACCTCATGTGGCGTTATGTGGAATGTGGCAACCTAATTTTGTTATCCAGTACTTCAAAAAAACCATGTTCGGCAAGCTTATCAATCGCCCGCTGCGCCCCTTCTCGGCGGCGATCACGCTTTTGCGGATCGTGAGGAATAGCAACAATGGCATGGTCAATTACATCGCCAACCGGTATGTCGTCTCCAAGTTCCGTTAGTTCTTGGACCGACCGCCAAACGGCTTTTTCATATCGCTTTTTAGGGTCCTTATGTTTAACAGAGGATGTCGCAAAATGCTCGACCACACATGAGGTAATAATTTTTCCCTCTTGATCTTCACCAATTGCCACGGGCAATAACCGGAAGGCAAAAGTAGAGCCATCTTCCCCGTCTTTTTGCTTGGTGACTCGAATACAGCGCTCTTCGCCATTTCTAGAAACCTCTAATTCGGCATCGACAGCCGCACGAATGCCAGACCATCCGCGAGCGCCGCGAGTGTCATCCTTGCCGCTGTGATGAACCAGCACCACATGCGCCCCTGTTGCTTGATGAAGCCGTTTGCATCGCGCCAAGACCTTGCCCATGTCCTCACCGGAATTTTCATTCCCCCCCGGCGTTACTTGGGCCAGCGTGTCGATGATGATTATCTTTGCACCGCCGACGGCGTTGATCTCCTCTGCGACCGCTTTATCATCGTTTTGTAAAAAGTTGGGCGAATCATTAATGATCTTAAGCTCTACGTCATTCAGATTGATTTCATGATGCCGTGCGTAAGCCGGGAGTCGTTTACGAAGCCCCCCAGCACCTTCCGCAGCGATATAAACCACTTTTCCTTGCTTGACCTTCAAGTCACGCCATTCGACTCCTCTGGCAACAGCGAAGGCCATATCCAGAACCGCGAAGGTCTTGCCGCTGCCTGAAGCGCCAAACACCACGGTTAACACTGCTTCCGGCCATATGCCTTCAATGATCCATTCCGGCGGCCTTCCACTTGCAAATTCGTGCGCGGGAATCGGAGTAAAGCGCTTAGGGTTATCGCTTGCAGTAGCGCTTACATCGTCGAATATGCCAAGAATTTCGGTGCTGGAATCGAAACCTATGGCCTCTAGGAACGCGTCGCGCGAACGCTCGCTACAATGAGCGTGCTGGCACTTGAAATTCCCTTGCGCATAGCCGTGTGTGTGGGGAGGTAAATAGACCGTAGAACTATCGCCGGAATTTGAAGTATGTTCATGCTCAAACGGGCAAACGATATTCAAAGCTCCGCTAGCGCCATCGCTTTTAATCATCCCTTTATCGTTAAGCAATCGGGCTATCGGGTCGTTGTCGCGCACTTGCTGCAATTTCTCGCGCCGCGTGGAGTGTTCTGCGGTCACCAATTGCAGAGTAGGGGTAATCGTTAACGCCACTGCATCAACGGAACGAGACGCGAAGCCACTCCGCACTGCAATAGGATTGCTAACACCCTCCTCGAACACCGGTGCAGCCGTGTAGTGGATTTGAACCTTCTGGAATACAGAATGATCCGCTTGCAAGCCGCTGGTTTCCGCCCATGCCTTAAGCTGTGCTGACGAATAAGGCGTATTCAGCCAAAACCAAAGATGTGCTTTAAGGACGTTGTGCTTGGTGGGATGTCCCGCGCTATTCGATAGCTGCCAATGGAATGAGGCGTCACGGAATGGCTGAGGCAAACAGCAACCGATGTATTCATCACATGCTTGTTCAGGTTCCGTTACTGGATCGGCGCTAAGTGGTTCGAATTCATCGACTTCAATCAATACCAGATGTAACGGCTCATCGTTATAAAGATCATTTATTCTTCTAGCACGACCGGCCTTATGCTCAGGGTCGCGCTTGATGGCTTCCTGCTCCCCCACATATCGACCGCGAAGAATACAAGCCTTTGGATTCTGCTCCAACTCCGTTAGCAGCGCCGACGCTTCACGGATGTTGTTAATGCGCCTATCTTCAACTTTAAAATATTTGGCGTTGTCGTAAGCAGCAATCTCGCCATCGGCGTTCCAGCGTTTCGCCAATAATTTTCCTGAATGAAGAACGGTAACAACATCACCGGCGTTGCAGTGGGTTTCTTCCGTGTTAGAATTCGCAGTGATGTCTGCTTCTGTATGCGCCCGGCTCTCTCCGCTAAGAGGCTGGGCGTTTTCATTTACATACTCGGCCATTGCTCCCCCTCTTTGGTTAATTCAACCTGGATGGTGCAGTTAGGGGTGTTTCTAATGGCTGTAGCAGGTATGCTCAAGATGATTGCGGCGGTAATAAGGGCACCATTGCTGATGTAGATTTCTAAATCTTCAACGGTTCTGTAGAAATGTTCCGCCTTGTGCTTCAAGCAATACGAAGAATAATATCCGTAGTTATCAGAGAGTGCCTTGCACTGCCTCTTGATGAACATAATCGCCGCTGTCACCTGAATAGCAAAGTCATCGGACAACATCTGACGTCTGCTCTCTTCAAAGATTTTATCGTCACCTTTGTGTTTCCAGCCATATGCCCCAAGGTAAGGGTGTGTAGCTACTACTTTGTTGATTTCTGCTTTAACTGCTTCGACAGAACTAAGGAAGCTTGTAGTCATAGTTGCTGCCCCTTATTTGCTGGCTGCGCGAGAACTTCGTTGGAGATTGTAAATTTCGCATTTATTGGCGTGGTCATTTTGCAACCCCGCCGTTTAGCAAAGCTTGCAAGTCAGCAACTTTCCAAGCAAGACGGCCATTAATACGTATAGGGCGGATTGGGCCATTTTCTAAACAGGCCCACTTACGCAAAGTCTGCTCAGCGCGATTCAAATAATATGCACAGGCGGCAGTGTCTACGGTCGGTTTTGTTACGGATTCCAGTGGGGGAAATTGCTGGCTATCTTTTGGAAGATGTAAAGTGTTTTTGCGTGTGGTAGGTTTTTCTTCCACAGCATTCAGTGCGATTTGGGGCATGGCTACGCTCCTAGCGGAAACAGTCACAGCTTTCCTACATAACTCGTATGCAAAAAAGCTAACAACCATTTCGCCTGCGTGTGCGCCCCTGGACAAGGGTTTGATGTCTTTCCATCAGGTCATCCGCGTATTTCAACGCAGCGTCCGCTTAAACCTATCTTGGTTTAACCCTGTCTTGATGAAATAAAAAGCCATCAAGGTCAGTACTTCGAATACTAAATCAACAATCGATTTGCGTCAAAAACAATTCAGAACAGATAAAAAAGTGTAATTGCATAAGCATTGCGCAACCATTCAAGCAGCCTTCGCACGATGGACCCCCAATTTTAACCCCGCAGCGTTCAACACAGCCAGCAATGTCTTGATGGTAGGGTTACCGTTGGGAGATAACGCTCGATATAAGCTTTCGCGGGGAATGCCTGCCCGTTCAGCAACAGTGGCCATGCCCTGCGCTTCGGCAACATGGCGTAATGCTGCTAATAGGGCTTCGCGGCCTCCGGGTTCGTCGGCTTCATCTAGCGCAATGGCAAGATATTCATCCGCAAAATCGGGGTCTTCACGCAGCAATTCCACTACTGCGTCGTCATGGGGGCGGGATGCTTTGTTCATTATTTATTCCTCCGGTTCCAGTCTTTCCAGTACGTCAACGCTGTATCAATGTCGGCCTGTTGTTTGCGCTTGTCGCCGCCCATAAGCAGCAATAACAATTCCTTACCATTACGGGCGTAATACACGCGATACCCCGGCCCGTGGTCAATGCGCAATTCCCATACCCCCTCGGCAATCGGTTTGCAATCACCAAAATTTCCGGCTGCCATGCGTTGGACTCTTACGGTCACTCGCGCCCGCGCTTGACGGTCAGCAAGGCTTACCAGCCATTCCTTGAAAGGGTCGTGCCCGTCTTCAGTCAAATAGTCGAGAGCCTGATACATATGTCTCTTTTGTGGATTATACGTTACAGATATTGGAAAGCAAGTGCGCTATTTCACAGCACGTAAAGCGTGGTTTGACTGCTTCGCATCGAATGAAATACCAGCCTGTTCAAGAATCCAGATTTCTATTTTGTCGTGCCACATCCGTAATAGGTCGAGCGGTCGGCGGCGATAATGCTTTTCAGCAAGGGCGCTTGGTTTGTGTCCCATGATTTGCGCCGAAATACCGGCTGGCATTTCCACCCATTCGCACAACGAGCCGAAAGACCGGCGTAGGCCATGCAGCGATACATGCGGTAGACCAGCGGCTTGCAGCGCTTTGGCGTGAGCAATACGCGGCTCGGCAATCTTGCCATCGGCGGCAGTGAGGCTACTGAACACCCATTGATTGCGGCGTGGCAAGCAGGCCAGCAAATGCGCCAAGTAAGGTGTCATTGGGATAATACGCAGTCCTTCCACCTTGTCCCGAATGGTCAAGCTTCGCCATTGGAAATCTACATCAGTCCACTTTAAACCGGCCAATTCTTCACGACGGGCACCGGTCAGCAGCAGTCCCTGTAGATAGGCACTGATTACGGGGTTTTGTATTTTGCGCACTGCATCGAACCATGCAGGCAATTGCTCACGTTGCAGGCAGTCGCCATCCTTGGCCTGATTTTTCGGTAGTGCATCCCTCACGGCGCGGGTGCTGTATGCATCGGCAGAAATGATGCCGCGATATGCCGGAATGTCGGCAACCCATCGGATGAAAGCCCGAAGTAGGCGGAAACTTTGTGCGGCGTTAGTCGGGCGCTTCGCTGCTTCCGATTCCAGCCATTCAGCGATTCGGTTGCCGGTCAATTCTGACAATAGCAACGGCATGAGCACTGCCAGCGGCGCAGCTATGGTTAGGCCGCTACCAAGCTTTTTCTTTATGCCGCCTGGTGTGGCAAGGTTTAGATGGTCTTGGTAGTGCCGCTCGCTCCATTTTCCTTTGCGAGCTTCCAGGTAAAGCGGCCAAACTTCCCCGAGGGTCAAATTTTGGCGCTTTGTTTCGGCTTGTGCGGCTTCGGCTTTTGCGCGTTGGTCTGCTTTTTGTTGGCGAGGGTCGATGCCTTGGTCGGTCAACGTCTTAAGGCGGGTTGCTTCGGCCTGTGCTTTACCGATTGACCATGTGCGCTTGTCACCAATGGTAAGCCGAAGTGTTTTGCCGTGTAGACGAGCTTCGAAGATGAAGGATTTAGCACCGGAAGCGGTAACACGCATCCCTAAGCCGGGCGCTTTACCATCCCAAAAGATCGTTTGTTGTTTCCCCGATTCGCACTTGAAACCTTCTACCCGTTCCGCTGTGAAATTTACCTTATTCATTATTGCCTCTTTTTCGTGTAGGCGCTATGTAGGTAAATTCTATCAACAAATAGGAATTCAGGGAAATGCAGAAAAGGGTGGGTGACTTATCAATTTATTGTTTTTAATATAAAAATAAAGTAACTGGAAGTACAAATCAACACTTAGAAATACATTATTGTTCGGACTTTTAATCCGTTGGTCGCAGGTTCGAATCCCGCACGCCCTACCAGTAAACAACAAAAGACTTAGCGAAGTAGCTAGGTCTTTTTTGTTTCAAAAATCTCTCCGTGGCGTGCTTCGCCACAAAAAACACCACAATTGTTTTATCGACTGTTCTTGGCTTTGCGCGGGTGAGGGCGGCGCAGCCGAGAATGATTGCTGGGAAAATGTTAGATTTGCATCTGTGAATGTCCTGTCTCATCTCGATAGAAGGCGTTTGACAAGATTGATAGGATGCAGCGTGATTCGGCTATGTAGAATCAAAAAAACATACATGTCCGCCAGGGTATTCCCAATGAACTAGGACTTACGCATTGACGAGCGCGGTGAATTATGGTTTTTGCGAGAGGAATTA
>JAZKCF010000077.1:0-16597 GCA_040388195.1 Pseudomonadota bacterium
TGTTGCATAGATTGTACTGATTTTGAATTTCAACGCAAAGACGCGTAGAGCCAACATTTTTCACGGTCACCGACCATCACGTAAGAAGTAACAGCGACAATCGGTGTGAAGCGTAATGACTCAATATCACGTAAGCGGTGCGCCACCGCATAGCCATCCATCGACGGCAACTGAATATCGAGCAAAATGAGATCGGGTGCCAACGTTCGCGCCAACTCGATGCCTGTAGGCCCATTCAAGGCAGACACGACCTTGTAACCATGGTACTCCAGAAGAAACGTTGCAAGGTAACGATTCTGCTCATTGTCCTCGATTAACAGCACGGTATGTTTCATAGATTTACTTGGTTTTTTGCAAAGGTAGGATGACAGTGAATTCGCTGCCTTTCGACCATTCGCTCTTAGCCGAGATTTCACCACCCAGAAGCCCTACTAAGCGACGGCAAATTACCAGACCAAGTCCAGTGCCCTCGTGCTTGCGCGTAATGCCAGCATCAATCTGGCGAAATGGTTGGAACAGTGTAAGCAGATCCTCGTGTTTTATGCCGACACCTGTATCGACCACCCGGAAGCGCACGGCTGAACGAGACTCATCGACCAGTGACAATCGAAAATCGTCGACCATTTCAGCCATTAGTGTGACGTCACCTTGATCAGTGAATTTAATGGCGTTGTTGATGAGATTGATCAAAATTTGTTCTACGCGCCGTCGATCGCTCACCATTTCACTCAAGCCGGGAGACACGGCTGTGACTAGCGAAAGTTCTTTTTTCATTGCTAGCGGCTTCATCGAAGCGGTGACTCGCTCAATTGAAGTCAATAGATTAAAAGGCTCGTATTGGAGCTCTAGCTGCGCGGCTTCGATCTTCGAAAGATCGAGCACATCATTGATCAGTTCCAACAGGTGACGGGCGCTACCCTGCACCATCCCGAGTTGCTTGTTCTGCTCGGGGTTTAGCGAACCGGCGAGGCCCTGCAACATGATGCCGGTGAATCCAATGATGGAATTGAGTGGGGTGCGAAGCTCGTGGGACATCGTGGCAAGAAAAGCGGACTTGAGCCGGTCGGCGGATTCGGCGCGTACCAGCGCTACCTGCAATTCGTTGGTGCGTTCGGTCACTTTCAATTCTAGCGTGTCGTTCAACTCGCGCAAGGCTGCTTCGGCCTGCTTGCGCTCGGTGATATCACGTATCATCCCCATCAAATTTCCATCAGGCATCATGGTTGCCATCACATCCGCCGGGAAGACTGAATTATCCTTGCGCCGAAGTTTCCACTCCCGATGGTGATCTGCATTGGTTTTGATCTGGTTCAACGCAGGCTCGATATGCCGAGCTTCATCCGGCACAACAATGTTCGAAGCATGCAGACCGATAAATTCATCACGGGTATAACCGAGCATCTCACACATGCTGGCGTTGCCATCGATGTAAAAACTCTCGGCATCGGCGATAACGATTCCATCTGGCGCGTACTCGAAGAGCGTGCGGTAGCGTGCCTCGCTCGCCAGCTGCGCCATCTCCGCCTGCTTGCGGTCGGTGAGATCAATACCTACACCGATCAAGCAGAGTTGATCGTCGATTTGAATCCTGGTGCCGGTAAAGTAATAAGGCGTCACCCGACCATCTTTAGACAAAAAGCCCGCTTCCGCAGTCGACGTGCCTTTTTGAAAGACCTCATTAATTCGCGCGCTAACCATTTCTTTGTCTGACGCGACGAAAAAATCCAGCGGGTGCATAGTTGCGATTTCAGCGGATGTATAGCCGGATGCATCCTCGAAGTTTTTATTCCAACGCAAAAACTTGCCCGTTTTGTCATACAAATAAAACACGCCGGGCATGCTGTTTATCACCGCCCGAGAAAAATCACGCTCGTGGCACACCCCCTGCTCCGCTTGCAGGCGCGCTTCTTCCTTGGCAAAGTTTTCTAAGGCAAAAGATATATCCAATGCACTTTCGTTAAGCAGTGCAACTTCCGTGTCCTGAAAAAAATACGGCTCGTCGGAATAAACGTTCAACGTACCGCATACTTCATCCTTCCTTCGGATGAGAAAAACCGCATAAGCCCGGAAACCACATTGCTTGAGCGCCGTTGGCGACGCGGACGGATCGTTGAGTACATCGTTGCAAACATAGGGGCAGCCGGCACGAAATGCTACGCCAGCCGGGTCGCGATTTTCTGATCGGTCATCGGTATAAACTTTGATGCTCTGGAGGTAATCAGCTTCTTCACCCCACACGGCCATGGGTAGAAGTTCATGCGTTTCCAGGTCGTGCCATCCGATCCAAGCCATGCGAAATCCACCATGCTCGACAAGAGCCTGACAAATTTTGTGGAACAACCGATCGTTTGTCGGCACCCGGACAATGGCGTGATTGATCTGGCTTAGCGCAGCGTGGAGACGCGAAAGGCGGGCACTTTTGCGTTCGCGCTCCTTTAGCGCCGTAATATCGCGTGCAATTTTCCAAGCGCCGACGATGTCGCCACTAGCATCTCTGATAGGAGAAATCGACATCGACACGTCGATCCATCTCCTATCTTTTCTAATTTTGACGGTTTCGAAATGTTGAACGCATTCACCACGCAAGATGCGGATCAGAATTTCCGCCTCCTCATCGGCGCGCTCGGGAGGAGTGAGCATGAGTGTCAGTTGCCCAATAGCCTCTGCTGACGAGTAGCCAAAGGTTCTTTCGGCGGCGGGGTTCCAACTAGTGATGACGAGGTCCAGCGTCGTAGCAATGATGGCGTCATTTGAAAACTCTACCAATGCCGCGAGACGAGTTGAAACTATTTTTTCCAGTCGGCTATCGGCGGTTTGCCGACGCAGCGCTTCATTTTTACCAGTGTTCGATTCCTCGACAGTATGCTTTATTTCCACGGCGTTTTACTTTCGCGGTTTTCCATACTTGCTCATATTTGAGTGCTGCAAACACTTCCGCAGTTAATACTGACAATAATTGATGTTTTCTATACGTAGGAACGCAGCTTCCGCGAAAAAGCTTGCAGCGAAAGGACGCCACTATCTTCCGCATGTTGGCACCAATCTTGCAATTGCTTAAGTAGCTGTTCTTTGGAGAGCGTAGAGCGACTCCATAAAGCAGCTAACTCTTGCCGCATGGAGTAGATCGTATTTAATAGCTCGCTAGAAGTAAGTGCCTGATTCAACGTTACCCGCTCTTCATCCGACAACTCTACTGCATCTCGTTGCAGTAATCGTGTAAATATAATTAAGAGGGAAGGCTTTCCGTCTGCAGTTGTATCGATTCGAAGCTTGCTAACTTCCGTTATAGTAATTTTCTTCGTGTATTGGGCAAATTTGGTCAGCACATCGTAGCGATGCATAAGGATGGCGCGTAGGGTTTCCTCATCACAGCCGGTCTTTTGCGAATCGAATCGTACTTTGGGTGCCAGCTTGCGTACTTTGGCCAAGCCCAGCATTTCCAAAATACGTATATACATCCAGCCTATGTCGAATTCCCACCATTTATTGGATAGCCTGGCGGATGTCGTATAAGCATGATGGTTGTTATGCAGTTCTTCGCCACCGATCAGGATGCCCCACGGAATAACATTCGCGGAGGCGTCGTTAGAAGCGAAATTGCGATATCCCAAGTAATGACCGATGCCATTAATTACGCCTGCTGCCAAGAACGGAATCCACAGCATTTGCACCGCCCACATGGTGAGACCAATTGGGCCAAATAGCACGACGTCGATTATCAGCATAATGCCGATACCCGCTTTTTCATGCGTCTTATATATGTGGCGCTCTAACCAATCATCGGGAGTGTAGTGACCGTATTTCTCCAGCGTCTCCGCGTTTTTTCCTTCCTTGCGATAAAGCTCCGCGCCTTGGAACAATACTGTTCTAATCCCGTAAATTTGTGGACTGTGAGGATCATCCACCGTTTCACATTTTGCGTGATGTTTACGGTGAATGGCGACCCAATTTTTAGTGGTCATTCCGGTGGTAAGCCACAGCCAAAATCGGAAAAAATGGCTAACGATAGGATGAAGATCGAGTGCTCGATGCGCTTGATGGCGATGAAGAAATACTGTGACCGATACGATAGTGATGTGAGTTAAGCTTAGCGTAACGATTACGCAACCCCACCATGGAAGACTAAGCAAGCCGGGTTGCATTGATCAACCCTTTCGTGAAAAATGATTCGAGAAATAATTAAGCATCTGGATTAAATGTAGGATGCGTCGAGGTGGTACTTCATTAAACTAACTCGTTGATCGCACCGTTAATGGCTCCATCCAAAAGCTCTTTATCATCGGGGCTATCGCCCATAATGGTGTCCCACTGCAGACGCAAATAAGCAGATCTGGTGCCGGTTTTTAAAACCAAGGTTTGTTGACCTCGTTTTTGGCCGAATGCGTAGTCTGTGGCGTAACCGAGAAGATCCTCGACGCCATTTTGCCAAATGCCAGTTTGGACAGTATTAATGATTCCGGCCATGCGCCGTTGAAACTCTTGGGCTACTTCGATGGTGAATTGATCGTTTTTCATAGGAATGAGTAGTGGATGAGTAATATTTGATTATGACTGACTTATTGACGGCAAAGTTGCAGAAATGGCCTCTACAGTTCGGCATATCCTGATTTCAGCCGTATGTTCTCGCTGGTCGTTAACGAGGTGAATGACATTATCGGAAACATCAGCACCGTCGACTCGAACGCTTGTCTGGTCATTATCAGCAAGTGTTTGCGATACGGTGATGTGGTACATCGTGTCTCTATATCGGTAATGGATCTTGAACGCTTTCCACTCGGCGGGAATACAGGGCGTGAAATACAGTTTGTCGCCTTCAAGCCGCAGACCTAACAGCGATTCAAGGATAAGCCGGTACATCCAACCCGCTGAACCCGTGTACCAGCTCCATCCGCCACGCCCAATGTGCGGCGCTACTCCATAGACATCAGCCGCAACTACATATGGCTCCGCTTTATAGATAGCCGTTTCTTCTTCAGACCGCGCATGGTTTATCGGGTTGATCATTGCCGTCAGTTCCCATGCGCGCTTGCTGTCGCCGAGCGCGGCAAATGCCATCGCGGCCCAGACGGCGCCATGAGTGTACTGTCCACCGTTTTCTCTTACGCCGGGAACGTACCCTCTGATGTAACCAGGGTCTACATTAGATTTATCAAATGGTGGATCTAAGAGTTGAATGATTGCCTTGTCTCGACGAACGAGACGTTCATCTACTGCCTTCATTGCCGTGCGAGCGCGCTGTGGATTGCCTGCACCTGACAACACGGACCAACTCTGCGAGATAGAATCGATCTGGCATTCATCGTTACTCGTTGATCCGAGCGGCGTGCCATCGTCAAAGTAAGCACGGCGATACCATCCACCATCCCAAGCACTTTGCTCGATATTTTCCGTCAGCAAACTTCGCTCTCCATCGCATTGTTCGGCAAAGGCCGCATCGCCATAAAGCCGCGCGAGTTTGGCGAATTGCTTGAGCACTTCACAAAGGAAAAACCCTAACCAGACGCTTTCACCTTTTCCGTTTTTGCCAACCATATTCATACCGTCGTTCCAATCGCCGGTACCGATAAGCGGCAGGCCATGCTCGCCTTTTTGCAGGCCTCTTAGAATGGCGAGCACGCAGTGTCGATACAAGCTGGCAGTTTCCTCGGTACGAGCAGGCAAATCGTAATACGAGTCGTCTTGCGGATTTACTTGGCGACCGTCGAGGAAGCTGATTGCAGTATCCAATATCCCGGTATCGCCTGTGCTTAAAACATAGCGGCACGTTGCTAACGGCAACCAAAGGTAGTCGTCCGAGCAATGCGAACGCACGCCTCGTCCTGATGGCGGATGCCACCAATGCTGGACATCTCCTTCCCGAAATTGCCGGCTCGCACAAAGCAGCAAATGCTCTCGCGCTAACTTAGGTTCGGCGTGAATGAGCGCCATGACGTCCTGCAATTGGTCCCGGAAACCGAAAGCGCCGCCGGATTGGTAGTAACCGCTGCGAGCCCAGAGACGGCAGGCCATTGTTTGATAAACCAACCATCCATTGGTAAGCACATTGAGTGAGTCATCGGGTGTTTCGATGCGCACCGCAGAAAGCGTATGTACCCAATGGCGGCGCACTGCTTCTAGCGCGATGCGTGCAGCACCTGGGCCGTGGAAGCGATGCACTAAAGCGTTCGCGGCGCCGGCATTTTCCCCTACCCCAAGCCTGAAAACGATTTCACGCGATTGTCCATCGGCCAGGTCGAATGGGATTTGAATGGCGGCACATGGATCTAATCCCGCACCGACTTTGCCGGAAAGCCGTGAGCGTCCCATTGCCGCAGGATTTTCAAGCGAGCCGTTGCGTCCTATAAATTCGGCACGGTCACAGCTCGTCGTCCGATTCGCATCGTCCGCATCGAAGAAAGCAGTCCAATCGGCGAAGTCGGTGTTGTACGCATTTCGTGCGTAAAGTGCTCCGCTCTTCGGATCGATTTCAGTAGTCACATGCATTGCTGTTTTCGGGCGCAAATCTCCCAACACCCATTCGACAAAACCGGTCGCGGAAAGCCGGCGAGCGCGGCCTGAGTCGTTTCTTACTTTCAATACTGAGAATTTAATTGCCGCATCTAGCGCAACGTAAACCGTGAGTTCTGAATGAATGCCGTTTTCAGAGTGTTCGAAAACGCTATAGCCAAATCCATGTCGAACAACGTAAGCGCGCGTGCCTCGTGCGGGAAGCGCTGTTGGAGACCAGAAATGACCACTCTCTTCGTCGCGAATATAAAACGCCTCTCCGCCTGAATCACTAACAGGATCGTTACCCCATGGTGTCAAACGGTATTGATGCGCGTTTTCGTACCACGTGTAGGCAAGGCCATTCTCCGAAATAACAGTCCCGAAGCGAGGATTCGCCAATACGTTCACCCATGGCGCTGGCGTTGCTTTATTAGCCTCAAGGGTAATAACGTATTCGCTTCCGTCAGGTGTGAATCCTCCCAACCCGTTAGAGAGAATTACCTCGCGCTTCGGCAGCGCCGTGACGGCTAGCGAGTCGGAACGATACGCAGTGACCGCCTTGAAGCGTGGCACCCGTACATCCATCACGCTCCGGCGATTAAGCTTATCTCGATTAATTTGTTCTTCTAGCGTTCCTAAACCATCGGTGATGATGGCACGCGCAACCGCTTGGAACAGAACGCGATCCTCGGTCGATATTTGCTCGGCATGGCGCACGAAAATACCACCGGGCCGATCAATAACATGTGCCTCGACACCTGAAGTAATCAACCCCAAAATATGTTCCTGCAACCGCTGCCGATAGATGTTGTGATCTTCATTCCAAATCACTAAATCCACCGCCAATCCTTTTAAGCGCCAGTAGGCGTGGGCTTGCACAAGTTGGCGGACTAGATCGATATTGGCCGAGTCTTTGATCTGCAACAGCACAATCGGAATATCACCGGAAATCGCATAACCCCATAAGCCGGATTGTCCGCGACGATTTTTGAGAAGCACGCTTGCGTCGGCGCGCAATGACGCATTCGCATAAACAACTGAACTCGCAAGCCTTCCATATAACTGTGCATCGGCTTCGGTTGCATTGATCTGCCGCAACACCACTTGGCTGTGTGTCCATGCCAACTCGAAAACACGATCGGCCAATCGTCTATCCTGGTATTTCTCAACGAGAGTCACCGCGCCGTCACGAGTATCGCTAACGCCGGAAACCATATCAATGATGACAGTCTGATCCGGGTCCAGCGTCATTTGCGCGCGAATGGCGACAATCGGATCAAGCACCGAACCTTGGCTACCGGTGAGTGCCGTGAAGTCATTCATGGCTTGCGGCGAGGAAGGCGTATTTCCCCGGCCGATAAACTGTAGTCTGTCTGTCTCGTACGAAATCTCGCCAACTTCCGCGCCGTGCACGGTCATCAGGTGCAACATCCATGGCACGTCTTCATCGAAGGAACGTGGACGTCGTGTGCAAAGTATTGCCTGTCGCTCGCCGATGATTTCGGTCTGCACAAATAAATTACTGAACGCCGGATGCATCGCGTCCGGCACAGGCGGCGCTAAAACGACTTCCGCGTAACTCGTTACATCAATGACTCGCTGCATTCTGGATCGGTTAGTAATCCGAACACGTCTAAGCTCGATATCGTCTTCTGGCGATACAACGATTTCAGTGTGTGTATCAAAGTCGTCATCTCGCCGGCGAAATTCGGCACGTCCTTCGGAGAAAATAGCTTCGTAGTGCGCCGCGCGTTTAAGCATCGGCTGATGAGCGGTAGACCAACATGAACGATTCGCCACATCGCGGATGTAGCAAAACGTTCCCCAATTATCGCGAGTGGTATCTTCACGCCAGCGTGTAACCGCGAGGTCTTTCCAACGGCTATAACCGCCGCCCGCGTTGGTTACCATCACGTGATATCTGCCGTTAGACAATAATTGCACTTCCGGCACCGGTGTGTCGGGAGTGGTAAGCACGCGCACCGGCATTTCCGTGTTGCTGGAAATCGTGCGTATTTCCGAAAGCTCGGTGCTGTGTGAATAAAATGCCGTGGTCCTTGGAATCCGCTCCTGAAGCAATAACAAGGTAGCCTGGAATGCAGGATCCGACTGGAACCGTTTCTGCATCGGGCGATTCAGCAGTAGGTAAGCAAGTGATAAGAAACTCATGCCTAAGTGATGCGCCATAAACGAACGCACCACAGCGCTTGATTGTCCACGCGGCAAACGCGACGGTGTGTAGTCGACAGCTTCATAGAAGCCGTATTTACCTAACAGCCCTTCGACAGCGAGCCGTTGCAGATTCAAACATGCCTCTTCTGGTGCTACCATCAACGCGAGCACTGAAGCATACGGCGCAATAACCAAATCATCGGCTAGCCCACGTTTGAGTCCGAGTCCCGGTGCGCCAAATGCGCTGTACTGGTAATTAAGGCTCGCATCTACTGTGTTGTATCCCGATTCCGATATGCCCCACGCGACACCTCGTTGCTTGCCATACTCTATTTGTCTTTCCACTGCCGCTTTGTACGTCTGATCGAGTAAAGTATTTTCGTAGGTTGGCATCACGAGCAGCGGCATCAGGTATTCGAACATCGATCCGCTCCATGAAAGCAGGATCGGATCGCCACCGGCGACGGTAAGCAGGCGGCCTAACGCAAACCAACTTTCTTGCGGTAACTGTCCTTGTGCAATTCCCACGAAACTGCATAGTCTCGCTTCGGAGGCTAAGAGATCGTAGTAACTTGAATCGATGCGGCGCTCATCAACGTTGTATCCGATAGTTAATAGATGACGCGTCTTGTCGTACAAGAACTCATATTCCATCACAGCGAATTCGCTGACTTGAAGCGCGAGACGATCAATGGCCGTAATCTGGTCAGCCGCTCGAGTGCTCGCTTCGATGATAAGGCGACGCAACTCTTCTAATTCATTTCGTCTTTCAGCGGTCGTATTTTCATTGAGTTGCGACTCAATGATTGGGCATAGCTCGGATTCGAGTCGTGCTAGTTCGCGTAACGTAGGAATCGGTGCATTACCGAATAGCCCTTCTCCCCGAAGGGCAGGGAGTGCTTGTAGCAATACCCAAGGAGCGAGAAATATTAGTTCATTGAGCGCGGTGTGGCATTGTTTTGCAAGCGCTTGCGCCCAATCTTTTGACTCATTATTAGCATCAATACTGCGCTCAATATCGCTTGATAGCGTCGCCAATCTATCCAAAACCAGCCACGCCTCCGCAAGCGTTGCAGGCGGAGCAATAGTTGCCAACTCAAGCTCTTTTTCAAATGGGGCGAGCGGAATTAGCTTGGTCTCACCAACAACATCAACGAGAATACCAAGGGTATCTTTTAAGCCATCGAAAAACCGTGCTTCCAAAATCCTGTCATTAGGAAGCGCTTGCAGCCCTGGCAATAACGTCAGCAAATGCGCGGCAAGATTTCCGCTATCGACCGTCGATATGTACATCGGCAGCAGTGGCTGCAAAGACTGCGTGTCATACCAGTTATAGAAATGTCCGCGATGCCGTTCCAGCGATTGCATCGTGTTCAATGTATTCGTCGTACGGGTTATCAGTTGCCCAATCGGAATGTAACCAAAATCATACGCGGTTAAATTAGCAAGCAATGCCATGCCGATGTTAGTCGGCGAGGTGCGATGCGCGATTCTGTCGACGGGATGCTCTTGGTAGTTATCCGGTGGCAACCAGTTATCTTGCGGGCCAACAAAGGTTTCGAAAAAAGCCCACGTTCTTCGTGAAAGTTTTCGCAAGAAGAACATTTGGCTGGCGCTACACTTCGCTTCACGCCGTGTTAACGGGCTGCTAAGCCATGCCGCAATCGCGGGCGAGGCAAACCAAAGAATGAGTATGGGACTTGCCACCGCCAGCGCTGCTGGTCTTGTCGCGGTCAAATACATCAGCGTGGCAAACGCGGTGACGGGGCCAATCCACATTGCGCGAAAAGCACCTACAAGAGTAGTTTGATCACTTGCAGCGTGATCACCCGACGGATTCCATTCAAGAAGCCGTTTATGCGTCACCAGCATTCTGCAAGCGGTCCGTAGGATTGCATCCAGGCTTTGGAATGCTTCGTATGGTAAGCAGACGAGTGAAAATGCCGCATGCGCTAGACGCCGCTCAGTGGACTTTACTACCTCAGTAAGATGCTGACGCAGCAACACATGCTTCGGCTTCCGAAATACTTCTAACGTAGAAGCCATCAAGAGCGGAATCAAAATAATTCCCATGACCGCCACGGTAGAAAGCCAGATCGGTGACAATATCGTCCAACCCAGCAATAGCAGGAACGTCATCGCCAGCGGTACAAGACTACGTCGGAGGTTATCGGCAATTTTCCATATCGACAGTCGTGAAAGTGGATTTTTCTCACGACGCGCGCCCCCTCCGCGAACACGCGGCAACAGCCATCCAACCAATTGCCAGTCACCGCGAATCCAACGATGCCGGCGGCTTACATCCGCGCTGTAACGCGCCGGATATTCTTCCTGCAGCTCTACATCGCTCAATAACCCCGACCGTGCATAACAGCCTTCCAGCAAATCATGGCTAAGAATTTGGTTTTCAGCAAAACGACCACCGAGGGATCGCTCAAATGCATCGACATCGTAGATGCCCTTACCAATGAATGATCCTTCTTGAAAAATATCCTGATAAACATCGGAGGACGCTCGCGTATAAGGATCAATGCCCGCTTCACCGCCATGAAGCCGCGCATACAGCGATCGATTCGTACCGGGCAAGCTCACCATCACACGCGGTTGAAGAATGCCGTATCCCTCGGATACACGCTGCTTTTCCTCGTCATATCGAGGGCGATTCAGCGGATGCGCCATGGCACCGACAAACTGTCGCGCGGAATCGCGTGGCAACTGAGTGTCCGTATCAAGCGTGATCACGTATTTCACGTTCGATAAAACTGCGGTCTCACCAACAATGCGTGAGAAATGATCCTTTGGTCCGCCGCGCAAAAACGAATTCAAATCCGCGAGCTTTCCCCGCTTGCGTTCGTAACCCATCCAGATACGCTCTTGCGCGTTCCATCGACGAGGACGATGAAAAAGAAAGAAAGCATCGCGCCTTGAACCGCTATACTTTTCATTCAGTTCGTCGATTTTTTGCTGAGCCAAATCGAGTAATGCTTCGTCTTCCGGCAATATTTCTTGGTGTGCGTCCTTAAAATCAGTCAATAAACCAAAGTGCAGCGTGTCATCCCGATTCGCTAAAAATCGAACTTCCAATCCTTCGATGAGATCGTTGATGTTATTAGTGCTGGTAAGCATCGTCGGCACAATGACCAGCGTCCGAAACTCCGATGGAATACCTTTGGAAAAATCCAAGCGAGGTAATTGATGTGGTGACGCCAATAATGTCGCCAGCCAGTTCACCAGCGCCACCGCCAATTGGCTGGTAGAAAATAGCGCAAGAACACTAACTATCGCGCGCATCCAAATAGGCGTTTCCAACGTCGGCGCGTACCAACGGTCGTACGCAATAGTTAATAAGCCCGACGTCAACGCCACTGTAATCAACGCGATTGCGCCTAGATACAGCGGTAATGGAAATTTTCCGCTTGCTCTTCGCATACTTTCAGAGAAAGAAAGCGCGGCCTCTGCTGTTTGCTCGAGTAACGGCAATCCTTTGTCGGTCAGGTAGAAGCCTACATGCGCGGTCCGATCTTCAATCCCTTTGCTGGTAGCACCGAGATTTGCCAATTGAATGGCTCTTTCCGCAACCTCGGCTTCGGATAAGTGACTGCGCTTCGCTAATCTTTCCGTTGCATGCCGATAGTGATCGCGTGTCGCAAAATCCATTTGACCGTAAACACCAGTGGGGTCCTTGGATAGCGTCTGCTCGACAACACTCATCGTTTCTACGAACGTTTGCCAATCCATCGCAGCGAGAAAACGGAGACTGCCAATACTGTTGCTTATAGAAACCTGGTCAGCAGCTTGTCCTTGATTTCCTGACTGAACTAGTCGCTCGATTGTCAGATCCGATTCGAACAGCCGTTGTTCAATCCAGGTTAACGGCAACGCCAAAGCGGGGCCTTGCCCCTGCAAGCGGCGAGTGATTTCCGAAACGAAGGGCGCGCTCATTGGTGGATTCGACCGCGCCATATCAGCGACGATTAGGATCAGGCTTTTAGGATCTTTTTCAGCAATATCGGTCATCCGATCCGCCCAAGCATCAGCTATATTTCGATCGACCCTACCCGCTGCAATCCGCGCTCCTACGGCGCGAATATTTTCAATCAGCGCCAAGCGCAACATAATGGGAATTGCCCACAATTCGCCCAATTTTAGCGGCGCCACTGTTTGGTACGCGGCGACAAAACGACTAAGACTTTCCTTGTCTACACGCCCGTCACCATGCGAGATCGCTTCTAGCGCAATGTCATATACGCGCGGTAAGCCGGCTGATGGAAAATGCGCAAGACGAGGGAGTTCGCGGCTGTAGCCTTCGGGCAAATGCAGTTTGGCTGTTCTGATTTGCTCTTCGATAAGATAGAAATTATCAAGCAGCCATTCCCCGGCGGGAGTAATTCGATGATTAGCGGCGACTGCATCCGCAAGCAGATTGCGAACGTCAACGAGTACTTCTTCATTCGCAGCCAATCGCGTCAAAAGCTGGTCGCGCGCGCGTCCAACCGCCAACTTATGTGTCGCTGCTAAATGCTTGCCATGCTGTTCCATCTGATCGTCATTGAACAATGCTGAGCGCAACGGAAGCTGCTCATTGTCTTGCCCTCGTGGCAAACCACTTTTACGAAGGCGTGTTTTTAGACGATGTATGTAACTGAAAATAGCAATGCCGTTAATCTGCAACTTGGTAGTCTCCATCTTTGCGGCGAAGTATCACCGCATTCAATTTATTGGGTTTTAAAACGTGTAAAAAGCTGCAGACAAATATAGTGAGTAGCCCGAGTTGGCTGAGAAGAGACGGCGTACACGTAGTACGCTGAGCATCACAGATCGAAATCGGTTCACGCAGTAATTTTGTCTACAGCTTTTTAAAACCGGTGTGGAATCCAAACAGGTTCTAAAAAATAACTTACCGATATGGATGCGCGTTTAGGAAATACGCTGCAAGAGTGGTGTCGGGAATTCTGACAGCAACGTACTGCTGCCTGGGTAATGGTATACGGAAGCAAATAGATCTCTTTCGAACCGCGCAGTAGATTTCAAAAGAGATCTAATAAATTACTTGTTTATGCTCCTATCGGTCGTGTAATTCCAACCGAAATAATAAGCATGATTGTCTTGTCGAATTTTGCGCAATCCTACAGCGGTCCAAATAAACAAAGCACTGAAAATGCCATGCGGTTTTCTATAACCTCTGTTTTTGGCGCGATCCTGCTCACCTTTTACACGCCAATATTCTTCATCTTTTATATGCACACAGATATCCAACAATTCGTCTCTAATATACAGCAGTGGCGCCTGTTCGTATCGTTTTACAAACTCGGCGCCACAGTCCGCAAGTCACAATGAGGCAGGACTTACGATGTCATAATGACCAACCCTGTCATTATTTGATCCGCATGTCATCCTTGACTGACTTCACGCCAGAAACGCCGCGAGCTACTTCGACTGCTTCAGCTTGAGTGGCCTTAGAAGTCACAAAACCGCTTAATTGAACAACACCTTTAAAGGTTTCGACGTTAATTTCACTCACTTTTAGATTAGGCTTATTGAATATCGCTGCTTTAACCTTAGTCGTGATGACGCTATCGTCAACATATTCCCCTGTTCCTTCTTGTTTCGGCGTGGATGCACATCCCAAGAAGGACATCAAAATAACGGTACATAAAAATGCTGAAAAATATTTAAGTTGTTTCATTGCTAAATTCTCCAAATAATTAATTACGAAATCCCACTTGCTTCAATTTAACTACAATCAAAATCGCGGTTCTTGCAATCGGCGTTTATCTTCCGACTGCATCTCTCTCGTCTGTTATAGACGTCCCGTCAGCAGAAGCACCACGACGATGAGCAACACTAACCCCAGCCCTCCACTAGGGCCATAGCCCCAACCCTTACTGTGCGGCCAACTTGGAATCGCACCTAATAGCATTAGGATTAAAACAATTAACAGCAAAGTTCCTAAAGACATAGCAGTTCTCCTTTGTAACGTTATCTATAATTTTTCTGGCCGTGTTTGTGTAGTTTTCACTATCGACTGTGATCACTACATCACGATCTGTTTCGTTGATTGCGCCACATGTGCAGCGCTGATCATTACTTGTGATACTCGGCGGATCTAACGAGCTCTCCGAAAGATAGCGTGGTAAAGCACGAGGAACACGACGGCACCAACTACGGCCACAAGTAGGCTATAGAGATTGAAACCGGTAACGCCTGCCATGCCAAAGTTGTTAAAAAGCCAACCCCCAATGACTGCGCCGACGATACCAAGCACGATGTCCAGGACGAACCCCTCACCTGATTTGTTCACGATCTTGCTGGCGATGAAGCCAGCAATGAGTCCTAGAATGATCCATGCAAGAATGGACATGATTACCTCCTGTTTGTATTTTTTGAATTCGAAGTGCCTAGGCACTTCGCCGTAAAACCTAACGGCTTTACTGGGTGGCCGAAAACATCGTAAATATTTAGCCGTTCGATCGGATCACGCCGTCTACAACACGCACATGGTCGCCGGTATGCCAAGTTAAATTGGCTTCATTGAATACGCGGCTCGATCCACCTTCGAAGCGAACGACAATTTCATAGCGTTTAGTCGACGCCACTCTTTTCTCGATTTCGTTTCCTGCGAATGCCCCGCCTACTGCACCCGCGACGGTCGCGAGATCCGTACCTCGGCCATTACCTACCTGATGGCCAAGAACACCGCCGACCACTGCACCGCCGATACCACCGATACCACTGCCCTTACCCGGCTCAACAATTTCTCGCGTTGACTCGACCACACCACATTCTGCGCATTCTGTGCGGGCATGAGGGACGGTATTGCTGGCAACGTGCGTCGGCACTGTATGCGGCTTCGCCTGCTTAGGTGGTACAGATTTGGGTTGTACAGACTTAGGTTGCACAGGCGTAGATGGTGCAGGCGCGGTCGAAAAGTTCACGGTGTCTGCGTTACTACTGTTCGACGTAGGGATCCAGCCCATAATCGCGGCGATGCCAGCGGCACAGAACAGAGTGACTGAGGTTCCCGCGATCCATATTAATGCGTGGGGAGATTTTTTGGCTTGCGTTTGCATTGAATTCTTTCTTTATATTTATGCTGCCTCGAACGAAGATCATACTGATCATCTTTCGACGGAGATCTTGGCGTGACGGCATGCACGCTGCATGCCGCGTAGAAACTCATTCCATTTCGCATCTCGGTTCTAACGCGCAGTGGAATCACAGCAGCAAGAATGAACTAAACCTCAGGGAGAGTCGGTGCGGTGACGCACATACAAAAATCTGCGTGGCAGCCAGGCCGTGCACTGCGTGCGTCAGCGTACAGACAGCCGTGATGTATGCGTGGAAGCTATGAGTCCTATTGAAATAACGGCCATGCATCGTTAAAGTTAAGCACCGGAAGCACTGCCCGGCACAGCTTCTTAGCGAAAACAATCCTCGATGCTTCACATACTTGCCCACGCTTACCGATAACCAAAAGGATTTATGAGAATGAAACCAAACAAACTGTTATTGCCCATGCTAACCGCCGTATTACTTTCTATGGCGACTAGTGCTTTTGCACTAACTTCAGAGGAAGATCGTCAACTTGAAAACAGCTCAATACCGGACGTCACGCCGCGCCAGCTATTTACTACCGCGACTCGCGAAGCCGGCGGCGCTTATAAGGAAGCCCGACGCGAGTGCGCAACATTGAATGCTAAGGAACGGGGAGGCTGTTTGAAAGAGGCTAAAGCGACGTACGAGCAGGAAATGAGTGAAGCGCGCGCGGAATTGAAGAACCACGCAAAGTGACGGTATCTAGACGCTCATTTCATAAATGCTCTAAAGATTACGCCGGACTGCTTTCGGATGTAGTGCTAGACGTAATGAAATGAGTTCTAGTAAATCGGCATAGGGGCGACCAGTGTAACTGGTCGATCCCCTGCCACACCACCCG
>JAZKCF010000078.1:0-6079 GCA_040388195.1 Pseudomonadota bacterium
CCCCTCGACATCCATGATATTTACAATTCCACGCAAAGACGCGTAGAGCCGAAAAATGTTTGCGGCAACTCGATACGTCGGTCCTCCACATGAATGAAGTACCGATCGTAGAGCGTCTGCAATCCGATGTAACGAAACTGCATATCACGCTCCGGTCGTAAGGCTGCGCCGAGTCGAGACAAATCGAATTGCGTTTGCAAACGCGGGTCCAGCCTTCCGGCTTCGATGCCTTGCTCCACCATGTCGATCAACTGAATCGGATACAACATCGACATCTCTGCTGGCGACACCGCTACGCCCAACACTTCTCTGCGAACCATGCGCAAGAAAATCTGCGCGGTCACCAGCCCATAGGCCGGATCCAGCTCGATTAACGAACGCGATGCAAGAAGAACGGCTTCGTCAACTTTCTCGCGTGGTATGCCGTCGTAAATATCCCGCATCACCTGCTCGATGATTGGCTCCAGGTTGGCCTCGGGAATGCCTTCGCAGGCTTCCATAACCAAGCCGGTAATGAAGTGGCAGTCGATCAGCTGTCTCTCATCGCCATCGATCATGGCAATCGATTGCTCTGCTGGGTGCTCAACAGCTTGCGCTGCATTGCGTTGCTCGGCACGACGTGCGCGGAACATTACGTAGTCACGCGCTACTTCATGTTCGCCGGCACGCATCAGCGCTAGCTCGACTTGATCTTGAATCTCCTCAATGCCGATTGCCGCGCCAGCTGTTTTGTGGCCGGTGACCGCAATGACGGCTTGCTCGGTGAATCGATCGATTTTTTCGTGTTCGGACGCCGATAAGGCAAGGCTTCCGCGACGGCGCGGTTGACCTTCGGCATCTTTCAGAAACGCATTGGCAATCGCGTTCCGAATCTTGGATGCGTCAAAGCCGACCGATTGTCCACTGCGGCGAATCACGCGAAAATTGGAAAGATCGTATTTATTCATCATTCACTCCTGAAAATGACGCTCGCGCAGCACCGATACGCCCACTGGGCGCATCTCTTGTGCAGAAGCAAGCGGAATGCGGTGGATCGTAGCGAAGCCACGGGCCGCGAATTGAAAATGTAGAAATGCCCGGCGTTAGCCGGGATGCTCGATATCGCTGACTTGGGATATGCGTTGCCGCACTTCCGCAGGCCTGTCAGCTGCCTGCAGGAATTCTTTCCGGATCGAACCTTGATGATTCGATCGGGAAAGAAAACCCTTGCGGGCCTTCTCTCCGGATAACGCTCGTCAAGCGACGAGGGTTATGCCATGTGCGTCAGGTTTATCTCCCACCAAAACGGTAAAGGTTTTACCTTGGAGCAGCGGGTATTTCTCTAATGCCAACTCGGCTAGCAAAGAACGCATCGTCGACTCTGGATCTACCGCACGCAACCGTCGGATAAGCGTGAGCAGAGCGTCCATATCGGCTTCTCGATCGTCTTGGAAGTGCTGATCGTTTTCATCAATGTAGTCCGATATCTGACCACATACAGCGCCTGATACTTCGTGACGTGGGATGATGGCGAGCGCACCGTGGTAGAGCGCGACATCGTCGATTTCAACCCGCACGCCGCCGATCGTGATGGCATAGGATTCACAGATCACCACCGTGGGCCATATCCAGCGGCTAGAAAATTCTGCACGGCACTGCTCTGTGACGATCTCGATTACTCTCTCGTTGTTTTCGAGGCTGCGGACATGTTTGTTGACCCAATGTCCATCCGCTAAGTAATTGTCGAATACCACGAAGTTTCGAGCCCACGCATACATCCAGTAAGCCATGTTGTCTTCGTTGGTATCATCCAAATCAATCAGCGTCTCTCCTCCTTGCTCTACCGTTTCCCGAGTGATGTGCTTGTCGACGATGCTCAGATAATCCCGATCACTCATGCCTTCCTGATAGGGATAATCGACAATTCGCTTACATAATTGCCTTGGTAGTACCGGCACATCGTTCAAGAGGTCGATATGTCCCCAAGTCCGTAGGGTAGGGAGGAATCTATCGACAAAGTCGACGGCGGGAAGCGTGGATTTTTTCTCCATGAGCACTTCTCGCCAGCACGCTTTGATCGTTTGGTCGATAATCACCTTCTGTTCATCTTCATCAATCAACTGGTCTCGATCCGGTAGCCGTGCAGTGAAGCGTTTTGAATCCAGATGCACGACATTGCAGAGCAGTTGATTTGCCTGGTAGTGATAGAGCGGCTTGCGTACACAAAAACCTTGAAGATAAATAACAGTGTCGCGTGTCGACTCGCCGTCATCTGTACCTTTTAGCCATATCCGACCAATTTCCGTCTCTATATACGGCAATGCGTCGGCCGCGTGCGGCCTTGGCACATCCTGGCTGTTGAATATCACAGGAATCGCAAAACCTTCCGCAAGCTCGAAGATTCGCTTCTCCAAAAACGGCAAATCGACGTCGTACAAAGTGATTTGCGTACCTGGTTCAGTATCTACCGTAGTTACATCGATCCAAGATTGTTCAAGAGCGCTATTCGTAAGAAAATCTACCTGCCGACCGAGCGATCTAACGATGCAGCGGCTTGCCGAGTAGAGACACTTGGAAAAACCGATCCCAAATGGACGTTCTTCAGTACAAGTCTCTTTATCCCAGCCGGAATCGTTAAACGTCATCAGTTTTTGAAAATCGGCAATGCCGCAGCCGTCGTCGCTAACCTTTAATTTCTTGTACTGCGCGTCATAATCGATGCACACCTTTGTTGCACCTGCTCGTCTTGCGTTCTGCATCAATTCCGAAATCAGCGTGTATCGGTCGGAAAATGCGTACCGTTGATTGCGCAATGCGCCTTGCTCGTCGATTTGTACTCGTACTTGCATGAAATGCTCCTTGCTTGCTGACGGCACATCCCCAAACGGGGATTGCCCCGTCTGGGTTAAATAGAAAAATTACTTACTGCGTGAGCGTGTGCGTAAAGAGAAATCCTTCTCGCATGGCGTCACCCAAGCTATGCTCGTCTAGCGACTCCGGTTTCATGTACAGGGTGCTGGTCGGGTTGCCGGCAGCATCAAGACGTTGAATTTGGTAACCGCTCGGATTCCACTGGATTCGGTAATGAATGCGGTCGGCGCCGCTGATGACAAATTGTCGGCCAGGCTTGCCGGTAACCACTTCACTTTCCTTCACCAGAAACTCAATATCATCAAGCTTGCGTACTTGAATAAGGCCGCCAAACGCACCACGGGAATCAATCATTGCGCCATACATATTGGTCTCCTTTTAGTTGGTGACGGCGATGCAACTCAAGACGAAAATTTCTTCGGCTTGCTCATTGAAACGGTGGTCAGCTACATTGACCATGCGAGGATTTACTTGACTGTCTTCGCGAATCGCGTTGTCCGCTTTTTCCTCGCACATCAGCGTTCGTGCAGTCGTTTGCGTGACCATATGCTCGGTCACGAGCGCATCCTCGTAATCCCAGTGACCGACGAGACCGAAGATCAGTAATAGAAATAGAATCGCCAGAACGGTCCGGCCTTTACTGATGGGTTGGGTGCTATCCATGCTGCGTCTCCTGTTAATAATCGGTTCTTTCGAAACCGAAACTCCGAATCGCTGGCTTGCTAGGACGAGTCCCAGTGGAATGCCAGCTCCCGATCTCCCCATTGATGGGAAGAACAAACCGGTCGGAATGTTTATCGGCTGCGCACCCAGCGAATGCGCAAGCGGTAAACCTCCCTAGAAAAAATAGTGCGGGAGAGAGAACGCCTCTCCCGCGAATACTCGTTTTGTTTAGCCGGTCGTGAAGAGATCCGGTTGATGAGACAGGCCGATTTGCTTGTTGCGAACAGATGCTTCGATCCAACCAGGAACCAATTCACTTAAGCATTCCTTCACTCGTGCATATACAGCACCGAATTGCGGCGGATTATTCGTCACCAACATCACGCTGTTTTTGAATGAGAAGGGTTTGTCCTCCAGCGCGGTATCGGTGAAGATCCATTGCAGCAAATCTTTTTTGCGCTCCACGTTGGAACTGGCGCGGGAGAGGTATCGGCATTGGTCGAGAAGGATGAAATGCAGCATCACAATCTCATCGTCGATCCACTTTGGCGGTTCTTGCGTATAGATCCGCTTCAGGATTTCGCGCTTGTCCGCTAGCGTTGTTTTCTCGTCAAGCAATTGCCGTCGGTAGTAAAGCGCTAAACCCAGATACGACAGGGGATCATCCTTCGCATCCTCGGCTGACGAAAACTCATGCGCGAAGATGCTGTGGAGGATTTCTCGCTTCTCCGAGATCGTGAGATTTTTCTGCGACGGCTCGGCAGCCTTTGTTTGCTCTTCAGCAAATATTTCGCCGTCAAAGATGTCGTCCTCGTCTTCCCAGGCGGGAGGATGAGCTGCATCTAGCAGATGCTCGGTTCGGTCGACAAATTGCTGCGCTAAAACAGTGATCTCTTGCAAAGACCAGGCAGCGGAATGAACCGGCGCCTGCTCGTTGTGAACAACGGGCTTGTCTCGGTCGATACGTTCGCTAGGATCCAGTTGAAACGGTTGGGGGGAGAACTCCAAAAAAGTGGATGCCTTTATAGGGCGAACAACGTCCACGCTCATCATGCTTACCTCCGATTAAAAACAGAAGGCAAGCAGCGTCCCGGAGGGGCTGTTGCCCCTGAGGGATGGAGAATGCCGGCGAATGCCGGACGCTAGGATCGCTGACTTGAAACCGCTTGCGCGGCCGGACTGGTGGGTCAGCTACCAGTTCGATAATTGCGTGTGGTCATGGCGACCACGAACGCGAGAAAGCACATGCGTCTGATGCACACAGACGAATGCGCTCTCGAAAACTCGGGGATTTCGCGCGGAAGTGCGCAGTGTAGTAACGCCAGATCGCTCGCTGCTTACAGAAACACGGATCGCCAGCTAATCCGTGGCAGCAACATTAACGCGCTACGGCGATAGATGTCAACAGGATCAATGGCGTGTTTAGGGTGTCAAATCGTATGAGGTCAAGAACCATTTTTTTCGTCGCGGCAAGCTATTTTCAGAGTAGAAAACATGAGAAGGAGGGGTTAAAGGCTGCCATTTAAAAAATGGTTTGCGTCAAAACCGCCATAAAAAACGGGGTCGGTTTCGGCTTTCTTTCTATTGTGATTTCGTCGCACCATTACTGAATGATCAATTCGTCTTCAGAAAGGCCAGCGATGGAAGAAAAACTACCGTTTGCGGAATTTTACCGTCTCGCCGTTAGCGAAGCACTCGATCGTGTGGGTCGTCCCGATCTTGATTTATTCCAGAAGCTGGCGACCTTACCCGGCATAAATTCGAAATATTACGCACGATTGGCGCGACGCGATTGGTTGGCCAGCGCGGAAGGCGCGCGTGATATCGAGCCGTGTGCGTTTTTTCATCCAAAGATCAAAAGTCACTTTCTGCGCTATTACGGACCAACGGCATACAACCTGCATTATATGGAGGTGCATGCTCGAGCCAACGTTCGGCTGCGGGAATTTCCTGAACTGATCGAACAGGCTGGCCAGCTTGTCGCTGAAGCTATCGGTGCAGCGACAAAGGAAATCGATCAATACACACGCGCTGCGGAACAGATACTAAAAGATAACGGTGTCAGTCAATCCGTTCGCTACGGCACGGGGCCGCTCCTAGTCCCAGCGGAAATCATTTCTCCCTATTGTGGAACTTACCTTGAACTCATCATGAAAGCGGATCGGCTAATGAGCCTGCTGGAGTATCAACGGTTGCGCCGCTATATCACTAATGCTGATTGCGATAAAGAATTCTCGCGAGTGGATCGTTTGCTGAAGTCGGTGGCTAGCACTGCTTTTGGATTGGCGAAAGGATTGCGGAAACGTATCAATGTAACGACCGAAAATGAGGAGGACATTATTGTTGCGGTCGATGAGGAAGCTAAGGCGGCACCCGTAGCCAATGACATCGGGAATAACGTCGGTATGCCAAAGAGTGATGTGGCGGTAGTAGCTGTTGCCTCGGGGGCTACTGTAGAAGAGATTGCAGTTTAGGGAGTGCCACTGAGGGAAACGTGGCAAGTTAAGCTAGTGGCTCTTTATGTGTTTCAGCGGCTTGAACTATGGAGAAGGATCAGCTACCAAGA